>NZ_JBSFVB010000002.1:134681-734996 GCF_053592115.1 Streptomyces sp. NPDC002788 | reverse complement strand
CAGGTCGCGTGGCCTGGTGCCGTGCATCGCAAGGCGCCGGAGTGCCCTGGTAGCGGAGCTACCTGGGCATTTCGGCAACGCGGCGAGGCGCGGTGCCAGGCCACGCGACCCGGGCGGGCATAGTGCAAGGACCCCTAAGCCGGCGCCGCTCTCGCGGAGGTGGTTGCTCGCCGTAGGGGTTCCTCAAGTGATGGTTGCGGTGGTCGTCGGCTGGTTGTCTGTGGTGTCGGCGGTCTGTCGGTGGCCTGTCGGTGGATTGTCGGTGGGCCCTGACACCGTCAGGGCCATGACGCGAATCGACAAGAACACCGGCGGCGCCGCTGTCACCGTGCGGGGGCTGGTGAAGCACTACGGCGAGACCAAGGCACTGGACGGGGTCGACCTGGAGGTGCGGGAGGGCACTGTGATGGGGGTGCTCGGGCCGAACGGGGCCGGGAAGACGACCCTCGTACGGATCCTGTCCACCCTGCTCGCTCCCGACACGGGCCGGGCCACAGTCGCCGGCTACGACGTCGTACGGCAGCCCCGGCAGCTGCGGCGGGTGATCGGCCTCACGGGACAGTACGCCTCCGTGGACGAGAAGCTCTCGGGCTGGGAGAACCTGTACATGATCGGGCGGCTGCTCGACCTGCCCCGCAAGGACGCGCGCAGCCGGGCCGACGGGTTGCTGGAGCGCTTCTCGCTGACCGAGGCGGCCAAGCGGCCGGCGGCGACCTACTCCGGGGGCATGCGGCGGCGGCTGGACCTGGCGGCGTCGATGATCGGACGACCGGCCGTGCTCTTCCTGGACGAGCCGACCACCGGGCTCGACCCGCGCACCCGCAACGAGGTGTGGGACGAGGTGAAGCGCATGGTCGGCGACGGGGTCACCGTGCTGCTCACCACCCAGTACATGGAGGAGGCCGAGCAGCTCGCCTCCGAGCTGACGGTCGTCGACCGCGGCCAGGTCGTCGCAGGCGGGGCCATCGAGGAGCTGAAGGCGAAGGTCGGCGGCCGGGCGCTGCGGATCCGGCCGGCCGATCCGACGCATCTGCGGCCCCTGGCCGCCGCGTTGGACGAGCTGGGCATCACCGGGCTCGCCACCACGACCGTGGACGCGGACCGGGGTGACGTCCTCGTGCCGATCCTCAGCGACGAGCAGCTGACCGCCGTGGTCGGCGCGGTCACCTCGCGCGGCATCACGCTCTCCGCCATCACCACCGAACTGCCCAGTCTGGACGAGGTGTTCCTGTCCCTCACCGGCCACCGCGCCAGTGCCCCGCAGGACGCCGTGCCCGCCGAAGACCTTCAGGAGGCCGCCGTATGAGCGCCGTGACCGTCAACGACGCCGAGGGCGACGCCCGTATCCCGCTGCGGGGCCACCTGCGCCACACCGGGGCCCTGATCCGCCGCAACCTGCTGTGGATCCGCAAGGACCCGGAGTCGATGGCCGACGCGCTGCTGATGCCGGTCATCTTCACCCTGCTGTTCGTGTTCGTCTTCGGCGGTTCGATCGGGCAGGCGCTGGGCGGCGGGCAGGACCAGTACGTGCAGTACGTGATCCCCGGCATGATCGCGATGATGAGCATAACGCTGTCCCAGGGCGTCGGCACCGGCTTCAGCCAGGACTTCAACTCCGGTGTCATGGACCGCTTCCGGTCCCTGCCGATCGGGCGCGGTTCGGTGCTGTTCGCGAAGATCTCGGTGGAGCTGCTGCGGATGCTGTTCGCGACCGCCGTGCTGATGATCGTGGCCGTCGCGGTCGGGTTCGAGATCACCAACTGGCCGGGGCTGTTCGCGACCGTCGCCCTGTCCACGGCCTTCGCCTCGTCGATCATGTGGGTGTTCCTCACCCTGGGCGTCATCCTGAAGAACGCGCAGTCCGTGCAGGCGATGGGCTTCCTGGTGCTGTTCCCGCTCCAGTTCGGCTCGTCGATCTTCGCGCCGACGACGTCGATGCCGGGCTGGTTGCAGGCGTTCACCGACTACAACCCGCTGTCGACACTGGCGGACGCCGCGCGCGGTCTGATGGTGGGCGGGCCGGTCGCGCACGACCTGTGGGTGACGCTCGGCTGGTCGCTGGCGATCACCGCCGTGATGGCGCCCGTCGCGATCCACAAGTTCCGCACGAAGAACTGACCGGACGGGCCGGATCCGCGTCACAGCAGGGCGGTGGCCTCCTCGGGGGAGAGGCCCCCGCCCTCCGCGTACGCGGTCTCGTACGCCGGGTCGCCGAGCAGCGCCCGGGCCTGCCGCTCCGCCTGCTCGCGGGTCTCGCGCTCCTGCCGCTGGGCGACATGGCCGGGCGGCAGCAGGGCGTCGGCGGCACCGAGGCAGCGGGCCGCGTCCTGGGCGCGGTGCCCGCCGTCGAGGCTGGTCAGGGCTCTGGCGCCGAGGGCCAGGTACACCGCGCGCATCTGGGGTGCGATGGCCGCCGAGAGCGGGTCCCCGGCTCGCTCCAGTGCCTTCCGCGTCCGGTCCAGGCAGGCCTCGTGTCGGCCCTCCGCGGCGTCCAGCCACGCCTCCGCCCCGAGGATGAACGAGTCGAAGACGATGAAGTGGGCGATCCGGAAGTCCTCGCGCAGCCGCCGCAGTTGCTCGCGCGCCTCGGCCGTGCGGCCCGTCAGGCCCAGCCGGCCGGCGAGGAACAGGCGGGCTGCGGGCATGGCCCCGCTGTGCGAGTCCTCATGCTGGGCGATCACCTCGCGCAGCAGCCGCTCCCCACGCTCCCCCTCTCCCGCCTCCAGCAGCGCGCTGCCGAGGCGGGCGCTGAGCACGGCCGCCTGGGCGCGGGCGCCGAGACGTTCGGCGTGGGCGATGGCCGCCTCGTAGTCGGCGGCGGCCCGGATGTAGTGGCCCTTGCGTTCGTGGGCCTCGGCGCGGGCGGAGAGGGCCTCGGCGGTGCCCCAGGCGTCGCCGAGTCGCCGGTAGATCTCCAGCGACTCGTCCGCGTCCCGGGCGGCGTCGCCCGCCCAGTCGGTGCGGTTGGCGAGGAAGTTGGCCCGCATCTGCAGGCCGGAGGCCAGCTCCCATTCGAAGCCCGGGGTCTGCCGGCAGGTGCGGATGGAGGCGTCGATGACGGTCCGCAGCCGGTCCATGTCGCCGGTCAGCATCACGGCGAAGAACCAGAGCAGGCCGGGGAGCCGGCAGTTCTGCGGCAGGCCCGGTTCGTAGGTCCGGGCGATGGTGCGCAGCTTCTGCTGCGACCGCGGGTTCTGCCAGGCCTCCAGTTCGGTGTCCATGCAGGCCAGATGGGCCAGATGGATCCCGCGCCGGGCCTCCCGCAGGATTTCGCCGGTCATCGGGGGCGGGGCGTCGGTGCAGCGCCGCCACACCGGGGCGGCGCTGCGGACGGGCTCGGTGAAGGGGTCGGGACCGAGGGCCATGACCTCGCGGCACCAGTTACGGGTTTCGATGCGCAGGTCGCGCATCCGCCAGTACCAGACGAGGGACAGGGCGAGGCACAGCGCTTCCTGTTCGTCGCGCAGGGCGACGGCGTGACGCAGGGCGGTGCGCAGGTTCTCGTACTCCCGCTCCAGCCGGCGGATGGCGGCGAGCTGACCGGAGCCGCGCAGCAACGGGTCGGTGGTACGGGCGAGTTCACGGAAGTACCTCAGGTGCGCGCGCTCGGCCTCGGCACGCTGCCCGGACTCGTCCAGCCGTTCGGCGGCGTACTCGGCGACGGTCTCCAGCAGCCGGTAGCGCATCTCACCGTCGGGCGACTCTCCGGGCGGCGCGGCCACGACCAGGGACCGGTCGACGAGCGAGCCCAGCGCCTCCAGGGCGACCGGGCCGCACACCGCCTCGGCGGCGGGCAGGTCGCAACCGCCCGCGAACACCGACAGCCGCCGCAGGACGTCCCGTTCGTCCTCGTCGAGCAGGTCCCAGGACCAGTCGACGACGGCTCTGAGGGTCTGCTGGCGGGGCAGGACGGTGCGGCTGCCGGAGGTGAGGAGGCGGAAGCGGTCGTCGAGCCGGTCGGCGATCTGGCGCGGGGTGAGCATCCGCAGCCGGGCGGCGGCGAGTTCGATGGCCAGGGGCAGGCCGTCCAGGCGCCGGCAGATCTCGGCACAGGCCTCGGGGTCGTCCTCGACGCGGAACCCGGGCCGGGCCGCCGCGCCCCGGTCGGCGAGCAGCCGCAGCGCGACCGGCTCGGGCAACGGCTCCACCGGGCGCAGCAACTCCCCCGGAACGCCGAGGGGTTCGCGGCTGGTGGCGAGGACGGTGAGGTCCGGGCAGCGCTCCAGCAGTTCCTCGGTGAGCCGCGCGGCGGCGTCGGCGACGTGCTCGCAGTTGTCGAGGATCAGCAGCATGCGGGGCCTGGAGCAGTGCTCGGCGAGCCGCTCGACGGGGTCGTCCAGCCGGTCGGCCATGGCGGCCCGGATGCCCTCGGCGCCGGCGCTGTACAGCACGGTCTCGCGGGCGCCGACGGCGGTGAGCACGGCCTCGGGTACGGCGCCCGGGTCGTCGACCGGGGCCAGTTCCGCCAGCCACACCCCGCCGGGCATGACGTCCCGCACGGTCTCGGCGGCCTCCTGCGACAGGCGCGTCTTCCCGGCGCCGCCGGGCCCGAGCAGGGTGACCAGCCGGGCCACCGCGAGGTCCTCCCGGATGGTCTCGATGTCGGTTTCGCGGCCGATGAAGGAGGTGAGCCGGGCACGGATGTTGCCGGGGGCCGGGGTGGCCGTCGGGGCCGGGGAAGCGGCAGCGGGGCCGCTCCCCTGGGGGCGGGTACCACAGCCGTCCGGCGCCTGGAGCAACTCCAGATGCAGCGCGCGCAGTTCGGGCCCCGGATCCGTGCCCAGCCGGTCGGCGATGAGCCGTCGCACGTCCTCGTAGGCGGCGAGGGCCTCGGCGGTGCGGCCGGCGTGGCGCAGGGCGCGCAGGCGCAGGGCCTGGAGGGGCTCGTCCAGAGGGTGCTTGTCGCACAGGGCGGTCAGTTCCGGCAGGGACTGCTCCGCCTGGCCCAGGGCGAGGGCGGCGGTGTGCCGGGCGCGCAGCGCGTCCAGGCGGCGGGCGTCCCGGCGGGCGGCCTCGGCGGTGCGGTCGGGCAGGTCGGTGAGGACCGGGCCGCGCCACAGGGCGAGGGCGTCGTCCAGGACCACCGCGGCCTTGGCGGGGTCGCCGTCGGCCAGGGCCCGCAGCCCCTCCCCGGCCAGCCGCTCGAAGCGGTGCAGGTCGATGTCGTCGGGCGCGGCCGTGAGCCGGTATCCGCCGTCGACGGAGGCGACCGCGTCCGCCCCGAGCGCCCGCCGCAGACGCCCGATCAGCGCCTGCAGCGCCCCCGGTGCGTCGGCGGGCGGATCCCCGCCCCACACCTCGTCCACGAGCATCCCCACGGGCACGGTGCGTCCCGCCCGCAGGGCGAGCACGGTCAGCAGTGCACGTAATCGCGCCCCGCCGACCGTGACGACCGTGCCGTCGGTGCGGAGCGCCTGCGTGGTGCCGAGGATGCGGTAGCGCACGGGGTCCATTGTCTCCGTTGGTACGAGGGCAGGTCACGGCGGTCGAGGACGCGCCGGGCGTTCACGGACCGGCGGCGGTGAGCGAGACGCGGCCGGGCGGGTGCCGGGACCGGGCAGCTGCGGCGGGCCCGGTCCACGAGGCGAGCGGCCGGGACGGGACGGGGCGCGGTGCGTCGGCCGGTCACTGTACTCGGCCCCGGAGGCCGGGCCACGCGATCAGGACGGAAACACCCGGCCGGGACGCCGGGCACCGCGCAGCAGCCGGTCGCGGTCCCCGGCCCGCTCCGTCCACCGGGGCGCCGTTCACCCACGCCGCCGCCCCGGCCGGGCCGGCCGGCCGCGGCCCCCGCAGCACTCCATCTGCCAGTCCTCGTAGATCACGTGCCAGAGCCCCATGCCTCCACCCTCTCCGGAACCGACCGCCCCGCGCGAGACGTTTTCCCCCTGCGCCCGGTACCGTCGGGCCGTCCCACCGCGTGTCCGAGACCAGGGAGTCCGATGACCACCGTCACCAGCCGCCACAGCGAGCGGCGGATCAGTCCCGTCTTCGTCGGGATCCTGGCCGTGACGGCGGTCACGGGATGGGCGACCTGGACCGGGTTCGCGGAGCAGCCCGGAGTCGCCGTGTTCCTGTTCGTGACGGCGGCGTGGATCGTCTCGCTGTGTCTGCACGAGTACGCGCACGCGCGTACCGCCCTGCACAGCGGCGACATCTCGGTCGGCGCGAAGGGCTATCTGACCCTGAACCCGCTGAAGTACACGCACGCGCTGCTCAGCATCGTGCTCCCGGTGATCTTCGTGATCATGGGCGGGATCGGTCTGCCCGGCGGCGCGGTGTTCATCGAGCGCGGGCGGATCCAGGGGCGCTGGAAGCACAGTCTGATCTCGGCCGCCGGTCCGCTGACGAACGTCCTGTTCGCCGTCGTCTGCACCGCGCCGTTCTGGCTGGACGCGCTGGACGGCGTGCCGAGCGACTTCCGGTTCGCGCTGGCGTTCCTGGCGCTGCTCCAGGTGACGGCCGCGCTGCTGAACTCCCTGCCGGTGCCGGGCCTGGACGGCTACGGCGTGATCGAGCCGTGGCTGTCGTACGGCGTCCGGCGTCAGGTGGAGCCGTTCGCTCCGTTCGGTCTGCTGTTCGTGTTCGCGCTGCTGTGGCTGCCCGCGGTGAACGGCGCGTTCTTCGACGTGGTCGACGCGATCCTGAAGTCCCTCGGGATCAGCGACTTCGAAACGTACTGCGGTCAGGCGCTGTACCGCTTCTGGCAGGGCTCGAACGAGTTCTGCTCGGCCGCCCCGTGACGGATCAGCCCGTGACGGATCAGCCGGTGACGGACTTCTGCTGCTTGGCGCGCTTGACGTAGTACCAGCACATGTTGGACGACAGGCCCGCCAGCAGCACCCACACGATCCCCAGGAAGCTGCCCCGCGTGAAGGAGACCACCGCCGCGGCCACGGAGAGGACGCAGACGATGAGGGCGTAGAGGGCAAGGCGGGGCATGGCGGTCGGCTCCTGTCGGGGGACACTGCTGGCACTGCTGGTGCCGTCCAGTGTCCCCCATGCGCCTCACCGGCTCACACGTCGGTCACTCGGAGCCCCGCGTGCGCCTTGTAGCGGCGGTTGACGGAGATCAGGTTCGCCACCAGGGACTCCACCTGGTGGGCGTTGCGCAGCCGGCCGGCGAAGACGCCGCGCATGCCGGGGATGCGCCCGGCGAGGGCCTGGACGATCTCGACGTCGGCGCGGACCTCGCCGAGCACCATGACGTCGGTGTCGATCTCGTCGATCTCCGGGTCCTGCAGCAGCACGGCCGACAGGTGGTGGAAGGCGGCCGTGACGCGGGAGTCCGGCAGCAGGGCGGCGGCCTGCTCGGCGGCGCTGCCCTCCTCCGGCACGAGCGCGTAGGCGCCCTTCTTGTCGAAGCCGAGCGGGTTGACGCAGTCGACGACGAGCTTGCCGGCCAGTTCCTCGCGCAGGGACTCCAGCGTCTTGCCGTGACCGTCCCACGGCACGGCGACGATCACGATGTCGCTGCGGCGCGCGGTCTCGGCGTTGTCGGCGCCCTCGACGCCGTGGCCGAGCTCCTCGGCGGCGGCCCGGGCCCGGTCGGCCGCCCGGGAGCCGATGATCACCTTCTGCCCGGCCTTGGCGAGCCGGTAGGCCAGGCCCTTGCCCTGCGGCCCGGTCCCGCCGAGCACCCCGACGACGAGTCCGGAGACGTCGGGCAGGTCCCAGGGGTCCTTGGCGGGGGCCTTCTGGGCGTTGTCGGTGACAGCACTGTCGGTAGAGGTCATGGCCCAGACTCTACGTCCGCCGCGGTCATCGGCTCAGGTCAGCTCCGTCACGGGCACCCGCCGGAAGGTGATCGTCTCGTAGGCGCCGAAGTCGCCGGTCTCGTACAACAGCCCCACGGTGCCGGCGTCGATGCGTACGAGGTCGGAGTACGCGGCGGGCAGGCCGTCCACCGGGTACGCCGGTCGCCAGGTGGTGCCGCCGTCGGTGGAGACGCGGATCGTCATCAGGGCGCGGAAGCCCGGGTCGGCGGGGCCGGAGTACAGGAGCAGGTCGGGGTCGCGGAGCCGGAGGACGGCGGCCTGGCACACGGGAGCGGTGAGACCGGCCTGCGGGCGGAAGGGCTTGAGCAGGCTCTGACCGCCGTCGGCCGAGTGGGCGTCGGCTCGGGTGCCGGGCGAGGGGGAGTCGTTGCGGGTGTTGAAGTACACCCGGCCGTCGGGCAGTTCGGCGGCGGTGGTCTCGTTGGCGTTGATGTAGCCGTCGGTGTCGTCGTCGACGTAGCCGATCCGCCAGGTCACGCCCGCGTCGTCGCTGAGCAGGCAGTGGCCGCCGTTGTACTTGCCCTCCGTGCCGTTGTCGGCGCCGGTGGGCGGCAGGGAGTGGTTGGCGGGGACGACGATCCGGCCGGTGCGCAGCCGGAGGGCGTGGCCGGGGGTGGTGGCGTACCAGCGCCACTCGGGCCGCTTGGTCTGCCGGGTGATCTCCCTGGGCGCCGACCAGGTGAGGCCTTCGTCGTCGCTGTGCTGCACCCACACGCGGCGTCCGTCCGCCGCGGTCACCTTGCCCCGCCGGATGGCGTCCTCGGTGGCGAGGGCCCCGTTGCGCACGTGCACGAGGAGGACGCGGCCGGTGTCGAGGACGACGGGGGCCGGGTTGCCTGCGAGGGCGTCGCCGTTCTCCGCGGCTACCTGGAGCGGTCCCCAGGTGCGGCCGCCGTCCGTGGAGCGCTTCAGGACGATGTCGATGTTCCCGAAGTCGTCCCGGGAGCCGACCCGGCCCTCGCAGAAGGCGAGCAGGGTGCCGGTGCCGGTGGCGACGACGGCCGGGATGCGGAAGCTCGCGTAGCCCTCCCGCCCGGCGCGGAAGGGGACGCTGGTCTCGGTCATCGGCAGGTTCCTCCGGTCGTTCGACGACGGAACGGGTGACCGGTCCGCCTACCCAGGCCGGGCGAATGCGGGATGAACTCCGCGTCACGAGTGACCCGCTGCGGCAGGATGCGGGCGCATGGATGCGGTACGGGTCGCGCTGCTGCGGGAAGTGCTCGCCGGGACGGAGTGGCTGGGGGCCACGCGGCGGTTCGCCGGGGCCCTGCGGGCATCGGTGGTGCCGCACGGGGGCGGGCTGCTGCTGGTCGGCACGCCGGAGTACGAGCCGTGGCATCTGGCGGCGCACCTGGTGGACGAGGCCGCCTGGTCGGGCACGCCGGAGCTGGCCCCGACGCTGGTGCGGCACGATGCGCGCCCCTCTGATCCGGCGCACCTCGCGGTCGGTCTCGGCCGGCTGGAGGCGGCCCGGCGCGGCGAGACACTGCTGGTGGTGACCCCCGAGGCCCCGGGCGCCCCCCTGCTGGAACGGGTCTTCGACGCCCGCCGCGCCGGGGCGACGATCCTGACGCTCGGGCCCGGCCAGGGCGAGCTCCCGTCCATGTCCCACGAGACGCTGGCGGTCCCCGACGGTTCGGAACTGGACCTCGACACGGTCCAGCACCTGGTCAGCGCGGCGGCGGGCGAGAACGCCGTGCCCGCGCCGCGGGGGCGCCGCCGCCTGCGGGACCGGGTGGCGAGGCTGGTGGAACACCTGACGGCCCCGCCGCCGGCACGCTGGTGACGCCGGGACACGACCCGGGCGTGACGACGCCCGGGGCGGCACCGGCCGCGGTCCCGGGCGTCCGGACGGGTCAGGTCTCCTCGCGGCCGCCCGCCGGGGCGTCGTGCCACTTGGGGTCGTTCTCCCACTGGAGGTTGCGTTCGCGGGCGGTCGCCATCGCGTGTTCGGCCTCGGTGCGGTTCGCGTACGGGCCGAAGCGGTCCTTGTTGGGGCACTCCGGCCCCTCCTCGACCTTCTTGTGCTCCAGGCAGTAGTACCACTCGCCCGGCTTGCCGACCGTCCGCTTCTTGAACAGGGCCATGACCAGCTCCTCTCGCCACCGACATGTTCCCCCACAGCCGCTGGTTAGACTCGCTGGCATGTCTGGCCAGTCGCTGCTCGTCCCTGGGGAGCTGTCCCCCATCCGTTCCGTGCCCGGAAACATCCGCCGCCCCGAGTACGTCGGCAAGCCCGCGCCGACGCCGTACACCGGACCGGAGGTGCAGACGCCCGAGACGATCGAGGCGATGCGCCTGGCCGGCCGGATCGCCGCCCGGGCGATGGCGGAGGCCGCGAAGCTCATCACCCCCGGGGTGACCACCGACGAGCTCGACAAGGTCGCGCACGAGTACATGTGCGACCACGGCGCCTACCCATCGACCCTCGGCTACCGCGGCTTCCCGAAGTCGCTGTGCACGAGCGTCAACGAGGTCATCTGCCACGGCATCCCGGACTCCACCGTCCTGCGCGACGGTGACATCGTCAACCTCGACGTGACGGCGTACATCGGCGGTGTGCACGGCGACAACAACGCCACCTACCTGGTGGGCGACGTCGACGAGGAGTCGCGCCTGCTGGTGGAGCGGACCCGGGAGTCCCTCGACCGGGCGATCAAGGCGGTCAAGCCCGGCCGGCAGATCAACATCATCGGCCGGGTCATCGAGTCGTACGCCAAGCGCTTCGGCTACGGGGTGGTCCGGGACTTCACGGGCCACGGCATCAACTCGTCGTTCCACTCGGGCCTGATCATCCCGCACTACGACAGTCCGCACGCGACGACGGTCATCCAGCCCGGGATGACGTTCACGATCGAGCCGATGCTGACGCTCGGGACACACGAGTACGACACGTGGGACGACGGCTGGACGGTCGTGACGAAGGACCGGAAGCGGACGGCGCAGTTCGAGCACACGCTGGTCGTGACGGACACGGGCGCGGAGATCCTCACGCTGCCCTAGCGCCCGGCGTACGCCGGTTGACGGGCCCGCTCTCCTCGGAGGGCGGGCCTTCCTCATGAGCGCCCCGGGTTTTTACCGACACCGCGTCGGGAAGTGTACCGACAACCGATCGGCGAGGTCAGTCGACTCAGGTAGTCCGACCACAGGAAGTTGACCCATGGATTCCTTCTCGACGCTCATCCGGACCGCCTCCCGCGAGCAGCACGAGGAGGTCAGGGGCTCGACCTTCATGAGCGACCTGCTGGGGCACAAACTGGGGGTCGACGCGTTCGCGCGCTACACGGAGCAGCTGTGGTTCGTGTACGACGCGCTGGAGTCGGCCGCCGAGCAGCTGGCCGGGGATCCGGTGGCCGGCCCCTTCATCCGCCCGGAGCTGTTCCGCATGGCCGCGCTGGAGCAGGACCTGGAGTATCTGCGGGGCCCCGGCTGGCGCGCGTCGGTCAGTGCCCTGCCGGCGGCGCGGCAGTACGCCGAGCGGATCACCCACTGCGTCCGCACCTGGCCGGCCGGCTACGTCGCCCACCACTACACGCGCTACCTCGGCGACCTCTCGGGTGGGCAGATCATCCGCGACACGGCCGAGAAGGCGTGGGGTTTCCCGAGGAAGGGCGACGGCGTCCGCTTCTACGTCTTCGAGCAGGTCCCCAACCCGGCCGCGTTCAAGCGGGGTTACTGGGAGCTACTGGACGCGGTGCCCGGTGACGAGCTGGAGCGGCAGCGGATCGTGGCCGAGTGCAAGCGGGCGTACGGGCTGAACAACGCGGTGTTCCAGGCGCTGGGCGAGGAGTTCCCGCTGTCGGCGTAAGGGGTCCGGGGCTCTCTCGCGCACGGCGAAGCGCGGTTCCGGCTCGGAAGAGCGTCGGGCCTGGCCTGCTCGGATGTCGAACGGGCCGTTGCGGCGGACCGCGCCGCCCAGTCGATGTCGGCGGTCTCGGCCTCGAGCTCACCGGCGTACGGCCCGCACGCCACGTGGTGGTCGTCGCGGTACCCCGTGCCGTCGTCGTCGGCGGCCGTCGCCGCACCTGTGGCGGTGACGGCGGCGGTCAGGGCGGCTACGGCCAGAGCGGATCGCATGCGCGTGAGAATCCCCCTGCGGTGGTCGGTCACGCCCGGAGGTCCCCGTTCGGCACCGCGCACGCACGCGGATCCACCCCTACGGCCGCGCTCCGCCCGGGTCAGCGTTCGAGGTGGACCCGGCCGCCGACCTCGGTCCATCCGCCCGGCTGGGGCGCGGTGAGGATCTGCGAGCCCGCGCCCTGGGTGATGTTGAGGGCCCGGCCCAGCCGGTCGGTGAGCAGCAGGGCCGCCGCCCCGGTCGCCTCGTCCTCGTCGATGCCGTCACCCCGGCCGGGGAAGGCCCGGGCCCGGATCCGCCCGGCGGGCTCGTCCTCCCACGCCCAGGCGTACACCCACTCCCCCGGCGGCGGCACGGGCAGGTCGTCGACCTCGGCGGCGCTGCCGAACTGCCGCAGGGTGCGCGGGGGCACCCAGTCCGCTCGCGCCTCGATCCAGCAGAACTCCCCGTCCTGCCGGGTGCCGACCACCCCTGCGGGGGTGACCAGTTCGGGCACGTCCAGCAGCCAGGCCGTGCCGACGCAAGGGTGCCCGGCGAAGGGCAGCCGCAGGGTGGGCGTGTAGATGTCGATCACACCGCGCTCGGGGTCGTCGACGAACACGGTCTCGCTGAACCCGACCTTGGCGGCGAACGCCTGCCGGTCCTCCCGTTCGGGCATCACGGACCCCTCGCGGACGACCCCCAACTCGTTGCCGTATCCGCCGTTCGGCCCGCAGAAGACGCGCAGCACGTCGTAGTCAGTCACGGGGGCATTCAAGCACCGAGCGGGTGACCGCCGAGCCCGGGGCGGCGGGGACGGAGGAGCCGGGGGGCAGGACTTGTCCTGGTACCCGGTACGGGCAGCCGCCCGGCGAAGTTCTTCACGTACACCGGCGGGATGCTGGTCGTCGTGGCGGCGGGCGTCCCGGCCTACGGCTTCCACGACCTCCAGGAGGCCGACTTCCTTCCCGGCCTCACCGACAAGGCCTTCGACACCTCCGGCACGATCCCTCCGGACAGCTGGTACGGCACCCTGCTGAAGGGCGTCTTCGACTTCCAGCCCGACCGCACCACTCTCCAAGTCACGGTACGGGCGCTGTACTTGATCCCGACCCTGGTCCTGTTCCTCGCCCCGGCACGACCACGACGACACCGGTGGGTGACAGGGTTTGACGGCGTCACCGCCGAGGCTGCGCGCACGGCACCCCACCCCGGCCCGGCCGCCGGGGGCACCCGGTAGGGTTCGCCTCCGGAAAGGGGAAGGTGAAGGAACCCGATGAGCAGGGATCGCGACCCTCGAACGCTCCGCAGGCCCGCCCGGAGCGCCCTCATAGCAGCCTCGGTGACCGCTTTGTCGCTGACGGCCAGTGGATGCGTCGTCGTGCACGGCGAACGGGAGATCCTCCCGTCCACCACCCGCGCCGAAGCCGCCAAGGCACTCCAGGAGTTCACTACCGCGTACAACGACGCCGACAAGGCCTACGACGGCTCCCTGGACGCCGACCGCACCACCGGCGCCCTCGCCGACATCGACTCGGCCCGCCTGAAGGCCGGCAAGGCGAACAACCCGGACGGCAACCCGAACCACACCCCGCTGAAGCTGACGGACGCGAAGTTCACGATCCCGAAGAAGGCCGGCTGGCCCCGCTGGTTCCTCGCCGACGCGGCCGGCAACAAGGGCGGCTCCGCCCGCTGGCTGCTGGTGTTCACCCGCAGCAGCCTCGACGACCCGTTCCAGGTGGCCTACCTGACGCTCGTCGCCCCGGGCAAGGTCCCGCAGTTCGAGAAGGACGCGGACGGCTGGGCGGAATCCGTCCCCGTGAAGGCGACGGACCTCGCCACCGACCCCGGCGAGCTGAGCCGGTCGTACTCGACGTACCTGCAGAGCGGCGGAGAGACCTTCACTGACGGTCCGCACACCAGCCAGTGGCGTTCCCTGCGCCAGAAGAACGCCAAGAAGCCGGGCATGGTCACCCAGTACATCGACGAGCCGCTGACGAACGGCGACTACGCGCCGCTGGCGCTGCGCACGACGGACGGCGGGGCGCTCGTGTTCTTCACCACGCGGCACTACGAGAAGCAGACGGCCCACGCGGGCACGTCGGTCCCCTCCCCGAACAAGGACGTCCTCGCGCTGACGAAGGGCGAGATCAAGCAGTCCCTGACGATGGAGTTCGTCTCGAACGAGGTGGCGCTGGACCCGAAGGGCCCGGGCAAGGTGACGATCCTGGGCAGGATCCAGGGCCTGACGTCAGCGGAGGGCTCGTAGATCGGGCCCCCGTTCGGGAACACCTCAGTGGCGCGGGGGCCAGCCGGCCCCCGCGGGGCCGGTCTCCTCCACGGCATACCGCGCACAGACCTCCGTGAGCGCCTCCAGCAGGGTCAGCGGATCCGGCAGCGGATGCTCGGGCCCGCGCACCCACCGCACGGACTGGTCCTCCCCCGGCAGCCGGGCCGGCGGTACGAGGACGTAGGAGCCGCGACAGTGCCAGCGCAGCCCGGGGTGTTCGTCCATCGTCTCGGGGTGGCAGTCCAACTCGCAGGGCCACCACTCGTCCTCCTGCTCGGGCGTACCGCGGGTGAGCGTGAAGAACAGCATGCGGCCGTCGTCGCTCTCGGCGACGGGCCCGACCTCGACGCCCTCGGCCAGCAGCCGCTCCAACGCGTCGCGACCGGCATCGAGGGGCACGTCGAGGACGTCGTGCACCATGCCGGTCGCGGTGATGAAGTTGGCCTGCGGCTGATGGCGGGCCCAGCGCTCGATCTGGGGGCGATCGGTGGTGGACTGCGTCTGCCAGGCGAAGGACACCGGGTGCCGGGCCGGGGTGGGACAGCCGACGCGGTCGCAGGAGCAGCGGTATCCGGCGGGGTGGGCGGCGGGCGCGAGGGGCAGTCCCGCGTCGGCGGCGGCGAGCAGCAGGTCCTCACGGCCGCCGTCCCCGGCGGTCTCCTTCGGCCGGCGTCCGGCGCGCAGCCACTGGGTGAGTTTGCCCTGCAGGCCGGTCCGGCCGCCGAACTCCGCGCTCATCTATCCCCTCGCCTCGCCGTCGTGCGGAACAGCATGCCCTATGGTCCCATCTTCCCGCGCACCGGGGGGCCAGTGCCCACATCCGGGGCATGAGGGCCGAGACTCGTACCGGTGGGGCGAGGCATATGCCCACGGGACGAGGTGTACTCCGCACCGTGATCGGGTGTCATTGCCCGCTTTGCCAGGACATGGCGCCCTACCGTGGTCGCATGGTCACATGGATCGCGCTGATGGGCCTGGCCTCCGCGGTGTCCGTGGTCTCACTGACCCTGACGGGACCAGGCGGTCGCGCTCCGGCCCCGCTGGAGTGGGGCGCGGGCCCCCTGACGGTGGCGGCGCTCCCCCGGATCACCTACGTCGCCCACCGCGGCGGCGCCCGTGAGGTCCCCGAGAACAGCATGGCGGGGCTGATGACCGCCTACGCGCGCGGGACGGCGCAGGTGTTGGACTTCGACACCCGGCTGCTGCGCGACGGCACACCGGTGGTGTTCCACGACGAGACCCTGAACCGCACCACCTACCTGGGCGGCGAGGTGTCCGGCCTGGACGCCCGGGAGTGGCGGGGCGTACGGCTGCGCCCGAAGGACGCGCTGCCCGGCAGCTGGCGCTCGGAACGGCCGCCGACCGTGGCCGAGGTGCTGGATCGTTTCGGCGGGCGGATCGTGCTGATGCTGGAGGCGAAGGACCCGCGCGGTCTCGACCGGCTGGCCGCCCTGATCCGGGCCCGCGGCCTGACCCGCTCGGTGTTCGTGAACTCCAACGACCCGGAGGTGGCGCGCCGCGTCCACCGCCTCGGCCTGCTCACGCAGTTGTGGCGCTCGGCGCGGCAGCTGCGCACGGACCGCCCGGAGCGCTGGCGGCCGTTCGTGGACCTGCTGGACGTGGACCACCGGGCGCGCGACGCGGATCTGCGGCGGGCGGTGAGGTCGGGCATCCCACGGGTGTGGGCGCACACGGTGGTGACGGACGCGCAGCGGGACCGGGTGCTGGAGCTGGGCTGCGACGGGGTCATCACGGACGCGCCGGGGCGCCTGGCCCGGGCCGCTCAGCGGGGCGCGAGGCCGTACAGGGCGTAGTCGACGAGGGTGTCGGTGTACTCGTAGGAGATCGGGCCCGTGCGCTGGAGCCAGCGCTGGGCGAGCGGGGAGATGAAGAACTCCAGGGCGATGCGCGGGTCGATGCCGGGGCGGACCTGCCCGGCTTCCTGTGCGGCGCGCAGCCGGCCGATGTAGAGGTCGAGCGAGGGCTGCATCAGCTTGGCCACGAGCTCGCGCCCGAGCTGCTCGTCGACGACGCCCTCGGCGGCCAGCGCTCGTGAGGGCGCCTCGAACCTCGGGTCGCGCAGTTGGTCGACGGTGGCGCGCAGGACGCCCTTGACGTCGGCGGCGAGGTCACCGGTGTCCGGGAAGGCGTACGGCACCGGGCCCGCCTCCCGCACGGACTGCTCGGCCAGGTCCAGGAACGCCTCCATCAGCACGTCCGCCTTCGACGGCCACCACCGGTAGATCGTCTGCTTGCCGACGCCGGCACGGGCGGCGATGCCCTCGATGGTGGTCTTCGGGTAGCCGACCTCCACGACGAGCGCGAGGGCGGCGTCGTAGATGGCGCGGCGGGACTTCTCGCTGCGGCGGGTGGAGTCGGGTGCGGGCTTGCCGGGAGTGGACCGGGCGGACTTCTGGACGGCCATGGGACGAACTTATCAGGTTGACAAGACGGAGCGTCTCGCGAACAGTGATGCCGACACACGAGACGAACCGTCTCGTCACGGCGAGGATGCGGGGAAGGAGCCCGAGATGGCCCGAGGCGGAGCCGGAAACATGCTGGGGGTCGGCGGATCGCGCCGGAACCTCGGCCGCGAGGCGCTGCGCGGCGGCGGCCGGGGCGGCCCGGTCGGCGGCGGTCTCGATCCGCAGGCCCAGAAGCGCGAACTGCTGCGCACGCTCCGGGAGAAACGGCAGCGGCAGCGCCAGGAGGGTGGTGCGGGCGACCGGTCGTCGTAACCTCCCCGCCCGGGAGAGACCGTGCCCCCGCGGCGGCCGCACGGGCGATCCTGCTGCGCCGCGCCGACCTGGTCGCCGCTACGAGGCCTGGGCGGCGGCAGCCGGCGACACCTTCCGTATCGCCGGCAGTGCCGACCAAGCCCTCGGTATCGCCGTCGGTCTCAGCGGAACCCGGCCGGGGGGTCGCAGGGCGGCCAGGCGTCTCCCCAGTCGGCGTCCCGTGCGGCCTTGTACAGGTCGCCGTGGCGCTTGGTGACGGTGGTGCGGCGCAGGGACGGTTCGGTCTCGCACAGGTCGAGCAGGACCTGGCCCTTGCGGATCTGGGGGCGCCGGACGACTCGGGAGGAAGCCTGTTCGACGGGGAAGCGGGCGGCGGCGACGTAGCTGAACTTCTCGTCCTCGTAGGCCAGGGAGCCGCCCTTGACCTGGCGGTGCAGGGAGGAACGGCTGACCCGGGCGGAGAAGTGGCACCAGTCCGTGCCCGGGGCGATGGGGCAGGCGGCGCTGTGCGGGCAGGGGGCCGCGATGTGGAAGCCGGCGGTGACCAGCCGGTCGCGGGCCTCGATGACGCGGGCGTAGCCGTCCGGGGTGCCTGGTTCGACGATCACGACGGCCCGGGCGGCGGCCGCCGCGGCGTCGACGAGGGCGGTGCGGTCGGCCGCGGTCAGTTCGTTGAGGACGTAGGAGACGGTGACGAGATCAGTGCTCTCGAGGGTGAGCGCCGCTCCGATCCGAGAGCGCTGCCACCGTACGTCCCGCAGGGCCGGGTGCGCCGCGGCGATCTCCCGGCCGAGAGCGAGCGCGGGCTCGGCCCAGTCGAGCACGGTGACGGGCCGCTCCCCGTCCCAGGTCGCGCTCACGGCCCAGGCGGCGGCCCCGGTCCCGCCACCGACGTCGGTGTGCCCGCCGGGCACCCACGCGGGCACGGTCTCCGCGAACGCCTCCAGCGCCGACCGCACCGCCTCGAAGGTCGCGGGCATCCGGTAGGCGGCGTAGGCGGCGACGTCGGCGCGGTCGCGCAGGATGGGAGCGTCGGTCGGGGTGGCCCCGCGGTAGTTGGCGATCAGCCGCTCGACCGCCTGCGAGGCCTGCCGGGGCGGAAGACCGTCGAGCAGACCGGCGAGGGCGGCGCGGAGGGATTCGGCCGGGGGTGCGGGGACGTTCACCCGGCGATTCTACGAGGGGCGGATCGAGAGCGACGCGTCGCCGAGAGAGCGACGTCCGCGGTCGTGGGCGCCGCTCGCGGTGGAGGCGCTGAGAGCGGAGAGCAACGCTCACCGTGGCAAGCAACGCTCACCATGGAGAGCCACGCTCGCCGTGGCAAGCAAGCTCACCATTGAGGGCACCCGCCCACCTTCATGAGCATCGCTCAGCCTCGTGAGCGGTGCTCACCCTCATGAGCATCGCTCAGCCTCATGAGCGGTGCTCTCACCACTCTCCGCCGAGCACGCCGCTCACCCGAGAACGCCGCTCGCCCGAGAGCCCCGCTCTCACATCCCCCTCACGGCCCGAGCCACCCGTGTCCCCGCCGCCGCCCTCGGCGCGCTGTCCGGGCGTCGGCGGCGGGGGTGGACCGCGTTCGTGAGGAGGATCAGGAACGTGTCCGTCGCCGGGTCCAGGACGAGGGACGTGCCCGTGAAGCCCGTGTGGCCCGCCGCGCCGCGACCCGCCAGGTCGCCCATGAACCACGGCTGGTCGAGGGAGAAGCCGAGGCCCGGCGAGGTGAAGAGGAGCTCGACGAAGTCGGGGCCGAGGATGCGGGCGGGGCCGTAGGAGCCGCCGGCGAGGAGGGTGCGGCAGAACACCGCGAGGTCCCGGCCGGTGGAGAACAGGCCGGCGTGGCCCGCCACACCTCCGAGCGCCCAGGCGTTCTCGTCGTGCACCTCGCCCCGCAGCATCCCCCGGTCGGCCTTGGCCCACGGCCGCCGCTGGTCCTCCGTCGCCGCGGCACCCGGGCACGGCCCGAAGTCCGTCGCCCTCATGCCCAGCGGCCGGGTGATGCCGTCGCGGAAGAGGACGTCGAGCGTGCGGCCCGTGACGCGTTCCAGGACGTGCTGGAGCAGGAGCATGTTCAGGTCGGAGTAGCGGTACGCGCCGGGCGTCCCGGTCGGCGGCTCCGCCTGGAGCACCGCGAGTCGCTGCCCGTCGTCGGCGCAGTCGTACAGCGGGAGTTCGGGCCGCAGCCCGGAGGTGTGGGTGAGCAACTGCCGTACGGTGATGCCGTGCCGGGCGGCGGCCGTGAAGTCCGGCAGGTACGCCCCCACCTTCGCGTCGATGCCGAGTGTGCCGCGCTCGATCTGCTGCACGGCGGCCACGGACGTGAACAGTTTGGTCAGGGACGCCAGGTCGAAGGGCGTGCCGACGGTCATCGGGACCCGCTCCTCGGCGGGCAGTTCCACGCCGGCGTCGGTGGCCTCGTCGTAGGCCGCGTAGCGGACGGCCCAGCCCGCCGCCTCCTGGACCGCGATCACGGGGCCGCGTCCGACGACCAGGACCGTGCCCGGCGCCCAGGGACGCTGCCCGGTGGTGAGGACGTGGACCTCCCGGACGAGCTGCCGCAGCTCCGCGGGGTCGAGTCCGGCCCGCTCCGGCGTGCCGTCGCGCAGTCTCGGTGCGCTCAGCTCTCCGCTCCCTCCTCCGGGGCCGCCGCGCTCGCGCGCCTGCTCTCCGTCTTCCAGGGTCGGCACATTCCCATGAAGCAGGCCAGTGCCACCAGTGCGGCGGCCAGTTGGACGACGGCCATCGGGAGGGCCGTGTCCTCGCCGGCGACGCCGACGAGCGGGGAGGCGACCGCGCCGATGAGGAACGAGGACGTGCCGAGCAGGGCGGAGGCGGAGCCGGCTGCGTGCTCGGTGCGCATCAGGGCGAGCGCCTGGGTGTTGGGCAGGGTGATGCCCATGGCGGACATCAGCACGAACAGCGCGGCGGCGACGGGCGCCAGACCGACCTCGCCGAACACGCCGAGGGACATCAGCAGCAGCGCGGTCGCGGCGGTGATGACGATGGCGAGGCCGATCGCCAGCACCCGGTCCAGGCTGACCCGGCCGACCAGGACCTTGCCGTTGATCTGGCCGACGACGACCAGCCCGATCGAGTTGAGGCCGAACAGCAGGCTGAAGGTCTGCGGTGAGGCGCCGTAGATCTCCTGGATGACGAACGGGGACGCCGAGATGTAGGCGAACAGCGCCGCGAAGGAGAAGCCGCCGGTGAGGGTGTAGCCGGCGAAGGAGCGGTCGGCGAGCAGGGAGCGCATCGAGCGCAGGGCCTCGCCGACGCCACCGCTGTGGCGCTGCGCGGGCTCGAGGGTCTCGGGCAGCTTCGCCCAGACCAGGGCGGCGATCAGCACGCCGATGACCGTGAGGACGGCGAACACGCCCCGCCAGTCCGTGACGCGCAGGACCTGTCCGCCGATCAGCGGCGCCACGATCGGGGCGACCCCGGAGATCAGCATGAGGGTGGAGAAGAACCGGGCCATGGCCATGCCGTCGTAGAGGTCGCGGACGACGGCCCGGGCGATGACGATCGCGGCGGCGCCCGCGAGGCCCTGGGCCAGCCGGAAGACGACCAGGAGTTCGACGGTGGGGGCGAGCGCGCACAGGACGGTGGCGGCGACGAAGACGGCGAGTCCGGCGAGCAGCGGGCGGCGGCGCCCCCACCGGTCGCTCATCGGCCCGACCACGAGCTGTCCGAGGGCCATGCCGGCCAGGCACGCGGTGAGCGTGAGCTGGACGGTCGCGGCCGGCGCGTGCAGGGAGCGGGTGACCTCCGGCAGGGACGGGAGGTACATGTCCATCGCCAGGGGCGGTACGGCGGTCAGGCTCCCGAGGAGGAAGGTGACCAGGAGCCCGGTCCGGCGGCGCGGTGCGCGGTCGGGCCGCTCGGTCCCGGCTGCGGCCTCCTGCGCGGTGCTCGATATGGACGCCCCACCGTCGGGCATGAGTCCCTCCCTCTGCGAGTCGATCGCCACCTATGCTCTCAGCTCGTACGGAGTGCTCGGGGTCACGAGGCGGAGGCGGGGCGGAATGACGGCGGACACGGTGCGGTGGGGGATCCTGGCGACCGGCGGGATAGCGGGCGCGTTCACCGCGGATCTGATCGACCTGCCGGACGCGGAGGTCGTGGCGGTGGCGTCCCGGTCCGAGGAGTCGGCGAAGGCGTTCGCGGAGCGGTTCGGGATCCCCCGGGCCTACGGCGACTGGAACGCGTTCGCGCAGGACGAGGACATCGATGTCGTCTACGTCGCCACCCCGCACACGGCGCACCGGACCGCCGCCGGTCTGTGCCTGGCTGCCGGGCGAAACGTGCTGTGCGAGAAGCCGTTCACGCTGAACGTGCGCGAGGCGGAGGAACTCGTCGCGCTGGCGCGGGAGCACGGGCGCTTCCTGATGGAGGCGATGTGGATGTACTGCAATCCGCTGGTGCGGCGGCTGAAGGCGCTGGTGGACGACGGAGCGATCGGTGAAGTGCGCAGTGTGCAGGCGGATTTCGGGCTGGCCGGGCCGTTCCCGCCCTCGCACCGGCTGCGGAACCCGGAGCTGGGTGGCGGTGCGCTGCTCGATCTGGGCGTGTACCCGGTGTCGTTCGCTCATCTGCTGCTCGGGGAGCCGTCGGACATCACGGCGCGAGCGGTGCTCTCGGACGAGGGCGTCGATCTCCAGACGGCAGCGGTGCTCTCGTGGGAGAGCGGCGCTCTCGGTTCGGTGCACTGCTCCATCGTGGGCGGTACGGCGACCTCCGCCTCGGTCACCGGCTCGAAGGGCCGCATCGACATCGAGCACGGCTTCTTCTTCCCGGACCGTTTCGTCCTGCACCGGGACGGCCGTGATGCCGAGGAGTTCGCGGCCGACCCGGCGGACGGGCCCCGCAACAGCCTGCGCCACGAGGCCGCCGAGGTGATGCGCGCCCTGCGCGCCGGTGAGACCGAGTCCCCGCTCGTACCGCTCGACGGCACGCTCGCCGTGATGCGGACGCTCGACACGATCCGGGGCCGCGTCGGCGTCCGCTACCCGGGCGAGGCCCCGGACGAGGACCTCACGGCGCAGCTCACGCCGGCCTGAGCCCCTGCTCTTCCATCTCCCTCACGTAGGACACGGCCGTCGTGACCGGCATCCACTGCCGCGTCACGTACGGCACGGTCCCGGAGCTGCCCCTCCCGTACGCTGCGGGCCCATGCATACGAAGCGAAGTGGAATCGCGGTGGTGACCGGGGCGGGCTCCGGCATCGGCCGGGCGGTCGCCGTGGAACTGCTGCGCGCGGGCTGGTCGGTGGCGCTGGCCGGCCGGCGCGTCGGGACGCTGGAGGAGACGGCGGCCCTGGTACCCGAGGGCGCGGCTCTGGCCGTACGGACGGACGTCTCACGCCCCGAGGACGTCAGTGCCCTGTTCGCCGTCACCGTCGAGCGCTTCGGCCGGGTCGACCTGCTGTTCAACAACGCGGGCACGTTCGGGCCCGGCGGCGTGCCGGTCGAGGAACTGCCCTACGACGCCTGGCGGCACGTGGTGGACACCAACCTCAACGGGGCGTTCCTGTGCGCGCAGGCGGCGTACCGGCAGATGAAGGAGCAGGATCCGCAGGGCGGCCGGATCATCAACAACGGCTCGATCTCCGCGCACGCACCCCGTCCGCACTCGGTGGCCTACACCGCGACCAAGCACGCGCTGACCGGCCTGACCAAGTCGCTGTCGCTGGACGGGCGGCCGTACGGGATCGCCGTCGGGCAGATCGACATCGGCAACGCGGCCACCGACATGACGGCCCGTATGCAGACGGGAGCCCTGCAGGCGAACGGGGAGGTCGCCCCGGAACCGGTGATGGACGTCTCCGACGTGGCCCGCACGGTGCGGCACATGGCGGAGCTGCCGCTGGGGGCGAACGTGCAGTTCGCGACGGTACTGGCCACGGCGATGCCGTACGTCGGACGGGGCTGAGCCGGCCGCGGCGGTAGTCAACGCGTCAACCTACACAAGCGGAATGCCAACCTCCGGACCATTGCGGCCGGTCGGGCGCTTATGCTCAACTCTCCTGCACCAAAGCTTCACACTTGGGGCAGAGGGCTTCCGTCGGCCACCTCCAGGGGGAGGCGGCAGTCGTTCCACCACACCGGGTGGGGGTGGACCCCGCGTGGGATCGCGGAGTACGCACCGGTGGGCGTGGAACGACTGCCGCGCACGTCGAGGACCGGCGCCGCACGGCCGGTGGGGACGTCATGCGCGGTGCCGTCCCGTCGCGGGTCCGGGTGCCCTGCGCCGGCGCAGCGCCCAGGCCCCGCCCGCCAGGAGCGCGACCGCCGTGCCGGCGCCTTCCACCAACCGCCCCGCCGAGGGGCCGTGGGTGGCCGCCCCGGCGGCGACGGACCCTCGCGTCGCTGGCGGCCCCGCCCCGTGCCGCTCGCTCACCGGCTCGACCAGCATCCCCACGGCCGGCGCCGACGCGCGGTGCGCGAAGCCCCAGTCGAGCAGGGCTGCCGCCTCCTCGTAGACGGCGTCGAGCCTGTTGCCGGGGTGCATGACCGTGACGAGCAGGGTGCGCCCGCCGCGCCTGGCGGCTCCGGTGAAGGTGTTGCCGGCGTGGGTGGTGTAGCCGTTCTTGACGCCGATCAGCCCCGGATACGCCCGCAGGCCCCACGCCCCGTCCAGCAGCCGGTCGGTGTTCTGGATCTGGAACGCCTTCCTGCCGCCGGCCGGGAAGTCGGCCGTTCTCGTACGGCAGTAGGCGCGGAAGCCGGGGTCGCGCAGCCCGTGCCGGGCGAAGAGCGTCAGGTCGTACGCCGAGGACAGCTGCCCCGGGTGGTCGAAGCCGTCCGGGCTGACCACGTGTGTGTCCAGGGCCCGGAGTTCCCGCGCCTTGGCCTGCATCTCGGCGACGGTTCTCGCCACACCGCCGTTCATATGGGCGAGGACGTGCACGGCGTCGTTCCCCGAGCGCAGGAAGACGCCCTGCCACAACTGGTCGACGGTGTACGTGGCCCCGGCCCGGATACCGACGAGGCTCGAGCCCGCCGGGACGCCGGCGAGGTCGGCGTCGGTGACGGTGTGCCGGCTGCTCCGCGGGAACCGGTCGAGCACCGTGTCGGCGAACAGCATCTTCAGCGTGGACGCGGGCGGCAGCCGCCGGTGCGCCCGGTAGGCGGCCAGCACCTCACCACTGTCGTGATCGGCGACGAGCCAGGAGCGGGCCGTGAGCCTCCCGGGCAGTCCGGTGGTGCTGCCCACCTGCACCGCGTCGCGGGCGAGGCGGTCGCCGCCGATCACGGTGCCGGCGGCGGAAGCCGGTACCGCGGCGGCCACCGGGGCGGCCAGGGCGAGGGCGAGCACGGAACGTCTGGACAGCCGGGCTGAGTCACGCATTCAGCGACGTTACGAAGCCGAACCGCGCCGGCGTGCACGGAACGTTCAAAGACTGGCCCAAGGTCACGCAAGGGTCACCTTCCGAGCAGCCGGTCGACCTCGGCCAGCTGCTCGCCGGTCAGTGCCCCCTTCTCCAGTGCTCCCGCGTTCTCCTCCGCCTGGACGACCGAACGGAATCCGGGGACGGGGTTCTTTCAGGCCTGGCCGGTCTCGAAGCGGGAGATCCGGCCGTCGTCGTCCACGGTGAAGCTCCACCGGGTGCGCATCTCGCCCCAGGTGTCGTTGTTGTAGCGGGCGATGAGGCAGCGGCCGCCGTTGGACTCGTTGTCGACCTCCAGGTGGCCGTGCGAGGAGAAGATCTCCCGGTCGACCCAGTCGGCGAGGTCGCGGTCCGTGCCGTCGTCCGCCATGGTCGCGCCCGGCGCGAGGAGTTCCATGAAGCTCCCGCGGTCGTGGTTGTTCACGGCGGCCACGAAGGCACGGACGGCCGGATCGCTGAGGCGCGTGGTCTGAATCGTCATGCGAGCCAGCCTCGTCCCGGCCCCGCGCCCGCGCCACCCGTGCCACCCGAACGGCGCCCCGGGCGGCTCCGCCGGGTGTCGCCCGCGGCCGGCGGTGCGACGGTGGAGACGCGACGAGGAGTGTCCTTCTGTCCCTGCTGTCTGCTCCGGGAGACGACGTGAGGCGTGACGACCGACATGATCTGGGCCTGCTGTTGCTCCGCCTCGGGACGGGCGGTGTCCTGGCAGCCCACGGCGTGCAGAAGCTCTTCGGCTGGTTCGGCGGGCACGGCATCCAGGGGACCGGCCAGTTCATGGAGTCCGTCGGCTACGTCCCCGGCAAGGCGAGTGCGACGGCGGCGGGCCTCGCGGAGACGGGCGGCGGCGCGCTGCTGGCCCTGGGCCTGGCAACCCCCGCCGCGGGCGCGGCGGCGGCCGGCGCGATGGCCGGCGCGGCGGCGGTGCACGCCCCGAACGGCTTCTTCAACCAGGGCGGCGGCTACGAGTACGCGGCGGCACTCGGCCTCACCGCCGCGGGCCTGGCCGTCACCGGCCCGGGCCGCCTCTCCCTGGACCACGTCCTCGGCCACGCGGCGAACCGGAGCTGGATGATCCCGGCGGCGTTCGCGGCGACGGCGGCGGGGACGGCGGCGGTGGTGGGGGCGCGCGCCCGGCGGCTGCGGAAGGCGAAGGAGGGCGAGCAGGACCCGCTGTTCGAAGAGGAGTACATGGAGTAGAGCGGGACCGGGAGAGGCAGGGGGCACTGTCGTACCCACGTGGCACGCTGCCCTCCATGAGCGATCACACGCCGCCCGCGCCCGAGCTGTGGGCATCCGTCGACACCCTGTGGGAGTGGCTGGACTCCCACCGCCCGATCGAGGGCCGCGAGGGCATGCTGCTGCGCATCCTGAAGCTGTCCGAGGAGGTCGGGGAGGTCGCCGAGGCGGTGATCGGCGCGACCGGCCAGAACCCGCGCAAGGGCGTGACGCACACCTGGGACGACGTGCAGGCGGAGTTGTGCGATGTGGTCATCACGGCGTTGGTCGCGCTGCGCACGCTCACGCCGGAGGCGCGGGAGGTGTTCGAGCGGCATCTGGAGCGGGTACGGAAGCGGTCGCTGGCCCTCGGCACCGCGGTGATCCGAACGACCCCCATGACCTCGTCTGGCGGGCCCTGAACGCGAACGCAGCGAAGACGATCCGGCCGACGCCGTCCGGGCACTGCTGAGCCTCGCTCGGTCGGCCGCCAGCAGAGCCGTCGCTACCCTCGCCGCCCACGGCACGACGGCCGGCCACTGGGTGTTGGTTTACGGTGTTCCACCACGTCGTCTGCGACGGATGGTCCCCCTGTCGTGGCCGTCACCAACTGGCTGAGCCCCCCGTGCGACGGACAGAACGACCTTGTCCCGCCCGCGCCCAGCGCGAACCGCCTTCACCGCGACCGCTCCGACATCGTCGGCACCCTGCGTGATGCCGTACTCCTGCGCGCCCGACTCGACCAAGCCGAAGCCTTCAGCGACCTGGTGAAGCAACTCGACGATCACGGTTCCGGCGGCAGACGACGGCACCGGACATGCTGGTATGCCGATGGACTCGCAGTCCGCGCCTGTAGCGCTGACCTGCTGGGCCCGGCCCTCCGGTTCTTCGCGACCGCCCGGCGACCGCGAGGCTGCCGCCCACCGAGCCCTTGTCGATATCCAAAGCGGTGGTCTGAAGGGTGCCCGTCACCAGGTCGGTCACCTTGTCATGGGTGGGACGCGGGAAGAAGCACATGTGATCCGTGCACTGCGCTGTAGCGGTTCCTTCCGCAGAGTCCTCGGTGGTACTCGACGTACTGCTCGTCGATTTCGTGTTCGGCGTGGCGTCGCAACGTGCCGATGAGCTCCTCGTCCTTGCTCCGCCGTATGTTCCAGTCCTCATCGATGAAGATGGCCAGCGTGTCGAACTGAACGTGGTGATTGGGGCACAGGCACAGCAAGTTGGATAGCGTGTCCGGTCCGTTGTGCGGGTTTCCGAGCCCTCTTATGTGCGCAGCCTCGCTGTAGTGGCTGAAACGTGTCTCCAGCCGGAGCCCACACACCTGGCACTGATGCCGGTGAAGCATTTTGACCCTGTCCACCAGACGCTGGTCCCTGCCGGGGCGCGACACCACAACCTGGCGGCGGCCCTCATGCCGAGCGGACCGCCCACTGCCCTTGCGGTCATCGTCATCCGCGCCGCTGGCGTGCGCGTACCCGCCCAGGCCGACTCGTTCCAGAAGTTCCTCCTGGTCGACATCCTTGAGATAGGTGGTACACAGCAGGCCGATCGCTTCGGCACGGGCCAGCGGCTGTCGCAGAAGTCGCGCCGCCTCCCGCCCGAGCCCGGCCCGAGCCCCCGACTCGACGGAGGCTGCGATCGACACCGGATCCCGGCGTTCCGAACCCTCCCGGCGTTCGGAACCCTCGACTTCCCACAGCCCGCTGCCGCAGAGGTGCCGGAACGGATACTCGAGTGACACCGTTACGTCTGGCGAGCCGAACTCCTGCAAGATGGGTTCGAGATGTCGCTGGTAGACGTCCGAAGGCGCCAGACGACCCTGCCCTGACACCAGGCGGCCGATCGCCCACAACAGAGTGAGGGATCTGTGGCGGGTGGGTCGCCCCACCGCGACATCGGCGTGAAGGGTTCCCAGTGCACGCAGGAGGTCCCCCCGCCCCATCCTCGCCACGGGAGCAACGAGTCCTTCACCACTGCTGGGCCGCCCCGCTTCGGCAGGTGCCCCTCCGCCGAGTTTTCCGTCCAGCAGAGCCAGGTGGCGACGGCGCTCCGCGGCCCTGACGAGGGTGAGGCTGCGCAGCGGCGGCGTCATCGCCAGAGCGGCCAGGAGCGGTTCCGCCGGCACCTCGAACTCGTCGACATCGCCCAGAGCCATGATGTGCTCCCAAGTGCTGCCAGTCTCCTCATCGACCCCCCAGACCGCCGCTGCCAGGTCACGGTTACGGAGGAGTCCCAGGATCCGGGCCTTGGCGACGAAGGTGTTCTGCGCGTAGAAGAGGACCTCGTCGCCGACTTTCCGGTCGCGGAGCGCGACGGCCTTGGCATTCCCCGTCTGCTGGGTGGGGGTCGAACCCCACAGCCGTGCCACCCCGTCGGGGAAGATGCGGCTCAGTTCCTCCGCGTGCGCTCCGAGTGCATGGTCGTACTGCGAGAGCCGGATGCCTCTGCGGACCGAGTGGTCGAAGTGTTGTGGACCGCGCATCCGGGCGCCGCCTCGCGGCTGCAAAACCCATTGGACCGAGTCGGACCCGATATGCCCGCCCGAGCCCCCTGGGCGCCGACCGCTCATTCCCGTACTGATGTCGAACATGGTCTGATCACCGTGGCCGTTCCCCATGGTGATCAGGTTTTCACATAACCAGGAGCCCTGGTATGGGACTTGGACAACAGCCGCGCCCCGAACAGGGTTCGTCAGCACCTTCACCCTCATGCTGAGCCGGTCGATCAAGATGATGTCCTGTGGACGCCCGCTGGCAGTTCACGTCAGGAGGGAGATGTCTCGGACAAGTCACCGGAGAGGAAACGTCCGAGCAACTGTCCTCGCACTCTGCCCAGTTTCTCGCTTTCCATCTGAGCGATGCGCGACCTTTCGTGCAGGCGTTCAGCGAGCTTCGCGAAGTGCTGACGGACCTCCCGCGGAGGCCATCTCAACGTGGTCGCACCAAGTACTCGCCGACTGATTTCCCGGCCGGCCGATCCCTGGGCCGCAGCAGCCAGTTCCGCACTGCGAAGGCGGATGTCATGCAACAACCAGTATGCGTCCGCCGCTGAGGAAGGTCTGAGTACGAGGACATTGCGGCCTGGGATGACCGGGCCTGCGCACATGACAGCCCGGACACCGTCCTCCCGGGAGGCCAGCAGAAGGGACTCCGGATCGCACACGGCCCCTGCCTGATCGGAGCGAATGCGGTTCTCCGTCCTGTACAGACGAGCCGAACCGCTCTGCAGGACATCTGCGGGAGCCACGAAGGTGATGCCTTCCGACGCGGGCATGTCCTGGTGATCCGGGTGTGGACGTGGCGCTACGCCTGCTTGCATGGTCACCAGAGTTCCCAATGGGTGTTCCGGCCAGTCTGCGCCGTAGCGCGTTTCAGCGACGAACCGCGCCTTGGCCAACGCCGTCGCAGAGTCGGAGATCCGATGGTTCGTCAAAATCTTCTCATCAAGCAGTCGCACCCCCCGCAAGAACGCCGAACGGGGTCCGGCGGGAGGCAGAGGCACCGGCAGGTCGCGCAGCACCGCCAGACCCAGCGTCCGATGCAGCGTGGATCCCGTGGCCCGCCGCTCGCACCAGTCACGCACTTCCGGCGACCCGAGCCACACATGGAGCCATGCCGCGTCGTCGGGCTCCATCACGCGGATGATCCCGATGGTCCTGGCCGCGTTCCAGCCGTGGAACGCGGGCGATACGACCGCCGTGTCGCCCACGCGTCCCACGAGGACAACGACGATGTCGCCTACCGCCAGCTGGCTGCGCTTGTTGGCTTCGTGGACGGGGCGGCTGATCCTTCGCGGAGCGACCGGGTGCAGGATCCCGTCCTGTACGTCGGCGGCCCGGATCATGCCCACTCCGTCTTCCGCGTGCTCGCCGGGGCGTGTGATGCCGTATCCGACGACATGCACGGTCGGCAGGTCTCCCAGCGGCAGTACACGCCAGCCGGCGGGAAGACGACTGAGCCGCCGTTCCAACAGCTCTGCCATCACCACCCCCTCAACAGTTCGCGCAATTCGTCGTCGAGGCGACGGGAGGTGGCGAAAAGTTCGAGCAGTTCGTGAGTCAGTCGGGCAGCCTCTCCCTCGGCATCGGCGGACACGAGTTCGGCGGGGGGTGCGCCCACATGGTGTGAAGGCAGTACGTCGTGGTCCTTCGAGGCGATCTCGGTCACCGACACCGACCTGCACCAGCCGGGTTCGTCCTCATACCGCGTGCCGTGTGGTGCCCCGCGCCAGGCCGCGTAGGTCGCAGTGATGCGCTCCCTGGCCTCGTCAGGCAGGGTGCGTCGTCCTCGGCCGATCGTGGCGGCGGTCTCGCGGGCGTCGATCAGCAGGATCTGTCCCGAGCGGTCGGTATGCCCCCAGGTCTGATGAGGCTTCTTGGTCCTGCTGAAAAGCCACAGGCTGACCGGGTTACGGACGTGCGGGACAAGGCCGGCGGGCAGTTCGACCACACAGCTGAGGAGGTCGGCCTCCACCATCCGGGCACGGATGCCGCGCTCGGCCGGCTTCGCCGTGGTGGCGGCGCCCGTAGGGAGAAGGAGAGCTCCGCGCCCGGCGGGGCTCATCTTGCTCGCCACATGCTGCGCCCAAGCGAAGTTGGCGTTGCCTGCTGGGGGCATGCCGTATGCCCAGCGGTGGTCGTAGTGGGAGTAGCCACCTTCGTCCCATCCGGACTGGTTGAAGGGCGGGTTGGCGACAACCACGTCGAACGCCTTGTCCCGGAACCGGTCGTCGGTCAGGGTCGACGAGGGTCCGTCGAGGCGTGCGTATGCGTCGTGCACGGCGAGGTTCATCGCCGCGGCCTGCATGGCAACCCGGCTCGCGTCCTGTCCGTACAGGCCCAGTTCGCGGGTCCGGCCGCCTCTGGCTTCGACGTACTGGTGGGCCTGCAGAAGAAACCCTCCCGCTCCGCAGACGGGGTCGTAGACCGACTCCCCCGTGTGGGGCTCCAGCAGTCCGATCAGTAGACGGGTGATGGCCTGCGGCGTGTAGTACTCGCCGCCCTTCGCCTTCGTCTGTGTCAGCTCCAGGCACGCCTCGAAGAGCTTTGCCGTGTCGCGTGCCGCGGCCACGCAGTCGATCAGCGGGGCCAGCGCGTGCCTCCTGACGCCCTGAAGACCGGGCGGCCCTTCCAGCCGGAGGTACTCGTGCTCCCAGTACCGGAGGCCGCGCTGACACTCCGACACGACTTCGTAGGCGTCCCAGTCCCATGGGGCCTGCCGGATGCGGTCCCACGCCTCCGCGGCACCTCTGCGCTCGCCCCACTCGTCGGCACGTTCGGCGTCGGCCTCGTGGCGGAGGAGGATCAGGAGCATGAGGAGGAACAGAGCGTCCTGAGGTGCCAGCGCCCCGCGCAGGGCGTCCAGCGCCCGCTTTGGTGACAGACCGCCTGACGCTTTCTCCACTCTTGACTCCCGCCTGCGCATGTATGCCCGAGAGACCTAACGACCCCGGTCCGCCCATCATGCCTGGCTGGGCTCATTCGGGATGCACGTAGGTCACGGCCATGAAGGTCACGGTGAAGGCCGCGACGAAGACGCCCCCGCCCAACATCACGGCATCGTCCACGACGTTCGTACGCGCCAAACGCCAGAAGGCTGCCGTCAGCCCGCAGATCACAGCCACCGCCACGGCGAACGCCACCCTGCGAAAGCGCTTCCGATCCATTCCCCGTTCTCCTCCCATAAATTGCCAAAGCAGCACAAACTAGCGGGCGGCGGCCCTCGCCCGTCCTCGCCTGCACCACAGTAGCTCATGCAGCAGTCCGCTTGTACGCGTTACAGCAGTCCGTTTGGTCAAGCTCTCACGCAGCATTAGTAGCGCCGAATGCTGATTCACCACTTCCAAAGCGAGCTCGCCGAACAGACCCGTGGGCGCCAAGCCCTTTCTGACCCCTGCACCCCCGTCCTCCCGCACCGCTACGATCTCTCCGGGGGCTTTTGCTCGCTGAGCAGCAGCAATCGGTACAGAGCGACACGAAGCGGGGATGACACATGCGGGACGGCCGGTGGACCGCGGTCACCGACTCCGAGTTCCAGCATGAACACCGGGGCCTGGAGGCCATCCGCGAGAAGCTCCCGGACAACGACCCGTGGCGGGCCTGGTCGAACTTCACCTTCACGGCCCACACCGGTCACGTCAGGGAAGTGGACCTGCTGGTGATCGCCCCGGGCGGGGTCCATCTGATCGAGCTGAAGGACTGGCACGGCTCCGTCGAGTCCCGCAACGGCACCTGGCTGCAGACCCAGCCCAGCGGCCGGCAGATCCCCCACGGCAACCCGCTGCACCTGGCCAACAAGAAGGCCAAGGAGCTGGCTGCGCTGCTCAAGCAGCACGGCGAGAAGGTCTGGGTCTCGGAGGCCGTCTGCTTCACCGACTCCTCCCTGCGCAACCGGCTGCCCGCCCACGACCGCAACGGCGTCTTCACCGTCCACCAGCTCACCGAGATGCTGAAGGAGCCGCCGAAGGACGAGTACCGCCGGATCGATGCCGCGCGCTCGCGCCGGATCAAGACGGCCCTGGAGCGCATCGGCATCGCGCGCAGCGACGCCGAGTACAAGGTCGGTCCGTATCTGCTCAGCCGGAAGTCGTTCGACTCGGGCCCGACCTGGGCCGACTACCTGGCCCAGCACAGTGAGCTGCCGGAGGCCGCCCGCGTCCGTGTCTATCTGCGCGAGCGGGGCTCCGACGCCGAACTGCGCGCATCCGTCGAGCGCGCCGCGCGCCGTGAGGCCGCTGTACTGCGCCACTTCCGGCACCCCGGTGTCGTCCAGCTCAAGCAGTACGACCCCTCCGGGCACTCCGCGGGCCCCGCGCTGATCTTCGACTTCGATCCGCGGACCCTGCGCCTGGACGAGTACCTGATCCAGTACGGCGAGAAGCTGGACATCCTCAGCCGGATGGCGCTGGTGCGCCAGCTCGCCGAGACGGTGCGCTCGGCGCACGGCCGGCGGATCTTCCACCGCACCCTGGCGGCCCGCGCGGTCCACGTCATCCCGCGCGGCCGTACCCGCCGGGGCGACGCCGAGAGCGAGACCGGCGCCTGGTCCAGCCCGCACCTGCAGATCTCCGACTGGCAGGTCGCCGTCCAGCGCAGCTCCGAGCACGGTGTGGCCGGCAACGGCGAGCGGTTCGCCCCCACGACCTTCTCGCGCGCGGGCGCGCATCTCGCCGAGGGCGCGGACCCGTATCTGGCCCCGGAGCTGACCGCGCTCAGGCCCGACCCGGTCGCCCTGGACGTGTACGGACTGGGCGTACTCACCTATCTCCTGGCCACCGGCAGGCCCCCGGCCGCCAGCCAGGCCGAACTGGTGGCTCGCTACGAGGCGGGCGAGGGCCTGCGCCCCAGCTCCGTGGTGGACGGCCTCTCCCCGTACATCGACGAGCTGGTGCAGGCGGCCACCGCCTACGACGTCTCCACGCGGCTGTCGTCGGTGGACGACTTCCTGGAGATGCTGGAGGTCGTCGAGGCGGACCTGACCGAGCCTGCGACGACCGAGGCCCCTCGCCCGGCCGAGCCCGAGAAGGATCCCCTGGACGCTGTCGCGGGCGATGTGCTGGCGGGCCGCTGGGAGGTCAGGCGCCGCCTCGGTACGGGCTCCACGAGCCGCGCGTTCCTGGTGCGGGATCTGACCGCCGGCCCGGATGTGCGCTTCTCGAAGTCGCTGGCGGTACTGAAGGTCGCGACGTCGGACAGCCGCGGCGAGGTGCTGCGCCGCGAGGCCGAGGTCCTGGGGCGGCTGCGCCCGGACTCCCGCGTGATCCGGCTGGTCGAGCCGGAGCCGCTGCGCATCGGGCCCCGCACGATCCTGGTCATGGAGTACGTCGGCGACGAGCGGGAGGAGGGCTCCGAGCCGTCCGCACCGGGCGCGAAGCGTCGGCGCCGGGAGGAGACGGTCGCCCGGCAGCTGCGCGAGTTCGGCCGCCTGTCCGTGGACCAGCTCGAGGCGTACGGGGACTACCTGTTCGGCGCGGTGGACTTCCTCGAGGGCGAGGGCGTGTGGCACCGCGACATCAAGCCGGACAACATCGCGATCCGTATCCGCCCGAACCGCACCCGCGAACTCGTGTTGATCGACTTCTCGCTCGCGGGCTACCCGGTGAACGAGACCGCGGCGGGCACGGACGGCTACCTGGACCCGTTCATCGGCACGCTCACCGACCGCTCGGTCTACGACGCGCACGCCGAGCGATACGCCCTGGCCGTCACCCTGCACGAGATGGCGTCCCGGGAGCTCCCCGTGTGGGGGGACGGCAAGGTCTCTCCGCGCCAGACCGCCCCGGAGAAGGAGCCGTACCCGAAGATCGCCGCCGACGCCTTCGACCCGGCGGTCCGGGACGGCCTGGTCGCGTTCTTCCAGAAGGCCCTGCACCGGGACGCCTCCCAGCGCTTCCCCGACCTCAAGCCGATGCGGGACGCCTGGAAGAAGATCTTCCTCGCCATGGACGAGGCGAAGCCCTCGTCCCGCCGCCCGTCACGGCATGCGGCGCCACCCGCACAGGGCGAGGCGGCGCAGTCCACTCCGGATGCCGCCATCCCGGAGGCCGAGGAGGAGAGCGCCGAGCAGCAGCGCGAGCGGCTGGCGGAGCGCGTCGACCGGGACACCCTGATCTCGTCGTCCGGCCTGAGCCCGGCCGCGGAGTCGTTCGTGTACGGCCTCGGCGTCAACACGGTCGGCGAGTTGCTCGACTACAGCCAGCGCCAGCTCGTCAACGCCCCCGGTCTCGGCGCCAAAACCCGCAAGGAGGTCCTGGGCCGCATCAAGCAGTGGCGGCTCAAGCTCGCGGAGAAGCCCGCCGCGCCGCTCACTCCCGAGGGCCGCAAGGCAGCGAAGGAGGAGCTGTCGGCCGCCGAGGCCGCGGCGGCCAGTGCGGTGGCGGCGAACGGCGGTGCCGGTGCGGATTCACTGCCGGAACGCGCGCTGCGCAGCGTCAGCCTCGACACCCTCGCCACGGTGTTCGTGCCGCCGCTGCGCAAGGACGGCTCGAACCGCAACGAGTGCGAGATGGTACGGCTGCTGCTGCGCCTGCCCAACGAGCAGGGCGTACTGCCGTCGGAGGTCGGCGTCTGGCCGACGCAGACGGACGTCGCGCACGCGCTCGGGCTGTCGCGGGGCCGCATCCCTCAGATGCTGAAGAACCAGCGGACCCGCTGGAAGAAGCACCCGGCGGTACGGGCGCTGCGCGCCGAGGTCCTGGACCTCCTGCACGACCTGGGAAGGGTCGCTTCGGCGGCGGAGATCGCGGACGCGCTGACCGTGCGGCGCGGCACGCAGCTCCAGGAGCGCGATCAGCGCCGGGCGCTGGCCCTGGCCGCCGTACGGGCCGTCGTGGAGGTCGAGCAACTCGTCCCGGAGGAGGCCGAGTTCCAGCACGCCCCGAACCGCGACGCGGCCGACGAGAGCATGGGCGCGGGCCTGCTGGCGCTGGAGGTGTGCGCGGATGACGCGCCGGACACGCCGTCCGCGCCGGGCCTGCTGCACTACGCCCAGCGGCTCGGACGTATCGCCGACGGCATGTCGGAGCTCGACACCCTGCCGACGGCGGCGACCGTGGTGGCCGAGCTGGGCGCCGTACCACCGCCGAGTGCGGCGGTGCAGTGGGACGACCGGCGCATGGTGGAGATCGCGGTTGCCGCCTCCCGCCACGCCGCCGCGACGCCCCGCCTGGAGATCTATCCGCGCAAGCTGCCGCTGGTACGCGCGCTGCGCCTCACCCAGGCCGGCCTGGTACCGCTCATCCCGGGGATGCCGGAGGCCGAGCAGCCGGGTCTGACGGCCGACGCCGTCCACGAGCGGGTACGGGCCCGCTTCCCGGAGCTGCTGAACGAGCGCGGCGGCCGTGCCCTGCCCACGGGCGGCCCGCTGACGAAGGCCCTGCGGGAGGCCGGCTTCGACTTGGTGCTGTCGACGCGCAAGAGCACGGGGACGCTGCGCTACCTGCCGAGCAACCCGGACGGCGCGTCGATCTACCTGTCGTCGGACGCCCGACGACAGCCGACGGGCACCGTCTCCGCGCACCGCTACTCCGACGACCCGGAACTCGCGGCGGCGGGTACAGCCGAGGACCGGTTGAAGGCCTCGGCCCGGCGGGACGGCTTCCGCGTACTGACGGTGCCGACGGAGTGGGCGCGGGATGCGATCGACGAACTCGGGCGGGAGGACTTCGCCGGCGGGGCCGTCGTGGTGTCGGTGGCCGAGCTGTTCATGCGGGCGCTGCACGAGTTGGTCGACCCTCGGCCCAAGCCCACCTGGGAGACGATCCTGCGGGCGGATGTGGCGAAGGCCGGGACGCCGGGGGCGATGAAGTTCGCCGAGTACGCGGGGACGGCGTGGGGACTGGTGGAACCTCGGATCGGGGAACTGCTGGTGCCGGGGGGCGCGGACTCTGGGAACAGTGACGGCGGGGGCAGGTCGGCTGCTCCGTTGCTGCTGACGGACGCCGGGGTCTTCGCCCGGTACGACGCGATGGGTGTACTGGAGCGGCTGGCGGAGCGGTCGCGGGGTGGTGGCCGCGCGCTGTGGCTGCTGTGTCCGCAGAGCGACCCGGCCCGGCCGCCGCGGCTGGGGACGGCGGCTGTGCCGTACCAGTCGGGGCTCGGTGAGTGGATCGTGCTGAATGAGTTCTGGGTGCGGAACGCGCACCGCGCGAAGCCGGAGAGGGCCGGGGCCGGGGGCCTACGGGGATGACGCGCTGAGCGCGTGTGCCGCATGTTTCGGAGCCGCTCGCGTGTGGGTGGGGATGACGACAGGAGACGTGACCAAGTGATCGACCGCAAGTCCAAGGCACTGCTGACGGACCTGATCAAGCAGGTGAAGGCGGTCGAGGTCGACCTCGGCCAGCAGGTAGGGGACGGCGAGACCGTCCTCAAGCCGCTGCGCACGGAGTACGGCAAGCTGCAGAAGGCCGACCCCAAGGGGAGCCCGAAGTGGGAGGTCTGGCTGGAGGAACGGCTGGCCGAGCTGCCGGAGGAGCGTGCCGAGCGGGTACGGGCGGCGGAGGCGGTCGCTGGGCGGCTGCGGGCCGAGTACGACCAGGCGTTCAAGCTCGGTCGTACGGGGGCGACTTGGAGCGCGTGGCTGGACGAGCGGGTCACGCAGGTCGCGGTGGCGTGGGTGCTGGGCACGGTGTTCGTACGGTTCTGCGAGGACAACCGACTGATCCCGGAGCCGTACCTCACGGGCCCGGATGCCGAGCGGCGGGATCTGGCGGAGGCCCGGTACCGGCAGTACGTCGAGGAGGAGCAGGACCCGACGTACCGAGGGTGGCTGGAGCGGGCGTTCGCGGAGCTGGGCTCCGGGCAGGCCGGCAAGTTGCTGTTCGACAAGCGGCGCAACCCGCTGTACCAGATCCCGGTCTCGCACGACGGGGCGCGGGCGCTGGTGGAGTTCTGGCGGGAGCGGCGGGAGGACGGGGAGCTTGTTCACGACTTCACCGACCCGCTGAACGAGGACGGGACGAAGGGGTGGGACACGCGGTTCCTGGGTGATCTGTACCAGGATCTGTCGGAGGCGGCCCGGAAGACGTATGCGCTGCTCCAGACGCCGGAGTTCGTGGAGGAGTTCATCCTCGACCGGACGATGAACCCGGTGGTGCGGGAGTTGGGCGGGCGCTTCGGCGAGCTGAAGATGATCGACCCTACGTGTGGGTCGGGGCACTTCGTGCTGGGCGCGTTCCGGAGGATGGTGCGGCTTTGGGCTGAGCGGGAACCTGGGCGGGATGTGCATGAGCGGGTGCGGGATGCGTTGAATTCCGTGCACGGGGTGGACGTCAATCCGTTTGCGGTGGCGATTGCTCGGTTCCGGCTGCTTACCGCCGCGATGGCGGCGGCGGATGTACGGACACTAGCGGAGGCTGGGCGATACGACTGGCCGATCCATCTAGCGGTGGGCGACTCGCTGATCAAGGCCAGGCAGCTTGAACTGACTTTGATCGGCGAGGATTCGGGGGATCCGCTGGCAGAATTCGCGTACGCCACGGAGGACGTGCATGAACATCCGGGGATTCTGGAGCAGGGGCGGTATGACGTAGTGGTGGGGAATCCCCCTTACATCACAGTCAAGGACAGGAAGTTGAATGGGTTGTACCGCGACCTATACGCCTCCTGCGCAGGAAAGTATGCACTATCCGTTCCATTTGCTGAACGATTCTTCCAGCTGGCGAAGGTCGGAGAACCTGATGGCCGAGGGTACGGCATGGTCGGCCAGATCACCGCAAACTCCTTCATGAAGCGGGAGTTCGGGAACAAGCTGATCGAAGAGTACTTTGCGCACAAGGTTGAGCTGACGGAGGTTATTGACACCTCAGGGGCTTACATCCCGGGACATGGCACGCCCACTGTTATTCTGGTAGGCAAACGCCGAATCGGCAGTGGACGTTCCGAGACCATCCGTACGGTTCGTAGCGTTCAGGGCGAGCCTTCAGCCCCAGAGATCCCGGAACGGGGACACGTGTGGCGAGCTATCGTTGCGCAGATAGACGACCCGGGCTCCGTCAGCCAATGGGTCTCTGTGGATGACTTGGATCGCCCCCGCTACTTCGGGAAACAGCCTTGGATTTTGGCCGACGGCGGCCTTGAAATGGTAGAGAAGCTCGCCGGTAACTCGGTGCAACCCCTAGCGCGCAAGTCGGCAGCCATTGGCATGACAGCACTTACCCTCGAGGATGACGTATTCCTCGTGCCTGAAGCAGTGTCGTCACGGCTCGAATTCAAGGATGACTGCGTTCACCTCATTAACGGTGACGAAGTTCGCAACTACTCCTTCAGCTCACCCCAGTACGTAGTCATGCCCAGAACATGGGACGGTCGCGAACGGGAGCTCAGCCCAGAGGCGGTACGTTATCTCTGGCCCTATCGAACCAACCTGCGGCGACGCCTCTACTTCGGCAAGATCCCAGAAGAACGCGGACTCCGCTGGTTCGACCTAGGCATGTTCTTTGCGGATCGTCACCGCGAACCCCTTTCGATCAGCTTTCCGTCTGTTACTACGCACAACCACTTCGTGCTGGACCGCGGTGGAAAAGTATTCAAGCAGTCCGCGCCGGTGGTCAAGCTGCCGAAGGGAGCGAGCGAGGAGGAGCACCTGCAGCTACTCGGAGTACTCAACAGCTCCAGTGCATGCTTCTGGCTCAAGATGGTGAGTCACGACAAGGGCATTCGCGGCGAGGGTGGAGGTTTCACCAGCGACGCTTGGGAACGTTTCTACGATTTCACCGGGACCAAGCTTCAGGAATTCCCACTCCCTAGGTCCTTCCCCACTGTTTTCGCGACGACCCTCGACGGTTTCGCACAACAGCTCATTGCGGTCACGCCGTCAACACTTGCCACTGAGACAACTCCCACCCCCTCTGCTCTCCGCGATATTCGCGGTAAGTGGCATTCTATTCGCGCCCGCATGATCGCTCACCAGGAGGAATTGGACTGGCAGGTGTACTCCCTCTACAACCTGCATTCCGAAGACCTCCGCGCGCCCGAGACCGACGTTCCCGAACTCGCCCTCGGTGAGCGGGCCTTCGAGATCGTGCTCGCTCGGCGGGTCGAGAAGGGTGAGGCATCCGACGAGTGGTTCAAGCGGCATGGGTCCACTCCCATCACCAAACTTCCCAACCACTGGTCCGACGCGTACAAGGAAACCGTCCAGAAGCGCATCGACGTCATCGAGTCGTCCCGCGCCATCGGCATGGTCGAGCGCCCCGAGTACAAGCGCCGCTGGGCGACGGAGGGTTGGGACGCACTCCAGGAGAAGGCCCTGCGCTCCTGGCTGCTCGACCGCATCGAGAACCGCGAACTCTGGTTCCAGGACGGCCAGCCAACGGTCCTCACCCGTGCTCAGCTCACCTCCGCACTCGCCCTCGACGAGGACTTCGTCTCCGTCGCCGAGCTGTACGCCCCCCGCAAGGAGCTGGCGACCGTCGTCGCGGATCTCCTAGCCAACGAGCACGTCCCCTTCCTCGCCGCCCTGCGCTACAAGCCCACCGGTCTGAGGAAGCGCGCCGACTGGGAGCACGTCTGGGATCTCCAGCGTCAGGAAGACGCCGCATCGGACGAGCCCGCCAAGCGGAAGATTCGGGACTCCATCCCCGTACCGCCGAAGTACACGTCTGCCGACTTCCTCAAGCCGTCCTACTGGCGCGCCCGTGGAAAGCTCGACGTTCCGAAGGAGCGGTTCATCTCCTACGCCACTGGCCCGATCTCCGGCACTCCGGACCTGTTCGGCTGGGCGGGCTGGGACCACCGTGAGCAGGCCCAGGCCCTCAGCACGTACTTCACGAACCACGACGAGCTGTCCGACGAGCAGATGACCCCGCTGCTCGCCGGCCTCCTCGAACTCCAGCCCTGGCTCAACCAGTGGCACGACGAGTTCGACGCCCTGTACGGCGGCTCCCCCGCGGCCTTCTTCGCGGGCTACCGAGCGACCAAGCAGGGCGAACACGGCCTGACCGACGACGACTTGCGCGCCTGGCGTCCCGGGAAGCCGACCAAGGGCTGATCACCCCGGCGTGCCCTCCCTTCTCTCCTGCGCGGAGGGCACGCCATCGACCCGCACGGTCAACGCTTCGGCCGCGTGTACCCGCAGCGCCGGGCCCTCGTCCAGTCCGAGTACAACGGCGAGTCCACCAGCCGCGTACGGCTCAGTGCGCACCGTACGGACAGTGCGCCATTCACCCAACACTCGCACTCGCTGCCCAGGTCGCACCATGACCGCCGCGACCTCCCGCCCCACGGGCTCGACCACGAGGTCCGGTGCCTTCAGCTCGGCCCACACGGTCTTCCCGATCCCACCCGCGCGCTCGTCCACTCCCCAGCGGTGAGCCAACGCCTCCACGAGCAACAGCCCGCGCCCGCCGGTCTCATCGTCACCAGGCGCCTGCACTTTAGGCCTGCCTGAGCCCGCGTCGCTGACTTCCAGCCGCAGCAGCCCGTCCGTCTGAAACCGCGCGATCCGTACACCCACTTGTCGGTCACTCGGCACACGTACACGCAGCGCATTGGTCACCAGCTCCGAGAGGATCAACTCTGCGCTGTCCAAAACGTCCTGGGCAACGCCCCAGTTTCTGAGTACGGCGTGCAGCATGGCGCGAGCCCGGGGAACGCTGGCGCGACTGCGCGGGAGCCGACAGGTGATCTCGTTGATGGATACGCTGGCCTGCTTGGTCATGGCGACTCCCGAGGGTTCGACGACGGTGGCGAAGTCCCCGCATTGCAGCTTCGGTTTGCGCTGCGTGCTCCTTCATCAGACTGAACGCCCAGAGACTCAACTCGCAACGTTGACAGGTGAACTTGAGGCCTTTCTCATCCTTTCGAGTGAGCTCCAGACGCAAGAGGACGCGACTCTGCTACAAGAGAGCTCATGAGCATGCGCGGTACGACCGACCGACCTTCCACCGTTCTCGGGCGACAGCTGGGCGACGAGTTGCGCAGGTACCGAGAGGCAGTGGGCCTGTCCACGACCGAGGCCGCGGAGGCACTCGACTGCACCAAGGGCAAGATCAGCCGCATGGAGAACGGCCGAGTCCTGGTCCGCACCCCAGATGTAGTCGCCTTGCTGCACGCGTATGGGATTACTGACCCCGAAACTCACGAGCGCCTCACCGTCCTCACGCGAGCGGCAAATCGCCGACGTCGCCAAGGCTGGTGGCACCAGTACGGGTCCGTACTCGGTGAGACCTACCGCGACCAGATCGAGATGGAGGCCATCTGCGACAGCATTCGCACGTACCAAGTCCAGTTGGTACCGGGGCTCTTGCAGACCGCAGAGTACGGACGCGCGGTAACGGTCGCATCGCGTGCCTGGCAGACGGCCGAAGAGATCGACCAGTTCGTTCAGGTGCGGCTCGCCCGACAGGAACGGCTCACCGGCGATGACCCCTTGGAGTTCTGGGCCGTACTCGCCGAAGGGGTTTTGCACCAGCAGGTCGGAGGGCCAAGCGTCATGCGCGATCAGCTCGACCACCTGGCGCGTATCGCCGAGCAGCCCAACATCACCGTTCAGGTGCTGCCGTTCTCGCACGGGGCCCACTCCGGTATGTTCGGGCCGTACCTGCTGTTGAGCTTCCCGCAGATGGCATCGCTCGACCTCGTTCTGACAGAGACGCCGACCGGCAACATGTGGATGGAGCAGGAGCCTGAAGTCGCGCACTACCGCGCGCTCTTCGACGACGCGCGGACGAGGGCACTGCCGCCTGCGGAGTCGCTCTCGCTGATCCAACGTGTAGCCAAGGAGTATCAGTCATGAGCCACAAGCCTGGTATATCGCCGAGCGTAGAAGCGATGTGGCGGACGAGTAGCTACAGCGGCGGACAGGGCGACTGCGTCGAAGTCGCCCACAACATCCCCACCCTCATCCCCGTCCGCGACAGCAAGCGCCCCGCCGGCCCAGTGATCGCCTTCGCCCCCCACGCCTGGCGCACATTCATCTCCCACCTGAGCTGAACCTAGCCACCTCAAGGCCAGCCCGCCCTTCACTGCCTTCCGTCACCCTTCCGCTCATCACTCACAGTCACCAACTCAATACTCGGATTCTCCATACTATGGTTCACTTGAGTATGTTCAACGCGAGCAAGCTCGAAAGGTGACCCATGCCAGGCTTCGTAGGCCGCACATCCGAGCTGGCCACGCTGAACCGCCACCTCGCCTGGGTCCGCGACGGCCGAGGCGACCAGCGTGGCCGGGCCCTGCTCCTGCGCGGCCGACGTCGCGTCGGGAAGTCGCGGCTCGTCGACCTCTTCTGTGAGCGCGCGCAGGTGCCCTACGTCGTCCACCAGGCCACCCGAGGCGAGGACGCCCAACGGGAACGGGCCCGCTTCCTCGCCGAGGTCCGGGACTCCTCCCTGCCCGACACCACCCTCCTCGCCGGCATCACCACCGTCGCCGAATGGGACACCGCCCTGCGCCAGCTCGCAGCCGTGCTCCCGGACGACTCCCCCAGCATCGTCGTACTCGACGAGCTGCCCTGGATGCTCGAAGGTGATCCGGTCCTGGAGGGCACCCTGCAGACCGTGTGGGACCGGGTGCTGAGCCGGAAGCCCGTGCTGCTCATCCTGATCGGCAGCGATCTGGCGATGATGGAGCAGCTCTCCTCCTACGGCCGCCCCTTCCATCAGCGAGGGGTCGAGATGGTTCTCGCGCCCCTCTCCCCCTCCGAGGTCATGGCGATGACCGGGCTCCCGGCCGCCGACGCCTTCGACGCCCACCTGATCACCGGCGGCCTGCCCCTGATCTGCCAGGAGTGGCAGGAAGGCGAGAGCCGCACCGACTTCCTCTCCCGCGCCCTCGACGACCCCACCTCCCCCCTCCTCGTGTCCGCCGAGCGGGCGCTCGCCGCCGAGTTCCCGACCGCCCTCCAGGCCAGGCACGTACTGTCCGTGATCGGCAGCGGCGAGCGGACCTTCGGGACCATCGCCGCGAAAGCCGGGGCGGCCGACCGGCCGCTCCCGCCCGGCTCGCTCACCCCCGCCCTGCGCACCCTCGCGGACAAGCGGCTCATCGCCGTCGACACCCCTCTCTCCACCCACCCCGGAGACCGCGACCGTCGCTACCGCGTCGCCGACCCCTACCTCCGTTTCTGGCTCGCCTTCCTGGAACAGGGCATCCCGGAGATCGAGCGCGGGCGCAGCCGGATCGTGGCCGAGGCGGTCGAACGCGGTTGGACCTCGTGGCGCGGGCGGGCGATCGAACCTGTCGTACGGGAGTCCCTCGCCCGGCTGCTGCCTGACGACACGTGGCCGCACGTGAGAGAAGTGGGCGGCTGGTGGCCCCGCACCAACAACCCCGAGGTCGACCTCGTGGGGGCAGACCGGGCACCGGCGCGCGAGATCGGGTTCGTCGGCTCGATCAAGTGGCACGAGCGCGGCTCCTTCGACCGTCGTGCCCTGGCAGCGCTGGCTCGTGACGCCCTGGCCGTGCCCGGTGCCGACGAGGACACTCCCCTGGTCGCGGTTTCCCGCTGCGGGTTCTCGGTGGACGGGCTGGCGGCGACGTACGGGCCCGAGCAGCTGATGGAGGCCTGGGGGTCCGCTGCGTGAGCTCCCTCCCCCATGTCAGACCCGCCCGATACGATCGAAGGCCGTCCCCACTCGTGTGAACAGCGGCGGACGGTGCCTCCGGGGCAGCGTGCGGTGCTGGGCATCGCTCGCCGTCCCGGTCGACGGGGGACGCGCCGCGCTGCCCGGTGGACGTAGACGTAGTACACGGAAAACAGGAGACGCGAGACACAGATGGCCCCGACCGCCGCCACAGCCCCCCTCCTCCGCGATGTCATCGACATCAAGACGTCCATCTCCACGTCCGACTTCGTCCTGAAGCTGGCCGAGGCCGTCACCAAGGAGGGCGCCGAGCGGGCGCTGCGGGACTACGTCGTCACCGAGCGTCTTCTCGAGAACTTCGACGAGGCGCTGAGTCTGATCAAGACCGCGCTGGACGGGCAGACGTCGAAGGCCGCGTATCTCCACGGCTCGTTCGGTTCCGGTAAGTCGCACTTCATGGCCGTGCTGCACGCCCTGCTCCGGGGTGACGAGGCCGCACGCGCCCGGACCGATTTCGATCCGGTGCTGGCCAAGCACGAATGGCTGAGCACCGACGGGAAGAAATTCCTGCTGGTCCCGTACCACATGCTCGGGGCCAAGTCCCTGGAGCAGCGGGTGCTCGGCGGGTACGTCAGTCATGTCAAGGCGCTGCACCCCGAGGCGCCCACTCCGCAGGTCTACCGGACCGACTCCCTCTTCGCGGACATCCGCGCGCTGAGGGATCGCATGGGCGACGACAAGTTCATCGAAGGGCTCGCCGGAGCCACGGCCGACGACGAAACCGCCGATGCCGACGACGAGTGGGGCGACTCCTTCGCCTGGACCCCGGCGCTCCTCGACACCGCTCTCGCCGCCGAGGAACTGGACGGCGCCGAGGTCAACCTCAACCTGGTCAACCCGACCACCCCGGCCGAGCTGCGCGCCAAGCTGGTGCACGACGCGAGCACCAGCTGGTTCCCCGGCTTCGCGAAGAACGCCGCCGAGGACGAGCACGGCTTCATCTCGCTCGACGCCGGCCTCGCCGTCATCGCCGAGCATGCGAAGTCGCTGAAGTACGACGGGCTGATCCTGTTCATGGACGAGCTGATCCTGTGGCTCGCCAACCGCATCCACGACCAGAAGTTCGTCTCCCGCGAAGCCGACAAGATCACCAACTTCGTGGAGGGCGCCGACTCGCGCCGCGCCATTCCGATCGTGTCGTTCATCGCACGGCAGCGCGACCTGCGGGAGCTGGTCGGCCAGGAGGTGTCCGGGGCGGCCGAGACAGCGATCCAGGACAGTCTCAACCTGGCCTCCGGTCGCTTCGACAAGATCACTCTGGAGGACCGGAACCTCCCGCAGATCGCCCACGCCCGTCTCCTGAAGCCCAAGGACGCGGAGGCAGCCGCCAAGCTCGACGCGGCGTTCGCGAAGATCAAGCGGGTCGGGCCGCAGGTGTGGGATGTGCTGCTGGGCTCCGACGAGGGGACGACCGGTGCCGACGAGGCGTCGTTCCGGCTGACGTATCCCTTCTCGCCCTCGTTCATGGACACGCTGGTCCACATCTCCTCGGCGCTGCAGCGCTCGCGCACCGGTCTGAAGCTGATGGGCCAGCTGCTGGCCGACCATCGCGACGACGCGACGCTGGAGCAGCTCATCCCGCTGGGCGACCTCTACCCGGTCATCGCGGACGGGGGCGACAGGCCCTTCGTCGACAGCCTGAAGGTGGAGTTCCAGGCCGCGGACAAGCTGTACCGCACCAAGCTGCGGCCCTATCTCCTGGCGATGTACGACGTCACCGAGGAGGACATCGAGCGCTACCGCCACCGCCGCGAGACCGTGACTGAACAGGGGCTCATCCAGCGGTGCAAGGCGTTCGTGGGCGACGACCGGCTGATGTGCACGCTCCTTCTGTCCGCGCTGGCGCCCAGCGTGCCCGCGCTGCGGGACCTGACCATCCGGCGGCTCGCGGCCCTCAACCACGGCTCGGTCATCTCCCCCATCCCGGGGGCGGAGGTCGGCGCCATTCAGTCGAAGGTCGACGAGTGGGCGTCGCGCTTCGCGGAGATCAAGCCCACGGGGACCAAGGCCAACCCGGGCGTACGGCTCGAGCTGGCCGGCGTGGACGTGGACTCCGTCATCGCCAATGCCAACGTCAACAACAACCGAGCCAACCGCCGCTCTCTCGCCAAGCGACTCCTCGCCGAAGAGCTGGGCATCGACCTCCAGGAACGGCTCACCGCGGACGAGCTGAAGTTCGTCTGGCGCGGCTCGAACCGCACGGTGGAGGTCGTCTTCGGCAACATCGCCGACCACGACGACCTGCAGGACCACGAGTTCGCCCCCAGCCAGGACGGGCTGTGGCGGTTGATCATCGATCTGCCCTACGACGAGGGCGAGTACGGGCCGCGCGAGGACGCCAACCGCATGGCCGACCTCCGTCGTCTTCCCGGCAATCGGCCACGGACCGTGGGGTGGATTCCCACGCATCTGTCCACTGGCCGCTTCCAGGACTTCCAGCGGCTGGTCGTCATCCACTACGCACTCGCCGACCAGCGGCGCTTCGACACCAGCTACGCCCAGCATCTGAACGCCGACAACCGGGCCCGTGCCAAGGCGCTGTTGGAAGACCAGCGCGAGACGCTCACCAAGACCGTGAAGGCGGCCTTCAAGCAGGCCTACGGCCTCGCGGCCAAGAAGCCCGGCGATGTGAACCCGGACTTCAACGGCCACCTGGAACCGCTGCCCGACGTGCCGGATCTGCGTGTCTCCATCGGGCAGTCCCTGCATGACGCGGTCCGGCACGTGGCGGGCAAGCTGTTGGCCCACCAGTTCCCCGCGCACCCGGACTTCGACCCCGACGGCACGGGGACCGTCGTCAAACTCGCCGACGCGCGGACCGTGTTCGGGCACATCCGCGACGCCTCAGAAGCCGGTGACCGGCAGGCGGAGATCCCGGGCAAGGAACGCGACCTCATGCGGCGCGTCGCCACTCCGCTGGGTCTCGGCCAGCAGAAGGAGGCGTACTTCCGGCTCTCCACTCGCTGGCCGGAGCACTTCGCCCTCCAGGCGCGCGGCGAGGCCGGCCCCGGTGATCTGAGTGTCAGTCGGCTCACCGAGTGGATCGACCGTCCCGCGCCGATGGGCCTGGAGCCGTTCCTCGCCAACCTCGTCATCGCGTCGTACGCGGAGATGGACGACCGGGTCTGGGTACGGGCGGGTGCGCTGCTCGATCCCTCGCCCGAACTGTCGGCGATCAAGCCGCAGGACGCCCTGCGTTCCCAGCCGTTGCCGGAGGAACACGTCTGGGAGGAGGCTGGACGCCACTACTGGGAGATCTTCGGTGAGGAGCCGCCCAGGCTCCGAAGGGGCCGGATGGTCGGGCAGTTCGCCCGGCGGATCACGGAGCGGGCCCGCACGTACCAGCCGCACGCGGCCGATCTGGTGGCGCAGTTGGAGAAGCACGCGACGCTGCTCGGCCTGGACGGCACCGACGAGTCCGGCCGACTGGCGATCGCCCGCCGGGCCCGGGACCTGCTGGACGAACTGCGCGGGCTGGATCAGGGCGCGGCCGGCGGTTCCGCGGCGGCCAAGCAGGTCATCTCCGCCTTCGCCGGCTTCGATCTCGGCGACGTGCCGACGAGCCGCTACGGTGCGTCGATCAAGCAGGCCGAGGCCGTCGCGGCTGCCTTGGCCACCGCGGCCTGGGACATGCTCAAGCTCGCGCCCAACTACGGGCCGCAGGGCGAGGCGGTGCTGGAGGAGTTGCGCGGCGCGGCGCGTGTCGATCAGCGCACCAAGGACCTCAAGGAGGCGCTGCGGGAGGCACGGCGGTCCATCGTCGCCGTCATCGAGCGCAGCCAGGCACACACCACCGACCCGCGTCGGGCGTACGCCGCGCCCACGCCGACCGAACCTCTCACCAAGCCCGACGCGATCAGCCTGAACAGCGACACCAGCCAGCCGCCCGTGCCCTCCACCCACCCTGGCACCGACAGCGGACGACGTGCGGGACGCCGCTCGGGCGGGGGCCGGACCACGGCTTCCCGTGCGCTGGCCGAGTTGCACGCCGACCTGGCCGAACTGGCGGCTGCCGAGCCCGACGCGGAGATCGAGATCAGCTGGCGGGTCGTGGAATGAGCGGGACGCGGCGAGCGAAGAAGGTGCGGGAACAGTGAGTACGGCGGCCGTGACCACCACCAGCGCGGTGCGGCTCAACGCCGCGACCATCACCCAGTACCTGGCATCGCAGCCCGGTCTCGGGCCGGGCAAGCGCCGGGTCGTACTGCTGCGCGCCGCGCCCTCCTGGGACTGCCCTGACGAGCTGCCCTGGGGTGAGCAGCGGCGGGCCAAGGTCGCGGCGGCACCCTCCCCTCTCGGCGTGTACGAGCTGCTCCTCGCGCACCAGAAGCCGTCGGCCACCGGTCCCGATGTGCTGGTGGTACTCACCGACCGAGAGGAAGCGGAGCTCGGACCCGATCTGCTGGCCAAGGTGCACCGGCAGCGGGTCAACGCCGTCGACACCTGGGACGTCGTACGGGAGGCGTTCGGTGCGAGCCGCTCGGACCACCGGCTGTTCGAGGAGAACTGGGCTGCCGAGGCGCTGCTGGACGCCGCTCCCCCGCACGGCGGATGGCCGAAGCTGGCGGGCGGTGTCCTGTCGCGGCATAAGGCGCTGTCCTCGCTCGCCCTGCGCAGGCTGGGAATCGGCCGCTACGACCCGGACGCGGAAACCGCCCGCGTCACAGCGGGCGGTGGTGATGAGCTGGACATCCACACCCTCCTGCGATGGTCCCTCGTGCCTGGCGGTCCTGAACGGCTCCTGGCGCTGCGCGCGCCCGAGCGGGCCGGGCTCGTGCAGTTCCTGGGCGAAGAGGAGCAGGCCGGACGCGCGGGGCAGGCCCTGCTCGCCCTCGTGACGGCGGAGCACGGGCCGGACGCCGTCGCGTTCGGACTGGTCTGCGCTGCGCTGTGGGGACACGCCGACGCCACGGCGGACGCGGAGGACTACCGGGCCCGAGGACGGGCCGAGCGCTGGTTCGGAGAGGAGCCGCCCGCCGAGGGTGAGCACCTGGACGCCCTCGCGGCGGCCTTCGGACGGTCCTGCGAGGAGTTCGTCTCCGCACTGCTGCTGACGGGACGGTCGGACAGCGACGAATCGGCGGCAGAGGCCCGGCGGCTGACCGGCTCCGTGCTCGACCGGGCGGCCGCCCTCGCGCGCCAGTTCGGAGCGGAACGGGCTGCAGGGACGAGTCCCGTACTGGCGGCAGGACTTGAAGCACGTTTCACGGCTGCCGGCGAGGCGCTGTCCAACGGCGCCCCCGAGCGCATCTCGCCCGCGGTGAAGGCCCTCAGCGAACACCGGCTCGCCCGGGATCCCGACAACAGTGTCCGTATCGAGCGGGTGCGCATGGCGCAGCGGCTGGCGCGTTGGCTCGCGACCGACCCGCCGGTGGAGACCGACACAGTGGCGGATGCCATCGCCCGTCACGTCACCGAGACGGGCTGGGTGGACCTGGCGCTGGAACACATCGAGTCGGGAGGTGATCCCGATCCGGCGCTGCGGTCCGCGTACGACGCTCTGTGCGCCTTGGCGCGCGAGCGTCGGCGCGAGATCGACCGGCACTTCGCCCAGGTGCTTGCCGCACGGTCGGCGACCGACCGTGGTCCCGGCTCGATGCTGGCCGTGGAAACCTTCCTCCCCGAGGTCGTCGCCCCGGTGGTGAAGGCCGGAGAGCGGAGAGTACTGCTCCTCGTGCTCGACGGGATGAGTGCCGCCATCGCCGCCGAGCTCGGCGAGCACCTGCGCGACCACTGGGTCGAGTACGACCCGTTGCCGGGAGCGAAGGGCACCCCACGGCGCCGCGCGATGGCAGCAGCGCTCCCCACCATCACGGCCGTGTCACGGACCTCTCTCTTCGCCGCGCGACTGATGAAGGGCACGCAGGCCGACGAGAAGAGGCTGGTCCCCGCTCACCGCTTCTGGGGCGGGGAAGACGTGGCGGTCTTCCACAAGGACGATCTTCGCGCCGAGAGCAGTGGGGAGCCTTTCGGGCCGGACCTGCACGACGCGCTCGTCGGCGACCGTACGCATGTTGCGGTGGTCCTCAACACCGTGGACGACCGGCTGGCCTCCGAGCAGAAACTCGGCGACGGTGCCTGGCGCCTGTCCGACATAGGCGGGTTGCGAGCACTGCTTCGGTCTGCCGCGGACCAGGGCCGTGCGGTGATCATCACCAGCGACCACGGCCATGTCATCGACCGGCGGGCGGCGCGGGTCGACGCCGGGGATGTGCGGTCCGCCCGGCACCGTGCCCCCGGCGGACCGCTCGCGGAGCAGGAGATCGTGCTGACGGGGCCTCGGGTTCTCGACCCGGAACCGGAGAGCGAGATCGTCGCCCTCTGGGACGCCGACTCCCGATACACGTCTCGCAAGGCCGGCTATCACGGCGGCGTATCGCTGGCCGAGTTCGCCATCCCGGTGCTGGCGTTCCTGCCCTTCGGAGCGAAGCCGCCGAGCGGCTGGCGGGAGCTGGGCGACCAGCGGCCGACCTGGTGGTCACTGACCCAGCAGAGGGAGAAGCAGCCGCCACGGGCCCACGCCGCCGCGGTCTCGGCACCTAGCCCGAAGAAGTCGCCCAGGAAGGCCAAGAGCGAGGCGGAACTTGCGAAGAGCCACGAGGCGCTGTTCGATGTGGCGTTGGTTCCCTCGACGTCCGAGGACGGTGCTCTGCTTTCCGCAGCCAGTGTGTCTCCAGAGGGTGCCTTGGTCGACGCCCTCCTGAAATCCGAGGTCTTTACGGCTCAGGTGCAGCTGTTGGCCCGTAAACCGGACCTCGCTCGGGTGGAAAAGGCCGTACACGCCCTGCTGGACTCGGGCGGCACCCTGCCGATGACCGCTCTCGCCCAGCGCGTCGGACTCCCCGCGAGCCGGCCGGCCGACGGCTTCGCCGCCGTACTCCGGCAGTTGCTCAATCACGACGGTGTCCAGGTACTGGAGACACTGCCGGACGGGCGGACCCTTCGGTTGCACACCGGACTGCTGCGGGATCAGTTCGAGTTGAGCTGAGCGGGAACAGTGGAGCCGACCCCGGAGTGCCCGGGGCCGGCTTCACCGAGCGTCAGGTGAGCTGCCGCAGCAGCCCCACGAACTGGCGCAGTTCCTCGCTCCGCTGCGGCGCCAGCGGCTCGGGCCGGAAGTGCGCGATCTGGTTGCGGATCTCGCGCACCCGATCAAGCTGGTGCACGAACTGGATGCGGTTCACCCCGGCCCAGCCCAGGGTCTGCCAGTTCTGGTCGGCCGCGGCGCACAGCGCCTCTTTGCGGTTTCCCTGCCTGGTGCGCTGATCACCGTCGAGCAGCATCACGTACTGGCCGAACATGAGGTCGGCGATCTTCCCCGTTTTCCTGTCGTTGGCCTGGACGGCACGGATGGCGTCCTCGTCGAGCTTCGCGCCAAGGCACTTACGCAACCGGAACTCGATCTCGCCGATGACGAAGAACGGCCATGCGGTCGCGTCGAAGCGCTGGGTGATGTCCGCTGCGGTGACGATGCCGCTGATGCGGCCGTTATGGGCTCTCACCAGCACGTATCCGTGCTCGCAGACGTTGGGGAGCATGGCGAAGAAGTCGTCGTGGGCGTGCGCGACCGGCGGGTCCTCCACGATCGCGTTGGCCAACGCGGCGTCCGCGCCCGTGGCGTACATCTTGGCCACCGAGCGCCAGGTGACGACGCCGGACACCGTGTACCGGTCCTCCAGGACCGGAACCTGGGAGTAGTTCTTCGTGTGCATGATGTACGTCGCCTCGGTGAGGTCCGAGGCAGGGGTGACCGAGTCGACCCCGGCGTGGGCACACGGCAGGTCTCCGATCCGGAACGGCTGCGCGGGCAGCGCACCGGGCAGCAGCCCGGCCTCGTCCTCCTGCTCCTCCTCGGCCGTGTCCCCCTGCTCCGCTGTTGCGGATTCCTGGGCGACGATGTGGATCTCGGACTGGCTGCCGCAGGTGGCGAAGTACGGCAGGGTCGCGAGACCGAGATCCTTCAGCCTCTGCTCGATGACCAGGATCGCCTGGTCGTTGCGGAACCGGGTGTTGAAGCAGGTCAGGAGTTCGACGAGGGGTATGCGGCGGCCTTTGAGCGCAAGCAGTTCGTCATCAGAGGGGTTCCTGAGCACGACCGCGTCACCCGGCCTTCGCGTCGCGGAAGACGGTGCGCTTGCCCATGGCTGACATGACCAGCTCCAGCAACTGCTTGGACCTGCTCGCGTAGAACTGCTCGAAATCGCCCGAGTGCAGCGTGGCCGGGTCGATGAGATGAGTGCCGATGACGTCGTCGAACCACTCGGGGCGCATGCCCGACTCGAGGGCGAGCGTCTTGAGGTATCCGGCGGGAGATCCGGTCATGCTCTTGCTGGCCCGCAGCGACAGAGGTGTCTTGTTGATGATCGAGTTCGCCCTGTTGCTGTAGTCCGGGTGGTTCTTGTCGATCCACGCCTTGGGGAAGATCTGTCGAACCTCCACGCTGTACTCGGCCAGGCGCGCCGCGTTCAGGGGCGCCTCGGTGAAGTACCAGTCCACCGCCCCCTGCTTGACGAGAAGGGCGTAAACCCCCTTGTAGGCGGCGCTGTTGCGTGTGCTCAGGGTGTCCAGCCGGTCATCGAGGAAGGCTGCCTCGGCGATGGTGTCGGGGACCACTTCGGCGTTGCCCCGCAGACGTTCGACGAGTTGTTCCACATCGCGGGTGAAGCGGCTCTCCGTCGAACCGCCGTACATCTCGCCGAGCACACCGCACCAGTACCACCGGGTGAGCAGTTCGTCGGCCGACTCGGTGTCGGTCTCGTCGCCCAGGATGGTCCGTACAGCGGCCAGCGGTACGAGCTGGGTGCGATACGGCAGGTCGGGTGCCCGCACGATGCACTGCTGCTCAAGGAAGGCCCCCACCCACTCGAAGGCCTCCGCCACGCGCGGAGCGAGCGAACTGAAGTCGGCGAGCGGCAGTTCCAGCAGGTCACGGCGCTTGCACGAGACCGCGGCCCGCGGCTCCTGCCGTTTGCGCTCCCAGGTTCGGACGAGCGCCACGGCCTGGAGGAAGTCACTGCTGCTGAGCCCGTCCTCGACGCCGGCCTCCATGCGTCCGAACACGGGGTACGACGCCGTCAGGCCCTTCTTGATGTCCAGCCACACGTCGGGGAGCTTGAAGTAGTCGCCGTGCCGGGCCAGGTACTCCTGGTTGCCCGCGTAGGTGGCCGTCAGCAGTTCGAAGACGTTGAGCGGCACACCGCCGGTGTTCACCCGCTCGAACACGGCACAGACCGCGTCCATGGTCGTCGAGGCCGCGAGCTTGATCATCGGCACCTGGAACGACTGCATGCGGCTGAGCACGTACTGCTGGAACTGCCCCCACAGCCCCCAGTTCGTGACGTCGACCTTGACGAACTCCTGGTGCCAGGCGTTCACACGCTGGGTGTCGAACACGAAATGGAGCGGGAAGTAACCCGCGGCGCACTCCCCCTCGACGGTGGTCAGGTCGATGGTGTCCCTGCGGTTGAAACCGGTCTTCAGGATCCGGTCCTCGGGCACGGACACGATGGCGTCGTCACGGTCGGCCGGCGACCCGATGGATTTGGCGATGTCGATGTAATACCAGCGCCTCAGTTCCTTGCCCCGGGCGTCCACTGTCTCGACGGGACGATCCCGATGCAGTGCCTGGAAGAGGGACGTCAACCGCTGCTGCCCGTCGAGCAGCAGGAGATCGGGCACCCTGGCCTGCGCGTCCTCGGCGCCCTTGAGTGTCCGGGTGCGGAACGGTGACGTGCCGTTGGTCTGCAGCGCCATCACCACGCCCAGCGGATAGTCGAGTGTCACCGTCGCGATGAGGGCCCTGATGCGCTCGTCGTCCCACTTCCACTCACGCTGGAAGTCGGGGAGCTGTAAGGCGCCGGAAGCGACGTCCGCGAGCGCGTCGCTGAGTTTCAGACTGTCGAGTGCCACGCTGTGTCTTCCCGTGTTGAACCTGAACGGTGAGTCGCCACCGGTCACTGGCCGTGAACCTGCCATTGCACCAACGGACTTGCGGGCAGTCAAGGCGGTCGACCGACGGACCGGTTCCCGGATGCCGGAACGTCCGGGGTCGGCTCAGGTGAGGGCCGGACCCGCCCAGCCGTGCACTTCACCGTGAGGGCATCCCGGTATCCGGCCAAATGGGAGACTGTCCGGGTGAGGACAGACAGCTCTGGTGGAAGCGGACCCGTGAGTGCCGCCCGGCGCCGCGGCGTGATCGATGCCCTGCGCCGAGGAGCCGTTCCGGAAAGCGGACTGGATCTGCTGGCGACCGGCCTCGACCGGTTCGGAACCGCACTCGACGCGGAACTCGATGCCGTCACGTCGGGAGCCTCGGTGTTCAAGGCGGTGCGAGGCGAGTACGGGTCGGGCAAAACGTTCTTCGCACGGTGGCTCGGTGAGCGTGCCAAGCGGCGCAACTTCGCCGTCGCCGAAATCCAGATCTCGGAAACCGAGACCCCGCTGCACAAGCTCGAGACCGTCTACCGCCGCCTCACCGAGCGGCTGGCCACGCCCGGATTCCCACCGAGCGCGCTTCGGCCGGTCGTGGATGCGTGGTTCTACGCCCTCGAGGAGGACGCGCTTGCTGCCGGAGCCCCCGAGGAGGAGCTGCCCGGCAGGGTCGAACAGCTGATGACAGCCCGGCTCATGGAGGTGTCCCGGCACGCCCCGTCGTTCGCCACGGCCCTGCGGGGCTACCGTGCCGCGGTCGAGGCGGGTGACGAGGCCACCGCCTCGGCCGTCATGGCCTGGCTGGGCGGGCAGCCCCACGTGGCCGCCGCTGCCCGCAGGGCCGCCGGGGTGCGCGGCGACCTCGATCACTTCGGTGCTCTTGGCTTCCTGCAGGGACTGCTCACCGTGCTGCGTGACTCGGGTCACTCGGGGCTTCTCATCGTCCTGGACGAGGTCGAGACCCTGCAGCGGGTCCGCTCCGACGCCCGGGACAAGGCGCTGAACGCACTGCGTCAGCTCATCGACGAGGTGCACTCCGGACGTTTCCCCGGCCTCTATCTGCTGATCACCGGCACTCCGGCGTTCTTCGACGGCCGGCAGGGCGTGCAGCGTCTGGCTCCGCTGGCCCAGCGGCTGGCCACCGACTTCACCACCGACCCACGCTTCGACAACCCGCGTGCCGTGCAGCTCAGGCTGCCCGGCTTCACCCAGGACTCACTCATCGGTCTCGGGCTGACCATCCGGGACCTGTACGCGTCCGGATCGGCCGCCGCCGAGCGCGTCAGAGAAGTAGCGGACGATGCCTACGTCGCCGACCTGGCCACGGCCGTCGGCGGGGCGCTGGGAGGCAAGGTGGGGGTCGCGCCCCGTCTGTTCCTCAAGAAGCTCGTCGGCGATGTCCTCGACCGTGTCGACCAGTTCGAGGACTTCGATCCGCGCAAGCACTACGCACTCACGGTGAATGCCTCGGAGCTGACCGAGGTCGAACGCAACGCCGCGGCAGCCACCAGCGCCGACGAGGTCGAACTGGATCTTCCATGAGCGACGTGGCGCCCGACCCGATGGACCTGCTTCACCCGGGGCTGGTTCACCATGTCGTGAACACCCTGGGCTGGCCCCGCCTGCGGCCTCTCCAGGAAGAGGCGATCACGCCCCTGACGGACGGCACGGACGCCGTGCTGATCGCACCCACCGCCGGTGGGAAGACCGAGGCTGCCTGCTTCCCCCTGCTGTCGCGCATGGCACAGGAGAAATGGGACGGCACCTCAGTCCTCTATGTGTGTCCACTGAAGGCGCTGCTCAACAACCTGCTCCCTCGGCTGGAGACGTATACCTCCTGGCTCGGGCGCACAGCCGCGCTGTGGCACGGCGATGTCACACACTCCCGCCGCAAGCGCATTCTGCGCGAACGACCGGATGTGCTGCTGACGACCCCGGAGTCCCTGGAAGCCATGCTGGTCAGCGCTAATGTCGACCATCGGGCGTTCTTCTCCGGGCTGCGGGCGATCGTCGTCGACGAGGTGCACGCGTTCGCGGGCGACGACCGGGGGTGGCATCTGCTGGCCGTGCTGGAACGGCTGGAGCGCGTGGCCGGGCGTCCGGTGCAACGCGTGGGTCTGTCCGCAACCGTGGGTAACCCGCAGGAGCTGCTCACGTGGCTGCAGGGAGCGAAGGCCGAGCAGCGCGCGGCGCGGGTCGTCGCCCCGCACCTGAGGGAGAAGGAACCGAAGCTCCCCCCTCCCGGGGACGTCCAGCTCGACTACGTCGGGTCCCTGGCCAATGCCGCGACGGTGATCGCGGCATTGCACAGGGGCGAGAAGCGGCTGGTCTTCTGTGAATCACGCAAGGAAGTCGAGGAACTCGGCGCGGCGCTGCGTGCGAAGGGTGTGACCACCTTTCTGTCCCACGCGTCGCTGTCCGCGGACGAGCGGCGGCGGGCGGAGGAAGCCTTCGCAGAGGCCCGCGACTGCGTGATCGTCTCCACCAGCACCCTGGAACTGGGCATCGACGTCGGCGACCTCGACCGGGTCGTCCAGATCGATGCACCGAGCACGGTGGCCTCGTTCCTGCAGCGCCTTGGCCGCACCGGCCGACGGCCCGGTGCCGGCCGCAACTGCCTTTTCCTGGCCACCGACGACGCCGGCCTCCTCACCGCGGCAGCACTGCTGCTGCTCTGGTCACGCGGCTGGGTGGAGCCGGTCATCGCTCCTCCGGAGCCCCGGCACATCGCCGCGCAGCAGATGCTGGCGCTCTGCCTCCAGGAACACCGGGTCGGCGACCGGCTGTGGCAGGACTGGTGGGGAGGCCTCGGTCCTTTCGGTCCTTCCGCCGAGCCGATCATGCGCTACCTGGTCGAGGAGGGCTTCCTGGACCGGGACGGCGAACTGCTGTTCATCGGCCCCGAAGCCGAAAAGCGCTTCGGCTACCGGCACTTCATGGACCTCACCGCGGTCTTCACCACCGCGCCGGAGTTCACTGTGCTGTCGGGCCGCACCGAGATCGGTACGACGGATCCCGCGCTGCTCACGGACGAGGTCATCGGCCCTCGCCGACTGCTGCTCGCCGGGCGCAGCTGGCAGGTGACGTACATCGACTGGTCGCGCCGCCGCTGCTTCGTCGAGCCAGTGGAAGGTGGCGGGCGGGCACGATGGGGTGGCATCGGCCTGACCCGCACCGCGTCGTACGAGCTGACACGGTCGGTCCGCGAAGTCCTGCTCGGCGGCACCCCGCCGGTCAGGGTCACCCGCCGTGCCGAGAGCGCCCTCGCTCGTGTGCGCGACGAGAGCGCCGAACTGGTGCACCGCGACGGCACCGTCATCATGCGGGGAGGGCACGACACCAATGTGCGGTGGTGGACGTGGGCGGGGCATCGCACCAACGCCACGCTGGCCGCCACCCTCTCCAGCATCGCCGACCCCCTACAGCGTCCTACGGACACATACATCCGGCTGCGCGAGGACATCACTGCGCAAGAATGGGCAAAGGCCACCGCACACGCCGCCGACCACCTGTGCCTCCCGGCGGTGGATCCTCGCGCGTTGGCCGGACTGAAGTTCAATGCGGCACTTCCGCCGCGGCTGGCCGAGGCGACGCTCGCAGCCCGGTTGGCCGATCTGAAGGGTGCCAACGCATCGCTTCGTGAAGCCGTAACGTTCACGACCAGGTGAGCCGAGCCGCGGTGGTGACGCCTGCCTCCCGCGGAGCTGCCCTCACAGCGCGTCCACCGCGCTCACCTTCCACCCGTCGCCCGTGCGGTCCATCGTCATCCGCACCCGGTTCAGGTCCACGCGGGACCCCGAGACCTGGGTGCTCTCGGTGACCTGGTTGACGAAGAGCAGGACCACGACCTTGTCGGGCGAGGCCGAGACGACGGAGGCGGCCGGGGCGCCGCCGGGGCCGGGGGCGGCGACCGCTGCCTTCACCACGCCGTGGTACTTCCTGGCCGTCGGGGTGACCACGGTCTTCGTGGTCTTGCCGTACTCGTCACGGAAGGCGCCGGTCAGGTGGGCGCGGGCCTTCGTGAAGTCCTTGTCCAGGTGGCGGTAGTCGTAGGACAGGACGATCGGGGCCGCTTTCCGGGCGGCCGCGAGCGCCTCGGTCCGGGCCGTCTCCGTCAGGCGGCCGTCGCGGTACTGCCATCCCAGGGCGGCGAGCGCGGCCAGGCCGACGACGAGCAGGGCGGCCAGGACCAGGGTGAGCAGCCTCCGACAGCCGCCGGGGCGGGGATCGCCCTGCTCTCGCGGCCCGTCCTCCTCGAACGAGTCCGGCGACGGCTCCGGCGGGTCGTCCCAGCCGTCCTTCGGGGCCTCGACGAGGACGGTGCGTCCGGCGGGGGGCCGCCCGGCCCGGCGCGGGGACTCCTCGTCGCCGGCCGTCGCCGCGCCCGCCTCGCGGTGGCCGCGCTCCGCGCGCTTCGCCGCCGCGCGGGCGGCCGCCGTCATCGTGCGGCGGGTGCCGGGACCGGGGGCGCGGCCGGTGGTCGTCTTCGGCATGGTGGTACTCCTCGTCGGTGCTTGTCGGTCGGCGGATCGGCCCGTGGATCAGCCGACGAACTCGACGTCGGACGTCAGCCAGCGGCCGTCCTTGTGTACGAGGTCGAGCTGGAGCCGGTAGGTGCGCGCCTCTCCCTCGGGCACGGCGGTGTTGGTCACCTTGCTGTCGGCGACCACCAGCACCCGGGCCGAGTTGTCGTCGGAGCGGACGATGCCCGCCTCCAGGACCTGGCCTTCCGACACGGACTTGTTCCGGGCCACCAGCTTCGTCAGCTGGTCCGTCTGCGCGGTGAACTGCTTCTTGAAGTCGCCGGTCGCGCCCGCCAGGACGTTCGCGCTGTCGCGGTCGTAGTGCCGGTAGTCGAGGGAGGTGAAGTTCAGTGCCGACTGGCGGGCCGCGGCCAGGATGCCCTGGCGTCGTTGGTCCGCCTCGCGCTGTTGGTAGAGGCCGAAGGACAGCCAGAGTGTCAGTGCTGTGGTGACGACGGTCGCCGCGACGAGTCCCGCCGTCATCGCTCCGGGGCGCACCGGCCTCATGCCACGGGGCCAACGAGCAGCCATTGCCACGACTCCTTTCCGAACGCGGCCTGCTGGCCGCCCGTCGAGCCGATCTCGACGTTCTTTCCGTCCGGGCCGGTGGTGGTGCCGGTCTCCGGGTCGTACGGGGTGACGTACGTCGCCTGGTTCGCGCCGCCGTCGGCTCTCGACGCGCCCGGGGCGTTCTGCGCGCCCCGTACCGACGACTCGCTGCCGCGCGGGAGCGTGCAGCGGGCGCCGGTGTTCGCCTCGCGGGTGCGGGTGTCCGCGGGATCGCGGCGTGCCGTGCCGTACCCCTGGGTGCAGGCCGGCGGGTCGTCGGCGTTCAGCACCAGGCCGAAGTGGGTGGTGCCGTCGCCCGGGACGACGGTGTAGCTGCCCGCGACCGTCAGCGGGAAGGTGACCAGGGCCTGCTCCACGCCGGGGAGGCGGGCCAGCGTGACCTGGCCGCCGCTGATCAGGTTGGCCAGCAGGACCGACAGCTCCGGCCCGGTCGACTTCAGCAGCGAGTTCAGCTCCTGCGCCGCCGGCCTCGCGTTGCCGATCAGCTTGCGCAGGTCACCGTCGCTGGCCTTCAACTGGGCCGAGAGCGCCGCCAGATCGCGCGCGAACGACTTGATCGACGATCCCTGGTCGGCCTGCGTCTTCAGGACTTTCCGTGAGTCCTCGATCAGGCCGATCGTCTCCGGCAGCGCCTCGGACGCCGACTCGACCAGGGTGTTGCCCGAGTCCACCAGGCGGCCCAGGTTCGGGCCGGTGCCGGCGAAGGCCTTGCCCAACTCGTCGACCGTGACCCGCAGGTCGTCCTTGCCGACCGAGTTCACCAGGCGGTCCAGGCTGAGGACCATGTCCGTCGTCGGCAGCGGCACCCGCGTGCTCTCGCGCGGGATCGTGCTGCCGTTCAGCAGGTACGGGCCGTGCGAGGTGCGGGGCTGGAGGTCGACGTACTGCTCGCCCACCGCCGAACGGTTCGCCACCACGGCCAGCGTGTCCGCCGGGATGCGCGGCGCCCCGTCCTTGATGTCGAGCGCGACCGAGACCCCGTCCGAGCCGGTCAGGCGCAGCGCGCCGACCTTGCCCACGGGCACCCCGCGATAGGTGACCTCGGCACCGGGGAAGACGCCCCCGGAGTCGGCGAAGTCGGCCCGCACGGTGTAGCCGCGGTCCAGGACCTCGTCCACCAGGCCCGTGTACTCGGCGCCGACGTACGACACGCCCACGGCGGTCATGGTGGCGAAGGCGATCAGTTGCGCCTTGACCGTACGCGTGATCACGGCTGGACCCCCTTCAGCATCAGCTCGGCGAGTTCGAGGTTGATCCCCTCGGGCCAGTCGCCCCCGGCGCGGTGGCCGTTGGAGCCGTAGCCGACGGTGCACACCGGCGGGCACAGCGGGTCGTCGCCGCCCGAGGGGGCCGATGGGCCCGACGGGGCCGACGGCACGCCCGGGCTGCTTGGCAGCGCGGAGGGCGTCGGCACACCCGGCACGTCCGGCACGTCCGGCACGTCCGGGAGATCTGGTACGTCCGGAAGGTCCGGGGTCTCGGGAAGCCCGGGTCCCTGGGGGCCCCCGCTCCCGCCGCCCGGCTCGTCCGTGAGGTTGCCGTAGATCCCGGCCAGATCGAGGTCCGCCGTGACGTGCAGGTTGACGTAGTCACCCTTGATGGCGTCCACCACGTTGCGCGGGAACGGGTACGTCGTCAGCAGCTCAAGGGAGTTGGGCAGGTCGCTGCCCGCCTTGTTGAGCTGTCGCAGGATCGGCCGCAGCTGCTTGAGGTTGGCGACCGTGTCGTCGTGCGAGGCGTTGATCACCTTGGTGCCGGTCCTGCCGAGCTTGGACAGGGCGGTGAGCATCCTCGTGAGGTCGCGGCGCTGGTCGGCCAGGACCTTCAGGGCGGGCGGCATCGTGTCGACGGCCTCGGCGATCGTCGTCTTCTCCTTGGCCAGCCGTTTGGCCAGCCGGTCCACGGCCTTCAGCGCGCGGACGATGTCCTGGCGCTGGTCGTCCAGGCCGCCGATGAAGGTGTCGAGCTCCTTGAGCAGGGACCTGACCCGGTTCTCCCGGCCCTCCAGGGCCTTGTTCAGCTCCGTGGTGATCGTCTTGAGCTGGGCGACGCCACCGCCGTTGAGCAGGGCGGACAGCGCGGACAGCACCTCCTCGACCTCCGGGTTACGGCCGCTGCGGGACAGGGGGATCACATCACCGTCGCCGAGCCGGCCGACCGGCGTGCCGTCCGGCGGCCTGGACAGCGCCACGTACTTCTCGCCGAGCATGCTGGTCTGCCGCAGCTCGGCGATGGCGTTGGCGGGCAGCTTCACCGAGTCGGCGACCCGGAGGCGGACCCGCGCGTGCCAGCCCTCCAGCTCCACCTTCTCCACCGCGCCCACGGTGACGTTGTTGACCTTGACCGCCGACTGCGGAACCAGGTCGAGGACGTCGCGGAACTCGACGGTGACGTGGTAGGCGTGGCCGTCGGCGGCGGCTCCGCCGGGGAGCGGGACGTCGTACCAGCCGTTGAACTCGCAGCCGGACAGCAGCAGCGTCCCGACGGCCGCCCACGCGACGGCCCCGCCCTTGCGCAGTGGCCTCATGCCCTCGCCCCCAGGATTCCGCCGAGGGTGCGGTCGACCGTGCCGGTGACCGCGGTGCCCTGGGGCACTTCGGGCAGGGAGTCGAAGAGGTCCCTCAGGTCCTTGCAGTCGGTCTTCTCGCCGGTCGTCTTCAGGATCGAGCACAGCAGCGACGCCGGATCCTGCGGATGGTCGGGGTTGTTGCGGGTGTCGAGGGTGCCCGCGGAGGGGTTGTAGGCGTTGTGCAGGTTCGACATGCCCGTCGGCGCGACCTCCAGCAGTTCCTCCAGCGCGGCGCGTTGGGTGACGAGCACCTTGGTCACCTTGCTCAGGCCCTCCACGTTCGACGTCAGCGACTTCTTGTTCTTCTTCACGAAGGCGGACACGTCACCGAGCGCCGTGCCGAGGTTCTTCAGCGCCGCCGCCAGGTCCTTCCGCTCGCCGGCGAGTTGCTCGGCGACCTTGGCGAGGCTGGTGTTGAACGACCGCACGCTCTTGTCGTCCGCCGCCAGCGCCGCGGTGAACACCTGGAGGTTGCGGACCGTGCCGAACAGGTCCGTGCGGCCGTCGGAGAGAGTCGTGACCGCCTCCGAGAGGTCCTCGACCATCTGGTGGACGTTCTTCCCCTGGCCGTCGAGGTTGTCGGCGCTGACGCCGAGCAGCCGTGACAGGGCGCCGTCCTTGTTGGCGCCCTCGGGGCCGAGCGCCTCGGCCGTGGTGTGCAGGCTGTCGAAGACGCGGTCCAGTTCGACCGGTACGGCCGTACGCGACTCGGGGATCTCGTCCCCGTCCCGCAGCACCGGACCGCTCCGGTACACCGGCAGCAGCTGCACGTAACGGTCGCTGACCACCGAGGAGTTGATGATCGCGGCCTGCGCGTCCGCCGGGACCTTGCGGCCGAAGTCGTACTCCAGCTCCACCCGCACCCGGCCGCCCTCCGGCGTGATCTTCTTGACCTCGCCGATCCGCACGCCCAGCACACGGACGTCCGAGCCGGGGTAGATGCCGACGGTGCGGGGGAAGTACGCCGTGACGCGGACCGGCTCGGTCCGCGGCCACAGGACGTAGGCGAGCGCGGCGACCAGGGCCAGGGCGGTCAGCAGGGCCAGGGGCTTCGTCCGGCGGTTGTTCACTGCGCGCCTCCCGTTCGCGGCACGACCGGGGCGGCGACCAGGTTCTGGACGTAGGAGTCGAACCAGCGGCCGTTGCCCAGGGTGTTGGTGAAGACCCGCACGTAGGGGGCCAGGAGCTTGATGCTCCGGTCCAGGTTGGATTGGTTGCGTTCGAGCATCTCCACCACGCGGTTCAGGCCCTTGAGCGCGGGCCCGATCTCCTTCTCGTTGTCCTGGACCAGGCCGGAGAGCTGGATGCCGAGCGCGGCGGAGGTCTTCAGCAGCTTGTGGATCGCCGCACGCCGCTTGCTGATCTCCTGGAACAGCTTGTCGCCGTCCTTGACCAGGGCGGTGAAGTCGCCCGACCGGTCGGCGAGTACGCCCGTCACGCCGTTCGCGTGGTCAAGGAGCTCCCGGAGGGCCTTGTCGCGCGAGGCCACCGTCCGGGAGATCTTGGACAGGCCCTTGATGGACGCCCGTACTTCGGAGGGGGAGTCCTCGAAGGTCGTCGAGATGGTGTCCAAGGCCTTCGCCAGCCGGTCGGTGTCGACCTTCTCCGTCGTGGTGGTGAGATCGCTGAACGCCTGCACGACGTCGTAGGCGGGGACGGTCCGCTTCAACGGGATCTCGCTGCCGGGCTCCAGCCGGCCCCGCCCCTCGGGGTGCAGGGCGAGGTACTTCGCGCCGAGGATCGTCTTGACCCGGATCGACGCGCCGGTCTCGGTGCCGAACTCCGGCTCGCCCTTGATCTTGAAGGTGACCTTGACGTGGTCGCCGTCCAGGTCGACCTCCTCGACCTTGCCGACCTTGACCCCGGCGATCCGCACCTCGTCGCCCGGCTTGAGACCGCCCGCCTCCGCGAAGGCGGCGCTGTACGTCTCCCCGTTGCCGATCACCGGCAGGCGGTCGGCGTTGAACGCGGCCACGGTCAGCAGCGCGAGGACGGTGAGTCCGACGGCGCCGATGACGACGGGGTTGCGCTCGCGGAAGGGGCCGAGGTGCGGGCGGCGGAGCCGTATCCTCGGCAGCTTCGGCGGCTCGACACGGACCTTGACCAGCGGCTGCGGACGCGGCGTGCGGCGCGGCAGGAGCCGTACCTTCGGCAGTCGCACGCGAGGCAGCTTCGGCGGGTCCACCCGCACCTTGAACAGCGGCTCCGGACGCTTCCTGCGGCTCATGCCCCGCACCTCGCCCTCGCCACGTGCATCTCGGGCGTGAGCACCTGCTTGGTCTTCGGCAGCACGATCCGGCCGTCGAAGTCGCACAGGTAGAAGTTGAACCACGAGCCGTAGGACGCCGTCCCCGTCAGCTCGTTGAGCTTGTTCGGCAGCCGCTTCAGCACGCCCTCCACGGTCTTCTCGTTGTCGTTCAGCGTCCCGGTGAGCTCGGTCAGTTCCGCGATGTCGTCCTTGAGTGGCGGACGCGCGTCCTTCAGCAGGCCCGAGGTGGCCTCCGTCAGATCGCCGATGCTCACCAGCGACTCCCCGATGGGCTTGCGGTCGGCGGACAGGCCCGAGATGAGCCGGCGCAGCTGCTTGAGCAGTCCGGAGAAGCGGGCGCCGCGCTTGTCGAGCGTCTCCAGCACGGTGTTGAGGTTGTCGATCACGGAGCCGATCAGCTTGTCGCGGCCGGCCAGCGTCGTGGTGAGCGACGCCGTGTGCGTCAGCAGGCTGTTGACGGTGCCGCCCTCGCCCTGGAGGGTCTTGATGATCTCGGTGGCGAGCTGGTTGACGTCCTTCGGGCTGAGCGCGGCGAACAGCGGCTTGAAGCCGTTCAGCAGCGCGTTCAGGTCGAGGGCGGGCTGGGTGCGCGCGAGCGGGATCGTGCCGCCGGGGCGCAGCCTGGTGCCGTCGCCGGCGCCCTCGGTCAGCGCGACGTACCGCTGCCCGACCAGGTTGCGGTAGCGGATGACGGCGCCCGTGCTAGTGAGCAGCGGCCGGTCCTGGCTGACCGTGAAGGTGACCTCGGCCAGCGTCCGGTCCTTGATCCGGATGCCCTCGACCTCGCCGACCCGCACTCCGGCCACCCGGATGTCGTCGCCCTCCTCCAGGCCGGTGACGTCGCTGAAGACCGCGCGGTACTCGTGCGCGGGGGTGAAGGAGATGTTCACGATGGTGGCGGCGAGCAGGGCCGTCGCCAGCACCGTCACCAGCGCGAAGAGACTGAACTTGATCAGCGGGGCGGCGGTCTGCCGGGCTCCTGTGGTGCTCATGCGACGCTCACCGCCGTCCCGCGCGCCATCGGCCCGAACAGCAGCGTCGCGACCGGCGGCACCTCGTCCGCGGGCACGCCCAGCACCGGCGCCACGAGCGAGCCGACGGCCCGCTGCTCGGCCCGGGTGGCGGAGACGCCGAGCGGGCCGCCCGAGGTCGAACCCGCCTTCTTGGAACCGTCGTCGAGGTGGGCGCCGGGCGCCGGCACCGCAGGGTGCGGCAGGTCACGGCAGTTGGGTCCCGACCGCTCGCGGTAGCGCGGTTCCTCACCCGGTTGGTACGCGCCCTGCGCCCGTACGACCTCCAGCGTGATGTGCATCTTGCCGCCCCGGAACGCCTCCTCGGACGCCTTCTCCTGCCGGACCAGGCCGGCCAACAGGCAGGGGTACTGGGGGGAGTAGCGGGCGAACAGCTCCAGCGTGGGGCGGGAGACCCGGCCGAGGGTGATCAGCCGGTCGCCGTTGGCGTCGAGGAAGTCCTCGGCGGTGCCCGCGACGGTGGCCGTGCTCTTCAGCGCCGCCGCCAGCCGGTCCTTCTGCTCGACGATCGTGCGGCTGGTGGTGACGGTGTTGCGCAGGATCTCCATCAGGTCGGGCGCCGCGTCGCCGTACATCTCGGCGACGTCGGCGAAGCGTGCGATGTCCTCTTTCAGGGACGGCAGGTGCGGGTTGAGGCGGCGCAGGTAGGCCTCCAGTCGCGTGAGGTTGTCGCCGATCCGGTCGCCGCGGCCGTCGAGGGCGGTGGCGAACGCGGAGAGCGTGGCGTTGAGCTTGCCGGGCTGCACGGTCCGCAGCACCGGCAGCAGATCGTTCATCAGCTGCTGGAGCTCGATGCCGACGCGGGTGCGGTCCTGGGTGATGACGTCACCGGCCCTGATGGGCCGGGCGGACGAGCGGGCGGGCGCGACCAGGTCGACGTACTTCTCGCCGAACAGCGTCTTGGGCAGCAGGCGGGCGTGCACGTCGGACGGGATGTGGGCGACGTGCTCCGGCTTGAGCGCGATGTCGAGCGTCGCCTTCGTCCCGTCCGCGTGCACCTCGCGCACCTCGCCGACCAGCAGCCCGCGCAGCTTGACGTCGGCCCGCGGATCGAGCTGGTTGCCGAGGCTGTCGGCCTCCAGCGTGATCCGCACGACCGGCGTGAACACCTGCTGGTAGACGGCGACGGACAGAGACAGCAGCAACGCGAGCACGGCGATGAAGACGACACCGTACAACCGCAGTCTCAGCACCCTCATCCGGCGGCTCACCCCGCGATCCGTACGGTCGTGCTGGCGCCCCAGATCGCCAGCGACAGGAAGAAGTCCAGGACGTTGATCGCCACGATCGAGGTCCGCACCGCGCGGCCCACCGCTACGCCGACGCCCGCCGGGCCGCCGCTCGCGTAGTAGCCGTAGAAGCAGTGCACCAGGATGATCAGGACGGCGAAGACCAGCACCTTCCCGAAGGACCACAGGACGTCCACCGGTGGCAGGTACTGCTGGAAGTAGTGGTCGTACGTGCCGGTGGACTGCCCGTAGTAGCCGGTGGTGATGGTGCGGGCGGCCAGGTACGAGGACAGCAGGCCGATCACGTACAGCGGGATCACCGCGACGAACCCGGCGATCATCCGGGTCGTCACCAGGAACGGCAGCGAGGGCACGCCCATCACTTCGAGCGCGTCGGTCTCCTCGCTGATCCGCATCGCGCCGAGCTGGGCGGTGAACCCGGCGCCGACGGTCGCGGACAGCGCGAGCCCGGCCACCAGGGGGGCGATCTCACGGGTGTTGAAGTACGCCGAGAGGAACGCCACGAAGTTGGAGGTGCCGAGCTGGTTGAGCGCGGCGTACCCCTGCAACCCCACTTCCGTGCCGGTGAAGAACGACAGGAAGGCGATCACGCCGACCGTGCCGCCTACCACGGCGAGCGCGCCCCGGCCGAAGCTCACCTCGGCGAGCAGCCGCAGGATCTCCTTCTTGTAGCGGCGCAGGGTGCGCCCCGTCCACGCCAAGGATCGGCCGTAGAAGGTGAGTTGGGCGCCCAGCTCCTCAAGGGACTTCAGTGGGCGGTCGATGAGTCTCATCGGCTAACCCCTCTGGGGGACGACCTGGAAGTACACCGCGGTCATCACGAAGTTGGTCACGAACAGCAACATGAAGGTGATCACCACCGACTGGTTCACCGCGTCGCCCACGCCCCTGGGTCCGCCCTTCGCGGTCAGCCCCTTGTAGGAGGCGACGATCCCGGCGATCGCGCCGAACACCAGGGCCTTGATCTCGGCCGCCCACAGGTCGGAGAGCTGGGCGAGGGTGGTGAAGGAGGCCAGGTAGGCGCCCGGCGTGCCGTTCTGGAGGACGACGTTGAAGAAGTAGCCGCCCGCCACGCCGACCACCGACACCAGGCCGTTGAGCAGCACCGCCACCAGCATCGACGCCAGCACGCGGGGGACGACCAGCCGGTGGATGGGGTCGATGCCCAGCACCTGCATCGCGTCGATCTCGTCGCGGATCTTCCGCGCCCCGAGGTCGGCGCAGATCGCCGTGCCGCCGGCGCCCGCGATCAGCAGCGCGGTGACGATCGGCGAGGCCTCGCGCAGCACGGCGAGCACGGAGGCGGCCCCGGAGAAGGACTGGGCGCCGAGCTGCCGGGTCAGGCTGCCGATCTGGAGCGCGATGACCGCCCCGAACGGGATGGAGACCAGGGCCGTCGGCAGGATGGTGACGCTCGCGACGAACCAGGTCTGCTGGATGAACTCCCGTGCCTGGAAAGGCCGTCGGGGGATCGTCCGCACGACGTCCAGCGCCATCGCGAAGAGGCTGCCCGAATGCCGCAGCGCTCCGACCGGTGACAGGCTCATGCGCCGGCCACCGCCTTCTGGTGGAGCTGGTCCTCGCGCCGTGCGATCGCCTGCCAGCGGGGCGGCCGGGTGATGCCCGGTCCCGGCAGCAGGCGGGGAGTCAGAGCCTGGCTGCCGGGAGACTGTGTGCTCTCGCCGTCGTCGCCGAGGGCGGCGAGCTCCTGCTCGACCTGGGCTGCGTCCTTCTCCTCCGCCATGCCGATCGGGCCCTGCATCCGGCCGTTCAGGAACTGCCGTACGACGGGCTCGTCGCTGGTCAGCAGCTCTTCGCGCGGCCCGAACATCACCAGCTCGCGGCGGAACAGCAGCCCGATGTTGTCCGGCACCTGGCGGGCCGAGGCGATGTCGTGCGTGACGATCAGGAAGGTCGCGTCGATCTGGGCGTTGAGGTCGACGATGAGCTGGTTGAGGTAGGCGACGCGGACCGGGTCGAGACCGGAGTCCGGCTCGTCGAACAGGATGATCTCCGGGTCGAGCACCAGGGCCCGGGCCAGCCCGGCCCTCTTCCGCATCCCGCCGGAGATCTCGCCGGGCAGCTTCTCCTCCGCGCCGATCAGCCCGACCATGTCCATCTTCTCCAGCACGATGCGCCGGATCTCGCTCTCGGACTTGCGGGTGTGCTCGCGCAGGGGGAAGGCGATGTTGTCGTACAGGTTCATCGAGCCGAAGAGCGCCCCGTCCTGGAACAGCACGCCGAACAGCTTGCGCACCTCGTACAGGTCGTGCTCGCGGAGCTTGGTGATGTCCCGGCCCTGGATCGTGATGGAGCCGCGCTCCGGCTTGAGGAGGCCGACGAGCGTCTTGAGGAACACCGACTTGCCCGTGCCCGAGGGCCCGAGCATGACCGATACCTCCCCGGCGGGCAGCGTCAGCGAGACGTCCTGCCAGATGACCTGGTGACCGAAGGACTTGGTCAGCCCTTCCACACAGATCTCGACACCCATCCGGTCCACCCTTCAGCCGTGCAGCAGCTCCGACATCTGCTCTACGGGGAGGGGCGGCGCGTCCGTCGCTCGAGTGGCGGATTTTTTTCGAGCGGGTTTCCGGAGGCCTCGGGCGGGTTTTCGGACGTTGCGGCGGACTTTTGAACGTTACGGGCGAGTCTCGGGCGCTACGGGCGGGTTTCGGGCGCTACGGAATCGGGCGCCCGGTGGGCTCGGGGAGCGAGGCGGGCGGTGTGGCGGGAGCCTTGGGAGCTTCCGGGACCGCCGGGGATGCCGGGGCCGCCGTGTCCGTCGGCACGGCGGAGGGCTCCACCGGCAGGCCGGGGACATCGGGCTTCGGGACGTCGGGCACCTGCGGGACCTCGGGCGCGGGCAGCGCGGGCAGCGGCGACACCGGGACAACCGGCACGTCCGCAACGTCCGGTACCTCCGGCAGCGACGGGACGGACAGTGGGAGGAACGATTCGCCGGCGGGGGACTCGGCCGCTCCGCGCTCGGCTGCCGCAGTTGTGGGCTCATTCCCCCCGGGCGTACGGCCCCCGCCACCGCCGTCCGGTCTCAACGTCTCCGCGCCCGGCGAGGCGACCGCGGGCCGAGGCGCCGCACCGCCCCCGCCTCCGCTGCCGTCGAGGGCGAACGGCAGCACGAACCCCGCCACCGCCAGGGACGCCGCCGTCGAGGCGACCGCCACGGACTGCGCCCTGCCGACTCCGCGCGGCCGTCCCCACCCGATCAGGAACAGCGCGACCCCGAGCGTGGCCGCCAGCGACTGCCGCAGCGTCCGCCGGGCCCGGGCCAGCAGCGACTCGACGGTCCGGTAGCTCAGCCCCATCCGGACGGCGACCTGGCCGACGTCCAGGTCCTGCGACTTCAGCCGCAGCGCCTCGGCCTGCCGCGCTGGCAGTTCACCACTGCGCACCGCCAGCCACTTCGCCTCGGCCCGGTCGCACACCGCCTCCTCGACGGGCACCGGGCCGGGGGCGATGAGCGTCGGGCTGGTACGGACCTCGGCCTCGCGGTTCACCTGCCGGTAGCGGTCGACGCAGATCCGCATCGTCACCGTCGTCAGCCAGGCCCCGAGCCGCTCGTCGTCCAGGTCGGGGCGCTCCGCGGCCCGCAGCATCGCCTCGTGCACCGCGTCCTCGGCGTCCTCCGCACTCATCGACCTGCGCCGGGCCACCTTGAGCAAATGCTCGCGGTGGCTCCACATGCGCCGCCACCGCTCGTCGGCGGCGTCCATCTCCGCAGGTGTATCTGCGGGCATGTCCGCAGGCATGTCCGTCGCCATGAGGGCCCCTTCGCGCTCGCCCACCGGTCTCGTGCTGTCCGGCGGTGGGCGACATTACCGCCCGGTATCGGCGGTTGTGGAGGGGGCGGCGGTCATCGAGTCCGCGTCGTTACTGGTGAGAGGGGCGCCACCGGTCAGCAGGTCGTCGCCGGGGAGCTCGATGTCCGGGTCGGGGACGGGGAGTCGTGGCTCGTCCGTCTTCTCGGGTTCCGAGGCCGGGCGGGTTCTGGTCGGGGCCGGGGAGGCAGGGGCCGACGGGGTGCGAGACTGCGGGGCACTCGGCCGGGCGGCGGGTGTCGGCGAGGCCTTCGGCTCGGTGGCCGGCCGCGACGACTGCGGGCGCGCGGAGGAGGACCCGGCGGAGGAGGACCCGGCGGAGGCGTCCGGCACCACCCGGTGCCCTTTTAGGAAGTACGCGTACCAGGCCCGGACCGTGCGCAGATAAGCCGTCGAGTGGTTGTAGCCGAGGATCGCCCGGTCCAGCTCGGCGGGGACGGACAGGTCCCGGCCGCCGGCACACAGATACCGTCCGGCGGCGAGTGCCGCGTCGAAGACGTTGTTCGGATCCGTCCGCCCGTCGCCGTTGCCGTCCGCGCCCCAGCGGGCCCAGGTCGACGGGATGAACTGCATCGGGCCGACCGCGCGGTCGTACGCCGTGTCCCCGTCGTGGGCGCCGCCGTCGGTGTCCCGGATCAGCGCGAAGGCCACGCCGTCCAGCCGCGGCCCGAGGATCGGCGCCAAGGTCGTACCGTCCGACGCCACCCTGCCACCGCGCGCCTGCCCCGACTCCACCTGTCCGATCGCGGCCAGCAACTGCCAGCGCAGCCGGCAGCCGGGCGCCTCACGCGCGAGCCGGTCCTCGGCCCGCCGGTAGGCGGCGAACACACTCGCCGGCAGCGCGCCATCCACCTCCGCTTTCGCACCAGGACCCGCGGGCTTCCCGGTCCGCAGCGGTGGCAGCTCGGTGCGGTACGGCGCGTCGCCGGACACGCTCGGTCCGTCCTCGGCGAGTGCCTGCCCGGCCGCCGGCGCGGAGGCCCGCGCCGGCACCACCCCCGGCGCCTGTGACGCGGTGAGCGCCGCCATCGCCGCCACTGCGGCCACCGCACCTCTGACGCGCTTGCCCCTGAGCCCTGCCACGTCCTGCTCCCCTCCCTGTGAGCTTCCTGTCGTCTGCTCTACGGGGGAGGGCGGTGGGTCCGTCGCGGGGTTTGCCTGCTCGGCCGTCGGATCGGGGGCGGCAGTCGGTTCGTCAGGGCGATTGGGTCTGTCCGACCCATGCGATGCGCGGGCGAGCGTCATCCGGCGGGGCGGGTGGACTGCCGTATCGCAAGGTGTGTCCGCACCTCCTTCAAGGGCTCCACGGTTTCCCCGCGCAGCATCGCCGCCATCGCGTCGATCCCCAGGTTGCCCAGCTCCTCGCCGTGCAGATCGACCGTCGTCAGGCCGGGCAGCAACAGACCCGCGACGTCGGTGTTGTCCATGCCCACGACGGAGATGTCATCGGGCACCCGCATGCCGAGCGCGGCGGCGGCGTGGTAGACACCGGCCGCGGCGATGTCGTCGTCACAGACCACCGCGCGGGGCGGTGTGCGATCGCTCAGCAGCTCGCGAGCCGTGTCCAGTGTCGGGTCGAACGTCTCTTCGAGAGGTATGGAGAGCTCGGTGACCCGCAGGTTCCGGGCGGCGGCCGCGAACCCGGCGTGCCGGGACCGGAAGCTGTACGACGTCCGCCGGTAGCGCAGGTGGCCGATCGAGCGGTGCCCCAGGTCGATCAGGTGCTCGACGGCCGTGCGCATGCCGCCCGCCACGTCGAGATCGACGACAAGCCGGTTCCGCGTGGACAGGGCCGGGTCGGAGTCGATGAGAACGGTGGGCACGGAGGGCGGCAGTTCATCGATCTGCCGGTCGTTCGGCGAGCAGATCATCAAGCCGTCGAACTGGTTCGCCGAGAGGACCCGTGCCATCGTCCCGCTGTTCCAGCTGGAACTCGCCACGACCGTCAGGCCGTGCTTCTCGGCCGCGTCATGGGCGCCGGCCAACACCTGCGCGAATAAGGGTCCTCAGATGTCGGGCACGGCCAGAAGTACCGACCCCGTACGTCCGACCCGGAGTTGACGGGCTGCTGCCTGAGGTCGGTAGCCGAGCCGTTCGCCGGCGTCCCGCACCCGTTTCTCCGTGGCTCTCGAGACACGCCTGCTGCCCTTTCCCGAGTACACCAGGGACACACTGCCTGGGAGACCCCGGCGAGCCGCGCCACGTCGCGAGCGGTGGGCCGTCGAGGCGCCGATGCGGTGCCGCGCTGGGACGGTGTGGCTGCCGCGGAGTCCGGGCGGTCTCTGTCGGGCACGCCCTCGCTACGGAACCCGGTGACCATGGACACCTTCCAAGGGAAAGCCGCTGCACCCCTGTTGCAGGGCACGCTGTAGTCGGTGACGTGCGGCACACACCGCGAGTAGAGGCTACCGCCCCGATCCCAAGTCCCAGGCCGTCGGCGTCCCTTCAGGCACCTTCACGGACGCAGAGCGACCCAAGAGGCTCGCGGCAGGCCATCGAGCAGGGAGCGACCGACGGTGAGGTTGGCTCGAAACGACTTGCCCAGGGCAGTGTTACGTATAACCTAGCTCCTCGGACACAAGGTCATTCGATTAACTCGTCCGATAGCGGGCCCTGGGTGACCAGAAGCCGCCCCGAGGGCCCGGTGGTCGCGCGCAACTGCTGATATCCCCCCCCACACGCCGCCTTCCATCGACAGGAGCTCTAGTGACGGACACCCTCAGCCCGGCCGCCCCAGTCGCCCCTTCGGGTGTCGGTATGCATCGCCTCGACCCCCGGATGCAGCAGGAACTGGCCCAGCAGTGGCGTGAGGAGTACGGGCGGCAGTGGTGAGGCTTCTCGACCGGGTCCGCGCACATGTCCTGGCCGACTTCGCCGCCGCCGACCCGGCGCACGACATCAATCACCTCGACCGGGTCGCGGCCCTGGCCGGAGACATCGCGGCGGAGCTGGGCGCCGATCCGTTGTCCGCCCAGGTCGCCGCCTACGTCCACGACTACCACCGGGTGGAGGAGGCCAGACAGGGGCGGCGGCCCATCCGCCCCGAGGAGGTCCGTACCGCCGTACTGGACGTGCTCCTACGGTGCGAGGTCCCGCAGGAGACGCATGGAACGATCCTGCACGCCATCGAGCTGACCGGGCGCTACCGCTTCGGCGGTGACGACCTCGACGGCGAGGACGTGATCGCCGCCGCGGTGCACGACGCGGACAACCTCGACGCGATGGGCGCCGTCGGCATCGGACGCGCCTTCGCGTTCGGTGGGCTCCTCGGAGAGCCGCTGTGGGAGCCCGGCGCCCAGCTGAAAGAGCTGTACGCAGAAGGCGAGACGTCGTCGGTCCTGGCTCATCTGTACGAGAAGCTGGTCCATCTCGAGAAGGACATGCTCACGGAGCCGGCCCAGCGCCTGGCCGCCGAGCGTGCCTTCCAACTGCACCGGTTCGCCGCCGAGTTCCGCTCGCAATGGGATGACGAGGACACCGGCTCCCGCCCCGGTGGTACCCGCGTCCACTGGGACCCGCTCACCCGCTTCCTGTCCGTGGCGCAACAGCCAGGGCCGGACGGCACTGTGACCCGCATCGGCTTCCGGGGGCACGTCCGGCTGGCCTTCGACGAAGAGGGACAGCCTGTGGAGGTGGACCTGATGGGTGCTCCGGAGGCTCTCACTCACTGCGTACCTCACGCGCAGCGCTCCCGGGCATGGATCGCGGACCCGGGAGGAGAGTGGCTGCTGGACGCGGAGGCCGATGTCGTGTGGATCAGCATCGGCAAAGCCCCTGTCCACCGTCGTCTCACCGCCGTCGGCGACATCGAGGTGCAGTTGCGCAAGGGCAGTCCGGCCGCGCTCCAGTTGCACCTGACCGAGGACGCCCCGAATTCCGTCGGCGGCAAGGACACCCCATGAGTTACGTGAGCCTACTGCGGAGTCCGCACGCAACCCGGCTGCTGGGGGGCACCCTCGTCGGGCGGCTGCCGAGCGCGATGGCCGCCGTCGCCATCCCCCTGGCACTGCGCGACGAAGGGGCACCGTATGCGTTCGTCGGGCTTGCCGTCGGGGCGTTCGCCATCGCCGCGGCCGTGGGAGGGCCCCTGCTCGGCCGCCTTGTGGACCATGTCGGCCAGCCCTTGGTGTTGCTGTCGACAGCCGTTCTGGCGGGCTGCGGGTTCCTTGTGATCGCAGCGGCCCCCGGCTGGCAGGACGCCGTCGTGGTCGGAGCGGTCCTGGCGGGAGCGGCGACCCCTCCGCTCGAGCCCTGTCTGCGGGCGCTCTGGCCGGACGTCGTCGACTCCGAGGAACTGGAGTCGGCCTACGCCCTGGATTCGGCATCCCAGCAACTGATCTTCGTGGGCGGGCCGTTGATCGTTGCCGGCTGCGTCTCCGTGGCCTCACCCGTGGAAGCCCTGTGGGCTGCTGCCCTGCTGGGGCTCGGGGGGGTCCTCGTCGTCGTCACGGCGGCTCCCACCCGGGCCTGGCGCGCCCCTGCCCGCCAGGCCGACTGGCTCGGCCCGCTGCGCAGCCACGGTCTCGTCGTCCTTCTGGTCAGCCTGACCGGTGTGGGCGTCGCCATCGGCACGCTCAATGTCGTCGTCGTGGCCTACGCGGAGGAACACCGGCTGCCCGGCGGTGCCCCGACGCTTCTGTCTCTCAACGCCCTCGGTGCCCTGGTCGGGGGACTGGCCTACGGCGCCGTACGCCGCTGGCCGGTCCCACCTGCGCGGCGGACCCTGCTGCTGACCGTCGGCCTGACGGTGGGCTATGGGCTCCTGTGCCTCCTGCCCGGGCCTCCGTTGATGTCCTGTCTGATGCTGCTGACCGGGCTGTTCCTCGCACCGGTGCTGACGGTCTCCTTCGTCCTGGTCGGCGAGCTCGCCCCGACAGGCACCGTCACCGAGGCGTTCGCCTGGCTCGTCACGCTGATGATCTCCGGATCGGCGCTGGGGTCCGCCGCCGTCGGGTTGATCCTGGAGCACGAGGGTCCGGCATGGGCGGCGGCGTGCGGCGTGCTGGGACTCTCCGTCAGCGTCCTCATCCTCCTGGCCGGGCAGTCACGGCTGGTCGCGGAGAGGCGTGCGGACGCCAAGGCGCCGACTGTTTCCACGGCATGAACCGCACCGTGACTCGATGCCACGGCCGGGTTGGCCGCGATCTCGTAAGCAGACAGTGACAGGGGGATGGCCCGGATGCCAACCATGGAATGGGCAGCCAGCAGTTGTCGTCTGCTGGCCGCAACAGCGACCGATTTCGAGCGGGAGCGGCCCTTCGCGGGGATGTGCGGATCGGAGCGGCGATCCATCTCGAACCCAAGACGGCGACCCTGCTCCTGGTACTGGCACGGGGCGGCGCGGACGTCATCGCGACGGGAAACCTCGGGACCACACAGGAAGCCACGCTGACCTCCCTGAGGGAGCAGGGGGTCACGGTCATCGGCGAGCGCACTGTCGACCCACAGGCCCAGGACGCGTGCCTGCGCCAGGTCCTCGCGACCCGGCCCGACCTGCTTCTGGACAACGGCGGCGACCTGTTCCTGCGCTACCTCGACGACCCCTACGAGAGTCTGCTGGGAGGTACGGAGGAAACCACATCGGGTCGGGCGCAGCTGGTGCCGGTGCGTACCCGGATCAAGCGCCCCGTGCTGGTGATCAACGACAGTCCCATCAAGCAGTTCGCGGAGAACACCCATGCGGTCGGGCAGAGTGTGCTGGAGTCATTCCTGCGCATCACCAACCGGGCCACCAACGGACAGCGTGTCACCGTCGTCGGATATGGCTCCTGTGGGCGTGGCATCGCCAAGAACTTCGCCAACGCACATGCGCGGGTGGCGGTGTGGGAGGTGGACCCGGTCCGGCGCCTGGAGGCGCTGTTCGACGGCTACGCGGTCCCCGACCGACCTGAGGCGCTGGCATCGGCCGACGTCATCGTGACTTCCACGGGAAACCCCGGCATTCTCAACGCGGATGACCTCGCCCTGCTGTCCGACGGAGTGATCCTGGCCAACGCGGGTCATCTCCCGTGGGAGATCGACGTACCCGGACTGCTTGCCCATCCCGCGGTCCTGAAGTGCACCGAGCCGACCGATGGATTACAAACCCTGCCTCTGAGCGGCGGCGCCCGCATCAACATCCTCGCCGAGGGCCACATGGTGAATCTGAGCGGGCCGCGTCGCCTGGGGAATTCCATCGAGTCCATGGACCTCGGATTCACCTTGCAGGCCCGCTGCCTGGAAGCCATCGCGACCGGCCGTGTCCCTGCCGACCAGTGCGTCGTGCCGGTCCCGCCCGAGATCGACGCCCGGGTGGCGCAGGCGTATGTGGCCCTGGCCGGCGGGGAGCGTCCACCCCATCACCGACCCGCGTACTGAACAGAGGAGTTGCAGTGAAGCAACCTGTGGAGACAGACAACGGCGTGAGTGACTCCCCCGATGTGGACCTTCTCTCCTGGAAGCGGGGAAGGCCCGCGGACATCGAGGGTCGCAGCAAGAAACTGTGGCTGCTGCCGGACGGCCTGTGCCTCGTCGAGATCATCCCCTCGCTGCGAAGCTGCACCTACGACCGGGACGAACTCGTCGAGGACACCGGCCCGTTACGGCTCGACTTCTACGAACGGGCCGCCGCGAAACTGTCAGGGTGCGGGGATCCGTACCGCCTTCTCATGCCGCCTGTCCGCCACCTGTTACGTGGCCGAGTACCACCCCGCGCCGCCGTTCGAGGTCATCGTCAAGAACCGCGCCGTCGGCTCCACGCTGGTGAGGCCCTGGCGGTGAACACCGTTCTGGGCGACTGGCTGCACCCCGTCGAGCTGTGGGACTTGCCTTCGTGGAGACGCTGCTGCTGGAGGAACGGAACAACGATGTGCGGGCATGCCTGATCTCGCCGGGCGCGATCGCCAACCTGGACGGGGACGCGGATCCCCACAAGATGACAACTCAGGCAGTCGCCAAGGGCGTCGCCTCGATCATCGACGACTTCCCCAAGGACCTGCTGGTCGGTGAGATCGAGATCAGACCGGCATCGCTGCCCGAGCCCCCTGTCGTCGGAATCGACCGGCTGCTGCACGTCTAGGAGGACCGCATGCTCTCCCTCGCACTGCCCAAGGGGTCTTCGCTCGAGCGGCGGACCCTGAGCCTGTTAGCGGCGGCCGGCCTGGAAGTGACCAGGCCCTCCGAACGCGCCTATAGGGGCACCATCGCCTACGGCGGCCCGATACGGGTCTTCTTCTTCAAGCCGCGGGAAATTCCTCTGGTCGTCGCGGACGGAGCGTTCGATGCCGGGCTGACCGGTGCCGACTGGGTCGAGGAAACCGAGGCCAAGGTCGAGAGCGTGGTGCCCTTCACCTACTCCAGGCCACGGACTCGCCCTGGCGGGTGGTGCTGGCGGTTCCGGTCCAGCACATGGCGCAGACCGTGCGGATCTCGGCCCCGGCACACGGATCGCCACCGAGTGCCCCACCATCGCCCGCCGGTTCCTCAAGGACGCGGGAATCCACGCGGAGGTGGTCCATTCCTACGGCGCCACCGAGGCGAAGATCCCGGAACTGGCTGATGCCATCGTGGACGTCGTCGAGACGGGTTCCTCGCTCGACCACAACGGCCTGCGGATCATCGAGACGATCCGCACCTGCACCCCGTGGCTCATCGCCGGCCCGCAGGCGTGGTGCGACGCCGGCCGGCGACGAAGGATCCAGGGGATGGCCCGACTGCTGGACGCCGCTCACGCGAGGTCCACCAGCGCGCTGCTGACCGTACGCGTGCCCGCGCACTGTCTGGACCGGGTAGCCCGCTCCATACCCGAGCGTTCCTGGCGCGTCGGGGCCGGCCTGCACGGCACCGACCTGGTTGTCGACCAAGGGCTGGCCCAGCGCGCCGGGCTGCCCGACACCATCGACCGTCTGCTGGAAGCGGGCGCACTCGATGTCACCCGGACCGACGGCGGCATGACCGTGTCGTCACTCCCCCAGCCACCACTGTGACGACCGATCTACCGTGGACACGCGCACCCCGCAGTGACGCTTTCCGAGGAAATAAAGAGCGGCAGACGAGTCGGGCTGTACGCCGGGTTCTGTTCCCGGGGTTCCTCGCGGAGCCCCGGGCGACGGCCATCCATCTAGGGCCGGCGTTGCCGCCGGCCTCGTGCGGTCTACCCGCGGACTCGGGCGGGCAGCCCTCGAACGTCCGCGCAGAGACACCCTTCTTTCGAAGAGGTGCCTCCTCTTGACCTTGCTCCGGGTGGGGTTTACCTAGCTGCCTGAGTCACCCCAGGCACTGGTGGTCTCTTACACCACCGTTTCACCCTTACCGAGGGCCGGAGCCCTCGGCGGTTTGCTTTCTGTGGCACTGTCCCGCGGGTCACCCCGGGTGGCCGTTAGCCACCACCCTGCCCTGTGGAGCCCGGACGTTCCTCGGGGAGCTCCCCGTCAGGGGGACTCCACGCGGCCGTCCGCCCGGCTCGTCTGCCGTGTCGACCATGGTACCGGGCGGGAACGGGGCCGCGGACCGGCGGCGGTCGCCAGGACCGAACCCGCGAGGATCAGGGTGAAGGCCGCGATGATGCCGGGGGTCAGGCGCTCGTCGAGGAACAGTGCCCCTGCCGCCACCGCCACCGCCGGGTTGACGTAGGTGATCACTGTCGCCCGGGTCGGGCCCGCCTCCTTGATCAGTTCCAGGAAGGCGACGAAGGCGATCGCCGTGCAGAGCACTCCCAGCCCGGCCAGGGCGGCCAGGACCTCGGGGGCGGGGACCGAGGACGGCCAGGTGAGCGCGGCCGCCGGGGCGTAGACGAGTGCGGCCAGAGTCAGGCAGAACGCCGTGAGCTGGAGGGAGGGGACCTCCTTCAGGCGCCGGGCGGCTATCAGGGGGGCCGTCGCGTAGCCGAGGACCGTCAGCAGGACCTCGCCGAGGGAGCGGGCGTCGCCGCCGGTCAGGTGCGGGACGGTGAGGACCGCTACGCCGCCCAGGCCCAGCGCGAGGCCTGTCACGCGGCGTACGCCGAGCCGTTCCGTGTCGCCGAAGAAGCGGGCGAAGACCACGCCGACGATGGGGACGCCCGCGATCAGCAGGCCCGCCGTGGAGCTGGACAGGTGGCGTTCGGCGTCCGTCAGCGTCCACCAGGGGCCGATGATCTCGATGCACGCGAAGGCCAGGAGGGGGCGCCAGTGGGTGCGGACCGTGCGGGCGAAGCCGCTCTGGCGCAGGGCGAAGGGGAGCAGGAGCGCGGCGCCCAGCGCGCAGCGCGTGAACACCACCATGGACGGGGACAGGGTCTCCACCGCCACCTTGATCATCAGGTAGGGGACGCCCCAGACCACTCCCATCAGGGAGAAAAGGAACCAGCCGCGTGCAGTCATACGGCGAGTCTCGGCCGCCTCACCCCGCCGCGTCTTGAACGCTGTTGCGGTACGCCGCCGGGGTCACGCCCAGCACCCGGCGGAACCAGCGGGTGAGGTGCGCCTGGTCGGCGAAGCCGACGAGGCCCGCGACCTCGGCGGGGCGCAGGCCGGTTTCCAGGAGGCCGCGGGCCCTGGCCACGCGGTGCTGGGCGAGCCAGGCGTAGGGCGGTACGCCCATCGTCGTACGGAAGGCGCGCAGCAGCTGGTAGCGGGACAGGCCCAGGTCGGCGGCGAGGTCGGCCAGGGAGGGGGGTTCCAGCAGCTCGTCCGCGAGGCGGTCGCGTACGGCCCGGGCGATGTGGCCGGCGCCGGGCACGGTGTCCTCGCTCGCCCGGGCCGTGGAGTGCCGGCGGGCCAGGGCCGTGAGCAGCCAGGGCAGCCGGGACTCGGCCTCCAGGGGGTCGGGGCAGGCGCTGATGTCGGTGTGGGCGGCGCGCAGGGCGGTGGCCAGTTCCGGGTCGTGCAGGACGGGGTCGCGGAAGTGCGGGGGGCCGCCGAGCGTGCCGTCTTGGAGTAGGGACGGCGCGGCGTACAGGGCCTGGTAGGCGTAGCCCTCGCAGGCGGCCGGGCCGCCGGTGTGCATCTCGCCCGGTTCCAGCACGACGATCGAGCCCGGGTAGGAGTGGACCAGCCCGCCCCGGTACGCGATGACCTCCGAGCCGCCGACCGTGACGCCGATGGTGAATTCGTGGTGGGCGTGCGGAGCGTAGACGTGCCGGTCGAAGTGGGCGGTGAGCAGGTCCAGGGGCGGGCCGCCCCGCCCCAGCCGCGCTCTGGCCCAGCGGGCCTGTTCCCGTATCCGCCCCAGTGTGCCCACCTCGTGCTACCTCCCCGCCTCACAGGGGATCGTGGCACACGATCACGGCCGCCGTCAGAAGCCACAGCCCGTCCTTGACCTTGCCGCGACGTCAACGTCTCTACTGGTCCCATGCGGATCGGAGAACTCGCCGGCGTCGTCGGTGTCACCACGCGGGCCGTGCGTCATTACCACCAACTGGGGCTGTTGCCCGAGCCGGAGCGGCGGGCCAACGGGTATCGGGAGTACGGGCTGCGGCATGCCGTCGTGCTGGCGCGGATCCGGCGACTGACGGAGCTGGGGCTGGGGCTCGCCGAGGTGCGGGACGTGCTCGCGGACGACGCTGGGAAGGACCTCGTCGAGGTGCTGACCGAGCTGGACGAGGATCTGGCACGGCAGGAGGAGGCCATCCGGGAGCGGCGGGGGCGGTTGCGGGCGTTGCTGGAGGCGGAGGGCGGGCTTCCCGCCGAGGGGCCGGTGTCGCCCGAGCTGGCCGCGTTGTTCGCCGGGACCGCGCATCTGTCGGGCTCGCCGATGGCCGCCAAGGACCGCGAGATCATCGCCTTCCTGGAGACGGCCATGCCGGCCGAGGCGGGCGAGCTGATGGTGGCGTCGGTCGGAGAGGCGCTGGGCAGTCCGGGAGCGGTGGCGCGGGCCGGTGAGGCCTACGCGCTGCTGGACGCGCTCGCCGACGCCGAGCCGGACGACCCGCGCGTCGGGCAGGCGGCCCGGGCGCTCGCCGGCTGCATCCCCCCGGGGCTGTTCCCGGAGGCCGGGGAGCTCGACCAGGACGACGGTTTCCTGCGCGCGTTCTACGACGACCTCGCCCCGGCACAGGCGGAGGCGATCCGCCGTACGCTGCACATCCTCGCCGAGGAGCGGCGATGAGGATCGCGCGGCTGCTGGTCCGGCACGAAGTGCGGGTGCTGGTGAGTCTCGTGCTGTGGGTGGCGCGGCGCACGCACGGCACGCAGAGCGGGCGGCCCTTCGGGTACGCGCGCGGGCAGGGCGCGATGATGGCCGGTGTCGCGTTCGTGTGCCTCGTCGAGACGGTCGCGATGTCCGTGCTGCTGCGGGACCTGCCGACCGTGCACGCGGTGTTCCTGTTCTTGGACGTGTACGGCGTCGTGGTCGTCGTCGGGCTGCACGCCTCGTCCGTCGTGCGTCCCCATGTGCTGGATGTGGACAACGGCTCGCTGCGGATCCGCCGGTACGTCCATGTCGATCTGCGGGTGCCGCTGGAGCGGATCGCCTCGGTGCGGCGTGAGCTGCGGATGACGCACGAGCGGGCCGACGGCGAACTGAACGTCGAGGTCGGCTCTCAGACCACCGTCACGCTGGAGCTGACCGAGCCGGTCACCCACGTCACCTTCTTCGGGCAGCGGCACGAGGTACGGGTCGTCCGTTTCCACGCCGACGACGCCGACGACCTGGTCCGCGCCCTCGGCCGAGCCCGCGTCTGAGGCCCCCGTACGCTGTCGGGCGGAGTTCGATCGAAGGAGTACGCGTGCTTGTCCTGTTGCCGCCGTCCGAAGGAAAGGCCCCCTCCGGCCGCGGCGCCCCGCTGAAGCCGGAGTCGCTGTCGCTGCCGGGCCTGACCGCCGCCCGGGAGGCCGTCCTCACCGAGCTGGTCGAGCTGTGCGCCGGCGACGAGGACAAGGCGCGCGAGGTGCTCGGGCTGAGCGAGGGGCTGCGGGGCGAGGTCGCGAAGAACGCGGAGCTGCGCACGGCGGGGGCCCGGCCGGCCGGGGAGATCTACACCGGGGTGCTGTACGACGCCCTGGGCCTGGCGTCCCTGGACGCCGCCGCCAAGCGGCGTGCCGCGCGGTCGCTGCTGGTCTTCTCCGGGCTGTGGGGAGCGGTCCGGGTGACGGACCGGATCCCGTCCTACCGGTGCTCGATGGGGGTGAAGCTGCCGGGTCTCGGTGCGCTGGGCGCGCACTGGCGTACGCCGATGGCGTCGGTGCTTCCCGAGGCCGCAGGGGACGGGCTGGTGCTGGATCTGCGGTCCGCCGCGTACGCCGCCGCGTGGAAGCCGAAGGGCGAGGTCGCCGGGCGGACCGCGTCCGTGCGGGTGCTGCACGCGCCGACGCGGAAGGTCGTCAGCCACTTCAACAAGGCGACGAAGGGGCGGATCGTGCGCAGCCTGCTGACCGTCGGGGCGGACCCGAAGGGGCCGGCCGAGCTGGTGGAGGCGCTCCGGGATCTCGGTTACGTGGTCGAGGCGGAGGCGCCCGTGAAGACGGGCCGGGCGTGGTCGGTGGATGTGCTGGTGGACGAGGTTCACTAGCGATATTCATCGCGGCCCGGCGCACGCCGCGGGCGGTACGGCGTATCCGCCGTCGCGATTCGGGGCCGCTCGGGCCGCTCCCGCAGGCGCGGTTGTGTCCCACGGAGCGGATTCGGCCCGGCCTCCGCCCCGGAATGTCCGGCGCTGCCGGACGTCGGTTGCGGGGGCGGGAGTTGGAAGCTGCCGCAGCACCCGGTCGCGGGGCGCGATCGGGAGCGGGTCGAGGCGCCGGTTCGTGAGCCGGCGGCGCTCAGCGCAGGTGGGACGTGTCGTTGAGGAGGCGGACGCTGGCGTTGCCGTCGGCGTAGTAGGCCACCACCGACAGGGACGCGGCCGACAGTTCCATGCGGAACAGGGACTCCGGCGGGGCGCCGAGGGCGAGCCGGACGAGGGTCTTGATCGGGGTCACGTGCGTGACGAGCAGAACCGTGCGGCCCGCGTACGCCGCGACCAGCTTGTCGCGGGTGGCGGCGATCCGGGTGGCGGTCGCCGCGAAGCTCTCGCCGCCGCCGGTGGGTTCGGCGTCCGGGGAGGCCAGCCAGGCGTTCAGGTCGTCCGGGTGGCGCTCGCGCACCTCGGCGAAGGTGAGTCCCTCCCAGGCGCCGAAGTCGGTCTCGCGCAGCCCGTCCTCGATGCCCACGTCGAGTCCGAGCCGTGCGGCGACGATCCCGGCGGTCTCCCGCGTACGGGCCAGGGGCGACGACACGACGGCCTGGACCGTCCCGCGCCGGGCCAGCAGCGCCGCGGCCCGCTCGGCCTGCTCCCGCCCGATGTCGGAGAGGGAGGGGTCGGTGCCGCCGCTCCCCGAGAACCGCTTCTGCGGGGTCAGCGGGGTCTCCCCGTGCCGGAGCAGCACGAAGGTCGCGGGCGCGCCCATGTCGGCGGAACCCCAGCCGGGAGTGGCAACGGTTTTGGCGGCACGGGCATCCGCGTCCGCCTTCGCGGTGCGGGAGACACCCTCGGCCTCGTCGGCCTGGGCGTCAGCGTCCGCCTGCGCGGCCTCGCCGCCCGGAGGGTTGGTCGCTTCGCGGGCCGGTGGAGGGTTCGTCGCCCTGCGGGCCGGTGGAGGCGCGGTGTCCGGCGCCGAGCCGGCCGACGTGGCGATCGTCCGTCCCTCCGCCAGAGCTCCACGCACCCGCGCCGCACCCGCCTCCGCGTCGCCGGGCGGCTCCGGCGGGGCCGCGGCTGCGGCGGCTCCGGCCTCGGCAGCCGGGCGCAGCTCAGCCGTGGACTCCGATTCCGACCACTGCTCCCCCCGGGCCCCCGCGTCCATCGCCTCGTTGGCCAGCCGGTCCGCGTGCTTGTTCCGGTCCCTCGGGATCCACTCGTAGGTGACCTGCCCGGGCGGGAAGACCCGGGCCGCGTCGGCGGCCAGGGGCTTCATGCCGGGGTGTTTGATCTTCCAGCGGCCCGACATCTGCTCGATGACGAGCTTGGAGTCCATCCGGACGTGGACGGTCGCGGCCGGGTCCAGTTCACGGGCGGCTCGCAGGCCGGCCAGCAGGCCGCGGTACTCGGCGACGTTGTTCGTGGCGACGCCGATGTACTCGGCGGTCTCCCGCAGGGTCTCCCCCGTCGCCGCGTCACTGACCACGGCCCCGTAGCCCGCGGGCCCCGGGTTGCCCCGCGACCCGCCGTCGGCCTCGACGATGAACTCCCGCACCGGCACGGCTCCCTGCGGCCTAGAGACCGGACTCGGACGTGCGCACCAGGATGCGGCGGCAGTTCTCGCAGCGGATCACCGTGTCGGGCGCCGCCTTGCGGATCTCGGCCAGCTCCGTGATGGCCAGCTCCTGCCGGCAGCCCTGGCAGCTGCGCGCGTACAGCTTCGCCGCGCCGACGCCGCCCTGCTGCTCGCGCAGCTTGTCGTAGAGCTTGAGCAGGTCGGCGGGGATCGAACCGGCGATGACCTCCCGCTCCTTGGTGACCGTCGCGACCTCGGCGTCGATCTCGTCGAAGGCGGCGTCGCGGCGCGCGGTCGCGTCATCGATCTTCGACTCGACGGAGGAGACCCGCTCGGTCAGTTCGGCCACCCGCTCCTGCGCGGACTCCCGGCGCTCCATGACCTCCAGCACCACGTCCTCCAGATCGCTCTGCCGCTTGGCGAGGGAGGCGATCTCGCGCTGGAGGTTCTCCAGGTCCTTGGGGGAGGCGAGGGCGCCGGAGTCCAGGCGCTGCTGGTCGCGGGTGGCGCGCTGGCGCACCTGGTCCACGTCCTGCTCGGCCTTGGTCTGCTCGCGGGCGGTGTCGCTCTCCTCGGTCTGGGCGGCCACGAGCAGGTCGCGCAGCTGGGTCTGGTCCTTGGTCAGCGACTCGATCTCGGCGTGTTCGGGCAGCGACTTGCGCCTGTGCGCGAGCTGCTGGAGGCGGACGTCGAGGTCCTGGACGTCGAGGAGGCGGATCTGGTCGGCGGACGCGGCGTTCAGTTCGGGGCTCCCGGGGGGTCAGAAGGTGATGAGGCCGCGTGCGCGGTCCAGGGGTCGGTGACCGTCTTCGAGACGTGGACGCGCAGGTCCCATCCGTGCCGGTCGGAGATCTCGTCGAGCTGGCTCGCGGCCAGCTCGCACCAGGGCCACTCGGTGGCCCAGTGCGCCGCGTCGAGCAGCGCGAGGGGGCTGTGGGCGCGGGCCTCCGACACCGGGTGGTGGCGCAGGTCCGCGGTGAGGAAGGCGTCGACCCCGGCCGCGCGTACGTGGTCGAAGAGGCTGTCGCCGGAGCCGCCGCTGACGGCGACCGTGCGCACGAGCGCCTCCGGGTCGCCGGCGACACGGATGCCCTGGGCGGTGGCGGGCAGCCGCTCGGCGGCGTGGGCGGCGAACTCGCGGACGGTGACCGGGTGGTCCAGGGCGCAGACGCGGCCCAGGCCCCGGCGGCCCTCGGGGTCGGTGGGGTCCGGCACGAGCGGCCCGGTGACCCTGAGGTCCAGGGCGCCCGCGAGGGCGTCGGAGACACCCGGGTCGGCGGTGTCGGCGTTGGTGTGGGCGACGTGCAGTGCGATGTCGTTCTTGATGAGGGTGTGCACGACACGGCCCTTGAAGTGCGTCGCCGCGACGGTCGTCGTGCCGCGCAGGTAGAGCGGGTGGTGGGTGACGAGCAGGTCGGCGCCCAGTTTCACCGCCTCGTCGACGATCTCCTGGACCGGGTCGACGGCGAACAGGACCCGTGCGACCTCCTGGTGCGGGTCGCCCGCGACGGTGCCGACCGCGTCCCAGGACTCGGCCCGTTCGGCAGGCCACAGGTTCTCCAGCGCGGCGATGACTTCAGACAGACGGGGCACGGGAGCAAGGCTACCCGCCTGATCTGTGGCGTTGCACCGCCACCGCCCGCTCCTTGCCCGCAAGGTCCCGGTCAGCACAATCGCCCCCTTTTCCTCAGGCGAATCGTTCCTGGAACACCCTTATGTGTGAAGTCGGAGCCCAGGGAATTCCCCGCCAGTGCGTGCGAAAACTACTTTCGTCACTGGAGGTGACCGAACGATGACTGCCTGTGCGATCGAGCCTTCGGCGGGACACGAGGACAGAGAGGGGACCGCGCCGGCACGCTGCACGCTCTCCGCGGACGGTGCCTACGCCGCCCGTCTCGCGTCGGCCGGCGACTGCTGGTTCCCGGAGCGCTGGACCCTGGACGGCCCCGAGCCCTACGCGGTGCCCTTGCCCCGCAACCAGCCGGAGGAGCCGGGCACCGAGGTGCAGCCGATGGGTGACGGGCGGGTCCTGATCCACCGGCTGGTGGCCGGGCGGCACGCGTTCTCGCTGCTTTACCCGACCGGGCCCGGCACCGGCGAGCTGCCCCTGGGCGCGGTCGAGTGCCCGGACGGCACCGCCCGGCTGCGGATGCTGCCGCCCGCCCCGGGCGGGGAGCAGGCGTACGCCCTCGCCGTCGGGCCGCGGTCCACGTCGGTGTGGCTGGTGGCGGGCGGCGCCTTCGGGCCGGAGCGGCTGGCGGAGCTGCCCGGCCGCTGCTCCGGCGGCGTGTGGCTGGACCGTACGGGACGGCTGCTGGCGCTGGACCGGGAGACCGGTGGGCGCACCAAGGCCGTCGTGGTGGACCTGGAGCGCGGCGGCGAGGTGTCGCCGCTGCTGCAGATCGCCGCCGAAAGCGACGACCGGCTGCTGCTCGCCGACCATGACAGCGGGCTGCTGATCGTCCGCTCGGACGCGCCCTCCCCGGGGCAGGGCCGTCTCGGCTGGGGCGTCCTGGGCAGCACGCTGCCGGTGCGCTTCCCGGAGTGCCTGCGGCTGCGGGGCTGCTCCGTCACGCCGTTCGCGATCCAGCCGGGGCAGGTGCTGACGCCGGAGAGCTGTGCGGTGGCGCTGCGGGTGGACGGGCCGGCGGGCAGCTGGGTCGGGGTGTGGCGGCCGGCGGAGCGGCGGGTGCATCATCTTCCGGCGCCCCAGGGGTGGCTGGCTGGCACGGGGCTGTGGACGGCGGACGGGGTGCTGCGGCTGCCGTACGCGACGGAGGACGTGCCGTGCGGTGTGGCGCAGGTGAGCCCGCCGCCGGCCACCGAGCCGGAGTCCGGCGGCACGCCGCCGCCGGAGCCGGAGCCGGCAGCCCCGGTTCCGGGACCTCCCGGGCACCCCGAGGAGGAGGAACCACCCGCCTCACCGGCGCGGCCTGCGCGGTCCACCCCGACTCCGGCCCCCTCGGCTCCCCGCCCCGTGCCCCTCCAGGAGGCGCCGTTGGGACGTCTTGTAACGAACTAGTGCCGGTTGGCGCGGCCGCCTGGATCGAGGGTGCGGGGTGCCGGTTAGACTCACCCGGCTGTAAAAAGATCATGTTGACGGGGTGAATTCCATCCGATGAGCGACGCCAGCACGAACCAGCGCACCGCCGACGTCCAGGAGACCTCCGCCGGCCACGGCCGGCACCGTGGTGAGATCTCCACGCAGGACAGCGAGACGGCTCCGCGCGGACGCCACCGCAAGCCGGTGGCGCAGACCCAGCAAGCCGGGACTGCGGCCTGACGGCACGCCAGTCACCAGACGGTGAACGGCCCTTCCTGTCACACGGCGGGAAGGGCCGTTCCATGTCTCTCACCCGGGGACCGACGCACAACCAGCCGAGGCGGACACCCGGCCGGCGGGACCGGGACGCCCTCGCGGCGATACGGACGTGTACGTTGGCCGATGGCCCGGGCCACATGTCGGCGGCGCCGGTGCCGGCAACGGCTAGGGGAACTGGAGCACATGGGACGCGTCGCCGTCATCACCGCGCCGAACATCGGGTACCGCAACACGGGCATGCTGACCGTCGACTTGGCGTTCGAGTCCCTGCGCCGGCGCGCGGGCGCCGGGTTCGACGCCACCTGGTACACGCTGCACACACCGGAGACCGTGCCACTGCGCGACTGTGCGCGCGGCACCGAGTTCCCGTTCCGCTTCCGTCCGCTGGCCGAGAACCTCGACACGCTCCGCGACCATGACGCGGTCGTCTTCTGGGGCGACTTCCTCCACACCCGCCACTATCTGGCGCAGGACGCGACGAACCGCCTGACGGACTTCGGGATCGCCGCGGACCGGGACGCCGCCCGGGCCCTGCTGAACCGCACCCTGCTGTTCGCGGACCAGCCGGACGAGCTCCTGGCGCGGACTGTCAGCTACGGCGGGACCATCCTGCACAACACGCAGTCCGACTACGAGGACGAGGAGTACGGTCCGCTGTTCTCCCGCCTGGTGAGGCAGAGCCACCGCATCTGGGTGCGGGACCCGCTCTCGGCGGCAAAGATCGCGCACCTGCGCGCAGACCGCACGACCGACTACTTCGGTTCGGACGCGGCGCTGCTGAACCGCCCGGGCGACCTGGGCCACCTCCCGGCCACGGACTGGTCGCGGTCGGTCCCCGACGGCGGGGCGATCGGCGTGTTCCTCGGCGCCCGTACGCCGGTCCCCGACTGGCTGCCCGCCTTCTGCCAGGGCCTGTCCGACCGTCTGGGCGCCCCGCTCGAGTGGCTGCCCTGGTTCGACCGGGACGTGCCCGCGGCGTTCGGCCACATCGCGCGGCGCCCGGGGGACCACACCATCGGCGACCTGATCGGGGTCCTCCCCCGCTACCGGCTGGTCATCACGGACACCTACCACCTGGCCGTCAACGCGTGGGGCGCGGGCACCCCGGCGGTGAGCGTCGGCGCGCCGGAGCCGACCCCCAAGACGCACGACGACTACCTGACGCTGAGCGACGTGAAGAAGCACGTCTTCCACATGGCGTACGACGCGACGGACTTCTACCTGTCCACCCAGGAAGGGCACGGGCACAGCTCCGACCGGCTGGTCCACCTCCTGGAGGGCGGCGGTGCCGAGGCCGTCGCGGCGCGCATCCGCGCCCACGCCGACCACTCGGCGACGGCGTTCACCGAGACACTGACCTCGCTGCTCGACCCGCCCCGCCCTGCCCTGGGCCCCTGACCGGCCGACCGATCCGGGTACTGCTCGCGGAGCACCCCTAAGGGAGGCCCGCGGCCAGGGCCGGCTCCGAGTCCCGCGCCCGCCGGAACAGGGCTGTCCACAGGAAGGACTCCCCGAAGCACTCCGACTGCACCGGCTCGTCCCGCATCCGCCGCAGCTCGACCTCGCTCAGCCCGGAGAAGATCTCCCGCAGCGCCTCGGGCGTGTACGCGAGTCCGCCCCGCAGTCCGCCGCCCTCACGGTAGAAATCCGCGTCGGGCACCTCCGCCCCCATCCCGCCGGTCCCGGCGGCGAAACAGACGAGGCCGAACATGCCGCCAGGGGCCAGGACCTTCTCCAGCAGGGTCAGGTAGCTGACCCGCCGGTGCGGGGGCAGGTGGTGGAAGCAGCCGGAGTCGTAGACGAGGTCGTACGGCCCGGTGAGTTCCGTACCGGCGAGGGCGAAGGCGTCCCCGCAGTGGAACCGCACGCCTCCGACGCCGACTTCACGGGCCCGTTCCCGGGCCCATTCGACAGCCGCCGGGGCCAGGTCGACCGCGTCCACCTCGAACCCCCGCTCCGCCAGGTACAGCGCGTTGCGCCCGGGCCCGCATCCCAGGTCGAGTACACGCCCTCCGCCCGGCAACTCCCGCTCCACACAACTCACGAGGTTCTCGTCCGGCTTCGCCACGAAGAACGGCACCGGCCGCGAACGGTCGGCATAGAACCCGTCCCACCATCCGGCTCCCCGCTGCGACCACCGGTCGGCCTCGGGCGCGAACAGCCCGTCGAGGAGGGCGAGTACGTCGTCGACAGTGCGTATGTTCCGGCCCATCCGGCCCCCTTCCGCGTCCGCCAACCGTAGGCCGAGAGATCCCGAAAGGCCAGGTCAGGAGGGGTTTCCGGGGATGAGCGGGAGGCGTTGTACGACCCGCCGCGCACCCGGGACGCCATCCCTGCGCGGACCACTCGGACCCCAGGCAGAAACGCCCGCGGAGCGCCTTCCGAGGGTCGCCACGCCCCTGTTCCGGACCACGCGACAGGCGTTCTTTCCCGGTATCGCGGCCCTACCGCTCCCCTGCCGTGCGGGGCAGCCAGACCCACATCAGCACCGCGCCGGCCGTCAGCACCCCGGCCCCGGCGCGGAACGCCAGCGCGTAGCCCTCCGTCAGTGCCTGCGGAGTCCCGCTCCCGGCCGTCCGGGCCGCCGCCAGGGTCGACAGGACCGCGAGCCCGAGTGAACCACCCATCGTGCGGGAGGTGTTGACGAGGCCGGAGACCAGTCCGGCTTCCTGGGGGGCCGCCCCGGACGTGGCCAGGGAGGCGAGCGGGGTCGCCGCCAGGCCCGCGCCGAGCATCATCAGGATGCCGGGGTAGAGGATGCCGGTGGCGTAGGGGCTCTCGGGGGTCATCGTGGACTGCCAGGCGAAGCCGGCCACGGCGAGCAGTGTCCCGAGCACGGCCACGGTGCGCGGACCGACCGGCCGCATGAGCCGGGGCGCGAGCTTGGAGCCGAGGATGACCGCGAGGGAGCTCGGGACCAGGGCGAGGCCGGCTTCGAGCGGCGTGTAGCCGAGGACGTTCTGCGCGTAGAGGGTCATGAAGAACCACATGCAGAACATCGCGGAGCCGCACAGGAACATGGCGACGTTCGCCGAGGAGACAGCGCGCAGGCGCAGGAGTTCGAGCGGCATCAGCGGACTGGCGGTGCGGGCCTCGACCGTGAGGAAGACCCCGAGCAGGAGCAGCCCGGCGAGCAGCGGCAGCAGGGTGGCCGCGGCCGTCCAGTTTTCCGCCTCCGTCTGGGAGATGCCGTAGGCCAGCGTGCCGAGCCCGGCGGTCACGAGCAGCGCGCCGGGCAGGTCCAGGCGCCGCCCGTCCCCGGTCCGGCCCTCGGTGAGGAAAGAGGCGGCGGCGCACAGCACCACGGCGCCCACGGGCACGTTGATCAGCAGCACCCACCGCCAGGACAGCGTCTCCACCAGCAGCCCGCCGACCAGGCCGCCCGCCGCTCCGCCGCCGGCCCCGACCGCCGTCCAGGTGCCTATGACCCTCGCCCGCGCGGCGCCCTCGGGCACCGCCGCGGTGAGGATGGTCAGCGTCGACGGCGCCAGCACCGCCGCGCCGAGCCCCTGCACGGCACGCGCGAGGAGCAGCTGCCATTCCTGCTGCGCCAGCCCTCCGGCCAGCGAGGCGAGGGTGAACAGGGCGAGCCCGACGAGGAACATCCGCTTGCGGCCGTACAGGTCCCCGGCCCGGCCGCCGAGCAGCATGAACCCGGCGAAGGCGATGGCGTAGGCGTTCACCACCCACTGCAGGCCCTGCTCGCTCAGTCCGAGCCCGGTCCGCATGGACGGCAGCGCCACGTTGACGACGGACACGTCCAGCACGACGAGGAACTGCCCGGCGCACGTGAGCGCCACCACGAGCCACATCGGCGGCGCCCCGCCCGAGCGCAGGCGGGACAGACGGGACGGGCGGGCGGTGGCGGTGTCGGCGGATTCGAGCATGGGCGTCATGCTCTCAACCCGCTCGTGCCCCTTGCATCGGGATTTCGCCGGGCCGGGTGCTCGGTCCCGGGGCCTGGGACTCCCGTGATCCCAAGGAAAGGTCAAGTTTTCGTTAGAGTGCCAAAGCAACGGAATAGTTGCCTGAACATACAAGGTTCAGAGTCCACGTAACCCGACGCTCCCGGCCTGGAGGCCCCTCTCAATGACGCAGACGACGACAGACCGTCCCGCAGGCCGAGCGAGCGGGGCCGTCGTCCCGGTGCTCGCCTTCGCGGGCATCGTTGTCGCGGTGATGCAGACCCTGCTCGTCCCGGTGATCAAGGATCTTCCGCAACTGCTGGACACCGCCCCCAGCAACGCCACCTGGGTCCTGACCTCGACCCTCCTCTCGGGCGCGGTGGCCACCCCGATCATGGGCCGCCTCGGCGACCTCTACGGCAAGCGCCGCATGCTGATCCTGAGCCTCGCGGTGATGGTGGCCGGCGCACTGGTCAGCGCGCTCACCAGCGACCTGCTGCTGATGATCACCGGCCGTACGCTCCAGGGCTTCGCGATGGGCGCGATCCCGCTCGGCATCGGCCTGATGCGCGACATGCTGCCCCGCGAGAAGCTCGGCTCGGCGATGGCCCTGATGAGCTCCTCCATAGGTGTCGGCGGTGGTCTCGCGCTGCCCGCCGCCGCCCTGGTCGCCCAGCACAGCGACTGGCACGCCCTGTTCTACGGCGCCGCCGGCCTCGGCGTGCTCTCGATCGTGCTCACCCTCCTCGTCGTGCCGGAGTCCCCGATGCGCGCCGAGGGCTCCTTCGACCTGCCGGGCGCGCTCGGTCTGTCCGCCGGTCTCGTGCTGTTCCTGCTCCCGATCACCAAGGGCAGCGACTGGGGCTGGGCCTCCGGCACCACGCTCGGCCTGTTCGCCGCGTCGGCGGCGGTGCTCGTGCTGTGGGGCCTGATGGAGCTGCGGGTCAAGGCCCCGCTGGTCGATCTGCGCACCACCGCCCGCCCCGCCGTGCTCTTCACCAACCTCGCCTCGATCATGGTCGGCGTCTCCTTCTACGTCGTCTCCCTGGTCCTGCCCCAGCTGCTCCAGCTGCCGAAGTCCACCGGCTACGGCCTCGGCCAGTCGATGGTCGTCGCGGGTCTGCTGGTCGCGCCGCTCGGCCTGACGATGATGTTCACGGCACCCGTCTACGCCCGGCTGTCCGCCAAGTACGGCCCCAAGGTCACCCTGATCCTCGGCCTGCTGATCATCGCGATCGGCTACGGCGCCGGCCTCGGCCTGATGAGCGCCGCCTGGCAGAGCCTGGTCATCTCGGTCCTCCTGGGCGCGGGCATCGGCCTTGCCTACTCCTCGCTGCCCGCGCTGATCGTGGGCGCGGTCCCCGCCTCGGAGACGGGCGCGGCGAACGGCCTCAACACGCTGATGCGTTCCATCGGCACGTCGGTCTCCAGCGCCGTGATCGGCATGGTGCTGGCCGACACCGCCGACACCGTCGGCGGCGTCGAGATCCCGACCATGCACGGCTTCCGCGTCTCCTTCCTGATCGCGACGGCCGCGGTGGCCGCGGGCCTGGTCCTGGCCCTGTTCCTGCCGGGCCGACGACCGTCGAACAAGCCGCAGCCGCGCGCCGGCAGCGAGGAGGACGCGGCGCTGGAGCGCGCCGAGCAGATCCCGCGCGGCTTCCGCGGCCGGGTGCTGGCCGCCGACGGCTCCCCGGTCGCCCGCGCCAAGGTCACGCTGATCGACCGCCGCGGCCGCCAGGCCGGCGCGACCCTCTCCACCGAGGACGGCGGCTACGTGCTCACCGTCCCCGCCCAGGGCTCCTACGTCGTCGCCGCACGGGCCGTCGGCCACGGCCCGCACGCCTTGTCCGCGACCCACGCGGGCGACGACCGGCCGGTCGACCTGGACCTGTCGCTGCCGGGCGAGACGGTCTCCGCCTGACCCCGCTGCTCACCCGTACCCCCTGTCGCCCCCCGGCGGGGGGTACGGCACGATGGGCGCCCGGACCGTCGTACGACCGAGAGGAACCCCATGCCCGCGGCCCCGAAGCCCGAGATCCTGGCCGCCTTCGAGGCGGCGAAGGGGTTCATGCCCGTCGGCGAGGGGCTGGCGCTGTACGCGGCGGCGGTGGAGGCCGGGCGGCTGGGGCTGCCGCTGCTGGAGGTCGGCACCTACTGCGGGCGGTCCACGATCCTGCTCGCCGACGCGGCCCGGGAGGCCGGGGTCGGCGCGCTCACCGTCGACCACCACCGCGGCAGCGAGGAGCAGCAGCCGGGCTGGGAGTACCACGACCCCGAGACGGTCGACCCCGAGATCGGGTTGATGGACACGCTGCCCACGTTCCGCCGCACCCTGCACCGGGCCGGCCTGGAGGACCACGTGGTGGCCCTGGTCGGCCGCTCCCCGCAGATCGCGGCGATCTGGCAGACCCCTCTCGGTCTCGTCTTCATCGACGGCGGCCACACCGACGAGCACGCCACAGCCGACTACGAGGGCTGGGCCCCGCACGTCGCCGAGGGCGGTCTGCTCGTCATCCACGACGTCTTCCCCGACCCGGAGGACGAGTTCACCGGCCAGGCGCCGTACCGCGTGTACCTCCGGGCCCTGGCCTCCGGCGCGTTCACCGAGGTCTCGGCGACGGACTCGCTGCGGGTCCTGCGGCGCACGGGGCCGGGCGTCTGACGGAACGGCTGGGCGGGTGAACTGCGCCCCCCGCATCCCCTCCCGGTCGGCCCACGGGCGGCGTGGCGAGTCGGCGGGCGACCGCCACTGCCCAAGGATCCGGGCGCGTGGCACACACCTTCGCAGAGCTCGTGGAGAAGCAGCGCGCGGCGGACGAGGCGTACGCCCGCGTACGTCACCTGCAGGACGTGTACGGGCCGCCCACCCGGACCCAGTGGAGCGACCAGCAGACCACCACCTGGGAGACGGCTTGGCGCGCCTGGCGCGACCTCGCCCGGGACGTCCAGGCGGCGGTGACCGCGTACGCGAAGCAGGAGGACACCCCGCGCCAGGAGATCGAGGCGCGCGTGAAGGAAGCGGTACGGCACGGGGACGACGGCGGCAACGCGGGGTAGCCGCCGCCACCCATCGGGTCGTCCTCGGTCCGTAGCACCCCGCTCAGGGCCTAGGGTGGCAGGCGTGTCGTACGTAGGACCGGACTTCGAACCTCCCCAGCCCCGCCGCTCCCGCCGCGGCCCCCTGACCGTCGCGCTCGCGGCGCTGGTGCCGGGGGCGCTGCTCGGCTGGCTGGTGTACGAGACGGTGGGCGGCTCGGGGAACGGCGGAGACCAGGGGCAGGCGACCGTACGGTCCTCCCCGCCCGCCGCGTCGAGCGCGCCCCCCGACGACGCCAAGGAACCGAGCGTCTCCCCGACGCCCTCCGACGCGCCTTCCAGCTCGGCGCCCGCCGCGTCCGGCCCGCTCAAGGGGAAGGTCGTCGTCATCGACCCGGGGCACAACCCGAGCAACTTCCAGCACGCCTCTGAGATCAACCGCAAGGTGAACATCGGGACGAACTGGAAGGAGTGCGACACCACGGGCACGTCCACCAACGACGGTTACACCGAGGCCAGGTTCACCCTGGACGTGGCGCACCGCATGCGCACGCTCCTCGAAGAGCAGGGCGCCACGGTGAAGCTGACCCAGGACGGGGACCGGCCGTACGGGCCGTGCGTGGACGAGCGGGCCCGGATCGGCAACGCGGCGAAGGCCGACGCCGTCGTCTCGATCCACGCCGACGGCTCGGGCGCCGGCAACCGCGGCTTCCACGTCATCCTGCCCGGCGCGGTCGATTCGGGCGCCGCGGACACCCGGGCGATCGTCGCCCCCTCCCGCGACCTGGGCGAGCACATCGCGGGCCGCTTCGTGGCCGTCACCGGCAGCGCTCCGTCCAACTACATCGGCGACGGCAGCGGTCTCGTCACGCGTGAGGACCTGGGCGGTCTCAATCTGTCAAAGGTGCCCAAGGTGTTCATCGAGTGCGGCAACATGCGCGATAGCAAGGACGCGGCGCTGCTCACCAGTGGCGCGTGGCGGCAGAAGGCGGCGCAAGGGATCTCTGAGGGAATCGTGAGTTTCCTGCGCGGGTAGTTCCGGACCGGCTGATCCCGGCGGACACCCTGATCGGGCGACCGATAGGGTCCCTCTTACGATGAGGGGTCACCCCCGCGCTTCACACCGGAACCTGACGGCGACATGGTGACAGCGACGCCTCTATTGACGATGAGACGACCTACGAAGGACCTGAAGTGAATATCCGCTCCCTCACTCGAGGCGACGGCGTGGTGATCGGAGCAGCGGTGTTGCTGTTCATCGCGTCGTTTCTCGACTTTTACTCGTCCGACGGTGCTCCGGAGGGCCTGGAGATGCCCAGCCTGTGGGGCAGCGGCCCGGTTCTGATGGGCGTTGTACTGGCGGGCCTCATCGGCGCCGCGCTCGTCGTCGTCGGCCGCGGTCTGACGCAGGCCCCGAAGGTCGCCGGTCTCGAACTCGGCCAGGTCGGCGCCGCGCTCACGGTCTTCGCCGCGTGGAGCGCCCTCGGCAACATCTTCGACCCGGCGAGCGCCAACAACAACTTCGGTACCTCCTCGAACGGTCCGGACGCCGGCATCGGTCTGATCCTCGCCCTCGTCGCCACGCTGCTGATGGCCGCCGCCGCCCTCGCCACCCCCCTCGTCCCGGCCCTCAAGGGCGCCCTCCTGCCGGCTCCCCGCCCGGCCGCCCCGCAGCCCTACGGCGCCCAGCCCCCCGGTGGCTACGGCTACCCGGGCGCGCAGCAGCCCGGCGGCTACGGCCACCCGCAGCCGGGACAGCCGTTCGGCGGCCAGCCGCAGCAGGCGCAGGCCCAGCCGCAGCCCCCGGCCGCGGACTTCTCGCCGTTCTGGTTCGCGGTGCCGGTGCCGCGCCCGCTGTTCGCCGAGGACGGCTCCCCGGCGCCGATCGCCGAACTCGCCCCGGGAACCTGGTACCTGGCCGTCGAGCAGCGCGGCCAGGCCCTGGTCGCCCAGACGCAGGACGGCCGCCGCGGCGTTCTCCAGGACACGTCGGGCATCCAGCGCGGCTGAGCCCTCGACGCTCCTAGTGCAAGGACCCCTTACGGCCCCTCACCCACCCGGGTGGGGGGCCGTTGCCGTACAGCCCGCGCCGGGAGCCCGCGAACGCACAGTGGAGCGGCCGGAGTCGTGGCGCAAGGGTCCGGGGACGGACCCGCTCGCGCTCGGCGCCGACCCTCACACCCCGCGCGTCCTCGCCGAGTTGAACTCCTGAGCGAATTCCGGGTTTGATTCAGAGTTCAAGGGCAACACGGAGGTCATGTCCCCTCGATATCGCAACGGCGCGAATCAAGCCGGCACGATCATCGCGGTCGTCGCCGACATCATGGCTCTCATTCTGGGCCTGTGGATCCTGATGTACCTGCTGGACGCCAACCAGGGCAACGACTTCGTCCAGTTCATCCACGACGCGGCCCGCTGGCTGGCGGGTTGGTCCCACGACCTGTTCACGTTCGACGAGGCGTGGGCCCGAGTGGTCGCCGGTTACGGCTTGGCGGCAGTGGTGTACCTGTTCGTGGGCCACGCCATCGCCAACCGAGTACACCGGCACTGAAGACGCCTCCAGGAATCTTCCGTCAGGGGCGCGGGACTGTGTCGACATGCGGCTCGGCCGCGTGGGCACGACGAACCATGCGCGGCCCGCGCCCGTCGACGCAACGTCAGTCGCAGCAGTCCGCTTCCAGCCCCAGGGGCAGCTGCTCCCCGCCGAACACGGCGCAGGTCGCCTCATGCCCGCCGAGCGCGGCAACGGCGAGCAGCAACGACCCGGCCGTCCACGTCGTGAGCTCGCGCGGCCAGATCGCCTTGTCGTCGAAGACGTACCCGGTCCAGTACAGCCCGGTCTCCGGATCGCGCAGGTGCTGGATCGACTGCAGGATCTCCAGCGCCCGGTCCGACTCTCCCATCGCCCACAACGCGAGCGCGAGTTCCGCGGACTCACCCCCCGTCACCCACGGGTTGGGAACCACACACCGCACGCCCGACCCGGGGACGACGAACCGGTCCCAGCCCTCCTCGATACGCGCCTTGGCCTCGGCACCGGTCAACGCGCCGCCCAGCACGGGGTAGTACCAGTCCATCGAGTACCGGTTCTTGTCCAGGAACCGCTCGGGGTGGTGCCGTATCGCGTGTCGCAGGGCGCCCGCCGCCAACTCCCAGTCCGGTTGCGCCTCTTCCCGCTGCTCGGCGATGGCCAGCGCGCAGCGCAACGCGTGGTGGATCGAGGAGCACCCCGTCAGCAGGGCGTCGGCCGTCTCCGTGCCGTCGTCGTCGCGCCGCCAGCCGATCTGCCCGCCCGGCTGCTGCAGGCGGAGCACGAACTCCACCGCCGCGTACACCGCCGGCCACAACCGCTCCAGGAACGTGTCGTCGCCCGTGGAGAGGTAGTGGTGCCAGACGCCGACGGCTATGTAGGCGACGAAGTTGGTCTCCCGGCCCCGGTCGGTGACGTCGGCGAACTCCCCGTCCGCGTACGCCGCGTACCAGGAGCCGTCCTCGTTCTGGTGCCGGGCCAGCCACAGGTAGGCCCGCTCGGCGGCCTCGTGCTCACCGGCCGCGTCGAGGGCCATGGCCGCCTCGACGTGGTCCCACGGGTCGAGGTGGTGCCCCCGGAACCAGGGGATCGCGCCGTCCTCGCGCTGCACGGCGAGGATGCCGGCGACGGTGGCGGCGGCCTGCCCGGCGGTGAGGACCCCGGGCAACACCAGATGTTCCGTCCGGGAAGTCGTCACTTGGCGTCCACCTGAGGCAGGTGCGGCTTCGTCGCGTACGCCACGAAGCTCTTTCCGATCAGCGGGTTCAGCGCCTGTTCGGCGACCCGGGTGGCCAGCGGCTTCTTCATGATGTCCCAGACCAGCAGCTTGTGGTACGCCCGTACCGGCAGCGCCTTGTCGTTGTCGACGCCGAACGCGCACTTCAGCCACCAGTAGGGCGAGTGCAGGGCGTGCGCGTGGTGCGTGCCGTACGGCTCGAGTCCGGCCTCGCGGATCTTCCGCAGCAGCTCGTCGGCCCTGTAGATGCGGATGTGGCCGCCCTCGACCTCGTGGTAGGCGTCGGACAGGGTCCAGCAGACCTTCTCGGGGCCGTAGCGCGGCACGGTGACGGCGATGCGCCCGCCGGGCTTCAGCACCCGCACCATCTCCGCGAGGACGCCCTTGTCGTCCGGGATGTGCTCCATGACCTCGGAGATGATCACGACGTCGAAGGACTCGTCGGGGAAGGGCAGGGCGAGGGCGTCGCCCTCCATCGCCGTGGCGGTGGCGCCCTCGGGGGCCTCGCCGGCCTCCTTCATGGCCGCGAACCACTTCGCGACCTCGGCGATCTCCTCGGCGTTCTGGTCCAGTGCCACGACCTGCGCGCCGCGCCGGTAGCACTCGAACGCGTGCCGGCCGGCACCGCAGCCGAGGTCCAGGACGCGGTCGCCCGGGGCGAGCGGGAACCGGGAGAAGTCGACGGTCAGCACGTGGCCCTGCTTTCGGAGTTGACGCCTTCTACATCTGTCGGCGCTGGGGATCCAGCACCTGCCGGGGCTGCGGGTTCGCCACCCGCCGAGGCCGCGGAGCCGCCAGCGGCGGGGACCGCGGACGCGCCACCCGCCGAAGCCCTGACGCCGGCAGTCGCCGAAGCCGCGGAACCGGTGCCGGCGGCGATCAGGGAGGCGGCACCCGCCGAACCGGTCGCCCCGGCCCCCGTCGAGGCGCGGGGCGCGCCACCCGCCGAAGCCAGGGACAGGGCACCCGTCGGCCCTGCCGGCCCAGTCCTCGTCGAGGCGGCCGAACGGCCCGGCGTCAGGGGCGCGGTGCTCCGCGTGGAGCGGGCGGTGTCGCCCCCGGCCCGGTCGATCGCCTCGCGGTACCGCGCCACCGTTCCTTCCGCGGCCCTGGCCCAGGTGAAGTGCCGCAGCACCCGCTCCCGCCCGGCCGCTCCGAGCCGCGCACGCAACTGCGCGTCGCCCAGCAGCCGTCCGAGCCCGGCGGCCAGCGCGCCCGCGTCGCCCGGCGGGACCGCCAGGCACGTCTCCCCGTCGCGGCCGGCGACCTCGGGGATGGCCCCGCCGGTCGTGGCGAGCAGCGGTGTCCCGGTCGCCATGGCCTCGGCGGCCGGAAGCGAGAAGCCCTCGTAGAGCGACGGCACGCACGCGACCTGAGCCGAGCGCACGAGGTCGACGAGTTCGGCGTCGGAGATGCCCTTGACGAACTCGACGGCGCCGTCGAGCCCGTACCGTTCCATCGCCTGGGCGACGGGCCCCTCGGCCGGTCGCTTGCCGACGACGACGAGGTGGGCTCCCGGGTGCTCGGTACGTACCTTCGCCAGCGCCTCGACCAGATGGACCAGGCCCTTCAGCGGCACGTCCGCGCTGGACGTCGTCACGATCCGGCCCGGCACGACCGGCACGGACGGATCCGGCGAGAACAGGTCGGTGTCGGCGCCGATGTGGACCACGTGGATCCGGTCCTGCCGGACGCCGAGATGGTCGATGATCTCCTGGCGGGACGTGCCGGAGACGGTGAGCACGGACGGCAGCCGCCGCGCGACGCGCTTCTGCATGCGCGTGAAGGCGTACCAGCGCCGCACCGAGAGGCGCCGCTGCCACCCGTCCGCCGCGTCCAGCTCCAACTGCCGGTCCACGGTGATGGGGTGGTGGATCGTGGTCACCAGGGGCGCGCCGATGTCGCCCAGCAGGCCGTAGCCGAGAGTCTGGTTGTCGTGCACGACGTCGAACTCGCCGCGACGGGCCCGCAGATGACGGCGGGCGCGCAGCGAGAACGTCAGCGGTTCGGGGAAACCGCCGGTCCACATCGTCCCGACCTCGAGCGCGTCGATCCAGTCGCGGTACTCGCCGCGCCCGGGCGTGCGGAAGGGGTCCGGCTGGCGGTACAGGTCGAGGCTGGGCAGCTCGGTGAGGCTCAGCCCGTCGTAGCCCTCGTCGAGGACGGGGTACGGCTGGGCGCCGATGACCTCGACCCGGTGGCCGAGGCGGGCCAGTTCGCGCGAGAGGTGCCGGACGTAGACGCCCTGGCCGCCGCAGAACGGGTTCCCTTTATAGGTGAGGAGCGCGATGTCGAGCGGTCGCAAGCCGTCGGCAGCGGGGCCCTCCGGGGCCCCGGCCTCCCTGGCCTCAGCGGTCACTCTCGGCCCCCTTCTCCCTGCACTTTCCCGCGAGATTACGTCGGGAGGCTAATCTAGAACAAGTTTCAGACTTGATCGTTCGGAGGCTCCGAATCTACCGGCAGGTAGGGGCGCTGTGACCAGTGGATCAGGTGATTCACGCCACGGCAGGCTCCGTGCCATGCTGTGTGATCACTCGTCCTCACGGACGGTCACGGAACGGGACCGACACATGCCCGCGGAAGCCAAGGTGAGCGCCAAGGTGAACAAGGTGGCCAGAGTGGAGGCCGGAGCCGCGGCCCCGTCCCCTCCCCTCACGGAGCGGCAGGAAGCCCGCCGCCGCCGCATCCTGCACGCGAGCGCGCAGCTGGCCGGCCGGGGCGGTTTCGACGCCGTGCAGATGCGCGAGGTCGCGGAGTCCTCACAGGTGGCGCTCGGCACCCTCTACCGCTACTTCCCCTCCAAGATCCATCTGCTGGTCGCCACGATGCAGGACCAGTTGGAGCACATGCACGGCACGCTGCGCAAGAAGCCCCCGCAGGGCGAGACCGCGGCCGAGCGGGTCGCCGAGACGCTGATGCGGGCCTTCCGCGCCCTGCAGCGCGAGCCGCAGCTGGCCGACGCGATGGTCCGCGCGCTGACGTTCGCCGACCGCAGCGTGAGCCCGGAGGTCGACCAGGTCTCCCGCCAGACGACGGCGATCATCCTGGACGCGATGGGCCGGGAGCACCCGACCCAGGAGCAGCTCTCGGCGGTCCGGGTCATCGAGCACACCTGGCATTCGGCGCTGATCACCTGGCTCTCGGGCCGCGCCTCCATCGCCCAGGTCAAGATCGACATCGAGACGGTGTGCCGTCTGATCGACCTGACCGCCCCGGAACACCCCTGACACACCGAGGACCTACGAGACGGGTTCCCTTCGCCGGTATGGTCCGGATCAGGTGATGGGGGTCGCCTTCCGGTCGCCGGGTTCCGGCCCGGCGTCCTTCCGGCCTCTCAGCCCTACCGTCGCAGTCGGCACCAGCGGAAGCCGCAGCCTCCTGCCGACGTCGGCTACTCCGGTCGGACTCCCTCACTCGCCTCGTAGGCCTACGTCCAGCATAGAACGCCCACACCGGAATGAAACCCCCGCAACCGTGATTTTCCTGGCAGCACGAAGATAATCCTCAGGCGCTCCTCCCCGGGCCGGAACACCGGCTCCCCGCCGTCCCCGAGCGTGATCACGATCGCCTCCACCGGGCAGCTCTCCGCCGCCTCCGGCACCCGCTAGTTCGCGTCCGTGTCCGAGGCGGCCGGACACGACGGTCGGGCGGAGTCCGGACCGAAGCCGTCCGGCGCGTGGTGCGCGCACCGGGCGGAGCCGCTGCACAGGCAGCGGTCGACCTCGACGTGCCGGCGATCGCCCACCGAGAGATTCTCCTCACCGCCCCGCTCAGCCTCCTCGCCGAACCCCTCACCCCCTGGCAGCTCGCCGAACGCGTGGAGTGGAACCGCCCCTGGGACCAGATCCCGCACGGCTCCCGCACCATCGCCGTCCCGGAGGCCGAGGCCCATGCGCGCCGCCTGGTCGAACTCGGCCGGGCGGATGCGGTGCCGGGGAGCGAGCCCGTGAGGTACGTGCGGCGTAAGGGGATGGCAAACCCGGCGGAGAACATGTCGCCGGGGTGCTAGGCAACGGCCATGGACCCCATCGAACGCCTCCTCGCCGAACGCGCCTGCGAGCGCCTGATCATCGACTTCGTCCACCGGCTCGACCTCGGCGAACCCTCCTCCGTCGCCGGGTTGTTCACCGAGGACGGCGTCTGGCGGTGGCCGGAGGACGGTCGGCTGGTCCAGGGGCGTGACGCCCTGCGCACGTACTTCGGCTCCCGGCCGGCCGACCGGCTGTCCCGCCGCATGATGTCCAACGTCCTGGTGACGGTCGCGTCCCCGGACACGGCCGAGGCGGTCTCGTACTTCACGACGTACCGCGTCGACGGCTACGAGGGCGGCGTCATCCCGGCCGGGCCGCCGGTTCAGGCCGGCCACTACGAGGACACGCTCCACAGGGTCGACGGCACCTGGCTGCTCGCCTCACGGACTCTCCACCTACCCTTCGGCGGCCCCGCCCCGCTTCGGAACGCGCCTGCGTCATAAGGCACTTGGCGTCACGCAGCGCCCCCCAGGATGGCCGGACGCAACGCTCGCACCGGGAGAGATGCCCATGGGCACCGAAGAGGCCGCACGAACCACGACCGGCAGCGAGGCCCTGGACGACCGGTCGGCCGGGCCCATGGTGCCGCGGCTGGCGTTGGGCGCCCGGCTCCGGCGACTGGTCGAAGCCGAGCCGCCGGACGAGACTCCGACCGTCCTCCACCGGATCCTTCAGGAGACCTGAGGCGGCGTCAGCGTTTCAGGGCGACGCCGCCGTACTGGTGCACCTCCGCGGGCAGGTCCAGGGCCGCCGCGTCGGGACGCCAGCGCGAGCAGGAGGCCACGCCCGGTTCGAGCAGTTCCAGACCGTCGAAGTAGCGCTCGATCTGCTCGGGGCTGCGCAGGATGTACGGGATCGAACCGCCGTCGTTGTACTGCTGGATGGCCCTGACGTAGTCCTCGCTGGTGTCGGTGGAGTCGTACTGCACGAGGTAGCTGCCGGAGGGCAGGGCGTCCACCAGCCGCCGCACGATCGAGCGGGCCTCGTCGTGGTCCTCGATGTGGCCCAGGATGCCCATCAGCATGAGGGCGACCGGCTTCTCGAAGTCCAGCGTCTTGCCGGCCTCCCGGATGATCGTGCCCGGCTCGCGCAGGTCGGCGTCGACGTAATGGGTGACGCCTTCCGGTGTGCTGGTGAGCAGCGCGCGGGCGTGGGCCAGGACCAGCGGGTCGTTGTCGACGTAGACGATCCGGCTCTCCGGGGCCACCCGCTGGGCGATCTGGTGGGTGTTGTCGACGTTGGGCAGCCCGGTGCCGATGTCCAGGAACTGGCGGATGCCCTCCTCGGCGGCCAGGTGGCGCACGGCGCGGGCGAGGAAGTAGCGGGCGGCGCGGGCCCCGGTCTCGATACCGGGGAAGATCGCGCGGAACGCGTCACCGGCCACACGGTCGACTTCGTAGTTGTCCTTTCCGCCCAGCCAGTAGTTCCAGATCCGGGCCGAGTGCGGCACCGAGGTGTCGATCTTGGGGAACGGCTCCTGCTCGGCGTTCTCCACCTGGTCGGTCATGGACGCTCCTGCGTGTGGTCGGAGAGGCCCACGTTAGCCTGTCCGCACCCTGGAGAGGATCAACTCCTCGGCCAAGGCCAGGAGTTCGGCTTCCGTCTCACTCATCGTCGGGTTGGCGCCCCGGCGGCGCAGGGCCTCGGTCAGGGCCGGTCGCGTGAGAGGGGACGGGCCGGCGAGGAGGGCGGCCAGCATGGCGCCGGCGGGTGCGCGGAGGGCGTCGCCGGCGACGGCGGCCTGGGCGAGGATCACCGCGGTCGCCGCCCAGTCCAGGCCCGGGTCGCCCTCGGCGGCGTCGGACCAGTCGATGACGCGGGGGCCGTCGGGCGTGAGGATCACGTTCTCCGGGTGCAGGTCCAGGTGGAGGACGCGGACGGCCGGGTCGGTGGAGCGCAGGGCCGGGACGGCGTGGAGGTCGCGCAGCAGCCGGGCGAGGACCGAACCGGCCTCCGCCGCGTCCAGCCTCCCCGTCAGACAGGCCTGGAGCATGGTCGGGCCGGAGAGCCGCTCCATCACCAGGTCGGTGCGCGATCCGGACGGGCGGACCCGGGGCACCGGGTAGCCGTGCGCGTGCACATGGGCCATCACCGCGCCCTCGGCCGCCGCGTCGCCCCCGCCGTCCCGCTCGCGGCGCAGCACCCACGCCTCGTCGATCCCGTACACGTCGGCGCGGCGGCCCGAGCCGAGCAGTCTCCCTGGCGGTCTCGTCGGCATGGGCCGAAGCTATACCGCCCCACCCGGTACCCTCGGCCGGTTTCTTACGTGCGGGTACAGTAAGCAGGTCGTCATCACACCCGTACGGGGGGAAGCCGGTGCAATTCCGGCGCTGACCCGCAACCGTGAACCGCCGCCGAGGCGGTGAGCCGGATCGCCCCGTACGGTTCGTGACCGGCTCACGTGCCCGGCAGTCCGCCGGCGCACGGCACCGTCGAGGTATACGGAGCCGAGCCGCCGGGGTGTCCCGTGCTGCCCGGCTCCCCCACAGGGAGAGGCACCCGCCGATCATGAACGTCCGCCGCAGCGCCGCGGTCCTGGCCGCCGTCGCCGTGATCGGCGCCGCCACCCCGGCCGCCGCCGACCCGTCCCCCTCGCCGTCCCAGGCGTTCCCCTCCGCCCTGTACGGAGACAAGGACCCGAAGTTCGACGGTGTCTGGCGCCAGTCCCTCGCGCTGCTGGCGCAGGACACGGTGGGTGTGAAGCCGGCGGCGAAGTCCGTGCGGTGGCTGGTGCGCCAGCAGTGCGCGGACGGCGGGTTCGCCTCGTACCGCGCCGACCCGACCACCGCGTGCGACGCCAGGACCATGCTCGACACCAACGCCACGTCCGCCGCGGTGCAGGCCCTCACCGCGTTCGGCGGGCACGACGACGTCACCGGCAAGGCCGTCGGCTGGCTGAAGTCCGTCCAGAACAAGGACGGCGGCTGGGGCTATTCGCCCGGCGGCGCCAGCGACACCAACTCGACGTCCGTCGTCATCGGCGCGCTCACCGCCGCGGGCGAGGAGCCGGACCAGGTCGAGAAGGGCGGCAAGTCGCCCTACGACGCCCTGCTGAAGCTCGCCCTGCCGTGCGGCGGGGACGGCGACGGTGCCTTCGCGTTCCAGCCGGACAAGAAGGGCGAGCTCGTCGCCAACGCGGACGCCACGGCGGCCGGTGTGCTGGGCGCGCTGGGCAAGGGCATGGTGGTGCGGCCTGGCGAGAAGTCGGACGCGACCTGCGCGAAGGCCGGGACGCCGGAGCAGGCGGCGGCCAACGGGGCCGCCTATCTCATCGCCGCCCTGGCCAAGGACGACGGGCACCTGATGTCCGCCCTGGCCGGCGCCGAGCCCCAGCCCGACTTCGGCAACACCGCCGACGCGGTGGTCGCGCTCGCCGCGCGGGGCGACACCGGGCAGGCGGAGAAGTCCGTGCGGTGGCTGGAGAAGAACTCCGCGGCCTGGGCCGCGCAGAACGGTCCGGCCGCCTACGCACAGCTGATCTTCGCCGCACACGCGACGGGCACGAACCCGCGCGACTTCGGCGGCGCGGACCTGGTGAAGCAACTCAACGCGACGGGCCCCGCCCCGCAGACCGCCGGGAAGACCGGCGCGGCGGACGCGAAGGACGAGAAGAAGGACTCGGACTCGGTGTTCGGTGTCTGGTGGTACGTCGGTGTCTGCCTCGTCGCCGGAGTCGGCATCGGCTTCCTGTTCAGCGGCCGCCGGAAGCAGCAGCAGCTGTGATCCGCCGGGCCGTTCTCCTCCTCCTGGCCTCGCTCCTGCTCCTCGCGGGGGCGGGCCAGGCCCAGGCCGCCGGCTACCGCTACTGGTCGTTCTGGGAGCGTGACGCGGACCGCTGGGTCTACGCCACCCAGGGCCCGTCCACGACCCGCCCCTCGGACGGCGACGTCCAGGGCTTCCGCTTCGCGGTGAGCGAGGACTCCGGGGACGCGGCCCGACCGCGCGGCAACGCCGACTTCAAGGCGCTCTGCGCGAAGACGCCCGCGCAGGACGGCAGGAAGCGGGTGGCCCTGGTCCTCGACTTCGGCACGAAGGCGGACGCCGTCGAGGGCGAGAGTCCACCCGCCGCGAGAACGGCCTGCGCGCAGGTCCCCACCGAGGCGACGACGGCGGACGCCCTGGCGGCAGTGGCCAAGCCGCTGCGCTACGACACCAACGCCCTCCTGTGTGCCATCTCCGGCTATCCGGAGAAGGGCTGCGGAGAGCAGGTGTCGAAGAGGCAGACGCCGACCGCGACCGAGAAGGACGCAGCGGACAACGGCCCGTCGCTGGGCCTGTGGGCGGGAATCGCCGCGGTGGCGGTCCTGGGCGCGGCAGCGACCTGGCAGGTGCGACGGCGTGACCGTGGCCAGTCCTAGCGGCACCCCGCTGCGCCGGGTCGCGCGAACCCCCCGCCCCCGGCACCCACACCCGGCACCTCTCCACCCCGGCGCCTGGTGGCTCTGGGCACTGTCCCTCGGCACCGCGGCCACCCGCACCACCAACCCCCTCCTCCTCACCCTCCTCATCACGGTCTCGGCCTACGTCGTGGCGACCCGCCGCCCGGACACCCCCTGGTCCCGCTCCTACGGCGCCTTCGTCAAACTCGCCCTCGCCGTGCTGCTCATCCGCCTCCTCTTCGCGACGGTCCTCGGCTCCCCCATCCCCGGCACGCACACCCTGTTCACCCTCCCCGAAGTGGGCCTCCCCGCCCGGGCGCAGGGCATCCGCCTCGGCGGCGAGGTCACCGCGGAGGCCCTCGCCTTCGCGCTGTACGACGGCCTGAAACTGGCCACTCTCCTCGTCTGCGTCGGCGCCGCGAACGCCCTCGCCAACCCCTCCCGCCTCCTCAAGTCCCTTCCGGGCGCGCTCTACGAGATGGGCGTGGCGGTCGTCGTCGCCCTCACCTTCGCCCCGAACCTCATCGCCGACGTCCAGCGCCTGCGCGCCGCCCGCCGGCTGCGCGGCCGTCCGGACAAGGGCGTCCGGGGCCTGCTGCACGTGGGCCTCCCGGTCCTGGAGGGCGCCCTGGAGCGCTCCGTCTCCCTCGCCGCCGCGATGGACGCCCGCGGCTACGGCCGTACCGCGCAGGTCCCCGCCGCCGTACGCCGTACCACCGCCGCCCTCACCCTCGGCGGCCTGCTCGGCGTGTGCGCCGGAACGTACGGGCTGCTCACCGCCGAGGGCGCCGGCTACGGCGTGCCCGTCCTGCTCGCCGGCCTCGCCGCCGCCCTGGCGGGTCTGAGGATCGGCGGCCGCCGCTCCCTGCGCACCCGCTACCGCCCGGACCGCTGGGACGGGCGCGCCTGGCTGGTCGTCGCCTCGGGTGTGGCGGTCGCGGCACTCCTCACCCTCGCCTCCGTCCGCGATCCCGCGGCCCTGCATCCCGGCGTGGTCCCGCTCGTCGCACCCGCGCTCCCCCTCTGGCCGGCCGCTGCCGTCCTCCTCGGCCTGCTGCCCGCGTTCGTCGCCCCCGACCCCAAGGAGTCTTCGTGATCCGTTTCGAGGACGTCTCCGTGACGTACGACGGGGCCGCCGAACCCACCGTCCAGGGCATCGACTTCGAGGTCCCGGAAGGCGAACTCGTGCTGCTGGCAGGCCCGTCGGGGGTCGGCAAGTCGACCGTCCTGGGCGCGGTCAGCGGGCTCGTGCCGCACTTCACGGGCGGCACCCTGCGCGGCCGGGTCACGGTCGCCGGCCGCGACACCCGCACGCACAAGCCGCGCGAACTCGCCGACGTGGTGGGCACGGTCGGCCAGGACCCGCTCTCCCACTTCGTCACCGACACCGTCGAGGACGAACTCGCCTACGGCATGGAGTCGCTGGGCCTCGCCCCGGACGTGATGCGCCGCCGCGTCGAGGAGACGCTCGACCTGCTCGGACTCACGGATCTGCGCGCCCGCCCGATCGCCACCCTGTCCGGCGGCCAGCAGCAGCGGGTCGCGATCGGCTCGGTCCTCACGCCGCACCCGAGCGTCCTCGTCCTGGACGAGCCGACCTCCGCGCTCGACCCGGCCGCCGCGGAGGAGGTGCTGGCGGTGCTGCAGCGGCTCGTGCACGACCTCGGCACGACGGTCCTCCTGGCCGAGCACCGGCTGGAACGGGTCATCCAGTACGCCGACCAGGTCGTCCTCCTGCCGGGCCCGGGCGCGCCCCCGGTGCTGGGCCCCCCGGCCGAGGTGATGGCCGTGTCCCCGGTGTACCCGCCGGTGGTGGGCCTCGGCCGTCTGGCGGGCTGGTCCCCGCTGCCCCTGACGGTTCGGGACGCCAGGCGGCGGGCGGCGGACCTGCGCCGACAACTCGAGGTGCGGGACGGCATCGACCCCAAGGGGCGCGGGGCTGTCATCGATGTGCGGCTACCGCCGCGTGGGCGCGACCAGCCACACACCCCTCGCGGTCGCCGGCCCTCCGCACCCCCCGAGCCTGAGGGCGCCCCCACGCCCCACCGCCCCTGGTTCCCACGCCGGCGCACCGCCCGACCCACCCCGACAGCCCCGCACGCGGCCGAAGTACAAGCCCTCTCCGTCACCCGCGCCCGAATCCAAGCCCTGGGCCACGTCGACCTCACCGTCACCCCCGGCGAGACGATCGCCCTGATGGGCCGCAACGGCGCCGGGAAGTCCACCCTGCTCGGCTCCCTGGTGGGCCTGGTCGCACCCGGCGCGGGAACGGTCCGGGTCGGTGACGCGGTCCCGCACCGCACGGCACCGAAGGACCTCGTCCGCAAGGTCGGCCTGGTCCCGCAGGAGCCGCGTGATCTGCTCTGCGCCGACACCGTCGCAGCCGAGTGCGCGGCGGCCGACCAGGACGCGGGCGCGGACCCCGGTACGTGCCGGGCCCTGGTCTCCGAGCTGCTCCCGGGCGTCAGCGACGACACCCACCCCCGGGACCTCTCGGAGGGACAGCGGCTCGCCCTCGCCCTGGCCGTGGTCCTCACGGCCCGGCCCCCGCTGCTCCTGCTGGACGAGCCGACCCGTGGCCTGGACTACGCGGCGAAGGCCCGGCTGGTCGGGGTGCTGCGCGGGCTGGCCGCCGAGGGGCACGCCATCGTGCTGGCCACGCACGACGTGGAGCTGGCGGCCGAGATCGCCCACCGGGTGGTGCTGCTCGCCGAGGGCGAGGTGATCGCGGACGGACCGACGGCGGACGTCGTGGTCTCCTCGCCGTCCTTCGCCCCGCAAGTGACCAAGATCCTGGCCCCGCAGCACTGGCTCACGGTCTCCCAGGTCCGCGCGGCTCTCCACGAGGCCGGCTGATGGCCACCCGGAGCGCCCCCCAGAGGCAGGCCCGGGCCGTCCGTCTCGGCCCCCGCTCCCTCGCCGCGCTGGCGCTGGTCAGCGCGGTCGGTGTCGCCGGTTTCGGCTGGCCCTTCCTCGCGCCGCCCACCTCGGGGCTCAGCGCGCACGCGCAGGACGCCCCCTGGCTCTTCGCGGGGCTGCTGGTGCTGCTCGTGGCGGTCGTGGGCGCGGCGATCTCGGAGTCCGGGCTGGGTCCGAAGGCGGTCGCGATGCTGGGCGTGCTGGCCGCGACGGGTGCGGCCCTGCGGCCGATCGGCGCCGGTACTGCCGGTATCGAGCCGATGTTCTTCCTGATGGTGCTGAGCGGCCGGGTCCTCGGCCCGGGCTTCGGGTTCGTCCTCGGCTCGGTGACGATGTTCGCGTCCGCCCTGCTCACGGGCGGGGTCGGACCGTGGCTGCCGTTCCAGATGCTGGCGATGGGCTGGTTCGCGATGGGCGCGGGCCTGCTGCCCGGTCCCAACCGGCTGCGCGGCCGGACCGAACTCGCGATGCTCGCCGGCTACGGCTTCCTCGCCGCCTTCGCCTACGGCACGATCATGAACATGGCCGGCTGGCCCTTCATGAGCGCCCTCGCCTCGAACGTCGCCTTCGATCCCCACGCGCCGGTCGCCACGAACCTGGCCCGCTTCTTCGCGTACTGCGTGGCCACCTCGCTCGGCTGGGACCTGGGCCGGGCCGTCGTCACGGTCGTCCTGACCCTCGCACTCGGCCCCGCGGTCCTCAGGGCGCTGCGCCGCGCCACGCGCCGGGCGGCCTTCGAGGCGCCGGTCACGTTCGAGGCGCCGCGGTGACGCCACGCGAGTGAGGCAGCCCACGTGACCCACGTCATGTACGAGGCGAGGCCGTAGGCACAAGGCCCGGTCACGCGTCGCCTGTCCGCCCCGCATGCGGCCGGACCTAGTAGGGTCACGGCAGAAGCCCCTCTCACGCAACTCGGCCCACCACGGGACCGGTTGTATCCGTTCCGTAGCCGAGGGTAGTCACCGCACGTCAGCCTCGTCTCATGAACGAATACATTCCCGCCCGGTACGCGACGCGCCTCACCGTCGGCTCGCACGCCCCCCCGGCACATCCGGCGTATCGTCCGCTCGTTCCTCGGCGAGTGGGGCATGCCCGAGCTGTCGGACGCGGTCGAACTGGGCGTGACCGAGCTGCTGGCCAACGTCGTACGGCACGTCCCGGACCGGCGCTGCGCGCTGCTGTTGTTGCGGCAGCGCACCGGGGTACGGGTGGAGGTCACGGACGGCAGCGACGAACTGCCGCGCACCCCGGACTCGTTGGACGACGAGTCCGAGAACGGCAGAGGCCTGCTCCTGCTCGACGCGATGGTCGACAAGTGGGGCGTGTCGCTGTGGTCGGGGGGCGGCAAGACCGTGTGGTTCGAGTGCGGCAGCGACGTGGCCGTCTCCCGCGGGGACTGAACGTCTCGGCCCGTTTCCACGTCTTCGAGTCCGTGGTCTCAGCCGAACGCACCCAAGCCCAGCGGGCTACCCACCCGTCCCCACCGCGGAATCACCCCCTCCGCACGCTGTACGAACGTCACCGCGTTCCCCTGCTCGCCACGCTCCCCGTGACCCCGCTCTACGCGGCCTGGTGGCTGTTCCTCGCCACCGGCGGCGGCGACCTTGCCGCTCAGCACGCCTGGGCGGGGTTCGTCTCGCAGCATGGCGGGTCCGCGTACAACCTGTTCTGGTACGGCGGGATGCACACCGCCAACTACAGCCTGATATCGCCGTACTTGATGGCCTTGCTGGGTGTCCGTACGGTCACCGTGGTGTCCGGGCTGGCCGCCTCCTGGCTCGCCGCGGTGCTGATCCGGCGTACCGGCGCCCTCAAGCCGCTCGGCCCGGCCCTGCTCACCTCCCTCGCCCTGTGGTGCAACGTCGCCTCGGGGCGGACGACGTTCGCGCTCGGCGTGGCCTTCGGACTCGCCTCCTGCGTGCTGCTCACCCGCGAGAAGCGCATCGTGCTCGCCGCCGCCTACGCCGCCCTGACCACCATGGCCTCCCCGGTCGCCGGGCTGTTCCTCGCCGTCGCGGGGGCGGGGTTCCTGCTCACGCGGGAGGTGGCCCGGGCAGGCGCGCTGCTGGTGCCGCCCGCCGCGGTGGTCTTTCTGACCACCTACCTCTTCCCGTTCCACGGCGAGCAGCCGATGCCGGCGTCACGCATCTGGCCGCCCGCCGTCCTCGCTCTCGCCGTCGCCGCACTGGCGCCGCGTCACTGGCGGACCGCCCGCTGGAGCGGGGTCGTGTACGCGGCCGGCACGGTCCTGGCGTACCTCATCGCCTCCCCGGTCGGGACGAACGTCGAGCGGTTCGCCGCGCTGTTCGCCCCGGCCGTGCTCCTCGCGGCCCTGCTGTCCCGGCCCGGGACGGCCCGGCTCCGGCGCGCTCTGCTCGTCGCCGCACTCGTCCTGTCCGTCTCCTGGGTCGGCAAGAAGACCGCCGACGATCTGAAGGCGTCGGCCGTCGTGCCGGCCTGGGCCGCCGAAACCGAGGGGGTCCTCCGGGCCCTGGACAGGCTCGGCGCCGGCCGCGCCCGCGTCGAGGTCGTCCCCGCCCGCAACCACCGCGAGGCCTCCCTGCTGGGCCCGCATGTCAACCTGGCCCGCGGCTGGAACCGCCAGCTCGACGTGGAACGCGCCCGCCTCTTCTACGACGGCACGTTCTCCGCCGCCACGTACCGGGCCTGGCTGGATCGCTGGGCGGTCGGCTTCGTCGCGCTGCCGGCGGCCAGACCGGACGGGTACGCGAAGGAGGAGGTCCGGCTGATACGCGAGCGGCGGCCCGACTGGCTGGAGCCCGCCTGGCGGGACGCGAACTGGAAGGTGTACCGGGTGCGCGACGCCGTACCGCTCGTCTCGGCGCCCGGCTCCGTCGTCCGCGCGTCCCCCGCCGAACTGGTCCTGAAGGTCTCGCGCCCGGGCGCGGTGACGGTACGGATCGCCTATTCGCCGTGGTTGCGCAGCGACGGGGGCTGCCTCAGCCGCGACGGCGAGTTCACGCGTCTGAGCGTCATCGCCGCCGGTGAGTACCGGATCAGCTCGGAGTACGGTCCTTCCGTAGATCCGCACTCTCGCTGCTGAGCTCGGCGGCCGCCGCCACCGTGCGCGCCCGGGGCCCCTGGAGCAGGTAGGTGAGGCCGAGGCCCGCGCCGACCACGGCCGCTCCCCCGGCCGCGTCGAGCACCCAGTGGTTGGCCGTGGCGACGATCGCGGCGGCCGTGAACAGCGGATGGAGCAGACCCAGGGCCCTCACCCACCAGCGGCGCGCCAGGACGGCGATCACGACACCGCACCACAGCGACCAGCCGAAGTGCAGGGACGGCATGGCCGCGTACTGGTTGGTGAGGGCCGTGAGCGTGCCGTAGTCGGGCTTGGAGAAGTCCTGGACGCCGTGCACGGTGTCGATGAAGCCGAGCGTCGGCATCAGCCGCGGCGGGGCCAGCGGGTAGAGCCAGAAGCCGACCAGGGCGAGCAGGGTGGCGAAGCCCAGGGCGGAGCGGGCCCAGCGGTAGTCGGCGGGGCGGCGCCAGTACAGCACCGCCAGGACGGTCAGCGGCACGATGAAGTGGAACGACTCGTAGTAGAAGTCGAAGAACCCGCGCAGCCAGTCGATCCTGACGACGGTGTGGTTGACCCAGTGCTCGATGTCGAGGTGCAGGGCGCGCTCGAGGTCGTGGATCTGCATGCCGTTGGCCTCGGCCTCCGCCCGGCCGGCCGAGTTGCCGCCCCCGGTGGCCGCGAGCCTGACCTTGGAGTAGGCGGCGTAGGTGACCCGGATGAGGAGCACTTCGAGGAGGAGGTTCGGCCGGGTGAGGACCCGGCGCAGGAACGGCACCAGCGGCACCCGCTCGAAGCGGGCCGGGACGACGGGCGCGTACTGGGCCGGTGTCGGCGACTGGTAGTACGGCGAGGCGCGGGACAGGAACGGCACGGCGGTGGCGGCGGCGAGGGCGGCCAGCAGGACGAGGTTGGTGCGCAGGGGGTCCATCGCCGGCATGTCCGGCAGCATCATCCTGGCCGGGAGGGTCATGACCAGGACGACGGCGACCGGCCACACGTACCGGTCGGAGGCGTTCCTGCCGGCCCGGCCGACGACCGCGAGCAGCACCCACAGCAGCTGGTGCTGCCAGGCCGTGGGCGAGACGACGATCGCGGCGCAGCCGGTGACGGCGACGGCGAGCAGCAGCTGGCCGTCGCGGAAGTAGCGCACGGCCCGGCGCAGAGCGAGGACGGTGACGGCGGCGCCGAGCGAGAGGAAGAGCGCGACCTCCAGGGGGCCGTTCAGGCCGAGTCTGAGGAGGGCGCCGTGCAGGGACTGGTTGGCGAGGTCGTCGGCCGGGCCGCCGAGGCCGACGCCCGCCATGTGGTGGACCCAGTAGCGGTAGGAGTCGTGCGGCATCGCAGCCCAGGCCAGCCCGGTGCAGGCGGCGAAGGTGATCCCGGCGGACAGCGCGGCGCTTCTGCGGCCGGTGAACCACAGCAGGGGCGTGAACAGCAGCAGGGTGGGCTGGAGCGCGGCCGCGACACCGATGAGCAGACCGCTGATGCGCTGGCCGTGCGCGACGAAGCAGCCCAGCAGGACGAGCAGGACCGGGATGATGCTGGTCTGGCCGAGCCACAGGGTGTTGCGGACCGGCAGGGACAGCATGAGCAGGCTGATGGCGACGGGGGCGGCCAGCAGTGCCGTGCGGCGGCTGACCGGCTGGGGGAGGGCACGGGCGGCGATCAGGCCCAGGGCCACGACGAGCAGCAGTGTGCCGAAGGTCCAGCCCCAGCCGAGGGCCTGTTCGGCCGAACGGGTGAGGGGTTTGAGGGCGAGGCCGCCGAAAGGCGTGCCGGTGAAGCGGGTCGAGTCGTAGAGCGAGCCGTTCACATGCAGGACGCCGTTCGGCCCGACCCAGGTCTCCAGGTCCGTCAGCCGCTCGCCGCGCGGGGTGCTCAGGACGACGGCCACCTGCCGTGCGGCCAGGAGGGCGGCGACCAGCCACAGCCCGAGGCGGGCGACGCGCAGGCGTGGCTGTGTTCCCCCGACGGCTGTCGCTCCGAAGCCGCCCGCCGGTCGTCCGCTGTGATCCGCATTAGCCACGCCTCGTAGGCCTCCCACCCCAGTTCATCCCACATATCCCGGATGCCGGAATTCCCTCCGCGAAACCCTAGAGGGCTCGCACGGCCCCGGGGAAGAGAACGCGGGACACCCCCGATTCACCTGACGTCCGTCCTTCTTTTGCCCGGAAGACGATAGTGCGCAGGAGGCGTGGTTGCTCGGTGCGGAAGCGATAAGGATCACATGAAGACGGCATAGGAACCGCTTCAGGCCGGGCAGACGCACCAGTACAGCCACGGTTTACGTGCACTGTGCAACGAAAGGCGTACCACGCGTAAGCGGACCAAATCCGCCTATCGTCGCTTTTTCGGCCCGTACGACAGCGCCGCCGCGCGGGACCGCGTCCCTGTCCCCGTCGAAAGGTAGGCGAGCGAGTCTTGTCGACTGCCTCAGTCGTCACCGCCCCGTCCCTCATGAAGACCCGCACCGCGAAGGCCCCCGACCCCACCGTCACCGACCCCGCGCTCGTCAAGCGCGCCGTGAAGGCGGCCGCGCTGGGCAACGCCATGGAATGGTTCGACTTCGGTGTCTACAGCTACATCGCGGTCACGCTGGGCAAGGTCTTCTTCCCCTCGGGCAACGCCACCGCGCAGCTGCTCTCCACGTTCGGCGCCTTCGCCGCGGCCTTCCTGGTCCGCCCCCTCGGCGGCATGGTCTTCGGCCCGCTCGGCGACCGCGTCGGCCGCCAGAAGGTCCTCGCGCTCACCATGATCATGATGGCCGCGGGCACCTTCGCGATCGGTCTGATCCCGTCGTACGCGACGATCGGTGTCGGCGCGCCGATCCTGCTCCTCGTGGCCCGCCTCGTGCAGGGCTTCTCCACCGGCGGCGAGTACGCGGGTGCCGCCACGTTCATCGCCGAGTACGCCCCCGACAAGCGGCGCGGCTTCCTCGGCAGCTGGCTGGAGTTCGGCACCCTCGCCGGCTACATCGGCGGCGCGGGCCTGGTCACACTGATGACCGCCCTGCTCTCCGCCGACGACCTGACCTCCTGGGGCTGGCGCATCCCGTTCCTGATCGCGGGACCGATGGGCATCATCGGCCTTTACCTGCGGCTGCGCCTGGAGGAGACCCCGGCGTTCGCGGCCGAGGTCGAGAAGGCCGAGAACGACCGCCCCAAGGTGCCGCTGCGCGAGATGGTCACCGGCCAGTGGCGCGCGCTGCTGCTCTGCGTCGGCCTGGTGCTGGTCTTCAACGTCACCGACTACATGCTGCTGTCGTACATGCCGAGCTACCTGACCAGTGAGCTCCACTACGACGAGACGCACGGCCTGCTCGTCGTCCTCGGCGTGATGGCGCTGATGATGATCGTCCAGCCGTTCGCCGGCGCGCTGACCGACCGCGTCGGCCGCCGCCCGGTGATCGCCACCGGCTGCGCGGGCTTCCTGCTGCTGTCCGTCCCGGCCCTGCTGCTGATCCGCCAGGGCAGCCTGCTCGCGGTCGCGCTCGGCATGGGCGCCCTCGGCCTGCTGCTGGTCTGCTTCACGGCCGCCATGCCCTCGGCGCTCCCGGCGCTGTTCCCGACGAAGGTCCGCTACGGCTCGCTGTCCATCGGCTTCAACATCTCGGTGTCCCTGTTCGGCGGCACGACCCCGCTGGTGGTCACGGCCCTGATCGGCGCGACCGGGAACATGATGATGCCCGCGTACTACATGATGGCCGCGGCCGTGATCGGCGGTTTCGCGGTGTGGCGCATGGCCGAGTCGGCGGGACGCCCGCTGCCCGGTTCGGCCCCCTCGGTGGCGGATCGACACGCCGGGTGAAAACCCACTGCCGGCGACCGCCGCACCAACTATCTTCGTCACCGCCACTAGTTAGGGATGCTAACTATGCGTACGAAAGGTAGAGGTGTATGAGCGAGTCGCACGTCTGGGACGAGGTCGACGCCTACTTCACCGCCCACCTCGCCCCGGACGACGAAGCCCTGGCGGCCGCCCTGCGGGACAGCGACGCCGCCGGGCTTCCGCACATCAGCGTCGCCGCGAACCAGGGCAAACTCCTGCAGCTTCTCGCCCAGATCCAGGGCGCCCGCCACATCCTGGAGATCGGCACGCTCGGCGGCTACAGCACCATCTGGCTGGGCCGCGCCCTGCCCGCCGACGGACGGCTGATCTCCCTCGAGTACGACCCCCGGCACGCCGAGGTCGCCGTCCGCAACATCGCCCGCGCCGGCCTGGACAAGCTCGTCGAGGTGCGGGTGGGCCCTGCCCTGGAGTCGCTGCCCAAGCTGGCCGACGAGAACCCGCCCCCGTTCGACCTGGTCTTCATCGACGCCGACAAGGCGAACAACCCGCACTACGTGGAGTGGGCGATCAAGCTCGCCAGCACGGGCAGCCTGATCGTCCTCGACAACGTGGTCCGCGGCGGCCGCGTGACCGACGCGGACAGCACGGCGGGTGACGTGGTGGGGACCCGTGCCGCGATCGAACTGATCGGCCGGCATCCGAGGTTGAGCGGGACGGCCATCCAGACGGTCGGCACGAAGGGCTACGACGGATTCGCTCTGGCCCGGGTACTGGCGTGAGCCGCGGCTGTCACACCTCGTGGTAGAAGCCCACGTTGACGCTGCGCGGGGCGGTGCGGTCCTGGATGACGATCTCGCCGCTGCCGCCCCTGGGCAGCGGGACGGTGCCACCGTAGGCGAGGGGCTGGGCGTGCTCCCCGACGGTCAGCCGGACTTCGGAGGACGGATCGGGCTGGGAGCCGCGCAGCCAGGTCACCTGCCAGGTGCCCTCCGGCCCGCACAGGAACTCCAGGTGGACACGCGAGACGAACAGCCAGTCGTCCGGCGTGCCGAGCCGGCACACGGACTTGTCACGGCCCACCCGCAGCACGGCGCCCGGCTCGCTGGGCGCGTCGGCCATGAGCATGCCGGCCGTGGCACCCTCCTCCGCCGCGGCGACGGCGGCCATGGTGAGTTCGAGCACGTGCGCTCCTCCTGAGACGGCCTGAACGGGCCTGTGAGCCCGCCGCATGATAGAACGCCCGACTGCGCGGTGTCCGGCACAATGGCCTCATGACCGAGCGAAAGCCACCCGGCGTCGACTTCGGGTCCTGGGTCGACAGACAGATCCGTGACGCGGAGGCCCGCGGGGAGTTCGACCGGCTGCCGGGGGCGGGCCGGCCGCTCCCGAGCGACGTGGAGAGCACGTACGACGAACTGTGGTGGGTCAAGCGGAAGATGGCCCGTGAGGGCCTCTCCGTGCTTCCTCCCGCGCTGGCGCTGCGCAAGGAGGCGGAGGACGCGCTGGAGGCCGCCTGGGCGGCCCCCTCCGAGCGGATCGTCCGGAAGATCATCGGCGAGATCAACGACAAGATCCGCGCCATGATGTTCAAACCGCCGCCCGGCCCCCCGCTGGGAAAGAAGCCGTACGACGTCGAGGACGTCGTACGGCAGTGGCGGGAGCGCCGGGCGGATCACTGACCGGGCTGTGCACCCGGGTCACACGTGCAGCAGCCGTTCCCCGAGCTGCCGGTAGGCCTTCAGGGCCAGGCGGAGTTGCTCGGTGTCGGCGGACGACACCGGCTTGCCCTCGCCGCCCTCGACCGACTGCCAGGACTGGCGCAGGGAGCGGCGGTGCCGCGTCACGGCCTCGGTGAAGCGGGCCGCTATCTCCTCCAGCACGTGATCGGCCTCCTCGACGGCGGCCCTGGGCCCGTCGACGAACCCGGCGACGGCGTGCTGCAACTGCGCGCCGAGCTTGTCGGACTCGTCGTGCGGGAGGAGGTGGGAACCGGCGGTGCCGGCCTTCGAGGTGCCGGGCTCTCCCCGGTGAGCGGCGGAGGCGCCGGTGGCGCGGTCCGTCCCGGTGCCGTTGCCGTACGCGTCGCCGCGTGCCGCCTGTGTGCCGTGCGCGGCGGTGCCGTGCGCGGCGGCCCGGTCCGCGTCGGTGGCGCGGGGGTCACCGCGGTGCGCGTCGATGCCGTGCAGGTCGCCGCGGTCCCTGCCCGGTGTCGTGCCGTGGCCGGTGCCCAGGGCACTCTCGCCGCGGGCGTCCGGGGTGGTCGGCGTGTGGTCGCCGGGCGGTCGGGTCATGTCGGTCATCCCTCAACTCTCCTTGGCCTGACGTCGGTGGAGCGCCCACGGGGTGTGTCCGCCGCGGGCCTGAGCCTTGCGGCCGCCGTTCAGTCCGGCGCGGTGCCGTCCGTCGTGGCGTCCGTCCTCGCGCCGTGCCTCCGGGTGGCCGCCGCCGTCGTGGCGGGCCGGCCGCACCAACTCGTCGAACAGGGCGCGGGCCGCCACCATGGCCTCGCGCATGTCTTCCGTGCCCTGGCCGCCGTCACGGGCGTCCTCGGCGCGCAGGTGCGCCGCACGGTGCACGCGCCGGTAGCCGTCCACGTGGTGGGCGTGGTGCACGGACAACGCGGCGAGTTGTTCCTCGTACTGCCCGCCGTCCGGGAAGCCCCGGGCGCCGGCGAGCTCGGCGATCAGCCGGTCCGCCTCGGCGACGGCTTCGCGCGGCGAGTCGACGAACCGCTCCTGGGCGGCCGTCCAGCGCGCCTCGAACTGCTCGCGCTGTGCCGGTTCCAGGGACCGCTCGCGCAGGTCGCCGTGGCGGTGGAGGCGCTCGGTCAGCTCGCGCTCGGCGGCCTTGGTGTCACCGTCGTGCCGGGCGACGACCCGGTCGTACTCGGGTCCGAAGCGCCGCTTCAGGCTCGGGCCGCGCCGAGGCCCGCGGGCGCGCAGGGTCATGACGGCCGCGATGATGACGACGACCGCCGCGATCACGATCAGAGCGATGATCAGGCCAGTGGACATGAATGCCTTCCGGGTTCTCGGCCCAACCGGCTCTCCTCGCGAGCCGGTTCCCCGCTCGGGTAGCCCGGAAGTACGCGCCCAAACGGTGTCCGGGCGGACCGGGGACGCGCACGCACCCCGTGGTCATCGGGTTGCGGGTCCGGTGGGGCACTTGAGGAGAATGCGCTCCATGACCTGGACCGTGACCCCGGAACCGTACGACTCCCCCGTCGCCGCCGCCCTGTGGCGGGCGTACTACACCGAGGTCAGCGACCGCTGGTACCTGCTGCACGAGGGGCGCCGCACCGACCCGGACGAGCTGGAGCGGGAGATCGCCGCCCAGCCGGGTGCCGATCTCGCGCCGCCACGGGGCAGGTTGCTGGTCGCCCGGTACGGCGGTGAGCCGGCCGGCACCGCGGGGATACGGCTGCTGGACGGCACGACCGCCGAGCTCAAGCGGGTGTTCCTGCACGAGTCCCGGCGCGGCAGGGGCGGGGCCCGGATCCTGGTCGAAGCGGCCGAGGACGCCGCCCGCGCGCTCGGCGCCGGCCGGATCGTCCTCGACACCCGCAGCGACCTCGTCGAGGCCCGCGCTCTGTACGCCCGGCTCGGCTACACCGAGACCGAGCCGTACAACGAAGACCCGTACGCGGAACACTGGTTCGGCAAGCAGCTCAGCTGAACCGCTCGGGCCGCCCGGGCGGTTCTCAGACCGGCCGCCCGTACGGCCGCTCGCCGTAGGGCCGCTCGTCGTACGGCCGCTCGTACCGCGATCCGCACAGTTCGCCGTTCAGTTCCCGCACCAGCGTGACGAGGTCGGTCGGACGGTCCGGCCCCCACCAGTCGCCGAGCAGCGCGGCGAGGGACTCCTCCCGGGCCCCGGCCAGCCGCTCGGCCACCTCGCGCCCCTCGCCGGTGAGGATCAGGTCGAGGCCCTCGCGCACGGCCAGCCGCCGCTCCTCGACCTGGCGGACGGCCTCCATGAGCACGGGCAGCGGCACGGGCATGGTCTCGGTGAGCACGGCCGGCTCCACCGAGCCGTACCTCCGGATCCGCAGCAGCAGCCAGCTGGACGCGGGCAGCAGGTCGTAGCCAGCTCTCGCGGTGATCCTCCGGTAGATCTCGCGCCGCCCCGCGCGGGTGCCGAGCACGGACAGCGCGCGGCTCACCTCGTCGTGCGAGGACCGCTCGACGGGGTTGCTGGCCAGGGTCTCGGTCACGTCGGGCGCGGTGACCGAGGCGCGCAGCCGGTCCTCCTTCAGGAACCAGGCCAGCACGAAGCCGAGCAGCGCGACGGGGGCGGCGTACAGGAAGACGTCCGTGATGGAGACGGCGTAGGCGTGCAGGGCCGGTGTGCGCAGGCCGGGCGGCAGGGCGGCGATGCCCCGCGGGTCGGCCTCCAGCGCGTCCACCGAGACGCCGGGCGGGAGCTGGACGCCGCGGAAGGCGTCGGTGAGCTGGTCGCCGAGACGGCCCGCGAAGACCGTGCCGAAGACGGCGACGCCGAACGAGGCGCCGATCGAGCGGAAGAAGGTCGCGCCGGAGGTGGCGACGCCCAGGTCCTCGTAGGGGACGGCGTTCTGCACGATGAGTACGAGGACCTGCATCACCAGGCCGAGACCGAGTCCGAAGACGAAGAAGAAGCCGCTCAGTTCGGCGGTGGAGCTGTTCTCGTCGAGCTGGTGGAGCAGGAGCAGCCCGAGCGTGGTGACGCCGGTGCCGGCGATCGGGAACACCTTCCAGCGGCCGGTGCGGCTCACGATCTGCCCGGAGGCGGTCGAGGCCAGCAGCAGACCCAGCACCATCGGCAGCATGTGCACACCGGACATGGTCGGGCTGATGCCCTGCACGACCTGGAGGAACGTCGGCAGATAGGTCATGGCGCCGAACATCGCGAACCCGACGACGAAGCTGATCACGGCGCAGAGCGTGAAGGTGCGCACGCGGAAGAGCTTGAGCGGCAGCACGGGTTCGGCGGCCCGCCGTTCCACGGCGACGAAGACGCCGGCGAGGACGACGCCCAGGACGGCGAGCCCGATGATCTGCGCGGAACCCCAGCCCCAGGTCGTCCCGCCGAGCGAGGCGACCAGCACCAGGCAGGTGGCGACGGCGGCGATGAGGAAGGTGCCGAGGTAGTCGATGACGTGCCGCCGCCGGCCGCGCGGGATGTGCAGGACGGCCGCGATCACGGCGAGCGCGACGATGCCGACGGGCAGGTTGACGTAGAACACCCAGCGCCAGCTCGCATGCTGCGTGAACAGCCCGCCGAGCAGCGGACCGAGCACGCTGGTCGCGCCGAAGACGGCACCGAACAGGCCCTGGTAGCGGCCGCGTTCGCGAGGCGGCACGAGATCGCCGACGATCGCCATCGACAGCACGATCAGCCCGCCGCCGCCAAGGCCCTGCACCGCCCGGAAGGCGATCAGCTGAGGCATGTCCTGCGCCGCTCCGCACAACGCGGAACCGACCAGGAAGATCACGATCGCCGTCTGGAACAGCTTCTTGCGCCCGTACTGGTCGCCGAGCTTGCCCCACAGGGGGGTCGCGGCGGTCGCGGCCAGCAGATAGGCGGTGACGACCCAGGAGAGGTGGTCGAGGCCGCCGAAGTCGCTGACGATGGTGGGCAGCGCGGTCGACACGATGGTCTGGTCGAGTGCGGCGAGCAGCATGCCGAGCAGCAGGGCGCCGATGGAGACCAGCACGTTCCCGGGCACCTGCTCCGGAGCGGCGGTGCCCGGCCCTGACGGCTTCGTGGCGTTCACGTCCCCGGCCATGCGACCTCCCGAGGGTCCTGTGACATTTTCCATCGTGACCGCTGTGGCCCGTTATGGCCCGCCGGGCCCGTTTGGAAGCCGTGGTTCCAGGTCTCCCCGACCACACTGTGGAGAAGATCTGGATAATCTCTGGAGTTCGCGAGGGGAGGGAGGAACGCGTGGAACCAGCGAACGGCCACCCGTGCCCGGAGTGCGGCGCACCCAGACAGCAGGACGGCACACCGTCCTGCTCCTGCACGCACCGCGCCGCAGAGGCCCTCCGCGACGCCCGCACGGCCCGGGCGGCAGCGGCGGAGGACTTCGACCCGCTGCGGATCCGGCCGTACGTGGAGATCGACGGGGCGGCGCCCTCCGGGCCGGACCCGCAGGTCCCAGAGGACGGGGGAGCGCCACGACCGCACCCACCGGCGCCGGGAGACGCCCCGGCCGCGCCTCCGGGCGCGTCTTCCGCAGCCGACGGCAGCGGCCCGCCGCCCTCACCCCACGCCGCGGTCGCGCCCTCACGCGCGGGGCTCCCGCGGCCCGAGCGCCCCACGCCGAACCACGTGGCCATGCCCTCGCACGGCGGGCTCCCGCGGCCCGAGCGCCCCACGCCGCCGGCCGACGGTGCCCCGCGGCAGCGTTCGGCGGACCCTGCGCAGGCGTCGCGTGCCGAGGGCACGGCCCCGGCGAACGGAGGCGCGTCGCGCCAGGCCCGGGGGGACAGCCCCGCCACACCCCCGCATGCGGAAACGTCACACCCCGGGGGCTCCGCCCAGCCGCCCTCCCCCGCGAGCGCCACCATGACCCTGCGCCCGGTCGACCCGGACGCGACCACCGTGCTGCCCGCTTCCCCGGCCACCTCGGCGCTCCCCACGCCTCCGGCGCCCGGCAACACCGTGCCCAGCGTCACCCGTCTGCATCACTTCGACGGCACCCGGGGGACGGTTTCCGGCATGCCGGAACACGGCGCGGGCGGGGCGCGCGGGTCCGGGCGCCGGCGTCGCACTCTCCTCCTCGCCGCGGCCGCTGCCGGTGTCGCCGTCGTCGCGGCGGCGGGGTACGCGAGCGGGTTGTTCTCCTACGAGAGTCCGGCCCGGGACACCGCGCTGCCGGACGACATCCGGGCGAGCGTGCCGGACGCCCCGTCGAGCGGCGCGGCGTCCACGCCCCCGGAGGGCACGGCACCGGCCGCTCCGCCGGCGCCGGCCGCACCGCGGCCGTCCCGCACGAGCAGCCCTTCGCCCTCACCCTCGCCGTCCGCGTCGAGCGCCTCACCGAGCCCGTCGCAGTCGGTCACCCCCTCGGCCCCGCAGACGTCCGCCACGGCGACCGGCCCCGGGCAGGCACCTCCGGACAGCGCCCGCCAGAACGGCGGACCCACCGTGCTGCGCCTCGGCGACCGCGGCCCGGAGGTCAGCGAACTCCAGCTCCGCCTGCGGCAGTTGTACCTCTACGACGAGGACGCCGACGGCCTGTACGCCGGCTCGCTGGAGGAAGCGGTACGCAACTACCAGTGGTCACGCGGCATCCGGACCGAGGACCTCGGCGTCTACGACCAGGAGACCCGGGCGAAGCTGGAGTCGGAAACCCGGGAGCCGTGAGCGGCCCGGCCGCCCTGCGGTGACTCCGTGACCACTCAGGTGATCGTTCTCAACCGCAGTTCGGGCTCGGGCAAGTCCGGGATCGTCCGGTGCCTGCAGAGGTCCTGCGCGATCCGTGGCCGGCCTTCGGTGTCGACTCGTTCGTGGAGGCGATGCCCGCCGGGATGCGGGGGTCGGACGCGGGCATCACGTTCGACGCGGACGGCGGCGTGAGCGTGGGTGCGGAGTTCCGGGCGCTGGGCGGGGCCGGAGGGCATCGCCGCGATGGCCCGCGCGGGTACCGGGATCATCGTCGACGAGGTCTTCCCGGGCGGCCCGGCGTCCCAGCAGCGCAGGCAGAAGGCCCTGGCCGGGCTCGACGTGCTGTGGGTCGGCGTCCGGTGCGACAGCGCGGTCGCCGCCGGGCGGGAGATCGCGCGAGGGGACCGGGTCGGGGGCACGGCCGCGGCGCAGGCGCACCTCGTCCACGAGGGCGGGCACTACGACCTGGAGGTGGACACCACCCGCACCGAGTCCCTGGAGTGCGCGCGCACCATCGCCGCCGGGGCCGGCTGAGCGGGCGGAGTTCACCCCAGGTGGATCCGGATCGTCCCGTCCTCCACGGCCTCCACCCGCACCTGGGTGAGGTCCTCCACCACCGCGTCCGGCTCGTGGAACGCGGCCCGGGGCCCGACCCCGACCACCGTCATCCCGGCGGCGCGGCCCGCCGCTATGCCTGCCCCGGAGTCCTCGAACACCACACAGTCCGCGGGCGCGGTCCCCAGCTCGGCGGCGCCCTTGAGGAAGCCCTCCGGGTCGGGCTTGCTCGCCCCGACGGACTCCGCGGTCACCCGAACCTCCGGCAGGGCGAGACCGGCCGCGGCCATCCGCGCGTTCGACAGCGGCACATCGGCGGAGGTCACCAGCGCGTGCGGCAGTCCCCGCAGCGAGGCCAGGAACTCCGGGGCCCCGGGAATCGCGACGACACCGTCCGTGTCGGCCGTCTCCTCGGCGAGCATCCGGGCGTTGTCGGCATGGTTCTGCTCCATCGGCCGGCCGGGCAGCAGCAGCGCCATCGACGCGTAGCCCTGCCGCCCGTGGACGACCTTCATGACCTCGTCCCCGTCGAGCCCGTGATGTTCGGCCCAGCGCCGCCAGACGCGCTCGACGGAGGCGTCGGAGTTGACGAGGGTGCCGTCCATGTCCAGCAGGAGGGCGCGGGCGGTGAGCACGGCGGTGGCAGACATGGGCAGCTCCAGGGCTCGGGGCGCGTTCCAGCGCGGGAAGGGCGGACGGATCATGTCCGTCCCACCCCGGGCAGGGGACAAGGCGGCCCCGCCCGCCGGTCAGGGAAAACGGGCGGAGGCCACTTTGTTTCTCCACGGTACAAAACATCCCGCCCCTGCGCCAGGGGCCCCCGCCGGACGTTCACCCACTGTTCAGCTCATCCGGTCACGGCCTCCCACAGGCTCCACACGCCGAGCCCGAGCATCACCAGCGCCGCGATCTGCGTGATCAGCCGCAGCGGCACCTTCTTCATCAGGGCCTTTCCGCCGACGATGCCGAGCCCGGCCACCGCCCACAGCGCGAGCACCGCGCCCAGGCCGACGGAGAGCGGGTCGTCGTAGCGGGCGGCCAGGTTCGCGGTCATGATCTGCGTGAGATCGCCGAACTCGGCGACCAGGATGAGCATGAAGCCCGCGCCCGAGACCTTCCAGAAGGACTGGTTCTCCGGCTTGCGGACCTCCTCCTCGTCCTCGCCCTTCTTCAGAAGCAGGACCGCGGCCCCACCGAGAAAGAGCACGCCCGTCAGCGCGTGCACGATCTGCTGCGGCAGCAGCGTCAGCACACTGCCGGCCGCGACGGCGAGCGCGACGTGCAGCGTGAAGGCGGCGGCGACACCGGCGAAGACGTAGGAGGCGCGGTAGCGGGTGCCGAGGACGAGGCCGGCGAGAGCGGTCTTGTCCGGCAGCTCGGCGAGAAAGACGACACCGAAGACGACGGCCGTCACGGTCAGGCTGATCAAGGATTCCTCAATCGGTCGGGCTGCCCCGCCGAGAGTGCTGGAGCTTCGCACACGACACCTCGGCACGGCAGCACACTCGGCACCCGTGCCGGAGGGCACGGGCGTGCACTGCTTGCCGAAGGTCTCGCTGGCGCGGTCCATGGAAGGACCGGCCTCCGGGCGCCGGCTCAGGCGGGCTGAGCAGTGTGTCGACGGTCCGGCGAAGAGCTACTCCCCTTCTGCGCCGTCCATGGTACGCGACGCCTCTGGCGTGAAAACTTTCCGCGAAAACCTTGTCATGTCATGGACGCGTCACTAACTTCTCACCGGGCGCACACCTGTGCGCAACACGGCACCGCGAGCATTCCCCTCGCTCGCAAGCCAACACCCCCTTCCTCCCAGGGAGTTCGCATGCCCAGGTTCTACGCGCGTCGACGGCTGAGCGTGGCCGCGGCCGCCACCGCGCTCATATCGTCCGTGGGCCTCTTCAACGCCCCCACGGCCTCCGCCGCCCTCCCCACCCCCGTGAGCGCCACCACCGCCCGCTCCTACCTCGCCTCGCTCACCGTGGCGACCGAGGACCGCACCGGCTACAACCGCGACCTCTTCCCGCACTGGATCACCCAGTCCGGCGCCTGCAACACCCGCGAGGTCGTCCTCAAGCGCGACGGCACGAACGTCCAGCAGGACTCCTCCTGCGCCGCCACCAGCGGCAGTTGGTACTCCCCCTACGACGGCGCCACCTGGTCCGCCGCCTCCGACGTCGACATCGACCACCTGGTCCCGCTCGCCGAGGCCTGGGACTCCGGGGCCGACTCCTGGACGACGTCCCGGCGCCAGTCCTTCGCCAACGACCTCACCCGGCCGCAGCTCATCGCGGTCACCGACAACGTCAACCAGGCCAAGGGCGACCAGGACCCCGCCACCTGGATGCCCTCCCGGACGACGTACCGCTGCACCTACGTCCGCGCCTGGGTCCAGGTGAAGTACTACTACGGCCTCTCGGTCGACTCGGCCGAGAAGTCCGCGCTCCAGAACTACCTGGCCAGCTGCTGACACGCGCGGATTCCGTGCCGGAACCTCCCCGCTGACCTCCGTCGTTCCGTACCGTACGGGGCGACGGAGAGGGGAACGACATGGCCGACCTGCGCCTCGGGCCGCTGCTGAGGTACACCGACGGCTCGACCGCGACCGTCTGGATCGAGACGAGCGGCCCGTGCGTCGCCGAGGTGCGCTGCGCCGACGGCGCCGGCGGGACCGCCCGCACCTTCCAGGTCGCGGGCCACCACTACGCGCTGATCGCGGTGACCGGCCTCACCGCGGGTACGACCACGACGTACGAGGTCCTCCTCGACGACGGCCGGGTGTGGCCGCTGCCCGGCTCCCCCTTCCCGCCCTCGGCGATCCACGCGCCCGGCCCGCAGGGCGCCCTCCAGGTCGCCTTCGGCTCCTGCCGGTGGGCCGCCCCGCCGGCGGGCGGGGACGACCCCGCCGGCCCGGACGCCCTGGACGCGCTCGCCACCCGCCTCGCGGCCGACCCGGACGGCGAGCGGCCCCACGTCCTGCTGCTGCTCGGCGACCAGGTGTACGCCGACGAGACGTCCGACGCCACGCAGCGCTGGCTGGGGGCCCGCCGCGACCTGAAGGAACCGCCGGGCAGCGGGGTCGCGGACTACGAGGAATACACGCACCTCTACTACGAGTCCTGGCTCGACCCGCGGATCCGCTGGCTGCTGTCCACCGTGCCCAGTTTCATGATCTTCGACGACCACGACGTCATCGACGACTGGAACACCTCCGCCGCCTGGCTCGCCGACATGCGGTCCACCGGCTGGTGGCAGGAGCGGCTGCTGAGCGGTCTGATGTCCTACTGGGTCCACCAGCACCTGGGCAACCTCTCCCCCGAGGAGCTCGCGGCCGACCCGGTGTACGAGGCGGTCTGCAAGGCCCCCGACGGCACCGATGTGCTGCGCACCTTCGCCGCCCGGGCCGACGCCGACCCGGCCACGGTCCGCTGGAGCTACCGGCGCGACTTCGGGCGCGTACGCCTGGTGATGATCGACAGCCGGGCGGCCCGCGTCCTCGCCGAGAAGGACCGCGCGATGCTCGACCCGGGCGAGGAGGCCTGGCTGCGCGAGCAGGTGACGGACACACCCGAGGCGTACGACCACCTCCTTCTCGGCACCTCGCTGCCCTGGCTGCTGCCGCACCTGGTGCACGACGCCGAGGGGTGGAACGCGGCGCTGTGCCGGGGCGAACGGGGCGAGCGCTGGGCGCGGTTCGGGGAGAAGCTGCGGCGGGCCGCCGACCTGGAGCACTGGTCGGCGTTCCCCGACTCCTTCGCCGGCCTGGCCGAACTGATCGCCGAGGCGGGCTCGGGGCGGGACGCGCCCGCTACGGTGTGCGTGCTGTCCGGGGACGTCCACCACGCCTACATCGCCGAGCCCTCCTGGACCGGCTCCGGCCCGGACGCCCGGGTGGTGCAGCTGGTGTGCTCGCCCGTCCACAACTCGGTACCGCTGTCGATGCGGCTGGCCTTCCGCATCGGCTGGAGCGCTCTGGCGCGCGGCATGGGCCGCGGCCTCGCCCGGCACGGCCGTCTTCGGCGGCTGCCGGTCGACTGGCGCAAGACGGGCGGGCCCTGGTTCGGCAACCAGCTCATGACACTGACCCTGCGCGGCCGTTCGGCCCGGCTCCGGCTGGAGCACGCGAAGGCTCGGCAGGGGACGGGGCCGAGCCTGACGACCCTTCTGGACTCCGAGCTTGCCCCGTAATCGACCTGTTCCGCCCGTTTACTGCGACTGTGCCCGGGATGCTGGTGACGCGCCCCACAGCGACCGTCAATCCTTCCCCACGAATCGTGGTTCCCGCTCCCGGCGACGGCATGATGAGGCGGACCGTCCGCTTCCTGCACGGCGGACCGCCGACACGTGCCCCACACGCCCGGGAGTTCCACCTTGTCCGCGTCGCCCGAGGAAACCGAGGAATCCGTACCGGCCCGCAGGCGCGGGCCGGCCGCGAGACCCGCCGACGTCTCCGTCGCCCTGGTCGGTGCCGGACCGCGCGGCACCAGCGTCCTGGAGCGGCTCTGCGCCTCCGCCCCGGAGCTCCTCGCGCCCGGGGCCCTGCTGACGGTCCATGTGATCGACCCGGACCCGCCCGGCCCCGGCCGCGTCTGGCGTACCGACCAGTCGTCCGAGCTGCTGATGAACACCGTGGCCTGCCAGGTGACCCTGTTCACCGACGACAGCGTGGACTGCTCGGGGCCGATCCGCCCGGGTCCGAGCCTGCACGAGTGGGCGCGCGGCACGCTCGGCCCGGACGAGTACCCGACCCGGGCCCACTACGGCCGCTACCTGGAATGGGTGTTCGCCGAGGTCATACGGAACGCGCCGCCGAGCGTGCGCGTCGAGACCCACCGGGCCCGCGCGACCCGGCTCGTCGACACCGCCGGCGGCAGCCAGGCCCTCACCCTCGACGACGGCCGCACCCTGACCGGCCTGTCCGCGGTGGTCCTCACCCAGGGGCACCTGCCGACGACCGCCGACCCGGCGCTGCTGCGGCTCGCGGCGCATGCCGCCCGGCACGGCCTGCGCCACGTCCCGCCCGCCAACCCGGCCGATGTCGACCTCTCCGCCGTCCCCGCGGGCGAACCCGTCCTGCTGCGCGGTCTCGGCCTCAACTTCTTCGACCACGCGGCCCTGCTGACGACCGGCCGTGGGGGCCGTTTCGTACGGGACGCCGAGGGCCTGCGCTACCTCCCCTCCGGCCGCGAACCCCGGCTGTACGCCGGTTCCCGTCGCGGCATCCCGTACCAGGCCCGCGGCGACAACGCGAAGGGCCCGTACGGCCGGCATGTTCCGCTCGTCCTCACCCCGGGGGTGATCGCGGGCTTCCGCAAGCGCGCGGACTCCGGGGAGGCGCCGGATTTCCTGGCGGAGATATGGCCCTTGGTGGCCAAGGAGGTGGAGACGGTCTACTACGCCGCCCTGATCCGGCGGACGGGGGGCTCCGGGCCGGAGTTCACCGACCGTTTCCTCGCCGTCCCGCACGGCGACCCTCGGGAGAGGCTGGTGCTGGACGAGTTCGGGGTGCCGGAGGCGGACCGGTGGTGCTGGGAGCGGATTTCCAGGCCGCATACGGGGCGGGACTTCGCGCACCCCGGCGAGTGGCGTGACTGGCTGGTGTCGTATCTGCGCGAGGACGCCGCGCAGGCCGCCCTGGGGAATGTGCACGGTCCGCTGAAGACCGCTTGCGACGTGCTGCGCGACCTGCGCAACGAACTCCGGCTGGTCGTCGACCACGGCGGTCTCACCGGCGCCTCCCGCCGGGATCACCTGGACCGGTGGTACACCCCGCTGAACGCGTTCCTCTCCATCGGCCCGCCCCGGCGCCGCATCGAGGAGCTCGCCGCACTGGTGGAGGCGGGTGTGGTGCGGGTGCTCGGGCCGCGCCTTCAGGTGGCGGAGGTGGAGGGCGGGTGGACGGCGCACTCCCCCGACGTGCCGGGGTCGGCCGTCCGCGTGAGAACGCTCATAGAAGCCCGGCTGCCGGAACCCGACCTGCGGCGCACCGCCGACGAGCTCCTCGCAGGACTACTGCGGACCGGGCAGTGCAGGCCGCACACCGTGGACGGTTACGAGACGGGGGGGTTGGACGTCACCCCACGCCCTTATCGTCTGATCGACCGTCAAGGAGTTGCACACACAAGGAGGTTCGCGTTCGGCGTGCCGACAGAAGGCGTGCACTGGGTGACCGCCGCGGGGGCCCGGCCAGGTGTGGATTCGGTCACCCTTTCGGACGCGGACGCGGTGGCCAGAGCGGCTCTACGTGCGGCCGGGGGCGAAATCGCGCCCCCACCGGAGAGAAAGCGGTGGCCAAATGTTGAACTTGCAAGCATCAAATAGGCGCACCTAACGTGGGTTACTCATCGGTTCCGTCCCCGACCGGCCCTCCCCGGGGCCGGCCAACCGTAGGAGACCCCCCACATGACCGCACGCCTCAACGGCGCCCAGCCGTACGCGCTCGGACTGTTCCGGATCGTCATCGGCCTGCTGTTCGCCTGCCAAGGAGCCGTCGCGCTCTTCGGCGTCCTCGGGGGCGTGGACGGCAAGGGCGGCACCGCCGCGACCGGCGCCTGGCCGAACTGGTACGCCGCCGTCATCGAACTCGTCGGCGGCACCTTGGTGATGCTGGGCCTGGGCACCCGCGTCGCGGCGTTCATCTCGTCCGGCGCGATGGCGTACGCGTACTTCAAGGTCCACCAGCCCGAGGGCCTGTGGCCGATCGAGAACAACGGTGAGGGCGCGGCCATGTACTGCTGGGCCATGTTCCTGCTGATCTTCACGGGCTCCGGCGCGTTCGGCGTGGACCGGCTGCTGTCGCGGCGCACGTCCGCGCAGGGGCAGCGGTCCGCGGAACGGACGCCGGTGACGGCCTGAGCCGCCCGCGTCCGACCGGTGCCGCGGAACGGCGCCTCCCCACACGGGGAGGCGCCGTTGCCGTTTCTCCGCCGGGCCGCGGGGACGAGCCGGGCGAGACGGCACGAGGTGAACCCTCGGTACCGAACGTACGAGCCCCCTGTGAACCGCCCGTCACACCCCGGGCGTACGCTGTATGGCTGTCATGGCCACTCCTGCCGCTCCCCCCGCGACATCGCGGCACGGTCTGGCCCACGGGGGAATCACGGGGAGTCGCGGTGCTGGAGCAGGTGGGGTCGCTGGTCGGCAGCCCATGGATCTATGCGGTGGTGGCCCTGTCCGTGCTGCTCGACGTGTTCCTGCCGGTGCTGCCCAGCGGCATCCTGGTGATCACGGCGGCCACGGCGGCGGCCGCGGGCTCGGCGACCGACGTGCCCGACATTCTCGTCCTGACCCTGTGCGCGGCCACCGCGTCGGTCCTGGGCGACCTGGTCGCCTACCGCCTCGCCTGGCGCGGCGGTGCCCGTCTGGACCGGGCGATCTCCCGCTCCCGGCGCCTGTCCACCGCGCGGGAACGTTTCGGGGTGACTCTCGCGCGGGGCGGCGGCGCCCTCGTCGTCCTGGCCCGTTTCGCCCCCGCCGGCCGCTCGGTGGTTTCCCTCGGCGCGGGCGCCGCCCACCGCCGCGCCCGCGACTTCCTCCCCTGGTCGGCCCTGGCCGGTGTCACCTGGGCCACCTACAGCGTCGCCCTGGGCTACTTCGGGGCCCACTGGCTGGGCGTGAGCTGGCTGGCGACGGCGGTGTCGGTGGGGGCGCTGTTCGCGGCCGGGGCCGGGGCGGCGTATCTGATGCGGCGAGAGCCGCGGACGTCGTAGGCCGGGCTCGACTCACCACCACGACCATCCAAGACCTGGAAGCGGCTGAGACATTGACAACCACAGCGTCGCCGAGAGCCTCACGAATAAGACGGATCACGCTCGCCGCGAGACGTCACCCACGGGCGATGCTGTGGGCCGCGGCGGGCGTGATCACGCTCGGATTCCTCATCGCGCTCCAGTTCGCCGCGCGCCACCTCGGTTTACCGGGGCCGATCACCATGCAGGCGCGAGAGGTGATCTACGCCCCCAAATCGGGCTTCCTGCTGTACGCCAGCATGGCGTTGACGATGGTGGTGCTCACCTGGCGGCAACGGCTGATCGCCCTGGGAGCGGCGGTCGGCATCGACCTGGTCTTCCTGCTGGGGCGGTGGGCGGCCGACACCGGGGAGACCGAAGGCCACCCCTTCGGCAACGGCGCCCTGTGGGTGATCCTTGGCTGCGCGGTCATCGCCCTCACCCGCCGCACCGGCCGGGAACAAACCCTGCTGCTGAAGGGCGTGGGGCTCGGCCTGCTGCTGGTGACCGGCCGTAAGACCGGTGACACCTGGCTGCTGATCACGTCGGAGACCCGTCCGGTCGCGCTCGACCCCTACGTCGCCATGGCCGATCACGCGCTGGGCAATCCGTCGTGGCTGATGGGCCGGATCGTCAGGGCCTCCGGCCCGGTCGGCGAGCACGCGCTCGACTACGTCTACGCCCAGCTCGCGGTGGCGGCGGTCGTCGTGTCGCTGTACCAGCTGCGCAACGTGGCGGCCGACCAGCGCTTCCCACGCCACCACCTGGTGCGCACCTTCCTGGTGATCGGCCTCCTCGGACCGGCCATCTACATGATCTACCCGGTGGTCGGCCCGATCTTCGCCTACGGCCCCGAGGGCGGGCACTGGGCGGTGGCCGACCTGTGGCCGAACACGCTGCCGCCGATCACCACCCCGTACGAGATGCCGTTCGACGAGATCACCCCGCGCAACTGTATGCCCAGCCTGCACACGGCGTGGGCCACCGCCATCTTCATCCACTCCCGCAAGGGCCCACGCGGGTTGCGTCTCGCCGGCACGTTCTGGCTGATCGCCACGCTCGCCGCAACCCTGGGATTCGGCTGGCACTACGGCGTGGACCTCGTCGCCGGCGTGGTGTTCGCCTACACGATCGAGGCAGCGCTGCGCACGTTCGACCGCGGCTGGGAGCGGACGGGGACCCTGCTGGTCGTCTACGGGACGGCGGTCTTCGCCGCGCTCCTGGCGTCGTACCGGTTCGCACCGATGGAGATGGCCCGATACCCGTGGGTCTCCGGCCCGCTTCTCCTGCTGGTGATGGCCTCGGTGGTCTACGGCTACCTCCGGACCACCCGGCTGTGGGAAACGCAGGCCGTCCCGGCACCGCGACCGGAGCCGCAGCCGGAGCTCGTCTGAGGGCCGAGCCCTAGCCGGCCCGACGGGCCGCGGCCCCCCGGATCTCCAGCCCGTCGAGCAGTTCGGCCGTGGCCTGCGCCACGGCCTCCACGGCGCGGTCGAACACCTCCTGGTTGTGAGCGGCGGGCGCGCGGAAGCCCGAAACCTTCCGCACGTACTGCAACGCGGCAGCGCGAACGTCCGCCTCCGTGGCCTCTTCGGGCAGCGCGGGCGGACGAAGCGTCTTGATGCTCCGGCACATGCCCCCAGTCTCACCCTTCCGGCCTCCGTGCCACAGCGAGGTTTGCCATGATCGTCGGAGGCGGCCACCGCCCCGGGGCCGACCGACGAGAGGAATTTTTCGTGGCGAACGAACTCACTGTGGCCGTCCTGGGCCCCGGCGGCGTGGGCGGACTGCTCGCCGCCCTGCTCTCCCGCGCCGGCCACCGCGTGATCTGCCTGTCCGGCGAGGAGACGGCCAAGGCCCTGCGCGCCGACGGCATCCAGGTCCGCAGCGACCACTTCGGCGACTTCACGGCCCGCGTCGAGGCCGGCACCGAACTGCGCGAACCGGTCGACGCGTGCCTGGTCACCGTCAAGCACCCCGCCCTCGACGCCGCCCTGGCCCGTGTCCCCGCAGCCGCCCTGGCCGACGCCCTGCTCGTGCCGTTCCTGAACGGCGTCGAACACCCGGCGGCCCTGCGCGCCCGCTATCGGCCCGATCGGGTCGCCCCCGCCGTCATCCGCGTCGAGTCGACCCGTCTCGCCCCGGGCGTCATCGAACACGGCAGCCCCTTCGCGGAGATCGACCTGACCGGCGCGGAGGTACCGCGGCCCCGCCTCGACGCCCTCGCCGAGGCCCTCGACGCCGCCGGTCCCGTCACCCGCGTCCTGGAGGACGAGACGGCGGCCCTGTGGGCGAAGATGTCGTTCCTGGCACCGTTCGCCCTGCTCACCACCCGCCACGGCCTGCCCGTCGGCGACGTCCGCACCCGCCACCGCGACGAACTGACGGCCCTGGTGGAGGAGACGGCCGCGATCAGCCGCGCCTGTGGCGGCCCGGCGGACCCCGCCCAGGCCCTCGCCCGCTACGACGCGTTCCCGGCGGCGACGAAGTCGTCGATGCAGCGCGACGCGGAGGCTGGCCGGCCGCTCGAACTGGACGCCATCGGGGGCGCGTTGCTGCGGGCGGCCGAGCGTCACGGGGTGGCGGCGCCGGTGACGGCACGGGTGGTGAGGGAGCTGGCCGAGGACTCGGGCCTGAGTGCGGGGGCCTCGGGAAGCCACTGATCCTCGGGAAGCCACTGGCCCTCGCGAAGCCACTGATCAGGGCGTCGCCGCTGGTACACCCGTTCGCATGAACCACGGGAAGGAACTCGCCTACCCAATTCGAACAGGCGTATCATTGGGCCGTGGCTACGACCTATGACTTTCCGAGTGACCTCCTCGCCGGTCAGGAGGAACTCCATCAGGTCCGGGCCGAGTTGTCGGCCCTGGTGAAGCGGCTTCCCTGGTCGGTGGAGCCGCTGGACGGCTTCAGCGACGACAACGGCTGGCGCAAGGTGGAACGCCCCGCCTCCCCCGGCTGGACCGCCGACGAACAGGCCGAGGTGGAGAAGCTCCGCCGCCGCGAACACGAACTCGCGGTGTTCGTCAGCACCCACCGCTACTGGTCCGAACTCACCGGCCCCGAGCGGGTGGCGGCCCGCTCGCAGCTGAAGCACGCGCACGAGGCCCCGCCGGAGGGGACCGACGGAGCCTCGTGACGCCGGAGGTCGGGTCCTGCCGGCGCCCGGGATCCCGTTCATCTCCCCGATCCCGGCCTTCTGAGCGGTGACGATGCCGTCGGCCACGGCCCTGGCGGGGCCGTAGCGGCCCTGGCTCCGCTCCGTCTCGGCCATCTCCACAGCGCCCGCGTGATGCTCGACCATCAGCGTCGATCCTGCCGCCGGTCGGTCACGGAAGAGGCCCCCCGGGGAATGAATCCCTGGAGGGCCTCTCGCCAGTCGTACCTGTGGGCGCGGACGGTTTCGAACCGCCGACATCCTGCTTGTAAGGCAGGCGCTCTACCCCTGAGCTACGCACCCGGCTCCCGGGTCAGCCGCCCAGGACGAGTCGACAGCCTACCTTGCCCGGGGCGCGGTCCCGCAAACCCGTGTCGAAGCCGTGCCGGGGGTTAACCCCACCGTTGATCCGGGAGTGGCCCGGATCCTCCTGCGGGCTTCGCGTCCATACGGTCGTAGAGCGCCTGAGAGCGCCCGCCGTTCCGTCCAGGGGGGACACCGTCATGGCCCGCAGCACCCGCACCGCACGCACCGCCTCCGTCCGTACGACCGCCCTCGCCGGTGCCGTCGTGGTCGGTGACGGCGGCGTCGATGTGTCGGTCCCGCGCGACGAGACCAGCTCCCATGTGGTGTCCGCCGAGACCGGCGACGGCAAAGTGACGGTCCGAACGGCGAACTAACCGGCCCGTGTGTTCGTCCTTAACCGGTGGGAGAATGACACCGGGCAGGGTGGACCACAGCACGGGAGAGGGATGTGACGGCGACACCAGCGCAGCCGTACTCGCCGTCGGTGCCGCGCGCACATCGCCCGCGCCGCCGCGTCCCCCGCACCCCCGGCCCGCTCCGCGACACGCTCGTCCTGGCGACGCTGCCGCTGCTCGCCGCTCTCGCCCTGCCCGCCGCCTTCGCGGGCGGGGGCACCCGGCGCTGGTTCGGCGGCCGGGCCGAGAACCAGCGCGCCGAGGCACAGGCCGCCAAGGACGCCGCCGCGGCCGCGTTCTACGAGCTCGACACCGCCCAGCGCGACCTGCGCATCTCGATCGAGACGATCACCGCCGTCGACGACTCCCCCGCCGCCCGGCGCGCCGTCGACGGCTTCGACGCCCTCGGCAGACGCATCGACGAGGTCAGCCACCAGTACATCAACGCCGTCGACGCCCACGACCTCGACCGTGACGACCTGGAGGCCTCGGCCGCCTCCCGAGCCCGTGCCGAACTGACCGCCGCCAAGGAGGAGCTCGGCCGGGTCAAGCAGGAGCTGGACCGCTTCACCGACGGCCTGGGCCCCCTGCTCGGCAAGGCCGAGACCCAGCTGGCCCGCCTCGCCCCCGCGGTCGAACGCGCCCGCCAGGCCCTGCTGGCCGCCTCCAACGCCCTGGACACCGTACGAGCCTCGGGCCTTGAGGCGGACGACCTCGCCGCCCGCCTCGCCGCCCTCGCCCCGGCGCTCACCAAGCTGAACCAGGGCGCCGGCCAGCACGGCGTACCCCAGACCCTGGAACGGGCCGAGCGCGTCACCCGCGAGGCCGAAGCGGTCCGCGTGGAGGCCGAGCGGCTGCCGGAGCGCGCCGCCGAGATCGACCACCGGCTCGTCTCCCTGCGCACCCGCGCCCAGGCCCTCACCACCCGCTCAGAGCAGGTTGAGCCGACCCTGAGCGAACTCCGCCGCCGCTTCACCGCGGCCTGCTGGCAGGACCTGCAGCACGTCCCCGACGTCGCCGCCGAGAACGTCCGCCAGGCCGAGACCAAACTGGCCGAGGCCCACACCGCCCGCGAGGAACAGCGATGGGCCGACGCCACGGCTCTGCTGTCGACCGTGCGGGCCCTCCTCAACAGCACCGACGAGGCCGTCTCCGCCGCCGGCGACCGCCTGCGCCGTCTGAACGCCGTGCAGAAGGACCCCCAGCAGGAGATCGACCGCACCCGCTTCGCCATCCGCGACGCCCAGCGCCTCGCCATGGCCGGCCGCAACACCCCCGACCCGCGCCACGCCCGCCCCCTGGACGACGCCGTGTCCCGCCTCGACCGCGCCATCGCCGGTCTCGAGGGCCGCCACCCCGACTACTGGCACTTCCTCACGGAGACGGAAGCGGTACGCGGGGCGGTGTCCCACGTGGTCTCACAGATCCGCGAGGAACGCGGGGCCGGCCATTGACCGTGCCGGTTAACCTGTGCGCATGCCTCGCTACGAGTACCGCTGCCGGACCTGCGGCGACACCTTCGAACTCAGCCGTCCCATGGCCGAGTCCTCCGACCCCGCGGCCTGCCCCTCGGGGCACGACGACACGGTGAAGCTCCTCTCCACGGTCGCGGTCGGTGGCTCGGCCTCCGCCCCGGCCCCGGCCCCCCGCCCGGGCGGCGGCGGGGGCGGCTGCTGCGGAGGCGGCTGCTGCGGCTGACGCTCTTCCTCAGGAGTTCTTCAGCTTCGGTTTCCTAGCGTGGCGGCATGACAGCCATCGCAGCGGACGCCGGACCGCAGTGGGTCAACGACCTGATGGACGCCCTGGGCGCGCCGGGTGCCGGTCTCGCCATCGCCCTGGAGAACCTGTTCCCGCCGCTGCCCAGCGAGGTGATCCTGCCCCTCGCCGGGTTCGCCGCGAGCAGCGGCCGGATGAGCCTGCTCGCCGTGCTGCTGTGGACGACGGCCGGCTCGGTGGTCGGCGCCTTCGCGTTGTACGGGATCGGTGCGCTGCTCGGCCGTGACCGGACGGTGGCGACAGCGGCCCGGCTGCCGCTGGTGAAGGTCTCGGACATCGAGAGGACGGAGGCCTGGTTCCTGCGGCACGGCACCAAGGCGGTGTTCTTCGGCCGGATGATCCCGATCTTCCGCAGCCTGATCTCCGTGCCGGCGGGTGTCGAGCGCATGCGCCTGCCGGTGTTCCTCGGGCTGACCACGCTGGGCAGCGCGATCTGGAACACGGCGTTCGTGCTCGCGGGCTACCTGCTCGGCGCGAACTGGCACCAGGTGACGGACATCGTCTCCGCCTACTCGAAGGTGGTCCTCGCCGTGGCGGCGCTCGCGGTGCTGGTGTTCGTCGTGCTGCGGCTGCTGCGATCGGGGCCGGGCCGGCGCCGGCGGGACGGACGCGCCGGCGCCGGCCACGCCGACGTCAGCGGGGCGACCTCACCGTCCTCAGGAGCTCCCGCAGGATCCGCTCGCCCGCAAGGACGCCCCGCTCGGGAAGCGCCCTGATCGAGGGAGCCGTCCAGCCGGTGTCGGCCAGTTCCCCGTGGCCCGGGCGCCAGCCCTGGTCGGCCGCGAGGAGCAGGTCGGCGTCGAGCAGGGAGTCACCGGCGGCGAGGGTGAGATCGGCGCCGGTCCGGCGGGCGACCTCGTGCATCGCCGCGCTCTTGGTGAGCGGCTTGGGAACGGCATAGATCTTGCGGCCCTGGAGGGAGACGGTCCAGCCACGGTTCTCCGCCCACACGGCGAGTTCCTTCACCCAGTCCTCGGGCAGCAGCTCCCGCTCGACGACGAGGTAGGCGAACAGGTCGTCGGCGACGCGGTGCTTGCGCACCCAGACCGGGTCGGCGGCCCTCAGCAGGTGCTCCTGCACCTCGGCCAGGGGCGCGCACCGGTCGGCCAGCCGTGCGGTCACCCGCGCGTGCCAGTCGGGGTCGGACACGCCGTCCACCAGGAGGTGGCCGCCGTTGGCGCAGATCGCGTACGTGGGTTCGGGGCCCGGCAGGCTGATGCGCTGGTACTGCTTGCGCGTCCGGGTGGTCGTCGGCACGAAGACGGCCGCGTCGCCCAGGTCGGTGAGGAGCTGGGCCGCCGTCTCCGTCATGTACGACAGCGGTTTGCTCTCGTGCACCTCCACACACAGCAGCCGGGGCGCCCGCGCGTCCGGCATGGTCAGCGCCAGCGCCGCAGCGGAGTAGATCAGTGTGCGGTCGAGGTCGCTCGCGACGAGTGCGGGCATCAGAGGGTCACCGCCTTGCCGTCGGCGCCGGTCGCGCCCCGGGTGTACTTGGGGTGGATCAGGCCGACGCAGGTGTAGGGCAGTTCGCCGACCTCCTCGACGGGGACGCCGCGTTGCTCGGCCAGCAGGCGGACGTGGTCGAGGTCGCTGCCCGCCCCGGCGCGCGCCAGGACCTTCCAGGGCACGCGGCGCAGCATCACCCGGGTGGTCTCGCCGACGCCGGGCTTGACGAGGTTCACGTCGTGGATGCCGTACTCCTCACTGATCCGCTCGACGGCCGCCCAGCCCTCCCAGCTGGGTGAGCGGTCGGCGGCCAGCAGTTCCTTGGCCTGGGCGCAGGCGGCGTCCGCGACCTCCGCGAAGCGGGCGGAGACGGCGTCCAGGAAGGTCACGGACACGTCGGTGCCGGACAGTTCGCGGTAGAACTTCGCGCCGTGGAAGTCGTGCGGGCCGACCAGGTCGGCGCGCAGCACCGTCCGCGAGATCAGGCCGGAGACGGTCGAGTTGAGGCAGGCGGAGGGGACGAGGAAGTCCTCGCGGGTGCCGTAGGTCCGTACGCAGGAGCCCGGGTCGGCCAGGACGGCGATCTCGGGGCTGAAGCCGGTGATGCCGTCGGACTTCTCGAACTCCTCCAATGCCTGGGCGAGTTCGCGGGTGATGGCGCCCTTGCCGGTCCAGCCGTCGACGAAGACGACGTCCCGGGGGTCGTGGTGCTGGGCGAGCCAGCGCAGCGCGTTGGCGTCGATGCCGCGTCCGCGGACGATCGACACGGCGTAGTGCGGCAGGTCGAGGCCGTGCCGGTACCGGGCCCAGCGGCGCATGAGGATGCCGACGGGCGTCCCGGCGCGGGCCAGGGAGACCAGGACGGGGCGCGGGGACCGCTCCGCGAGGACGGTCTCGGTGACGACGCCGACCGCCTGGGCGATGCGGGCCGCCGAGGTCTTGAGCGCGGCGTGGAACAGCTCCTGGTACTGCTCGCTCGGCTGGTACTCCACGGGCAGCGATTCGGCGTAGTGCGCGCCGCCGCTCTGGATCGCCTCCTCGCGCTCCTCGGTCGGCGCCTCCAGCGTCACGTCCGAGAGGTCCTGGAGCAGCCAGCCGACCTCCTCGGGCGGGTACGACGAGAAGGCGGGGCCGCGAAGGGGCTCGGGCAGCATGGAGGGCCTTTCAGGCGCGGACGGGGTCCGGGGGAGGTACGACGGCACGACGGCGAGGAGGACCTGCGGCGTGTGCCCGGCGAGGCGGGTCAGCAGGCCGTCCGGCCCGTGCAGCCGGGGGGTGTCCGCGGCCGAGTCGACGACGGCGACGACGGCGTCGAAGCCGGCGCCGGCGACGTTGTAGGCGTAGCGCTCGCCGGGTCCGTCGGCTGGGTCGTCGTGGGCGGGGAAGACCAGGCGGGTGCGTATCGCGTAGCCGGGGTCGTCGACGGCGAGGACGGGAGAGCGGGTGGTGGTGGAGTAGCGCACCTCGGCGTGAAGCACCCGCTCCAGCCCTTCGGCGAGCCTGAGCGGGGCGTACATCAGCTCCTCGGAGCCGAGGACGAGCACGCGGCGGGCATCGTCGGGCAGCGCCTCGGCGAGCCGGGCGGTCATGGCGGGCAGGACACCCTCCAGGCGTTCCCGGTGCGCGGGGGTGAACCCGTGCCGTCCCCCGTCGGGCAGGCCGGCGGGCCAGCCCAGGTCGATGCGGGTGGGGCGGGGGTGGTTGCGCTGCTCCTCCGGGTGCGGGCCGGTGGGAGCCGGTCGCACAGGCGCCGGACGGCCCTCCGCGGCCCGCTCAGACTCGTACCGCGCCACCAGCTCCTGGCCCTTCTCCAGCACCCCCTCCGGCAGCCGCACCGTCCCCGAGGCCGCCGCGACGAGGTCCACCCGCGCGCCGATCTCCCGGGCGAACTCCTCCAGCCGGCCGGCGTCGGCCGCCGACCGCATGTCCACGAGTGCCACGACGACATAGCGCCGCCGCAGATACCGCTGATGAAGATCCCGGACGGTGTTCAGCACGGTGTTACCCGTGGAGAACTCGTCGTCGACCAGGACCAGCGGGCCGTCCCCGGTGAGCAGTGCGGGGTCCTCCGGCAGGAGCAGGTGCGAGGTCGCGTGGGAGTGGGCCTCCTCGAAGCCGCCGGCCGGGGCGAGCCCGGGGACGGGGCGGCGGGTGGAGTGCAGGTAGGTCGCGGTGCCCAGTCCGTCGGCGACCGAGTGGCCGAGGCCGGTCGCGGTCTCCGCGTAGCCGAGGACGACCGCCCGGCGTGCTTCCTCGGCGCCCAGCAGTTCTCGCACGCGGCGGCCGAGCGCGACGCCCTGGCCGTACACGACGGACGGCGACTGCGGCACGTGCTTGCCGAGCACGTTGGACACCAGCAGGTGGGCGCGCTTGGGGTTGCGGCGCAGGGCCAGCCCCAGCAGGCCGGTCAGCCGGTCGTCGCCGTCGAGTTCGACGCCGAGCCGCTCGGCGACCCAGCTGCCGGACCAGACACCGCCGGCCTCGCCGCCCGTCCCGGCCGGTGTGCCGGACCGCGTCCCGTCGCGCACCTCGTGGTGCTCGCCCTCGTTCACTGCCTTCTCCATGAAATCCCTGCGTCGAGTCCGCCGATGTACCGGGCCCGGGCCCCCGTGGCCTCGAGCCCTCCCACTCCCTGCCGTCAGTCCGGCAAACCCGCCGCCAGCAGTTCCACGAAGCCGATGTCCTCGTTGGCCACGCCGAAAACCTCGGCGCGCAGCAGGGTCCGCTCGGCCCAGGCCCGATGCGGCTTCACCTCGTTCATCTTGTTCGTGTAGGCCGACTTCAGCACGCCCCCGCCGCCGCGCTCGGGGCGCAGGATGTCCTGGGCGTCGGTGAACTCCTCGTGGCTGACGACCGACAGGGCGTGCACCGGCAGCACGTGGGAGGGGTGGATGCAGGTCTTGCCCAGCAGGCCGTTGGCTTGATCCAGGGAGATCTCCCTCAGCAGGCCGTCCATGGCGTGCTCGATCAGCTTCTCGCGCAGCGCCGCGGCCTGCACCTCCAGGAAGGGGCTCTGCCGCAGCAATGGTTTGAACATGCGTTCCTGGACCCGGAAGTACTCCCACACCGGCCCGGTCACGGTGAAGCCGGTCCCGTCGGCGCGGCCCAGCATGTTCACCACGTCGGCGATCACGGAGGCGACGATCTGCACATCGTAGGCCGTCATGTCGGGGCCTCTGCGCAGACCGTACGAGGAGCAGAAGTCCGTCACGCCGAGGCGCAGGGCGAGCACGCGGTCGCGGTACTTGTCGACCGCGCGGGAGATGCCCTCCAGGGTCTCCACGCGGGACTCCCGGTAGAGCAGCTCGGGCGACTCCAGCACCGGCATGGCGAAAAGACGACGGCCGCTTTCGGCCTCGGCGGTCGACAGGGCCTCAAGGAACGGAATGCCGCGTTCCGCCGTGAACTTGGGCAGCACGAATCCGGACAGCAGCCGGACGGCGGAGCCGAGGCGCCGTACGAGGTCGGGGATCTGCTCGGGGACGCGCACGCGGATGAACAGCAGCGGCAGGTCCGCGTCCGGGAGGCCGGCGAGGGCCGTGAACTGGCGGACGAGGTTCTCCTCGCCCGGGCCGACGTCCGCGTCGTCGATCGAGTCCTCCAGGCACAGCACCATCGAGACCACACCGCGCCCGGCCTGCTTGAGGATGTCGTCGGCGAGGCGGGGCCGGGTGGCGGGGCTGTAGAGGGTGGCACCCAGGGCGGCCGCGAGCAGCCGGGCAGAGGATTCCGGGGTGAACGCGCACGGCTCCCGGTAGAAGAGACGCTTCCGCACCTCAGGGGCGATGTGCCCGAAATGACGCATGAAACTCCCCCGCGCGGTCGTGCGACCTGCGAATCGTCGAAAGCTGGCCGGTAATAGTACGTAGAAGTCCATGCCGGAGGTTCCCTTCAGGCATGAATATCAGGTAACGCGGGCAAGCACAGCCAGGCCCGGCCATCACGACGGTAGTCCGCGACGGCCGTCGGCGCCGCTCGTGGCGCCGCGGCCCCCCGCGTTGTCGTGAGCAGGACCGAGAAGGCAGGATGATCGCATGACGCACGCGATGCTGAAGGGGTCGAACGTCCCGCTGGAAGCCACCACGGTGCGCGCCGTGCTGCGCTGGACACCCGGGCAGGGGGTTCCGGACGTCGACGCCTCCGCGCTGCTCCTCGGCCCCGACGGTCGTGTGCGCTCCGACGAGGATTTCGTCTTCTACAACCAGCCCCGGCACCCCTCCGGGAAGGTGTGGCGGCTCGGCAAGAAGCGGGTCGCCGAGGGCCTGACCGACACGATCCAGACAGAACTCACCGGTGTCGAGTCGGAAGTCGGCCGGATTCTGCTGGTCGCATCGGCGGACGGCGTCACGTTCGACCGCGTGCAGGCGCTGCGCATCCTGCTGTACGACGCGGCGGGCACGGGGGACGAAGCGCTGGCGCACTTCGACGTGAAGCCGGAGACGGGCGAGGAGACCGCGCTGATCTGCGGAGAGCTGTACCGGCGCGGGGAGGGCTGGAAGTTCCGGGCGCTGGGCGAGGGCTACTCGAACGGGCTGAGGGGGCTCGCGACCGATTTCGGCATCTCGGTGGACGAGTCGGAGGCGGCGCAGGAGCCGACCACGTCCCTCCCCACGCCTCCCACCACGGCCGGCCCCGCACCCACGACCACCGGACCCGCCCAGCAGCCCCAGGCCCCGGTCCCGTCCTCTCCCGAGGTGTCCCGGCCGCTGCCCCCGGAGCAGCCGGCCGCGGTGCCCGCGCAGCCCGGATACGGCTACCCGGCCCAGCAGCCTCCGCCGACGCAGCCGGCGTACGGCTACCCGCAGGCACCGGCCACGGCGGGCGTCGCGGGCGCGCAGTCCGGCTACGGCTACCCGCCGCCGGTGACCGCGGCCCCCGACCCGGACTTCCGCCTGCCCCCGCAGGGCCCGCAGTTCATCGGCCGCTAGGCGGGACGCCGGATCCGGACCGGGACGCCGAGGCAGGTCAGCGGTCCACCTTCGTCTTGTAGCCCCGCCCCCACTGCAGCCCCCACCCGTACAGCCGGTCCAACTCGGCCTGGAAGCCGTAGACGAACTTCGCCTCGCGGCGGACGACGATCTCGTCCTTGACCTTCTCGATCATGACGACGGCGCAGGACCGGGCCTGCGGCTGGCGTTCGTCGAGGTGGATCTCGATACGGGGGCCGTTGCTCGGATAGAGCGTGACGATGGCGTGGGCCCGGTCGAAGGCGGGGGTCTGGTCGTAGATGTACACGAAGACCAGGAGCCGCTTGATGTTGTCGCGGTGGTCCAGGTTGATGTACATCGTCTCGCCGGACCCGGAGCCGAACCGGTCGTCGCCGCTGAGCTTGACGTAGGGCGGGGCGTTGACGTCGCCGAAGTAGCCGCCGAGGGGCTGGACGACGCCCTTGGTGCCGTCCTGGAGTTCGTAGAGGCAGCCCAGGTCGAGGTCGACGTTGACCATGCTCTGGCTGTGGCCGATGATCTCCGGTGGTTTCAGGGCCCGGAAGGGGTGCCGCAGCAGGCTCTCGCGCTGAGAGCCGCCGATGTCGGAGGTGCGCATCCGCCAGCTCAGGTTGACGCGCAGATGGCCGGTGGCCGCGTCCTGTTTGGTGAGTGATATCTGCGCGCGCCGCTTGGTCAGCTCGATCGCGTTGGTAGTCGCGCTGCCCGAGTCGAACTGTGCCTCGCGCCCACGCCGAAGTCCGTCGAACAAGCCCATTCCGCCCCCACGTTCACTTGGAGACCGCAGGTCATCGCATTGCCCACGGCCTTGACGACCGAACGGGGCGGCCACCGAGGGTCACCTCGGTGGCCGCCCCGCACAGAGCGTTCCTCACCCGGAGGGGTGTCACACCCCGGACGAGACCTGAGTCTTCTCGTCCGAGCCGGACCCGCCCTCGGCCGCGGCGATGGCGCGGTTGCGGCGCACGGAGGACCAGAAGGAGGCGCCGATCAGGACGACGCCGATGAGGCCGGTGATGAACTCGTTGATCTCGTACTGGATGGTCACCAGGAGGACGACGGCGAGGGCGCCGATGGCGTAGTGAGCGCCGTGCTCCAGGTAGACGTAGTCGTCGAGGGTGCCCTCGCGGACCAGGTACACGGTCAGGGACCGGACGTACATGGCGCCGATGCCGAGGCCGAGGGCCATCAGCACGATGTCGTTGGTGATGGCGAAGGCGCCGATCACTCCGTCGAAGGAGAAGGACGCGTCCAGGACCTCCAGGTAGAGGAACATGAAGAACGCGGCCTTGCCGGCCAGTTGGATCGCCGACTTGGGCTTGCCTTCGCGCTCGGCCTTCTCCTCGGCCTCGTGCTCGCGCTCCTCCTCCTCTTCGAGCTTGTCCTCGAAGTAGCCGGAGAGGCCGCCGACGATCATGTAGGTGATCAGACCGGCGACGCCGGAGAGCAGGACGGTCTCCGCCTTGTCGGCGTGTGCGCCGCCGTGCTGGTGGGCGTGGGCGCCGAAGGTCATCGAGGAGATCAGCAGGACGATCAGGGCGATGCAGACCGACAGCATGTCGACCTTGCCGAGCTTGGCCAGCGGGCGCTCCAGCCAGCCGAGCCACTTGATGTCCCGGTCCTCGAAGACGAAGTCCAGGAAGATCATCAGCAGGAACATGCCACCGAAGGCGGCGATCGACGGGTGGGCGTCGGTGACGTACTGCTGGTACTGGTCCTTGTCGGTGAGCGCGAGGTCGACGGCCTCGATCGGCCCGAGCTGGGCGCTGATCGCGACGATCACGACGGGGAAGACCAGTCGCATACCGAAGACGGCGATCAGAATGCCGATGGTGAGGAAGATCTTCTGCCAGAAGGCATTCATCTTCTTCAGGATGCCGGCGTTGACCACCGCGTTGTCGAAGGACAACGAGATCTCGAGGACGGAAAGGATCGCAACGACGCCGAACGCGGTCCACCCTCCGTACAAGATCGCTGCGACCAGGCCGAGCGCGGTGACCGCGAACGACCACCCGAAGGTTTTCAGAACCACTGGCTACCCAATCGTGTGTGTACGGGGCTCCCCCGCGCCGTACCCGGCTTTACGAACTTTTGAAGCCGAAGTCTAGTCGGCCGCTCTCAGCCGCCCACGAGGCCCCGGATTTTGCTCATATAGCGTCAGGAGACGCTCACTCCGAAGTCCATCGCGATACCGCGCAGACCGGACGCGTACCCCTGCCCGACCGCCCTGAACTTCCACTCGCCCTGGTGGCGATAGACCTCACCGAAGATCATCGCGGTTTCCGCCGAGGCGTCCTCGCTGAGGTCGTAGCGGGCGAGTTCCTGGCCGTCGGCCTGGTTCACGACGCGGATGAAGGCGTTGCTGACCTGGCCGAAGGTCTGGCCGCGCTCGTCGGCCAGGTGGATGGAGACCGGGAACACGATCTTGTCGCACCGGGGCGGCACCTTGGACAGGTCGATCAGGAGCGACTCGTCGTCGCCGTCGCCCTCTCCGGTGAGGTTGTCACCCGTGTGCTCGACCGAACCGTCCGGGCTCTTGAGCTGGTTGTAGAAGACGAACCACTCGTCCCCGAGCACCCGGCCGCCGCTGCACATCAGGGCGCTGGCATCGAGGTCGAAGGGCGCTCCGGTGGTGGAGCGCGCGTCCCAGCCGAGCCCGATCATCACCTGGGTGAGGTTCGGTGCGGCCTTGGACAGGGAGACATTTCCCCCTTTGGCGAGCGTGACGCCCATGCTGCTGTCCCTCCCCTTAGGGCCTGTCTTGCCCAGTGGTGTACTGAGGTGGTCTTGCGCGTCCGGCGCCGCACGTAAACCGTGCGGCGCCGGACAGGAAGACCTTGGGCCCTGTGCGCGGGGCCCTTCTGGTGGCTCAGACGTTCACACCGAAGTCCTGCGCGATGCCGCGCAGGCCCGAGGCGTAGCCCTGGCCGATGGCGCGGAACTTCCACTCCGCGCCGTGCCGGTAGAGCTCACCGAAGACCATGGCGGTCTCGGTGGAGGCGTCCTCGCTCAGGTCGTACCGGGCGATCTCGGCGCCGCCGGCCTGGTTCACGACGCGGATGAACGCGTTGCGTACCTGGCCGAAGGACTGCTGGCGGGTCTCCGCGTCGTAGATCGAGACGGGGAAGACGATCTTCTCCACCTCGGCCGGGACGCCCGCGAGGTCGACCTTGATCTGCTCGTCGTCGCCCTCGCCCTCACCGGTGAGGTTGTCACCGGTGTGCTCGACGGAGCCGTCCGGGGTCTTGAGGTTGTTGAAGAAGATGAAGTGCTGGTCGTTGGCGACCTTGCCGGAGTTGTTCAGCAGCAGCGCGCTGGCGTCCAGGTCGAAGTCGGTGCCGGTCGTGGTGCGGACGTCCCACCCCAGACCGATGATGACCGCGGTCAGGCCCGGCGCCTCCTTGGTCAGCGATACGTTGCCGCCCTTGCTGAGGCTGACTCCCACGAGTCCTCCATTGGTGTCCAGGGGCGGGATGCCCCGTTGTGCTCGGATGTCGGATCAACGAGTCGATCCTAGTGACGGGTTCCCGCCCCACGCAGGCCATGAAGCCGACAAATCAGCGGGTGTCGAGCGCATGACGCCCGACCGGCGTCACAGGGAGTCGAGCGCCTTCACGTAGTCGTTCAGGTCGCGCGCGTCCGGCAGGCCGTTGACGACGGTCCACCGCACGACGCCCTCCTTGTCGATGACGAAGGTGCCGCGCACGGCGCAGCCCTTGTCCTCGTCGAAGACGCCGTAGGCCCGCGAGACGTTGCCGTGCGGCCAGAAGTCGGACAGCAGCGGGTACTCCAGGCCCTCCTGTTCGGCGAAGACGCGCAGCGTGTGGATGGAGTCGTTGGAGACGGCCAGCAGCTGGGTGTCGCGGTCGGAGAACTGCGGCAGGTTGTCGCGCAGCTCGCACAGCTCGCCGGTGCACACGCCGGTGAAGGCGAAGGGGTAGAAGAGCAGAACGACGTTCTTGGAACCACGGAAGTCGGACAGCTTCACCGGCGCGCCGTGGTTGTCCTTGAGCTCGAAGTCGGGGGCCTTCTCGCCGACCTGGATCGCCATCGTTACGGGTGTCCCTTCATGGGGCTTCTGGGGTGGGACCACCCTACGCAGGCGTCGGCGCATGCCGGTGGGCGGGCCGACGGTGTCGGCCCGCCCCGTCGTACGACTACCGCTTGGACTTGGCGGCCTTGGGCGTCGCCAGCCGGCTGCCACTCCAGTCCTTGCCGACACTGACGCTCTTGGACGCCGTCAGACCCGCCGTGGTGGCGGCTTCCGAGATGTCGCTCGGCTCCACGTACCCCGAACGGCCGGTCTTCGGCGTCAGGAGCAGGATGGCGCCGCCTTCTTCGATGTACGTGGTGGCATCCACCAGCGCATCCGTCAGGTCGCCGTCGTCGTCACGGAACCACAGCACAACGGCGTCGGCCACGTCGTCGTAGTCCTCGTCCACCAGGTCGCCCTCGATGACTTCCTCGATGGTCTTGCGGAGCTCCTGGTCCACGTCGTCGTCGTAGCCGATCTCCTGGACCACCTGCCCGGGCTGGAACCCCAGCCTGGCGGCAGGGTTCGTCCGCTCCTCCGCGTGGTCCGCGGTCGCGCTCACGGGTTGCCTCCTGATCATGTCTTGGGAATAACTCAGCCACGCGCGTGCGCGAAGCATTGGCCGTAGTCCACACGGGCGGGACGGATCGCGCAAGTACCCGGCCGTTCAGACCGCCGAAACGGTGACGATCCTGGCGGTGTCACCGCAACTCCAGGCACACCATCATGGCCCGAGGTGGCGCACACCACACCTTTCTGCCCTGTTTGGGCGTTTAGGAATCGTCCGTGGGTACGAGACTCGAAAGTATTCGCCCCGGACGTCACGGAGCCGATCTCCCGCTCGGGTTACCGATCGGTAGAGATGACGTTTCACGGCACCTGGGTGGACCATGGGGAGCGGCGCAGCCCCAGCGCCGACGCCCAGCGACGACAGCGAAACAGCGGCCCTCGCACGGCCCTCCGACAGGTAAGGAACAGCGTGGCTTCCGCATCCGATCGCAACCCGATCATCATTGGCGGCCTTCCGAGTCAGGTTCCTGACTTCGATCCCGAAGAGACCCAGGAGTGGCTCGACTCCCTCGACGCCGCCGTCGACGAGCGCGGCCGGGAGCGTGCCCGCTACCTGATGCTGCGGCTGATCGAGCGGGCCCGCGAGAAGCGCGTGGCCGTGCCGGAGATGCGCAGCACGGATTACGTCAACACCATCCCCACCAAGAGCGAGCCGTTCTTCCCGGGCAACGAGGAGATCGAGCGCAAGGTCCTCAACGCCACCCGCTGGAACGCGGCGGTGATGGTCTCCCGGGCCCAGCGTCCGGGCATCGGCGTCGGCGGCCACATCGCCACCTTCGCGTCCTCCGCCTCCCTCTACGACGTCGGCTTCAACCACTTCTTCCGCGGCAAGGACGAGGGCGACGGCGGCGACCAGGTCTTCTTCCAGGGCCACGCCTCCCCGGGCATCTACGCCCGCGCCTTCCTGCTGGACCGGCTGAGCGAGCGGCACCTGGACGGCTTCCGCCAGGAGAAGTCGAAGGCCCCTTACGCGCTGTCGTCGTACCCGCACCCGCGGTCGATGCCGGACTTCTGGGAGTTCCCGACGGTGTCGATGGGCCTCGGCCCGATCGGCGCGATCTACCAGGCGCGCATGAACCGCTACATGGAGGCGCGCGGGATCGCCGACACCTCCAAGTCGCACGTGTGGGCGTTCCTCGGCGACGGCGAGATGGACGAGCCGGAGTCGTTGGGCCAGCTGTCCATCGCCGCCCGCGAGGGCCTGGACAACCTCACGTTCGTGGTCAACTGCAACCTGCAGCGCCTCGACGGCCCGGTGCGCGGCAACGGCAAGATCATCCAGGAGCTGGAGTCGATCTTCCGCGGCGCCGGCTGGAACGTGATCAAGCTGGTCTGGGACCGCACCTGGGACCCGCTGCTCGCCCAGGACCGCGACGGCGTGCTGGTCAACAAGATGAACACCACGCCCGACGGGCAGTTCCAGACGTACGCCACGGAGACCGGCGCGTACATCCGCGACCACTTCTTCGGCGACGACCACCGGCTGCGGGCCATGGTCGAGGGCATGACCGACGACCAGATCCTGCACCTGGGGCGCGGCGGTCACGACCACAAGAAGATCTTCGCGGCGTACAAGGCGGCCGTGGAGCACAAGGGCCAGCCGACGGTGATCCTCGCCAAGACGATCAAGGGCTGGACGCTGGGGCCGAACTTCGAGGGCCGCAACGCCACGCACCAGATGAAGAAGCTCACGGTCGACGACCTCAAGCGCTTCCGCGACCGTCTCCACCTGCCGATCCCGGACAAGGAGCTGGAGTCCGGCGTCCCGCCGTACTACCACCCGGGCCGGGACTCGGAGGAGATCCAGTACATGCACGACCGCCGCAAGTCGCTCGGCGGTTACGTGCCCACGCGTGTCGTCCGCTCCGAGCCGCTGCCGCTGCCCGAGGACAAGACGTACGCGACCGTGAAGAAGGGCTCGGGCCAGCAGTCGATCGCCACGACGATGGCGTTCGTGCGCCTGCTCAAGGACCTCATGCGGGACAAGGAGATCGGCAAGCGGTTCGTGCTGATCGCGCCGGACGAGTACCGCACGTTCGGCATGGACTCGTTCTTCCCGAGCGCGAAGATCTACAATCCGCTCGGCCAGCAGTACGAGTCGGTCGACCGCGACCTGCTGCTCGCCTACAAGGAGTCGCCGAACGGCCAGATGCTGCACGACGGCATCTCGGAGGCGGGCTGCACGGCGTCGCTCATCGCGGCCGGCTCTGCCTACGCGACCCACGGCGAGCCGCTGATCCCGGTCTACGTCTTCTACTCGATGTTCGGTTTCCAGCGCACCGGCGACCAGTTCTGGCAGATGGCCGACCAGCTGGCCCGCGGCTTCGTCCTGGGCGCGACCGCCGGCCGCACGACCCTGACCGGTGAGGGCCTCCAGCACGCCGACGGGCACTCGCAGCTGCTGGCCTCCACGAACCCCGGCTGCGTGGCGTACGACCCGGCCTTCGGCTTCGAGATCGCGCACATCGTGAAGGACGGCCTGCGCCGGATGTACGGCGGCTCCGAGGAGCACCCGCACGGCGAGGACGTCTTCTACTACCTGACCGTCTACAACGAGCCGATCCAGCACCCCGCCGAGCCCGAGAACGTGGACGTCGAGGGCATCCTCAAGGGCGTCTACCGCTTCAGCGAGGGCACGGGCGGCTCGATCCCGGCCCAGATCATGGCGTCGGGTGTCGCCGTGCCGTGGGCGGTCGAGGCGCAGAAGATCCTGGCCGAGGAGTGGAACGTCAAGGCCGACGTCTGGTCGGCGACCTCCTGGAACGAGCTGCGGCGCGAGGCCGTGGACTGCGAGGAGCACAACCTGCTGCACCCCGAGGAGGAGCAGCGGGTGCCGTACGTGACGCGGAAGCTGGCCGACGCGCAGGGCCCGGTCGTGGCCGTGTCCGACTGGATGCGGTCGGTTCCGGACCAGATCGCGCGCTGGGTGCCGCAGACGTACCAGTCGCTCGGCGCGGACGGCTTCGGCTTCGCGGACACGCGGGGCGCCGCCCGCCGGTTCTTCCACATCGACGCGCAGTCGATCGTGGTGGCCGTGCTGACCGAGCTGGCCCGCGAGGGCAAGGTCGACCGCTCGGTGCTCAAGCAGGCCATCGACCGGTACCAGCTGCTCGACGTGTCGGCGGCGGACCCGGGGGCAGCGGGCGGCGACGCATAACGGGTCCTCGCACGATGGGCGTCCGACCCGGGCGGGCACTGTGCAAGGACCCCTGAGCCTCCCGGCCCTGTCAAGGGGTGGTGAGCCTCACGGGTAGGCCGTGGGTCCACCACCCCTTCACCTTTCCTACGATGCGGCCCATGCAGCAGCAGTCGGCCCAGCTCCGTTGGGAACAGCACACGCAGCGCCCGCTCTTCACTCTGGCGCTGGCCTTCGCCGTCGCCTACGCCGTGCCGATCGTCCGGCCGGACGCGGGCCCGGCCGTGGTGGAGGCGTGCACGGCGGTCGAGTGGCTGGTGTGGGCGGCCTTCGCCCTCGACTACGCCATACGTCTGGCGCTCGCTCCGCATCGGCCCGCCTTCGTCCGGACGCACTGGCTCGACCTGGCCGCGGTGGTGCTGCCGCTTATTCAGCCGCTGCGACTGTTGCGGCTGGTGTCGACGCTGCTGCTCGTCGGGCAGCGGGCGCGGATGGCCTCGCAGATCAGGCTGACGACGTATGTCGGCGGGGCCGTGGTCGGGTTGCTGATGTTCGGCTCACTGGCCGTGCTGTCCGTGGAGCGGGACTCCCCCGACGGGAACATCCGGACGCTGGGTGACGCGGTGTGGTGGTCGTTCACGACGATGACGACCGTCGGGTACGGGGATCATGCGCCGACGACCGGGCTGGGGCGGATGCTCGCGGTCGGCCTGATGCTCTCCGGGATCGCCCTGCTGGGTGTGGTGACGGCGAACATCGCGGCCTGGTTCATCGCGCGGTTCGAGAAGGACGACGTGGAGGAGCGGCGGCAGACGGAGGCGATACGGGAGCTCACGGAGGAGGTGCGCGCGCTGCGCGGGGAGCTGGCGGCGCTGAAAGGGACGGCGGCCGAGTAGTAGGGCGGAGCACGGGGGAGCGCCGGCCGAGTAGTGCGGAGCACGAAGGCGGGCCCCCGGCCGAACCGCCGGAGGCCCTGCCCTCATGTGACCCGGATCAGAACATGCCCATGCCCGGTGCGGCCGCTCCGGACAGCCGGAGGACGGCCAGGAGCGTGTCGATGGCGCCCAGGACCAGGGCGACCACGGCCGCGGTGGGGCGGGAGCCCGACCAGGTGCGGCCCATGGCGAGCCAGCCGCAGACGATCGCGGCCGGGCCGAGGATGATCCCCAGCACGAAGAAGCCTGCGACTGCGCAGATGACTCCGATGAGTCCGAGCGTCGCGCGATCCGTCCCGGTCCGTGACCACGTCCGGCCACGTGAGCGGGGGTGCCTGCGCGTACCGTGTCCGAAGCTCGCCATCATCAACTCCCGTAAACCCTCGGTCGGTTGGGGTTCTGTTCGGGTATGACTTGGCGAGTACCCCGTGAACGGCCTTCAATCCCCGCTGCCTGCGCGCTGCCCCCCTCCAGCAGCGCGCCGCAGCGTCCGCCTCCCACGCCCTGCGGAGGACTTGACCCACTGTGACCTGCGAGGCACGCGGGAGGGGAGGGTTCGGCGGTGCGGTTCACCCTGATAGGCGAACGCCCCCGGGAGCAGGGCGTCTTACGACAGGCCGTCAGATGTGCGCGGCACCCGCGCCCGCACCCGCGTTCTCACCGCGCTTCGTCAGGAACGCCACCAGCACCGCCACCACGGCGACACCCGCGGCGACGAGCGACGCCGCGCTCATGCCGGAGATGAACGTGTCGTGCGCGACGCCCGTGATCTTCGCGGCGATCGCGTCGGGTGTGCCCGGCGCCAGCGGCGGGACACCGACCTGGACCGCCTCGGACGCCTGGTGCTCCTGCTCTCCGGTCAGCGGCGGGAGCCCCGCCTTCTCCCAGTTGCCCGCCAGGTCGCTGTTGACCTTGGAGGCCATGACGGCACCCAGCACAGCCGTACCGAGGCTGCCGCCGATCTGCATGGCGGCCTGCTGCAGACCACCCGCGACACCCGAGAGCTCCATCGGGGCGTTGCCGACGATGACCTCGGTCGCGCCGACCATGACCGGCGCGAGACCGAGGCCGAGCAGGGCGAACCAGAGCGACATGATGCCGCTGCCGGTGTCCGTCTGCAGCGTCGACATCCCGTACATGGCGATCGCGGTGCACGCCATACCGCCCGCGAGCGGGACACGGGGACCGAACTTGGTGATCATCGCCCCGGCCAGCGGCGAGCCGACGATCATCATGCCGGTGAGCGGCAGCAGGTGCAGACCGGCGTCGATCGGGCTCATGCCGTGCACGTTCTGCAGGTAGAACGTCACGAAGAACAGGCCGCCCATGAAGGCGATGGCCATCAGGACCATCAGCACGACACCCGCGGACAGCGCCACGGACCGGAACAGCGCCAGCGGGATCAGCGGCTCCTTCACCTTCGTCTCCCAGAAGGCGAAGAGCGCGAAGCACAGCACGGAGGCACCGAGGAACGCCAGCGTCTTGGCGTCGCCCCAGCCCCACTCGGACGGCGGGGCCTTGATGAGCGCCCACACCAGGCAGAACACGGCGGTCGACAGCAGGGCGATGCCCAGGACGTCGAAGGAGCGCGGGGCGTTCTCGGCGCGGTGGTCCAGCAGGATCAGCACGCCGAGGACCACGGCGAGGACGCCGACCGGCACGTTGATGAAGAACACCGACTGCCAGTTGACGTGCTCGACGAGCACGCCGCCGAGGATCGGGCCGCCGGCGGTGGACGCGCCGATGACCATGCCCCAGATGCCGATCGCCATGTTCAGCTTCTCGGCCGGGAAGGTGGCCCGCAGCAGGCCGAGCGCGGCCGGCATCAGCAGCGCGCCGAACAGACCCTGCAGGACGCGGAAGGTGACGACGAACGCGATGCTGTCGGACAGGCCGATGGCCCCCGAGGCTGCGGCGAAGCCGACGACGCCGATGAGGAAGGTCTGCCGGTGCCCGAAGCGGTCGCCGAGCTTGCCCGCGGTGATCAGGGAGACGGCGAGGGCGAGGAAGTATCCGTTGGTGATCCACTGGACCTCGGCGAAGGTTGCGCCGAGGTCCTTCTGGATGGCCGGGTTGGCTATGGCCACGATGGTGCCGTCGAGGGCCACCATCATGACCCCCACAGCGACGGTGATGAGGGTGAGCCAAGGGTGCCCTCGCAGCCCCTTGCCCGGCGTCGCGTCCGACGGCACCGGTGCCTTGTCCCCCGACGCCGTCGTGTCGATGGTGGTCTGACTAGTCATACGTTCGAGGCTAATGACAGCCACTGACAGTTGACAAACCAATTCACTAGTCGGTGGCTGACGCGATATCCCCCGTATAGCCTGAACTGGGATAACAGTTCGGAGGAGAGGCCCTTGAAGACTGCGCACACGGCGGACACGGCGGCAGCCGCACCTCCGGCACCCCGTCCGGGCCTGCGCGAGCGCAAGAAGCGGCGCACCCGGGACGCGCTGCTGCGGGCCGCCCTGGAGCTGTTCGTCACGCGCGGGTACGAGGAGACGACCGTCGACGACATCGCCGCCGCCGTCGACGTCTCGCAGCGCACCTTCTTCCGCTACTTCGCCGGCAAGGAGGAGACGGCGTTCTTCGTGCCGCGTCTCGCGGAGGCCCTCGTCGTCGACGCCGTGCGGACCCGCCCGCCGGCCGAGGTGCCGCTGGAGGCGCTGCGCCGGGCCGTGCTGGAGAGCTGGGACGCGATCCACGAGGCGGTCGAGGAGATCGTGCCGATCGACCTCCACATGCGCGTCTACCGGGTGATCGAGTCCACGCCCGCGCTGCTCGCCGCCCATCTGCGGCGGGCGGCGGAACTGGAGGAGCAGCTCGCCGGCATCATCGCCGAGCGCGAGGGGCTCGACGTGGACGCGGATCCCCGGCCGAGGATCGTCGTCGCCCTCTTCGGCGGGGTGATTCGTGTCACCGAGCGGCTGTGGTCCACGGGGGACGACCTCACCCTCGAGGGACTGCGGGAACTCACCGCCGCCTACCTGGACCAAGTGGGGCCCGCGCTGGCCGGGAACTGGCGTGCGGAGCGGTCCCCTTAGCGCATATACCGAAACGTGATCCCGGTCACTTGGTTAACGCGAGACCCTCTCGTTCTCCTAGTGTGTCCTTTCAGTGACTTCCTTCGACACCTCCCCGCAAGTGAACGTCTGGCGCGCACTGCTCGCTCTGGCCGTCGTGTTCGTGATGCTGGCGACCACCGGCTGGACCGCCCTGCGCCACCAGCGGGGCGTCACGCCGCTGCAGGCCTCGGTCTCGGCCTGGGAGCACGGCAGCATCGCCGGTCACCGGCTGCCCGACCCGCAGTCCGAGCCGACGAAGCTGGCCCGCTTCTTCGCCTCGCTCGGCGAGGGGGAGCGCGCGAGCCTGGCCCGCAAGTACTCGCTGGCGGTCGGCAACATGAACGGCGCCCCCGTCGAGCTGCGCTACCGCGCCAACCGCATCGCGCTTGCCGAGGCGCGCGAGGTCGAGCGGGAACGCATGCACGACCAGCGCCTCACCCCGGGCGGCCGGCACGAGGCCGGGCGCCTGATGCACCGCCTCGACGACCTCATGGAGAAGGGCCGCCGCATCCTGGCCTTCGACCCCGAGGGCTCGGGCCGGGTGGCGGAGGTCTTCGGCGACCTGCGCACGGCGGACCGGGTCTCGGTCGTGGTGCCCGGCGTGGACACCGACCTGCTCACCTTCCAGCGCTCGCACCGCAAGTACTCGGCGCCGGTCGGCATGGCCCAGTCCCTGTACGAGGCCGAGCAGAAGGCGAGCCCCTCGACCCGTACGGCCGTCATCGCCTGGGCCGACTACACGGCGCCCAGCGGCCTCGGCATCGACTCGGCCACGGCGATGCGCGCCGATGAGGGTGCCGTACGGCTGAACGCGCTGGTGCGGGCGCTGCCGGGCAGTGCGCCGGTCTCGCTGTTCTGTCACAGCTACGGCTCCGTGGTGTGCGGGGTCGCCGCGCACTCCCTGCCGGGCCGGGTGTCCGACATCGCGGTCGCCGGCAGCCCCGGCATGCGCGTGGAGAAGGCCGCCCAACTGCACACCACCGCCCGGGTGTGGGCGATGCGGGACGCCGACGACTGGATCCAGGACGTGCCCTATCTGGAGCTGGGCGGACTGGGTCACGGTGCCGATCCGGTGTCCGTCTCCTTCGGGGCACGGGTGCTGTCCGCGGCGGGCGCGAGGGGTCACGCCGGCTACTTCGAGCCGGGAACGGCAAGTCTGTTCAATTTCGCAGAGATCGGCGTTGGCGCATACCGCTCGGTGCACTGCGCGCACGAAGACGGCGTCTGCCGTACCGGTTTGTCCGGCGCGGCGGCGGCCTGACGCGCGTAGCGGCGCAGGAATTGCGGTCTGCTCGGGAGGGGGACGGAGGAGCGCGTGCCGCATACGATGAGCCGCATGGGTGACGTACTGGCCGGATTTCATGCCGCCTGGGAGTTCGAGTCCGACTCCGTGCTCATCCGCTACGAACGGGGGATTCGAACACCTAAGCTCTTCCAGGCGCTCGGGGAACGTCGTGTGCCGCTGGAGGCGATCGCCGGGGTGACGCTGACGCGCGGGAAGCGCGGCACGGTCGTGCTGCGTGTCGAACCGCGGCCCGGGGCGGACCCGTTGATGGAGGCTGCCGCCGGGCAGCTGAAGGAGAGCAGCGACCCCTACCGGCTGGTGTTGCCGGCCGAGCGGGAGGTGCTCGCGGAGTACTACGCCGATGAACTCCGGGCGCTGCTGACGGAGTCCGGGCCGGCGGAGCGGTACCTGGTGGAGCCGCCGCAGGGGCCGCTGTCGTTCAAGGCGTACGACGGAAAGGCGTCCTTCGACGGGCGGACCGTGAACTTCCGGTGGTTCTGGACCGGGGCGTCGTCGGCGAAGTGGAAGGCCGGGGACCAGAGCTTCTCCGTCGGGGAGCTGAACGGGGTGGAGTGGCGGTCGCCGGAGGTGTTCGAGGGGCATCTGCGGTTGCTGCGGCGGGACGCGGGCGCGTCTGCCGAGCAGGCCGATCAGGATCCCGCCGCGGTGGTGTTCGGGCTGGGGTACGGGCCGGTGCACGAGTCACTGCCGTTCGCCGCGGCGGTGCTTGCGGCGGTGCGGACGTCCAGTCCGGTGGCGGCTGTGGCTGCGGCCGGGCCGCGGCGTGATCCCGCGGATATCGCCGAGCGGATTCGTCACCTGGGTGAACTGCATCAGGCCGGGTTGGTGACGGATGAGGAGTTCTCAGTCAAGAAGGCCGAGTTGTTGGCACAGCTCTAGCGTCCGAGGGATCCCGCACGTGGGCGGGCGCGGGGTGTGCGTGGCTGGTCGCGCTCACGCGGCGGAGCCGCACATCGACACAGCCCCGCGTCCCTGGCGTACTCCCCTACTCCCTGCCCGCGGAGGTGAAGGCCATGTCCGCATAGCGGGTACCCGCCACCTGGGCCGCGATTCCGTTCAGCAGGTCCAGTTGTTCGTCCGTCAGGACGATCCTCGTCGCCGCCGCGTTCTCCTCGACCCTCGTCGGCTTGCGGGTGCCCGGGATCGGGATGACCGGCAGGTCGTGGATCGTCGCCTGCTGCTGGGCCCACGCCAGGGCGATCTGGCCGAGGGAGGCGTCGTGGGCCTTGGCCACCGAGCGGATGAGTTCCAGGAGGGCCGCGTTGGCCGTCGCGTTGTCGCCCGTGAAGCGGGGCTGCTGGCGGCGGAAGTCGTCCGGGGTCAGGTCCTGGTCGGCGTTGGTGAACGAGCCGGTGAGGAAACCGCGGCCGAGGGGCGAGTACGCGACGAGCGCCACGCCCAGTTCGCGGGCCGCGGGGACGACATGCGTCTCGATGTCGCGGCTGAACAGGGACCACTCCGACTGCACGGCGGCGATGGGGTGGACGGCGTGGGCGGCCCGGAGTTCGGCGGCTGTGACCTCGCTCAGGCCGAGGTGCTTGACCTTGCCCTCGCGGACCAGGTCGGCCATGGTGCCGACGCTCTCCTCGATCGGCACGTTCACATCGCGCCGGTGCATGTAGTAGAGGTCGATGACGTCGACGTCCAGGCGCTTCAGGCTCGCCTCGACGGCCTGGCGGATGTAGGGCGGGTCGTTGCGGACGATACGCCGGGTCGGGTCGTCCGGGGGGATCGACAGGGCGAACTTGGTCGCGATGACGACCTCGTCGCGGTGTGCCTTGAAGAACGGCGCCAGGAACCGCTCGTTCTCGCCGGCGCCGTAGGCGTCGGCCGTGTCGTAGAGGGTGACACCCAGTTCGAGTGCGCGTTCCAGCGTCGCCCGGGACGCGTCCGCGTCCGCGGGGCCGTAGCCGAAGCTCATGCCCATGCAGCCGAGGCCCTGGACACCCACCTCCGGGCCGTTGCCGCCGAGCTTCGCCGTCGTGATCCTGCCGTCCGTCATCGGGACCTCTCCGACGCCGGGGCACGCCCGGCGTCCGCGTAGAAACTGATCTTCCGGTCGAGCACGGCGAGCGTGCCCCGGAGCTCGTCGATCCTTGCCAGGACGTCCTCGCGGGTCGTCTTCAGCAACTCGAAGCGCTCGCCGTAGGTGTGGTCGCCCTCGCGCACCAGTTCCGCGTACCGGACCATGTCGGCGACCGGCATGCCCGTCAGGCGGAGCTTGCCGACGAGGTCGAGCCAGTCGAGGTCGCGGTTGGTGTAGCGGCGCTGGCCGGTGTGGGACCGGTCGATGTGCGGCATCAGGCCGATGCGCTCGTACCAGCGCAGGGTGTGTGCCGTCAGGCCGGTCAGGGCGACGACCTCGCTGATCGTGTAGCGGTCCTCGCCGTCCGGACGCCGGTTCTGCTGCGGCGGGCCGGCGCAGGTGTCGGCCCTGGCCCCCGTGGTCTCCATCACCGTCATGACCCCCACGCTAGGACCTTGGAGTGCACTCCAAGCAAGCGCCGACGGTAAGAAATCGGCAGGACGCCTCTTGATCCGGCTGGTTAGCGTACGGAGCCATGAGTCTCGTACGCCGTGCCCTGCCCGAGGACGTCGAGGAAGTCCTGCGTCTGCGTCAGATCATGATCGACTCGATGTTCGCGTCCGATTCGTCCACCCACTGGCACGGGGAGTCCCTGCCCACCCTGAAGGCCGAACTGGGCGAGCCGGACGGCGACTTCGTGGCGTTCGTCGTGGACCACCCGGAGCGGCCGGGCGCACTCGCCTCGCTGGTCGCCGGGACGACCGACTACCGGATCGGCAAGTCGGGCGATCCGCAGGGCATGGTGGGGTTCGTGTTCAGCGTGGCCACCGACCCCGACGCCCGGCGCCGCGGGTACGCCCGCGCGTGCATGCGGACCCTGCTGGAATGGTTCCGCGAGCGCGGCGCCCGGCGCGTGCAGCTCACCGCCTCGCCGGAGGCCGAGCCGCTGTACGTCTCCCTCGGTTTCCGGCCCAAGCCCAACCCCTTGCTGGAACTCACGCTGTGAGCGCATAGGCTCGAACGCATGTCGCTGAAGAGCCTCGCGCTGATCGAGAACTGGCCGGTTTCCACCGCTGCGGCGGGTGTCGTACGGGCGGACGGCACCGTCCTCGGTACCCACGGCCCGGCCGGGCAGCGGTTCCCGCTCGCGTCGGTGACCAAGCCGCTGGCCGCCTACGCGGTGCTCGTGGCGTACGAGGAGGGCGCGATCGAGTTCGACGAGCCCGCGGGCCCCACCGGGTCGACGGTCCGGCACCTGCTCGCGCACACCTCGGGCCTCGCCTTCGACGAGCACAAGATCACGGCCGCGCCGGGTGAGCGGCGGTTGTACTCCAACGCCGGCTTCGAGCAGTTGGGCGATCATGTCGCGAAGGCGACCGACATCCCGTTCGCCGAGTACCTGCGGCAGGCCGTGCTGGAGCCGCTGGGCATGACCTCGACGACCCTGGAGGGCTCTCCGGCCAAGGACGGTGTGTCCACGGTGGAGGATCTGCTGCGGTTCGCCGCCGAGGTACATGCGCCGCGGCTGCTGGATCCGCGCACGGTCGCCGAGGCGATGACGGTGCACTACCCGGGCACGAAGGGCGTCCTGCCGGGCTACGGCCACCAGAACCCCAACGACTGGGGACTCGGCTTCGAGATCCGCGACTCCAAGTCGCCGCACTGGACGGGCGCTTCGTCCTCCCCGCGCACGGCCGGGCATTTCGGTCAGTCCGGTACGTTCCTGTGGGTCGATCCCGACGCACGGGCCGCGTGCGTGGCGCTGACGGACCGCGCGTTCGGGCCGTGGGCGATCGAGGCGTGGCCGGCGTTCACGGACGCGGTGCTGGCGGAACTCTAGGAGGCCCCCCGCCGCCGGCGGAGGGCCCGGCTCTCAGGTCATCTCCCAGACCAGCAGCTCCGCCTCGGTGACGCCCTCGGCCTCCAGTCCCTCGGCGTCGGTGATGCGGGCCGCGTCGCCGGCGTGCAGTTCCTCGCCGTCCAGGCGCACCTCACCGCGTACGACGTGCACGTAGACGTACGCCCCGTCCGGCACCGCCGTCCGCTCCCCCGCCGCCAGCCGCCGCACGTGCAGCATCGCGCCGGCCTCGGGGACGGCGTAGGGGGTGGAGTCGGCGATGCCGTGGACGACCTCGTAGAACGGGTCGCCGCCGGGTCGGCGCGGGGCCAGCCACATCTGGATGAAGGTCAGGGGCCCCGGGCCGTCGTTGCGCTCCACATGGCGCACCCCGCCCGCCGAGCTGAGCCGCTGGACGTCCCCGTGGCGTACGACGGACTCGTGCCCGGTGGAGTCCCGGTGCGTCAGCTCGCCCGCCACCACCCACGTCACGATCTCGGTGTGGCTGTGCGGGTGCTCGTCGAAGCCGGCACCGGGCGCCAGCCGCTCCTCGTTGCAGGCGAGCACCGCGCCGAAACGGAGGTTGTCCGGGTCGTAGTGGGACCCGAAGGAGAAGGCGTGCCGGCTGTCGATGCCTGCGGCCGGATCCCCTCCTGGGTAGCGCTCGTCCGCGCGCCTCACGTCCATCACGGAGTCCACCGTAGACCCGGCGGCGCACCTTCCCGTCCGGATAAGGCAGTCTTGTCCCGTGCCCGAACCCGAAACCAGCAAGAGCGCAGCCGCAGCGCACGACGTCCACCCCCATGCCGCCACGCTGAAGCGGCTGGAGAAGTCGTCCGGATCGCTCGCCGCGCAGGCCATCGCGCGGATGGACGAGACGCTGCCCTGGTACCGGGCCATGCCCCCGGAGAACCGTTCCTGGATCGGTCTGGTCGCGCAGGCGGGCATCGCCGCGTTCACCGAGTGGTTCCGGCGCCCGGACGCCCCGCAGGCCATCTCCACCGACGTGTTCGGTACCGCCCCGCGCGAGCTGACCCGGGCGATCACGCTGCGGCAGACGGTGGAGATGGTGCGCACCACCATCGAGGTCATGGAGTCCGCGATCGACGAGGTCGCGGCCCCGGGCGACGAGAGCGTGCTGCGCGAGGCGCTGCTCGTCTACGCCCGGGAGATCGCCTTCGCCACCGCCCAGGTGTACGCGCAGGCCGCCGAGGCACGCGGCGCCTGGGACGCCCGGCTGGAGTCCCTGGTCGTGAACGCCGTGCTCAGCGGCGAGGCCGACGAGGGCGCCGTGTCCCGGGCCGCCGCCCTCGGGTGGAACTCGCCCGAGCACGTGTGCGTGGTGCTCGGGACGGCGCCCGACGGGGACAGCGAGCTGACCGTCGAGGCGATACGGCGCGCCGCCCGGCACGCCAAGCTCCAGGTGCTGACCGGGGTCCTCGGGGACCGGCTGGTCGTCATCGCGGGCGGCAGCGACAACCCGCTGGCCGTGGCCAAGTCGCTCATCGGCCCGTTCGCCGCCGGACCGGTCGTCGCGGGCCCCGTCGTACCCGACCTGCTGACCGCGACCCGGTCCGCGCAGGCCGCCGCCGCGGGCCTCAAGGCGTGTTCCGCCTGGCAGGACGCTCCGCGCCCGGTCCTCGCCGACGATCTGCTCCCGGAGCGGGCGATGGCCGGCGACCCCACGGCCCGTGAGCAGCTGGTGGAGGAGATCTACAGACCGCTGGAGGAGGCCGGGGCGGCGCTCCTGGAAACCCTCAGCGTCTATCTGGAACAGGCCAGCAGCCTCGAGGGGGCCGCGCGGATGCTGTTCGTGCATCCCAACACCGTCCGCTACCGGCTTCGACGTGTGACTGACGTCACCGGCTGGTCACCCTCCGATGTACGCTCTGCGTTCACGCTGCGGATCGCGCTGATCCTGGGGCGTCTGGTCGATGGAGATCTCCAGCCCTAAGGTTTTGTCGAAGCTCGACAAAACCCCCTCGTGTTCTTCGTCCCTGTCCCCACGGGCGGCCGTGCCCGTACCCAAGAGAGAGTGTGAGAGTGCTCGTACTCGTCGCTCCCGGCCAGGGCGCCCAGACGCCCGGCTTCCTGACTGAATGGCTCGACCTCCCCGGTGTTCGCGGTGCCCTCGAGGCCTGGTCCGACGCCGCGGGACTCGACCTGATCCGTTACGGCACCGAGGCAGACGCGGAGGAGATCCGCGACACCGCGGTGGCGCAGCCGCTGCTGGTCGCGGCCGGACTGGCGTCCGCGTCCCTGCTGTTCGAGGACCCGGCGGACCTGCCCCACAAGGTCGGTGCCATCGCCGGGCACAGCGTCGGCGAGATCACCGCGGCCTCGCTCGCCGGGGTCCTCCCGCACGACGAGGCGCTCCGCCTGGTCCGCACGCGTGGCCTGGCCATGGCCGAGGCGGCCGCCGTCACCGAGACCGGCATGGCCGCGCTGCTCGGCGGGGACCCGGACGTGACGCTCCCGCACCTGGAGAAGCTGGGCCTGACCCCGGCGAACATCAACGGCGCGGGCCAGATCGTCGCGGCCGGCACCAAGGAGCAGCTCGCCGCGCTGGAGGCGGACAAGCCCGAGGGCGTGCGCAAGGTCGTGGCGCTGAAGGTCGCCGGCGCGTTCCACACCCACCACATGGCCCCCGCGGTCGACGCGCTGGCGAAGGCCGCCGAGGCCCTGACGCCGGCCGACCCCGCGCTCGCCTACGTCTCCAACAAGGACGGGCGGACCGTCGCCGCCGGCGCCGAGGTGCTGGAGCGTCTGGTCGGCCAGGTCGCCAACCCGGTCCGCTGGGACCTGTGCATGGAGACCTTCAAGGAACTCGGTGTCACGGCCCTGATCGAGGTGTGCCCGGGCGGCACCCTCACCGGGCTCGCCAAGCGGGCCCTGCCCGGGGTGAGGACGCTGGCGCTGAAGTCCCCCGCCGACCTCGACGCGGCTCGCGAGCTCATCGCCGAGACGCCAACACCTGCCGCTGACGCGGCGGGTGCCTGACAAGGAGCCGGAGAGCATGGCGAAGATCAAGCCCAGCAAGGGCGCCCCGTACGCGCGCATCCTCGGCGTCGGCGGCTACCGCCCGACCCGGGTCGTGCCGAACGAGGTGATCCTGGAGACGATCGAGTCGTCCGACGAGTGGATCCGCTCGCGCTCCGGCATCGAGACGCGGCACTGGGCCTCCGACGAGGAGACCGTCGCCGCGATGTCGATCGAGGCGTCCGGCAAGGCCGTCGCGGACGCGGGCATCTCCGTCGAGCAGATCGGCGGCGTGATCGTCTCGACCGTCTCGCACTTCAAGCAGACCCCGGCCGTCGCCACCGAGATCGCCGACAAGCTGGGCACCGACAAGGCCGCCGCCTTCGACATCTCGGCGGGCTGCGCGGGCTTCGGCTACGGCCTCACCCTCGCCAAGGGCATGGTCGTCGAGGGCTCGGCGGAGTACGTCCTGGTGATCGGTGTCGAGCGGCTGAGCGACCTGACCGACCTGGAGGACCGGGCGACGGCCTTCCTGTTCGGCGACGGCGCCGGCGCGGTCGTGGTCGGCCCGTCCGAGGAGCCCGCGATCGGCCCGACCGTGTGGGGCTCCGAGGGCGACAAGTCCGAGACCATCAAGCAGACCGTGCCGTGGACGGACTACCGCGACGGTACGGTCGAGAAGTTCCCCGCGATCACCCAGGAAGGCCAGGCGGTGTTCCGCTGGGCCGTGTTCGAGATGGCGAAGGTCGCCCAGCAGGCGCTGGACGCGGCCGGGATCACCGTGGACGATCTGGATGTCTTCATCCCGCACCAGGCCAACGTGCGGATCATCGACTCGATGGTGAAGACGCTGAAACTGCCGGAACACGTCACGGTCGCGCGTGACATCCGCACCACCGGCAACACCTCGGCCGCCTCGATTCCGCTCGCGATGGAGCGGCTCCTGGCGACCGGCGAGGCGAAGAGCGGCGACACCGCGCTCGTCATCGGCTTCGGGGCGGGTCTCGTCTACGCCGCGACTGTCGTTACCCTCCCCTAGGCACTCCGTGCCGGATCATGCGGTCCGGGACGGGAAGAACCACCTGCCACACCCTCTGGATATCTACGAAGGAGCGCCAACATGGCCGCCACTCAGGAAGAGATCGTCGCCGGTCTCGCCGAGATCGTGAACGAGATCGCCGGCATCCCGGTTGAGGACGTCCAGCTGGACAAGTCCTTCACCGACGACCTGGACGTCGACTCGCTGTCCATGGTCGAGGTCGTCGTCGCCGCCGAAGAGCGCTTCGACGTCAAGATCCCCGACGAGGACGTCAAGAACCTCAAGACCGTCGGTGACGCGACCGACTACATCCTCAAGCACCAGGGCTGATCGACCGATCAGGCCTACGGGCTGACTGCCCCGCCACCCGGCGGTGGCGCCGCTTAATCCCTCGGATCCGTTGGAGAAAGAATTCCCGTGAGCTCGACCAATCGCACCGTGGTCGTCACCGGTATCGGCGCAACCACACCGCTGGGTGGCGACGCAGCCTCTACCTGGGAGGGCCTGATCGCCGGACGTTCCGGCGTCAAGCCCCTGGAGCAGGAGTGGGCGGCCGACCAGGCCGTCAAGATCGCGGCCCCGGTCGCCGTGGAGCCGACCGAGGTCATCCCGCGACCGCAGGCCCGCCGACTGGACCGCTCGGCGCAGTTCGCGCTGGTCGCGGCCAAGGAGGCCTGGGCCGACGCCGGTTTCGAAGCCAAGGCCGGCGAGGACCAGAACATCGACCCCGACCGGCTGGGCGCGGTCATCGCCTCCGGTATCGGCGGGGTGACTACCCTGCTCGACCAGTACGACGTGCTGAAGGAGAAGGGCGTCCGCCGCGTCTCCCCGCACACCGTGCCCATGCTGATGCCCAACAGTCCTTCGGCCAACGTGGGACTGGCCGTGGGGGCCCGGGCGGGCGTGCACACGCCGGTCTCCGCCTGCGCCTCGGGCGCCGAGGCCATCGGCTACGCCATCGAGATGATCCGCACCGGCCGCGCCGACGTCGTCGTCGCGGGTGGCACGGAGGCGGCGATCCACCCGCTGCCCATCGCCGCGTTCGGCAACATGATGGCGATGTCCAAGAACAACGACGACCCGCAGGGCGCGTCGCGCCCCTACGACGTCGCCCGTGACGGCTTCGTCCTCGGTGAGGGCGCCGGCGTCGTCGTCCTGGAGTCCGCCGAGCACGCCGCCAGGCGTGGTGCCCGGGTGTACGCCGAGGCGGTCGGGCAGGGCATCTCCGCCGACAGCCACGACATCGTGCAGCCGGAGCCGGAGGGGCGGGGCATCTCGTACGCCCTGCAGAACCTGATGGAGCGGACCGACCTCGATCCGGCGGAGATCGTGCACGTCAACGCGCACGCGACGTCGACGCCGGCCGGTGACATCGCCGAGCTGAAGGCGCTGCGCAAGGTGTTCGGTGACGACACCGACCACATCGCGGTGTCCGCGACGAAGTCGATGACCGGGCATCTGCTGGGTGGTGCCGGTGGTGTGGAGACCGTGGCGACGGTGCTCGCGCTGTACCACCGGGTGGCTCCGCCGACGATCAACGTGGAGAACCTCGACCCGGAGGCCGAGGCGAACGCGGACGTGGTCCGCGGTGAGGCGCGGAAGCTGCCGGTCGAGGGCCGTATCGCCGCGCTGAACGACTCGTTCGGGTTCGGTGGGCACAACGTGGTGCTGGCGTTCCGGACCGTCTGAGAGGACTGGCTCCCCGCACGTACGACGTGAAGGGCCCCCACCTTTCGGTGGGGGCCCTTTCGTACGCGCGAAGCGAAGATCACACCACCTGGTGGAGCCAGCGGACCGGGGCGCCTTCGCCTGCGTGGCGGAACGGCTCCAGCTCGTCGTCCCAGGGCTTGCCCAGGAGTTTGTTCAGCTCGGCTTCCAGGTCGGTCTCGCCCCGCTGGGAACGCTTCAGCGCCGCGCGCAGGCGGTCCTCGGGGATGAGGATGTCGCCGTGGATGCCGGTGACGGCGTGGAAGATGCCCAGGTCGGGGGTGCAGCTGTAGCGTTCGCCCTCGGCGGTGGAGCAGGGTTCCGCGGTGACCTCGAAGCGGAGCAGGTGCCAGCCGCGCAGCGCGGAGGCGAGTTTGGAGGCCGTGCCCGCCTGCCCCTGCCAGGAGAACTCCGAGCGCCAGGTGCCCGGCGCGGCGGGCTGACGGATCCAGTCCAGGCTGACGCGTGTGCCGAGCACCCCGGCGACGGCCCACTCGACGTGCGGGCACAGCGCGCGCGGCGCGGAGTGCACGTACAGAACTCCACGTGTCGTCACCGGAACCTCCGGGCAGAGCGGGACATCTTGGAAACGGGCGGAACGGCTGTGACCGGGCGGGTCACGTTGATGGCGAGGCTACCGTGCGGTGACGCAAGGAGTGTGACGTACGGTCGGTCCCGGTGCCGGGAAACGCCCGCCATTCACCCAGGGGGACGCTTGTACGGGTGTGAGCCGTTGCACCTGATCGGCCGGGAACCCTCGTGCGTTGTCATGGGTTGGGGAGACAGGCACGGCGCGCAGAGGGGACGGACCAGGGATGCCGAAGCGAGGCCACCGCTCACGGGGCGTTGTCGCCGCGGTCGCGGCTGCCGTGGTGGGTGTGGCCGGGTGTGATGCCGTGGGGGGCGACTCCCCCGCCCCGTCCGATGCCGCCAGGCCGTCCCCGAAGCCGACGCCTCTCTGGGACCGCAGCCCCGCCTCCGTCGCGGCCGTGGGTGACTCCATCACGCGCGGGTTCGACGCCTGTGACGTGCTGTCGGACTGTCCGGAGGCGTCCTGGGCGACCGGTGCCAGCCCCGAGGTCGACTCGCTCGCCGTACGGCTGCTGGGGCGGACCGGGGCCGCCGAGCGGAGCTGGAACCACGCCGTGACCGGGGCGCGGATGGCCGATCTGCCCGGGCAGGTGGCCCAGGCGGTGCGGCGGAAACCGCAGCTGGTGACGGTGATGGTCGGGGCGAACGACGCCTGCAGGGCCACGCCCTCGGCGATGACCCCGGTCTCCGCCTTCCGTGCCGACTTCGAGGACGCCCTGCGCAGCCTGCGCAAGGCCCTGCCGAAGGCGCAGGTGTTCGTGGCCAGCGTGCCGAACCTGAAGCGGCTGTGGTCCGAGGGCCGTACCAGCCCGATGGGCCGGCAGGTGTGGAAGCTGGGCATCTGCCCGTCGATGCTGGCAGACGCGGACCGCCTGGACGCGACGGCGAACCTGCGGCGGAACACGGTGCAAAAGCGCGTGGAGGACTACAACAAGGTCCTGAGGGAGGTCTGCGCCGAGGACGAGCGGTGCCGGTACGACGGGGGCGCGGTGTACGACTACCGTTTCGGCACCGCCCAGTTGAGCCGCTGGGACTACTTCCATCCCAGTGTGAACGGACAGGCCCGGTTGGCGGAGATCGCCTACCGCACCGTCACCGCGAAAAACCCCTGACTAGAGTTCCGCACATGAACGAACTCTTCGGCACACTTCCCGACGGGACCCCGGTGCACCGCTGGACCCTGGAGCGGGCGGGCGTACGGGTGCGGGTCCTGACGTACGGCGGAATCGTGCAGTCCGTGGAAGTGCCGGACCGATGGGGCTCCGCCCGCTCGAGCGCAGCCGAGAGTGGGGGAGGGCCGGCCGGGAGCGTGGTGCTGGGGTTCCCGGACCTCGACGGGTATCTCGCGCACCCGGAGCCGTACCTCGGCGCCCTGGTCGGGCGGTACGCCAACCGGATCGCCGGTGGGCGCTTCGCGCTGGACGGGCGGATGTACACGCTGGAACCGAACAACGGGCCGAACTCGCTGCACGGCGGGGGATGCGGCTTCGACAAGCGGGTGTGGGACGCCGCGCCGGTCGAGCACGGGGTGCGGCTCTCGCGGCTCAGTCCGCACGGCGAGGAGGGTTTCCCGGGACGGCTGGAGGTCTCGGCGACGTACACGCTCCAGGAGAGCGGCGCCCTGCGGATCGCGTACGAGGCCGTGGCGGACGCGCCGACCGTGGTGAACCTGACGAACCACAGCTACTTCAACCTGGCCGGTTCCGGTGAGGCGGGCGGCCATGAGCTGCGGCTGGCCGCCTCCCGGTACACACCGGTCGACGCGGACCTGATCCCCACCGGGAGCCTGGACGAGGTGGCCGGCACCCGCTTCGACTTCCGCGAGGCCCGCAAGATCGGCTCCGGCTACGACCACAACTTCGTGTTCGACAAGGGCGTGACGGCGACCGCGGTGGAGGTCGCCGAACTGCGCGACCCGGCGTCCGGACGGGTGATGACGGTGGCGACGACCGAGCCGGGTCTCCAGCTGTACACCGCCGAACATCTGGGCGAGCCCTTCGCGCCCGGTGACGGCATCGCTCTGGAGACCCAGCACTTCCCCGACTCACCGAACCGGCCGGAGTTCCCGACGACCGTGCTGCGGCCGGGCGAGGTGTACCGCTCGGAGACGGTGTACGGGTTCGGCACGCGCTGAGCGCGCCCGGGCCACCCTGTGACCGGAGGACCGCGAGCCCCGGTCCGGAGGTCAGGTCCCGGGCCGGGGCTGCTGGGTGGGGAACTTGTCCCGGATCAGACGCTAATCGTCGCGGTGATCCTGCGGTCCGTGATCGAGCGCCCGGCCTGGATCTCGTACGAACCCTTCACAAACGACCACGACATGGTCGTCTCGTCCCAGATCTCGAAGGCACGGCGCGGCAGTTCGACGGTCGCCTCGGTGCTCTCGCCGGGTCGGGCCTCGACACCCGCGAAGCCGGCCAGCCAGCGGGCCGGGCGGGTGGGGTCGGGCTCGCCGGGGGCGAGGTAGAGCTGGACGACCTCGCGGCCGGGCCGGTCGCCGGTGTTGCGGAGGCGGACCGTGACGGTGGTCATTTCGGCGGTCCCGTCCACCTCGACCGCGTCGTAGGTCCAGTCGGTGTGGCCCAGGCCGTGGCCGAAGGGGTAGGCGGGGGTGCGGCCGTGCTTCTCCCAGGCGCGGTAGCCGATGAAGACGCCCTCGTCGTAGTGGAGTTCACCGTTCTCCGGGACGACCTGGGTGACCGGGGCGTCAGCCAGGGAGCCCCATGTGGTGGGCAGGCGGCCGCCGGGCTCGTGCGCGCCGGTGAGGACGTCCGCGAGGGCCGCGCCGCCCTCCTGGCCGGGGAACCAGGACAAGAGCACGGCGGCGACGTCGTCGCGCCACGGCAGTTCCACCGGGGAGCCGGAGTCGACGACCACGACCGTGTTCGGGTTGGCGGCGGCGACGGCGCACGACGATCGCCTCGAAGGGGGCCAGACAGCTCGCGCAGGGCGCGTTCGCCGACGAGGTTGTTGACGGTCGGGCGGTCGGTCTCGGCGTCGTTGGCGACGAAGTGCTTGACGGTGGTGCCGACGCCGCCGGACTGGACGCCGCGGACGTACTCGGTGCCGATCCTGCCGGTCAGGTACGGGTCCTCGCTGTAGGCCTCGAAGTGGCGGCCGCCCAGCGGGGAGCGGTGCAGGTTGACCGTGGGGGCGAGCAGGACGTGGACGCCCTTGCGGCGGCCCTCCTGGGCGAGCAGCACCCCGGCCCGGTGGGCGAGGGCGGGGTCCCAGGTGGCGGCGAGGGCGGTGGGCGACGGGAGGGCGACGGGAGGGTCGTCGGCGCTCCAGTGCACCCCGCGGACGCCGATCGGGCCGTCGGACATGACCAGCGACGTGAGGCCCGCCTCCGGCAGCGCGGGCAGGCTCCACGCGTCCTGGCCGGCCAGCAGCCGTGCCTTGGCGTCCAGGTCGAGCGTGCCGAGGGCCGCCTCGACGGCCGCCTCGCGCGCCGCGTCCTGCGTCGCCCGTGCTGTATCCGCCACGTCGGCCTCCTGGTTGAAGTCGATGTACGTCCTCATCCTGCCTCGGCGGCACGCGAAGAACTCGGGATCGCGGCCTTTCGGAACCGGCCGGAGACCATCACGCAGGTGAGGACGATCCTGAAGGTGGCTGCGGAAGGGTCGTGACGGGCTGGTCGCCCTCCTCGCCGCCTTCTCGGATCTCCTCGCCCAGCAGGTCACGCGCCATGAGCGTGGCGCCCGCGACCGCGCCCGGCATCAGGAACACCGCGACGAACGGCACCAGGAAGGCCACGGCGAGGGGCGTTCCGAAGCCCCAGACCAGGGTCTTGCGGGAGCGCAGCAGGCTGAGCCGGGTGCGCAGTTCGACACTGCGGCGCTGGAGGGCGACGGCGGTCAGTTCCTCGGTGAGGAAGAACCCGGTGACGAAGAACCCGATCACCGGGACGACCGTCTGGCCGACCACCGGGACGAAGCCGCACGCGAACAGCAGCACACCCCACAGGGCGGCCCGCAGCACGATGCGGAGGCTGTCGCGGGCGGAGATCCACAGCTCCCGCCAGAGCGGCAGGCCCGACTCGGGGGCATGGCCGTCCGGGGACACGTCCCGGTCGACCTTCTCGGAGAGGTTCTCGTAGAAGGGCTGCCCGATCAGCAGCGTCACCGCGGTGAACGTCACGACGGCGAGGAGCAGGGCGAGGGCGAACAGCACGGCGGTCAGGAAGCCGCGGAAGAGGCCGGGCCACGGGCTCGACCAGTCGTCGGCGAACGGTGTCGCCCAGGCGACGGTGTCCTCGCCCCACAGCGCCAGCGCGACGAGCGCCGCCGCGTACAGGACGAGGGTGATCAGGCCGGGGAGCAGCCCGAAGCCGTAACTCTTGCCGTGCCGGGCCACCCATCGCTGGCCCTTCATGAGGTACCGGAAACCAACCCCGAGATCGCGCATGGGAAGACCCTACCGGGGGCAGGGGTCGCGCTCTGACGCGCTCCGGTCACACCGGCGGCACAGCCGCGACCCCCGTCCGGACCGGTGGGTCGCGGCTGTGCCGGAGGGGCCGTCCGGGTCACCGGCGACACCAACGCGCCCTTGTTGCCGTTGAGTCGAACCGGTACACCTCGCCGTACCGATCTCAGGAAGCCCCTCAGGAGGTACGCGTGCGCACCACGAGAACCGTTCCTGCGAGACCTGCAGTGATCGTCACCCTCAGCCTCGCCACGGCGGGCTCACTCCTGCTCGCCCCCGGAACCGCCGGCGCGGATCCCAAGCCGGTCACCCGCGAGGGTGCCGCCGTCGACCACCACGCGGCCCGGACACCCGAGAGCACGGCCCAACGAGCCCTGACCGCAGAGATCTCCGCCGGCAGCGCGACCCGCGGCTACCCCCGCCGCCAGACCCTCTCCCCCGACCCGGAGAACCCCGGCGACAAGTCCCTGAAGCTGGGACTGACCCCCTACCACGCGATCGCGCCGAAGCTGAACGCCCTGCAACGCCTGGGCGACCGGGTGAGCGTGGAGGTGACGGGCCGCTCGGCCGGCGGCCACCGGCTCTACCTCGTCACCGTCACCGCCCCGGAGACCACCCGCCAGGCCCGCGCCCAGGAGAGGATGCGCGACCTGATCGAGAACGCGCCCGCGACCGCGGCCAAGTCCCGTGAGATCAAGCGCCATTACAAGACTCCGGTCTTCGTCAACAGCAACATCCACGGCAACGAGTGGGAGGGCACGGACGCCTCCCTGAAGATCGTCGAGCGGCTCGCGACCGCCGAGGACGCCAGGACCAGGGACCTCCTCGCGCACAGCCGCCTGTACTTCAACATCACGGCCAACCCGGACGGCCGTATCGCCGGCACCCGCGCCAACGCGAACGGCTTCGACCTGAACCGCGACTTCGTGACCGCCTCCCAGCCCGAGACCCGCGCGATGCGGCAGATCGAGCTCGACAAGCAGCCGGCCGTCCTGCTCGACCTGCACGGCTACGTCAACGGCACCCTCATCGAGCCCACCACTCCCCCGCACGGCGAGAACTACGAGTACGACCTCTTCCTGAAGAACAGCTACGCCAACGCCCTCGGCATGGAGTCCGCCGTCAACGCCCTCGGCCACACGCCCGCGAAGGACGGGGTGGAACCGGCCCAGATCCCCTTCCGCGACCAGGAGGAGGGCTGGGACGACTGGCCGCCGATCTTCACCCCGCAGTACGCGGCCTTCCACGGCACGGTGGCCGCCCACACGGTGGAGATCCCGCTGGCGGTGAACAACGAGGAGTACGACGAACTGCCCGTCCCGGAGCTGCGCCGCCGCTCGGCGATCAACACCGCCGTGGCGGGCGCGGCGATCCGCGCGACCCTGGACCACGTCCGGGAGCACCGCGGCACCCTCGTCGCCGACCAGATCGAGGTCTTCCGGCGGGGCGCGACGGGCGCCCCACAGGTGCCGGTGTCGCCGGCAACGGTCCCCGGTGTCCCCGGTATCGGTCCGGAGGACGTCTACACGACCACGTTCCCGCGCGCCTACGTCATCCCGACCGGCGACTCCCGCACCCAGCGCTCGGCGCCGGCCGCGGCGCGACTGGTCGACCACCTCCTCGCCAACGACGTCCGCGTCACCCGCGCCACCCGCTCCTTCCGCCTCGCCGGGCGGACCTACCCCGGGGGCTCCTACGTCGTCGACCTGCACCAGCCCAAGCGCGGCATGGCGAACGTGCTGCTGGCCGACGGCCGGGACATCAGCGACAAGGTCTCGGTGATGTACGACATCTCCGGCTGGAGCCTGGGCCGGTTGTGGGGCGCCACGGTCGAGCCGGTGCCGTCGGGCAGTCTGAAGGGCGCGCCGCTGCGCTCGGTCGGGGAGGCCGCCCCGGTCGCCCACGTGCCCGCCCGCGGCGACCTCCGCCTGCGGCTGACCGACCCGCGTGAGATCGCGGCCCTCAACTCCCTGCTGCGGAACGGCGTCCGGGTACGGCAGGCACCGGACGGCAGCGCGATCGTCCCGGCGTCGGCCCGCCGGCAGGCGCTCGCGGCCGCCCGCGCCCACGACGTCTCCTTCACGGCCACGCGGCTCACCGGCGGCGCGCCCCTGCACCGCCTCCGCGTCGCGGCGGCCGTCACACCGGGTGAGCTGTTCGCGCTGCGGGAGATGGACTTCGACGTCACACCGGTCTCGACGGCCGTGCTGAACGCGGGCTTCGACTGGTCCGGCACGGACGTGCTGTTCGTGTCCGCGGGCCTGGACCACGCCCGGCTGACCGCCCCCGCCCGCGCGGCCCTGGACAGCTTCCTCGACGACCACGGACTGGTCGGCCGGGGCGGGACCGGGGCCGCCCTGAACGCGGCTGCGGACCTGCTGGCCGTCAAGCCGGTGGCGGGCAACCCGGACGCGAACGGCGTCGTGAGGGTGACGAACTCGGGCGGCGTCACGCGCGGCGCACCGGACCACGGCTTCGTCTACGCCCCGCTCTGGTTCACCGACCTGGGCCCGGGCGTCCGCGCGGAACAGTCGTACGCGACCGGGAATTTGCTGCTCTCCGGACACTGGCGCCCGCTCCGGGACGGCACCGGCGGCCCGGCCGGAGCTTCGGGGCAGGCCTCGGTGGTCAGCGGAGGTCACACGGTCCTGTTCGGCACCGAGCCACTCTTCCGGGGCCACCCCAAGGGGGAATTCGCTCAGGTGGCGAGGGCATTGTTCACAGTGGCACACAGCAGTTCAGTTGAGGAGAGCGGATGACGCAGGAGATCCACGGCACGGTGGCCGACGGCTTCGAGGGGGTGCGCGAGGAGTTCGCCGCGTTCGTGGCCGGGGAACGGGCCGACTACGAGGGCCAGCTGTGCGCCTACGTCCACGGCCGGAAGGTCGTCGACCTGTGGGCGGGGACCGACGCGGACGCCCTCTACGGTGTGTTCTCGTCCACGAAGGGCGCCGCCTACCTGGTCGTGGCCCTCCTGGTCCAGGACGGCACCCTGGAACTGGACCGCAAGGTGACGTACTACTGGCCGGAGTTCGCGGCCGAGGGCAAGGGCGCGCTGACCCTGCGCGACCTGCTGGCGCACCGGGCGGGCGTGGTCGGCACGGACAGCGGCTTCACCCTCGGGGAACTGGCCGACGACCGCCAGCTCGCCGAACGCCTCGCCGACCAACGGCCGTTCTGGCGTCCGGGCACGGCGTTCGGCTATCACGCGCTGGTCAGCGGCGCCCTGGTCGGCGAGGTCGTCCGGCGCGCCACGGGCCGCACACTCCAGGAGGTCTACCAGGAGCGGATCCGGACCCCGTACGCCCTGGACTTCCACCTGGGCCTGCCCGCACCCCAGGAGCCCCGCTTCCGCACCACCCAGCCGATGGCGCCGACTGCGGACGAGCAGGCCCTCCTCGACGCCGCGCCCACGGGCCCGCACTCGCTCACCTCGATCGCCTTCAACCGCAACGCCACGGAACCGACCGACCTGGCCGCGCTCCCGAACATGCCGCTGATCCGCGCCAAGGGCCCGGCCTCGGTGGGCGGGGTGGCGTCCGCGCGGGGCCTGGCCGGGATGTACGCGGCGGCGATCAGTGAGGTGGGCGAGCAGGCGCCGCTGCTGAAGCCGGACACGGTGGCGGAGTTCGGCCAGTTCCACTCGGTCGGCTACGACGTGGTGGCACGTGCCCACAAGTCGTTCGGGCTCGGCTTCCAGACCACGGCTGACACGTGGCACCCGTTCCTCGGTGCCGGGACGATCGGGCACAGCGGCGCGAGCGGTTGCCAGGCCTTCGCTGACCCGTGGAGCGGCCTGGCGTACGGCTACACGCGCCGCCGGTTCGCCTTCCCCGGTGGAGCGGCCCCGGAGAACAACCGCCTGGCGCGGGCGATCCACACGGCGGCGCTCGCCGCCTGACCCCGGCACGGACGGAGGCCGCACCCCACGTCCAGGGGTGCGGCCTCCGCCTGTGCAACGGCTGTCGTCAGACCAGCGTCACGGTGATGTTCCCGCGGGTCGCCTTCGAGTAGGGGCACACCTCGTGGGCCTTCTCGATCAGCGACCGGGCGGTGGCCCGGTCGACCTCGGGGATGTCGGCCGAGATCTCGACGATGATCCCGAACCCGTCCCCGTTCTTGCCGAGGCCGACCTTCGCGGTCACGGTCGAACCGGTGAGGTCGGCCCCCTCCTGACGGGCGACGACACCGAGCGCGCCCTGGAAGCAGGCGCTGTACCCGGCGGCGAACAGCTGCTCCGGGTTGGTTCCGGCGCCACTGCCGCCCATCTCCTCCGGCGGGTTGACGACGACGTCGAGCCTGCCGTCATCGGTGGCCACGCGGCCGTCGCGCCCGTTCTCCGCGGTGGCGACGGCGGTGTACAGGACGTCGGACTGCTGGATCGGCATGCGGTTGTTCCTTCGCTCGTCCGCCGCGGCTCGCGCCCGGGCCGGGACGGATTCGGAAAGAAGCTACCGCATGCCGGAAATCCAGCACAGGGCGTCAGAGCTTGACGATCATCTTCCCGGTGTTGTCGCCGCGCAGAACGCCCAGGAACGCCTCCAGGTTGTTCTCGATGCCCTCGACGACGGTCTCCCGGTACTTCAGCTCGCCGGAGGCGACCCACGGGGCGACTTCCCGCACGAACTGCTGCTGCAGGTCGTAGTGGTCCCCGACCAGGAAGCCCTCGATGCGGCCGCGGGTCTGGATCAGCCGGGCGAGGTTCCTCGGGCCCGGGGCGGGCTCGGTGTTGTTGTAGACGGAGATCATGCCGCAGACGGCGATCCGGCCGCCCTCGTTGAGCGAGCCGATGGCGGCCTCCAGGTGGTCACCGCCGACGTTGTCGAAGTAGACGTCGATCCCGTCGGGAGCGGCGGCGCGCAGCTGCTCGCTCACGGGCCCGTCCTTGTAGTTGAAGGCGGCGTCGAAGCCGTACTCCTCGACGAGGAGCTTCACCTTCTCCGCCGACCCGGCGGACCCTATGACCCGCGAGGCGCCCTTCAGCTTGGCGATCTGCCCGACCTGGCCGCCCACGGCGCCGGCGGCACCGGACACGAAGACGGTGTCGCCCTCCTTGAACGCGGCGGTACGCAGCAGCCCCGCGTAGGCGGTGAGGCCGGTCATGCCCAGCACGCCGAGGTACGTCGACAGCGGCGCGGCGTCCGGGTCCACCTTCACGGCGTTCTTCCCGGCCACGACGGCGTACTCGCGCCACCCGAGGAAGTGCAGCACGTGGTCCCCGACGGACAGCCCCTCGGCGTTCGAGGCCACGACCTCGCCGACGGCACCGCCCTGCATGACCTTGCCCAGCTCGAACGGGGCCACGTAGGACTTCGCGGCACTCATCCGGCCGCGCATGTACGGGTCCACGGAGAGGTACTTGTTCCGGACGAGGACCTGCCCCTCACCGGGCTGCGGGACCTCCGCCTCGACCAGGGCGAAGTCCTCGGGCTTCGGCCAGCCGACCGGGCGGCTGAGCAGGTGCCACTCGCGGCTGGCGGCGGGGAGGGCGGGGGTGTCGGTCATGATGCGCCTTACCTCACTTGCTCGATGCAGATGTTTCAGTACCTGAAACAACCATGCTCCTAAAAATTTCATGCTGTCAAATAAACGGGTACCCTCGATCGCATGGCCCCCACCACACCGACTTCCCGGAGCATGACGAACCGCCCCGATCCGCTGACCCTCGAGGTCGTCGAGCTCATCGGGGAGGTCGTGGCGCGGTTCCACGAGGACTACGAGTCGGCGGCGGCGGAGCACGCCCTGACGGGCGCTCAGGCGCGGCTGCTCAGCCTGCTGTGCCTCGAACCGCTGCCCATGCGGCGGCTGGCGCAGCGGCTGAAGTGCGAGCCGTCCAATGTCACGGGGATCGTGGACCGGCTGGAGGCGCGGGGGCTGGTGGAGCGGCAGCCGGACCCCACGGACCGCCGTGTGAAGGTCGCGGCCGCGACGGCGGAGGGGCGACGGGTCGCCCGGAGTCTGCGGGAGTCCCTTCGGTTCGCCCGGGAGCCGCTGGCCGGGCTGTCGGAGGGGGAGCGGGTGGCGTTGCGGGACGCGCTGCGGCGGATGCTGGGGTGATCCCGGCCGGGGACAGGAGCCCCTGGCCGGCGCAGGCGCCGGCCAGGGGCTCCGTCGTGACGGGCCTGCGTCAGCCGTCGGACTCCGACGGCGGGAGGTAGGCGCCCGGCACGTTCTGCGGCGCGTAGATCGTGGACTCGCCGGGGTACGGCTTCGCCCAGTTGTGCGTCTGGTACCAGGTGTAGTGGTTCATCTGCGCGGGGTTCGCGTAGTCGGGCACGGCGTTCGGCCCGGTCAGCCGCTGCTTCGACTTCCAGGCGTTCCACTGTGCCGCGAGCGACCGCTTGGCCGCCGGCACCTTCGCCGCCGGCACCGGTGCGGCGGCGGGGTCCTGCGGAGCCGGGGTGTCCACGCCGCAGGAGGGCGGGGTGCTCAGACCGTCGGTCAGCGAGGTCCGGTTGGGCAGCGCCTTGAACGGCGTGTCGTCGGGGTGCGGGGTGAACGCCCCCCGCATCGGGGCGGCCGCGCTGTCCTTCTGGTTCATCGGGTGGATCCCGAGGATCTGCTCGATGGTCCGGATCACCGTGATCTGCGTGTAGTAGCGGCTGTCCACGGTGCCGTGCTGGGCCCAGGGGCTGATGATCTGGATCGGGGCGCGGTGGCCGTCGACGTGGTCGAGACCGGCCTGGGAGTCGTCCTCGACGACGAAGACCGCCGAGTCCTTCCAGTACTTGCTGTGCGAGATCTCGTCGACGATCTTGCCGGTGGCGAGGTCGTTGTCGGCGACCTGGGCGGCGGCGCTCGCCGGACCACCGGTGTGGTCGCTGGAGAGCCAGAACATGTTGAGGTTCGCCGGCCCGTTCTTCTCGAAGTCCTTCTTCCAGATCTCGTACCGGTACAGGTCCGGGACGCTGGTGTCGAACTTCGGAAAGCCGTGCACCGACACGTCGTTGAGCGACGGGATCGGCGAGGACGAGTCGAGAGTGTAGGCGGTGTCCTGCCCGGTCGCGTCCATGTTCCTGGCGTCGCAGTACAGGTTCTGCCAGCTCGCGCCCGAGGGCTTGGTCAGGAACTGCTGGAACTCGCCGAAGTCCCGCACGGACTTCCCGGCCGCCTGCGCACCGGTCCACAGGAAGCCGGTCCGCTGGTGGCCGAGGGCGTCGTCCTCGGTGTCGTAGCTGCGCGCGTACTCACCGGCCGAGGACTCGGTGTACTCCGGGTCGTCGGCCTGCATCAGCCAGTTGTGGCCCTCGGCGGAGTTCGTGCCGATGTCGTACGTGTTGTCGTACAGCCCGAACTGCTTGGCCAGGGCGTGCTGGTTCGGCGTCACGTTCTCGCCGAACTCCGTCAGCGCCGGATCGCCGTTGCCCTGCGGCATGTCACCGAGGACCTGGTCGTAGGTCCGGTTCTCCTTGACGATCAGGAAGACGTGCTTGATCGTCGAGGGGTCGCCGAGCCGCTGCGGGACCGGCACCGGCCTCGCGTGGCTCGTGCCCTGGCTCGAGGCGACCGAGCCGCTGGTCCAGCCGTTCTGCTTGAAGACCTTGGCCGTCTCGGACCTGATGACGCTGTCGTCCGGCAGGGTGAAGCGCTGGAGGCTCGACGTCGTGTCGTGGGTGCCGTGCCCGGCGCTGGTGGTGGGGCGGCGGGCGTCGATGCCACGGGTGTTGGAGACCACGACCTGGTTGCCGACGGTGGTGATCTCCGCGGGGAAGTAGTCCGTCGGCAGCAGGCCGACGTAGCTGACCGGCTCCTGCGGGGACGTGTACCGGTAGACGGCGACCGCGTCGGCGCGGCCCAGCGTCACCAGCAGGTGACCGTCGTCGGTGAGCGTCACCGCGTCGGGCTCGTAGCCCACCGACGCCTGAGGCCACGGCTGGGTGGCGATGGTCTGCACGACCTTGTCGTCGGCGGTGTCGATGACCGACACGTCGTTGGAGGCCGTGTTGGTGACGAACAGCGCGCCCTTCTTGGCGTACAGCGCCGTCGGGTGCAGGCCGACGTCGATGCTGCGGACGGCGGCGGACGGGTTCGCCAGGTCGATGACGCTGACCGTGCCGGTGGTGGTGGCGGCGGTCACCGGGCTGGCCGACACCTGGGTGCCGTACGAGTTGAGGGTGGTGTCGCCGGGCTTCGCCGGGCGCCCGCCCTCGTTGCTGACGTAGAGCTTGTCGCCGACCTCGGCCATGTCGCGCGGCGCGTTGCCCACGGCCCAGCTCCGCTCGACGGTCCCGGTCGCCGCGTCGATGGCGACCACCCGGTTCTGGCCGTTGACCGCCGAGTAGACGGTGGAGCCGTCGGGCGAGAACACCGCCCCGCCGACCAGCGCGTGCTGAGCCCCGTCCGCCGGGATCCTGATGAACGTCGGATCGGCGACGCTGCCGTCCGCCTGCACGGTGAACTTGGTGTAGCCGTCGGTCTGGCCCAGCCACAACTGCCTGCCGTCGGGCGAGTACGTGGGGCCTTCCTGACCCACGTCGTTGCCGCTGATGCGCGGGTTCGACGACGCGGTGGCGCCGACGAGTTGCTGCACCTTCCAGTTCGTCAGGTCCACGACGGCCAGGGCGCTCCCACCGTCGGTGACCGAGGCCGCGAGGTGGGTACCGTCCGGGCTGACCGAGGACGACATGATCTTGCCGTTGTTCACGACGAGGCGGTCGCCGTAGGGGGCGATGTACTGGTCGCTGGGGAGGACCTGGCCCTGATCGGTGACCTGGCCGACCTGGTCGGTGCCGAACCGGACGGTCTGGGCGAAAGCGGTGCCCGCGGCCGCCATGGCGACGGCGGCGATGCCGGCCGTGACCATGGTCCGGCGCCCTGTCAGTCTGCCGAGAAGGCCGGAACGCCCCTTCTCGGCACGCCGACGACGGCGTGTTACCTGCATTGCGTTATCCCTTCGAGGTGGCGAGCAGTTCGACGTTGCCGTCGAACTGCCACAGCGGGTTAGGTGCGTCCCCGGCCGGGGTGCGGACCAGGAAGTAGCCGTTCACTTCCTTCGGTCCGTCGCCATCGGCCACGAAACGACCGTCCGGGGTGACGTCGAGCTGGTACACGGCCGTCCCCGCGGCCTCGACGCCAGGGAGATGCCAGGAGACGACGCAACGCCAGTCGTTGCCCGGCCCTTCGGCGGCGACCTTGTCGCTGCCCTTGTCGCACGTCGCCGTGGCCTTCAACTGCGCTTCGGTGACCGCGGGACGGTTGAGCTGCTCGGTCTGCACGCGGTAGAGATGGGCGAACGCCGTGGCGAGTGAGCGCTGCACCTTGTCCTGCTCGATCCCCGAGCCCGTGGCCGAGGTCGTCGCGGTGACGACCGAGATCGTCGCGGCCACCAGCCCGACGAGCGGCAGGACTCCGGCGGTGACCGCGCGGCGCGCCGAGCCGTCGTCGGTCGCGTTCGTGAAGTCGCGCCGCAGGAAGAGCAGATACGCCAGCGCTGTCGCGGTCACCGCCCACACCAGGCTGACAACGATGCCGATCAGCAACGGGGCGAGCTGCGCCGGGCCGGTGAACAGACCGTTCCAGGAGATGAAGGCGTAGCCGGGCAGGGACAGACGCACAGCGACGGGCAGCGGCATCATCTGGGCGAGCTGCATCGCGAGCGCGACGAGCGCGGGCAGCAGCAGCCCCATCGGCGACCGCCCGAGCGCCACCGACCCGAGCAGTCCGACACCCCCGAGGGCCAGGGTCGGGGCGAGGACGCACACCCAGGCGAGCAGGACCTTCTCCGCGGCGTCCGCCGGTGTCAGCAGGTGGCCGTCGAGGCCGACCAGCGGCTGGTCGCCGACCGCCAACACCCCGCCGACCGTGCTGGAACAGGCCAGCCCGGCCACGAGCAGCAGCAGGACGGTGAGACCGGCCAGCGCCTTCGCCGCGAAGATCCGGCGCGGCGACCGGACCGCCACGAGCAGGTGGCGCCAGGTGCCGAGCCGGTCCTCGGAGGCGAACATGTCACCGGCGATCACCGAGGTCAGCAGCGGCAGCGCCCAGGTGCCCGCGAAACCGAGCGTCACCAGCGGCCCGGCCCACCCCGTGGCGTGCATCCAGCGGCCGAAGAGGGTGTCGGACGGGAGCGTCATCTGCCGGCTCACGGCGGCGACGAAGAGCGCCGGCGCGATCCAGCAGGCCAGGACCAGCAGGCGGATCCTCCAGTGCGAGACCAGCTTGACGACTTCGAAGCGGTAGCCGCGCGTCAGCGAGACGCGGGTCCCGGGGACCGGGGCATGCGCCCGGGTGACGGTCGCGGTCATCGGCCGGACTCCTGCTGTTCGGTGAGGGCGAGGAACGCGGCTTCGAGCGGCGACACCACGGGGGCGAGCTCGCGCACCGCGATGCCCGCGCGCACGAGCCGCGCCACCAGTTCGTCGAGGGTCACCACCAGCGCGCGCACGACGAGCACCTCGGCGGGGTGCCGGGCCCCGGCGTGGTCGGCGACCCGGATCCCGTCCGTGTCGAGGGCCAGTCGCCGGGCGGCCCGCGGGTCGGAGGTGAGCAGCCGGTAGTCCAGTTCATCGTTCTCGGCGGCCAGTTTGTCCAACGGGCCCGAGAAGACGACCCGTCCGGCGGCGATGATGGTGACGTCCGAGCACAGTGCCTCGAGGTCGTCCATGCGGTGGCTCGAGAGCACGACGCTGGTCCCGTCCGCCGCGAGCCGGTCGAGGACACCGTGCACGTGCTTCTTGCCGGCCGGGTCGAGCCCGTTGGAGGGTTCGTCGAGCACGAGCAACCGGGGCTTGGTGAGCAAGGCGGCGGCGAGCCCGAGCCGTTGACGCATGCCGAGGGAGAAACCGCGGGTCCGGTCGTCGGCGACGTCCGTGAGCCCCACCTGGTCGAGCACGTCGTCGATGCCCGCCGTCCACGCGTCACGGCCGCGCAGAGCGGCCAGCGCCGCGAGGTTCTGCCGCGCGGTGAGCGAGGGATAGAGACCGGGCCCGTCGACGAAACCGGCGACACCGTCGGGAGCGGCGAGCGCCCGTCCGACCGGTGTGCCGAGAATCTCGAGGGTGCCGCTGTCGGCGACGGCGAGGCCCAGCAGGAGGCCGAGCAATGTCGTCTTGCCGGCGCCGTTCGGTCCGGCCAGGCCGTGGATCCGGCCCGGCGCCACGTCCAGATCGATGCCGTCGAGTGCGACGACGTCGCCGAAGCACTTGGTGATCCCACGAGCCCGAACCGCGAGGAATGTGTCCATAGTCCCTGTCTCCCAAAACCCACGGGAAACCTAGGGATTGCACACAGATCAGACAGGGACAGCCGGCTGAACGCACAGGGAACGGATCGTCAAGTCATCGGCAAGTTCCTGTGAACGCAAGCCGGCGTACGCGCCGTACGTGCTAAGCACACCACCACAGGAAGCGGTCGCAGGTCTCCGACGGGGACGGTTTTGGGGACGGGGGCGGAGTCGTCGGGTCGCTGGTCCGGCTGGGGGCCGGGGCCGGAGGCGCTCCCGTGGGGGCGGATGCCGGGCGGCTCGGGGAGGTGACTTGCGTGGACGACCCGGGACCCTTCGTGGCCTCGGCGTCCTGCGCGTCCTTCGACTTCTCGTCCTCCGGGGACGCGGAAGCAGACGGCGAGTCGGAAGCCTCCGGGGAAGGAGACGCCGACCCGTCGTCACCACGGGCCTCCCCGCCCGGCCGGCGGCCCGTACCGCCCGCCTCCGTCGACGCGTCCCCGTCCGGTGACTCGCCGCCGGCAGCCGCCGGCTTCGGCGTCGGCTTCGGCGCGTCCATGCCCAGTTCGGCGAGGCTCAGTCCACCCGCCGCCAGCACGAATCCCGTGGCGATGAACAGGGTCCGGCGCCGCCGCCGACGGTGCGCCGCGGCCTTCCGGTCCCGCCGGCTCGACCCACTCGAACCACGCGACCCGCCCGGACCGTCCGCGGCCGGGCCGCGCCCGCGCCCACGACGCCGCGCCGCGCGCCCCAGCGGCTCACCGGCACCGTCGTCCTCGTCGTCCTGGTCATGATCACGGCCATGGTCATCGCCGTCGGCGTATGCGCCGTGGAAACCGTCCGACCCGTGAGACATATCCGACCCGTCCGGCCCGTCGGAACCGCCTGCCCCGTCCACCCCCGCGTGAACACCGTCGCGCCCCTCGAACGGGGTGTCATACCCGCCGTACCCCCGCTCGAGCGAGCGCAGCGTATCGGCTGAGGTGCCGCACCCCGGGCAGGCGAGGGCGCCGTTGAGGTGCCGTCGGCACGGGTCGCAGTAGTCCATGACGCGGGAAGATTAAGTTCCGCGCCGGTAACGTTCCTAGATCCAGCCGTGAAGGTTCTGTAGGGACACGCCCCGCCCCTGGTTTCGAAACTGTCGAAACCGTTATGCGCGCGACCCATTGACACTCCCACCACCCCGTCTTTACTGTCACGCCAGCATTTCGAACGCGTGCCGAAATCTCGAACACAGCTTGCGGCACACGGGCGGAACACTGACAGGATCGAGCCGACGAAGCAGCGAGGAAAACCGCCGTGCGCATCACCGGAATCAGCACACACGTGGTCGGGACGCCGTGGCGCAACCTGACGTACGTCCAGGTGCACACCGACGAGGGGATCACCGGAGTCGGCGAGACCCGGATGCTGGGACACACCGACGCCCTTCTCGGATACCTGAGGGAGGCCGAGACCAACCACATTCTTGGCTCCGACCCGTTCGCTGTCGAGGACCTCGTCAAGCGGATGAAGTACGGAGACTACGGCCGTGCCGGCGAGATCGTGATGTCCGGCATCGCCGTGATCGAGATGGCCTGCTGGGACATCAAGGGCAAGGCCCTCGGCGTCCCCGTCTGGCAGCTGCTGGGCGGCAAGGTCACCGACAAGGTCAAGGCGTACGCCAACGGCTGGTACACCACCGAGCGGACCCCGGAGGCCTACCACAAGGCCGCCCAGGGCGTGATGGAGCGCGGCTACCGGGCACTCAAGATCGACCCCTTCGGCACCGGCCACTTCGAGCTCGACCACCAGCAGACCCTGTACGCCGTCTCCCTGATCGAGGCGGTCCGGGACGCCATCGGCCCCGAGGCCGAGCTGATGCTGGAGATGCACGGCCGCTTCTCCCCCGCCACGGCCGTGCGCCTGGCCAAGGAGCTGGCGCCGTTCAAGCCCGCGTGGCTGGAGGAGCCGGTCCCGCCGGAGAATCTCAAGGCGCTGGAGAAGGTCGCCGCCAAGGTCGACATGCCGGTTGCCACCGGCGAGCGCATCCACGACCGGATCGAGTTCCGGGAGCTGTTCGAGAGCCAGGCCGTCGACATCATCCAGCCGGACGTCGGCCATATCGGTGGAATCTGGGAGACCCGGAAGCTCGCCGCGACCGCCGAGACCCACTACATGCTGGTCGCCCCCCACAACGTGGGTGGCTCGGTCCTGACCGCCGCGTCACTGCAGGTCGGCTTCACCTCCCCGAACTTCAAGATCCTTGAGCACTTCAACGACTTCGCCGACGCGGAGATCAAGAAGGTGGTCAAGGGCGCGCCGCAGGTGAACCCGGAGGACGGCTGCTTCCACCTCTCCGACGCCCCGGGCCTCGGTGTGGAGCTGGACGTCGACGCCGCCGCCGAGTTCCCGCAGCAGCAGGCGCGTTTCGACCTCTGGGCGGAGGGCTGGGAACAGCGCAAGCCGAAGGGCACCCAGTGACCGTCCGGCCGGCGGAAACCCAGAACCGGCAACCGAAACCTTCGAAACCCGGAGGCGCCACGTGAGCACGGCGGTAGTGATCGACGCCCCGGGCGAGCACCGTCTCGTCCCGCACGAGCCCCGCCGGCCCGAGGCCGGCGAGGCGCTGGTGCGGGTCCACGCCTCCGGGATCTGCGGCAGCGACCGCGAGGTCTACCAGGGCAACCGCCCCGAGGGTTATGTGCGCTACCCGCTCACCCCGGGCCACGAGTGGTCCGGGACGGTGGAAGCCGTGGGCGCCGGCGTCCCCGAGTCCCTCGTCGGACGCAAGGTCGTCGGTGAGGGCTTCCGCAACTGCCAGGTCTGCGACCGCTGCCACGCGGGCGACACGACGCTGTGCACGGCCGGGTACGAGGAGACCGGGTTCACGCAGCCCGGCGCGATGGCGGCCACGCTGACCCTCCCGGCGCGCCTGCTGCACGCCCTCCCGGACGACTGCGACCTCACGGCCGCGGCCCTCCTGGAGCCCGCGGCGTGCATCGCGGCCGCCGCGCTGAAGGGGAACGCGCAGCCAGGCGAGCGCGTCGCCGTGGTCGGCACCGGCACGCTCGGCATGTTCGCCGTGCAGTTCCTGAAGGCGAGCTCGCCCGGCGAGTTGCTGGTCGTCGGCACCCGCCGGGACCGGGAGGCGCTGTCGCGGCAGTACGGCGCGACGGACTTCCGGACGAAGGACCAGGAGCTCCCGGACGACTTCGACGTGGTGATCGAGACGGCCGGGTCCGCAGACGCCGCCCGGCTCTCCGCCGGCCTCCTCCGGCGCGGCGGCCGGCTGGTCCTGACCGGCATCCCGGCGCCGGGCGCCGACGGCCTCGACCCGACCGACCTCGTCGTGCGGCAGCTGGAGGTGCACACGGTCTTCGGTGCTCCGCCGGACGCCTGGGCGCACACGGTGCGGGTGTTCGCCGCCGGGCTGCTCGACCCGCTGCCGCTGGTGACGCACGAGCTGCCGCTCGCCGAGTTCTCGCAGGCCATCGAGCTGGTGGGAGCCGGCGACCCGAAGGTGGGCAAGGTGCTGCTCCACCCCTAGACGTACGCCGGTACGGGGGGAACCTGACGGCCCTCGTACCGGCGTACACCAGCCTTGCCCTACCCAGGACCGCGAACCTCGTCCGAAATATCGAACCGAAGGACATTCCTGTGACCGACGCTTCCGCCCCGGCCTCCCGCAGGCCCGGTGAGCAGGCGCTCACCGCGCTGGGCCTGAACGCGCCCGCCCTCGACCCCGCCGACGCCTCTGCGCACTCCTTCCCCGGCGGCGGCCGCTGGCGCACCGAGATCCCCTCGTGCGAGGGTCCCGAGGCGCTGGCGGTGGTGCTGAAGGAAGCCTCGCGGCTGGACGTGCCGATCCACCGGATCAGCCAGGGCAGCGGCGTGTGGATGCTGACCGACGCCGAGATCACCGAGATGGTCGAGGCGACGGCCGAACGCGACATCGAGCTCTGCCTGTTCACCGGCCCGCGCGGCACGTGGGACATCGGCGGCTCCACGCGCACCGACTCGCGAGGGGCCGGGCTGCGCGCCCGCGGTCATGACGCCGTCGCCGGCTGCGTCGAAGACGCCGTCAGGGCAACGGAGTTGGGCGTCAAGTGCCTGCTCGTCGCCGACGAGGGCGTGCTGTGGACCCTGCACCGGGCGAGAGCCGCCGGGATCATCCCGGCCGACACCACGCTGAAGGTCTCCGCGCTCATCGGCCCCGTCAACCCGGCCGCCTATGCGGTCTACGAGCGCCTCGGCGCCGACTCGGTCAACGTGCCCAGCGACCTGACGCTCGATCACCTCACCGAGATACGGCGGGTTTCCGGCGCGCCGATGGACATGTACATCGAGGCCCCCGACGACCTCGGCGGCTACGTCCGGATGTACGAGGTGGCCGAGCTGATCCGGCGCGGCGCACCGCTCTACCTGAAGTTCGGCCTGTCGAAGGCGCCCGGGATCTACCCCTACGGGCACCACATGCGGGAGCTGACCCTGGCCACCGCCAAGGAGCGCGTGCGACGCGGCCGGCTCGCCCTGGACCTCCTGGCCCGCCACGGAGCCGACGGCGACATGGCGCCGCTCGGGTCCCGGATGCCTGGCGATCTGCAACGGTTCGAGATCTCGGCATAACGTTCCGGAAACTCGGCTTCACAAAAGAAGACACAGCCGACCACAATCCCCCACATCTCTTCTCGGTCTTTCCGGCACGACCACCCGGAGCGACTTCGCGCCTCCCAGACCGAGCCCTGCACACAGATCAAGGATGATCATCATGCGTAACCGCAGAGCCGCTCTCGCCGCCATAGCCGGAGCCGCGTCCCTCGCCCTCACCCTGTCCGCCTGCGGCCAGAACAGCGAGGGCGGCAGCAAGGAGAGCGAAGGGGGCGCCAAGGGCGCCACCATCGGCATCGCGATGCCGACCAAGTCCTCCGAGCGCTGGATCGCCGACGGCAAGAACGTCGTCGCGGACCTCGAGTCCAAGGGGTACAAGACCAAGCTGGTCTACGGCGAGGACGACCCGGACCAGCAGGTCTCGCAGGTCGAGAACCTGATCACGCAGGGCGTCAAGGCGCTGATCATCGCGGCCATCGACAACAAGTCGATGAACAACGTGCTCCAGCAGGCCAAGGACGCGAACATCCCGGTCATCTCCTACGACCGCCTGATCCTCGGCACGAAGAACGTCGACTACTACGCGTCGTTCGACAACGAGAAGGTCGGCGAGCTCCAGGGCACCTACATCGTCGAGAAGCTCGGCCTGAAGGACGGCTCCAAGAAGGGCCCGTTCAACATCGAGCTGTTCGCCGGCTCCAACGACGACAACAACACCCGCTACTTCTTCCAGGGCGCGATGAACATCCTGCAGCCCTACATCGACAAGAAGCAGCTCGTCGTCCGCTCCGGCCAGACCAAGCTCAACCAGGTCACCACACTGCGCTGGGACGGCGGCACGGCCCAGAAGCGCATGGACGACATCCTGACCTCGGCCTACAAGAGCGAGCGCGTCGACGCCGTCCTCTCGCCCTACGACGGCATCTCCATCGGCATCCTGTCGGCCCTGAAGTCGGACGACTACGGCTCCAAGAGCAAGCCGCTGCCCGTCGTCACCGGCCAGGACGCCGAGGTCGCCTCGGTGAAGTCGATCATCGCGGACCAGCAGTCGATGACCGTCTACAAGGACACCCGCCAGCTCGCGAAGGTGTCCTCGAACATGGTCGACGCGCTGCTCAAGGACAAGAAGCCCGAGGTCAACGACACCAAGACCTACGACAACGGCGCGAAGGTCGTCCCGGCCTACCTGCTGGAGCCGGTGGCCGTGGACAAGAGCAACTACCAGAAGGAGGTCGTCGACTCCGGCTACATCAAGGAAAGCGACCTCAAGTAGTCCCCGCCACCGACCGACGATTCACCACTGATTGGAAGGCACGACCATGGCGGGACCCGTCCTGGAAATGCGCTCGATCGTCAAGACCTTTCCCGGCGTCAAGGCGCTTTCGGACGTCACACTGACCGTCCGGCAGGGCGAGGTCCACGCCATCTGCGGGGAGAACGGCGCCGGCAAGTCGACCTTGATGAAGGTCCTGTCCGGCGTCTACCCGCACGGCACCTACGAGGGCGACATCCTCTTCGAGGGAGAGGTCTGCCAGTTCAAGGACATCCGGGCCAGCGAAGAGCGCGGCATCGTGATCATCCACCAGGAGCTGGCCCTGGTGCCCTACCTCTCCCTCGCGGAGAACATCTTCCTGGGCAACGAGCACGCCACCCGGGGGATCATCAGCTGGACCGAGACCCTGCGGCACGCCACCGAACTGCTGCGCCGGGTCGGGCTCTCCGACCACCCGGACACCCGCGTCGCCGACATCGGGGTGGGCAAGCAGCAGCTCGTGGAGATCGCCAAGGCCCTGTCGAAGAAGGTGAAGCTGCTCATCCTGGATGAGCCGACCGCCGCGCTGAACGACGAGGACAGCGGCAAACTCCTGGATCTCATCCTGGAGCTGAAGAAGCAGGGCATCACCTCGATCATCATCTCCCACAAGCTCAACGAGATCCGCAAGGTCGCCGACTCGGTGACGATCCTCCGCGACGGCCAGACCATCGAGACGCTCGACGTGAAGGCGCCGGAGACCACCGAGGACCGGATCATCAGCGGCATGGTCGGCCGCGACCTGGAGAACCGCTTCCCGGAGCGGTCGCCGCACGAGCCCGAGGAGGGGGCGGCGCCCGCCCTGGAGATCCGCAACTGGACGGTGCACCACCCCATCGACCAGCAGCGCAAGGTGTGCGACGAGGTGTCGCTCCACGTACGGCGTGGCGAGATCGTCGGCATCGCGGGCCTGATGGGCGCCGGCCGCACCGAACTCGCGATGAGCGTCTTCGGACGCGCCTACGGCCGGTACGCGGGCGGCACGGTCCTGAAGGACGGCAAGGAGATCCGTACGAAGTCCGTCCCGGAGGCGGTCAAGCAGGGCATCGCGTACGTCACCGAGGACCGCAAGCACTACGGCCTGAACCTCATCGACACCATCAACCGGAACATTTCGCTGACCGCCCTGGGCAAGGTCGCCAAGCGCGGTGTGGTCGACGAGCACGAGGAGCGGCAGGTCGCCGAGGGCTTCCGCAAGTCCATGAACATCAAGGCGCCGACCGTCTTCGAGCCGGTGGGCAAGCTGTCCGGCGGCAACCAGCAGAAGGTCGTCCTCAGCAAGTGGATCTTCTCGGGTCCGGACGTGCTGATCCTGGACGAGCCGACGCGCGGCATCGACGTCGGCGCCAAGTACGAGATCTACACGGTCATCGACCAGCTGGCCGCACAGGGGAAGGCGGTCGTCTTCATCTCCTCCGAGCTGCCCGAGCTGCTCGGCATGTGCGACCGCATCTACACGATGGCCGCGGGGCGGCTGACAGGTGAGTTCTCGCGGGCCGAGGCCTCCCAGGAATCGCTGATGCGTCACATGACCAAGGACAAAGAGGTAACCCGATGAGCACGGACGTGACCGCCAAGAGCCCGGCCCCCGCGCCGCCCGGCAAGGGAGGGGCGGCCACCGGCGACGGACTTCTGCAACTGGTGCTGGAGGGCATGCGCCGCAACATGCGGCAGTACGGCATGCTCATCGCGCTCGGCCTGATCGTGGTGCTGTTCGCCGTGTGGACCGATGGCGACCTGCTGCTGCCGCGCAACGTCTCCAACCTGGTGCTGCAGAACAGCTACATCCTGATCCTCGCGATCGGCATGATGCTGGTCATCATCGCGGGCCACATCGACCTGTCGGTCGGCTCACTGACGGCGTTCGTCGGCTCGATGGCCGCCGTGTTCATGGTCAAACACGACATACCGTGGGTGCTCGCGGTGGTGCTGTGCCTGGCCGTGGGCGCGATCGCCGGTGCCGTCCAAGGGTTCTTCATCGCGTACGGCGGCATACCGTCGTTCATCGTGACCCTGGCGGGCATGCTGATCTTCCGCGGCCTGACGGAGATCTTCCTCGAGGGCCAGACCCTCGGCCCGTTCCCGGAGGGCCTGCAGAAGGTCGCCAACGGCTTCCTGCCCGAGGTCGGCCCGAAGACGAACTACCACAACCTCACGCTGCTGCTGGGCTTCGCGATGATCGCCTTCGTGATCTTCCAGGAGGTCCGTGACCGCAGGCGGCAGCAGGAGTTCTCGCTCGACGTCCCGCCCACCAAGCTGTTCCTGCTGAAGCTGGTCGCGATCGGCGCCGCCGTGCTGACGCTCACCATGCTGCTGGCCAGCTACAAGGGCGCCCCGATCGTGCTGCTCATCCTGGGCGTGCTGCTCGTCGGCTTCGGCTACGTGATGCGCAACGCGATCATCGGCCGCCACATCTACGCGATCGGCGGCAACCTCCCGGCGGCCAAGCTGTCGGGTGTGAAGGACAAGAAGGTCACCTTCCTGGTCTTCCTGAACATGGGCATGCTCGCGGCCCTGGCGGGTCTGGTCTTCGCCGCCCGCTTCAACGCGGCCTCTCCCAAGGCCGGCCTCAACTTCGAGCTGGAGGCGATCGCGGCCTCGTTCATCGGCGGTGCGTCGATGAGCGGCGGTGTCGGCACCGTCCTCGGCGCGATCATCGGTGGCCTGGTCCTGGGCGTGCTGAACAACGGTATGAACCTCGTCGGCATCGGCACCGACTGGCAGCAGGTCATCAAGGGCATGGTGCTGCTGGCGGCGGTCGGGTTCGACGTGTGGAACAAGCGCAAGGTCGGTTCGTAAGTCAGATCGGGGCCCCGCCGAAGGCGGGGCCCTCTCCTTATCGGGAGCCGCACACATGGAACTGAACAGACGCACGGTCATCGCGGGAGCCGCGGCGGCGGGCATAGCCGCCACGACGCTCGGCGGCACGGCGCACGCCACGGGAGGCAGGAAGCCGGTGAAGACGCTCTTCGGCAAGCTGGCCGACGGCACCAAGGTCTACAGCTGGTCGCTGGAGAACGGCGGCACGCGCCTGAAGGTCCTCTCCTGGGGCGGCGTCGTCCAGTCCCTGGAGATCCCCGACCGCCGCGGCCGGTACGCCAACGTCTCCGCGGGCTTCGACAACATCGAGGACTACGTCGCGAAGACCCCGTACTTCGGCGCCCTCATCGGCCGTTACGGCAACCGCATCGGCAAGGGCAAGTTCACGCTGGACGGCAAGGCCTACCAGCTGTCCGTCAACGACGGCGAGAACAGCCTGCACGGCGGCACCCAGGGCTTCGACAAGCGCGTGTGGGACGTCGAGCCGTTCACCAAGGGCTCCGACGTCGGACTGCACCTGTACTACACGAGCGTCGACGGGGAGATGGGCTACCCGGGCACGCTCAAGACGAAGGTGACGTACACCCTCACCAAGCACGGCGACTGGCGCGTCGACTACGAGGCCACCACCGACAAGGCCACCGTCGTCAACCTCACCAGCCACGTCTACTGGAACCTGGCCGGCGAGGGCAGCGGCACGATCGAGGACCACGAGCTCCAGATCGCGGCCTCCCGCTACACGCCCACCGACTCGGGCCTGATCCCCACGGGCGAGCTGGCCAAGGTCGCGGGCACCCCCTTCGACTTCCGCAAGGCCAAGCCGATCGGCCGGGACATCCGCGTCTCCCACCCGCAGCTGGTGACCGCCAAGGGCTTCGACCACAACTGGGTCCTCGACAAGGGCATCACCGCCCGGCCCGAGCACGTCGCCACCCTGCGCGACCCCGCCTCCGGCCGCACGATGAAGATCGCCACGAACGAACCGGGCCTGCAGTTCTACTCCGGCAACTTCCTCGACGGCACGCTCACCGGCCCGTCCGGCCGCACCTACCGGCAGGGCGACGCGCTGTGCCTGGAGACGCAGCACTTCCCGGACTCGCCGAACAAGCCGAAGTTCCCGTCGACCGTGCTGCGGCCCGGGCAGACGTACCGGACGACGACGGTCCACACGTTCGACTGCTGACGCCACCGACAGGCCTTCACAGGCACGACACAAGTTCCGACCGGTTTCCCGACGGTTGAACAGTGCCGCAGCGGCCTCCGTATCCAAGGGCGGCCCGCGCTCCCCCGCGCGGGCCGCCCTTGAACGTCGGGCCCGCCCGTCCCCAACGGGCCCGCCCCATACGGAGGTTCCATGGCCGACAACGTCACGTCGCTGTTCCGCAGCACGGCGGCACACAGCCCGTCGATGGCGGCCTTGACGCGCGAAGGCGGCGACGGGGCCGGGCCCGTGGACTTCTGCATCCCCTGCAACCCCTACTTCCCGACCCCGGCCATGTTCGACGACATGGCGGGCAAGCTGCGCGACATCATCACGTACTACCCGTCCAGCGCCGACACCATCACGGCCGAACTGTGCAGCCTGCTCCAGCTGCCCCCGCAATGCGTGGCCATGGGCAACGGCTCGACCGAGCTCATCACCTGGATCGACCATCTGCTGGTGCGCGAGTCCCTCGCCGTCCCCGTCCCCACGTTCGGCCGCTGGACCGACCAGCCCATGGAGACCGGCAAGCGGGTCGACATGTTCCCGCTCCAGGAGTCCAGCGGCTTCGCCCTCGACCTCGCGCAGTACGCCGAGTTCATCCGGGCCCGCGGCACCCGCGTCGCGGTCATCTGCAACCCGAACAACCCCGACGGCGGCTTCCTGCACAAGCACGCCCTCGTGCAGTTCATGGACGCCATGGCCGACCTCGACCTGGTCGTCGTCGACGAGTCTTTCCTGGAGTTCGCGGACGCCGAGGCGGAACCGTCCGTCGTCCAGGAGGCGATGCTGCGGCCCAACGTCGTCGTGCTGCGCAGCCTCGGCAAGAACTTCGGCCTGCACGGCATCCGCTTCGGCTACCTCGTCGCCAACCCGGCGCTCGCGGGCCGCATCCGCTCGATGCTGCCCAAGTGGAACCTCAACTCCTTCGCAGAGCACGTGGTGTTCATGCTGAAGGAGCACGGCGCCGAGTACGCGCAGAGCCTCCAGCAGGTGCGCCGGGACCGGCTCGACATGGCCTCCCAGCTCTCCGCGCTGCCCGGCCTGACGGTCTACCCGTCGCAGGGCAACTTCCTCTTCGTACGCCTCCCCGTGGGCGCCGAGGGCACCGTGGTCCGGGACCGGATGCTCACCGAGCACCGGATCCTGGTCCGCGAGTGCGGCAACAAGATCGGTTCGTCCAGCCGCTTCCTGCGTCTCGTGGTGCGCCCCCAGGTGGACGTGCGTCGCCTGGTGTCCGGCCTGGAACAGGTGCTCTACGGGACGTCCAGGAGGGGAGCCGCCGTACCCGAGCCGGGCAACGGGCCCAGCTACAGCTCGGGTACGGCGGCCGTGGACCGTCTGGTGAGCGAGACGAACGGGTCGGGCATGCGGGGGCTGGCCGCGCAGGCCATGAGTGCCGGTGCCGGGGGGCCGGGGCTCGCCGCCGCGCCGGCTGTGGCGAGTGCCGGTGGGACGGGCCTTACCGCCTCCGCGGGGGTCGGTGGGCCGGGGTTCGGCTCGCCGGGTGCCGTCGGCACCGGTATGCCGCTCCCCGCCGCCGCGTCCGCCGTGCCGGCGGGCAACGGCGGTGGGATGCCGGTGCCTGCGGCACCTCAGCCCGTCCCTGCGGCGCCCCAGCCCGTCCCTGCGGCACCTCAGCCCGTCCCGCAAGCCGTTCCTCAGCCGGCGCCCCAGCCGCAGCCCGTACCGGGACCGGGGCAGCCGATGGCGCCCGCGGCCGCCCAGGTCCCGAGGCAGCCGCTCGCTCCGGCCCAACCGCTCGCTCCGGCGCAGCCGTTGGCTCCGGCAGCGCACTTTCCGGCGCAGATGCCCCCGCCGATGCCCATGGCCACCGGGCCGACGCCGCCCGGGGTTCCCGCCCGTGGCGGCCTCACGGCCGCGCAGGTCAGGGGCACGAACGGGCTGACGCCCGCGCCGGCCACCGGGTGGCCCGCCGCGCAGAGCTGGCCCAACGCGGCGGGGATGGGGCAGGTCGGCTAGAGCGTGTCTCTTCGGAGCGCCACTGCCTTGGGTGAGGGGTGATCACTCTGTCGTGATGGCCAAGGGACTGAGTCGGAACTGGTGGTTGACCTGCGGGGTAGGCCGGTCGAGACGCTCGACGGCTTCTGGGACGCCGTGACCGAGCCCTGCGGACTGCCGGAGTGGTTCGGCAGATCAGGATGGTCGCGCGTTCCGCCCGAGGGCGGCGTTCACCGACAGCTGTCGGTGAACGCCGCCCCGTTTCCTGTGCGAGGAGGGCCGGCACCGTGCCTCAGGCCGGGTTCAGCCTCCACTGCTGGCAGGCGTTGTTCAGCCACGTCCACTGCCGCACGTCCGCGCGGTCCGTGGTGGCGCAGTCCGCCACGTCGGCCACCTTGCCGGTGGCCTTGTTGACGATGCGGACGTGGCCGCCGTCCGTGGCGACGAACTGGAACCGCTGGCAGGTGTTGTTCAGCCAGGACCACTGGCGCAGGTCGGCGCCGTCGGCGGAGGAGCATTCGGCGGTGTCGAGGACCTTGCCGGTGGCCACGTTCACCAGCCGGTGGGTGTCGTCGCCGAGGTCCTCCAGGCGCCATCGCTGGCTGGCGTTGCCGTTGCAGGTGTACTGCACGACGTTGGCCCCGTCCGCCGTCGAACCACCGGGCACGTCCAGGCACTTGCCGCTGTTGCGGTTGCTGACGGTGTAGGTCGTCGACGCGCTCGCCGGCTCACCCGACGGGCCGGCCATACTCGCCCCCAGCCGCACCGGCGTACCGAGGTTCGGGGTGCCGTCGGAGTTCCAGGTGAACTTCTGCGCCCGGGTCGTACGGCCGTTGTCGCAGCCCTCGGAGGCGGAGTCGTTGGCGTGGTAGACGATCCAGTTCTCACGGCCGTCCGGTGAGGTGAAGAACCCGTTGTGGCCGGGTCCGTACACCCCGTTGGCGTCGCTCCGCTGGAAGACGGGCGTGGACTTCTTCGTCCAGGAGGAGGCGGACAGCGGGTTGGAGCCGGTCAGCTCCAGCTGGCCCAGCTTGTAGTCGGGGGTCCAGCAGCCGCTCGCGGAGTAGATCAGGAAGGTCCGGCCGTTCCGTTGCAGCACCTCGGCGCCCTCGTTGACGGTGCCGCCCTGCCGTTCCCAGGCGTGCGTAGGCGTGGAGATCGTCGAGTACGCGCCGCTGACGGTGTACGGGTTGGACATCGGCGCGGCGACGAGGTTCTGTGTCCCGCCGGTGATGGCGCTGCCCAGCATGTACAACTTGCCGCCCACGTTCATCACGCTCGGGTCCAGCATCCAGGCGCTGTTGAGCTGCCCCTTGTAGGTGTACGGTCCCATCGGGTCCGATCCCGCGCTCTGCAGCACGTGGCTGCGCTGCGTCGGGTTGTAGTCGGACACGTTCTGCCCGGCGACGTAGTACAGATACCAGCGGCCGTCGATGAAGTGCAGCTCGGGCGCCCAGATGTTGCAGCACCGGGAGGCGGCGTCGCCCTTCCAGACCTGCACGCTCGGGGCGGTGGAGAGCCCGGCGAGGGTGGCGGACTTGCGGATGGTGATGACGTCGGTCCAGCTCGTCGTCACCAGGTAGTAGTTGCCGTCATGGTACGAGATCCAGGGGTCGGCGCCCTTGACGGACTTGACCGGGTTGGCGAACGAGGCGGCGCTCGCGGACGGCTGGCCGAGGCCGATCGCGAGCAGCAGGGCCGCCAGCAGGGTCAGTAGGCGACGGGCCATCCGCTGCTCCAGTTCAGAAGGTTGATGCCGAGCTTCGGGGTGCCGTTGGCGTTGCCGTCGTAGTAGTGGTAGACGATCAGGTCGCCGTCGGCGTCCTTCATGATCGACTGTCCGCCCGGGCCGATGACGCTGCCATGGGACTCCAGTACGGGCGTCCCGCCGTTGTTCATCAGGTCGACGCCGTTCTTGTCGCGGTACGGCCCGGTGATGCTGGAGGCGCGACCGACCTTCACCTTGTAGGTGGAGCTGGTCCCGTTGCAGCAGGTGTCGTACGAGGCGAAGAGGTAGTAGTACCCGTTCCGCTTGACGATGAAGGGCGCCTCGACGGCCTTGGTCCCGGTCGGGCGGGAGGCGAGCGAGTACCGGGTGGTGTTCGAGGTGAGCTGCTTCCCGGTGGACGGATTGATCTGGATCATCTTGATCCCGGTCCACCAACTGCCGAAGGACAGCCACCACTTGCCGTCGTCGTTCACGAAGAGGTTCGGGTCGATGGCGTTGAAGTCGCTGGAGGAGTTCGACGTGTGGACGATCCCCTGGTCGGTCCAGCTGCCCGCCTGGCCTGTGCTGGAGGTCGCGAGGCCGATGGCGGACGTGTTCGAGCCGAACTTCGAGACGGAGTAGTACATCAGGTACTTGCCGCCGTGGTACGAGATGTCCGGCGCCCAGGCCTCGGGGACGGAGGAGTAGTTCCGCCACCAGCTCGGCCGGGCGGCGAAGGCGTCGCCGCCGTTGCGGAAGGCCGTCCGGTCGCTGGACGTCTTGTTGGCGATGCCGCCGCCGGTGGCGTAGAGCAGGTACTGACCGGACGAGGTGCGGATCATCGACGGGTCATGGGTGACGATGTCCCCGGTGACCCGCCCGGGGTTGGGGTACGCGGACGCCGTGCCCGGAACGAGGGCGAGCAGGGCGGCGGCGGGGACGGCTATCAGGGCGGTGCGCTTGCGGAGGGTGGAGCGGCTCATGCGGAGTCCTCCTTGCGGTGGGGGTGACAGTGCTGGTCCAGGTCACCGAGATGACCGAAATACCGAACAGTGCACGCAAGTTCGAACGGAACTTAGAGTCGAACCACCCACGCGTCAATGGTCCGCGCAGCAACAACAGGAACGCCGTCCCGTCCGGCCCCCCACCGGACAGGACGGTTGCGGCGCCTACAGCACGCGCAACGCCTGGTCGATATCGCGTTCGCGCCTGGCCAGCGCATGCAGCACGGCCTGATCGCCATGCCGGTCGCGGGCTGCCGCGACCAGCACGTCGACCGCGACGGCGAGTGCGGCTTCAGGCGCCTGGCGACGAAGGCCCACGCTCAAGGCCAAGTCGTCCAGATGGACCGCCAGTTCGACACACCGGGTCTCGAGGTAGCCGTCGAGCAGCATTTCCTCTCCCGGCCGGTGGAGGACGGCCACCCGCCGATCGGCCGGCTCCTCGTCCAGCCGCCGCGCCAGCCGCCGCCACGCGGCCTGCGCCTGCTCGGCCACGACGGCGGAGCCGGCCGCGGCCGTCTCCTCGCCCCGCGCCCGTACGCCGACGTTGAGCGCGGAGTCGGGCACGGACGTCCCGACGAGCCTGGCGTAGTAGCGCACCGCGGACACCGGTTCGGCGCCGGCCACCTCACCATCGAGGAACCACTCGACCTGCAGAACACTGCGCGCGAGGTGACCGGCCAGTCCGCCCACCGACAACCCCGGCAGCACGGACTCTTCCTCCCAGCATCGGGCCACCTCATCCCTCGCCAGAAGCTGAACACCCCGTTCGGCGGCCTCTAGGTACGCCTGCCGTATCTCCCTGGTCATGCCGGGCATCCTGCCCGCACGAAGATCACAGCAACCTGGTGTCCACCTGATGAACGAGAGGCCCACCATACGGACTCAGGACTTCCGCTCGGGCGCGACGCCGACATCCTCGGTACCGATCTCGGCACGGACGGTCTTGCCGGGCGGCGGCTCCCTGCGGAGCACCTCCCAGCGGTCGGCGAGCGCGTCGACGAGGAGAAGGCCGCGGCCGTGCTCGTCGAGCGGGTGCGGGGTCCGCACACCCTCGGGACCCGGCAGGCCCGGCGGCCCTGTGCGGGTGTCGCTGACCTCGATACGGACACCGCCGCCCGTGAGGAGGGACAGCCGCAGCTCGAAGTCCCTGCCGGGCACGCGCCCGTGGGTCACCGCGTTGGCAGCCAGCTCGGCGACGATCGCGCCGGCCCTGTCGGAGACGTCCGCGCCGTGGGGGACGCCCCAGGTGTGCAGTTGGTGCAGGGCGAGGTGCCGGGCGAGTCGCGCCCCGCGCGGGGTCGCACTGAGGCGCTGACAGAACGTACGTGCGGTCACGGGCGTTCGGGGAGTGGCAGGTGCTTCCATGCGGCCAATTTCCCGCGCCGGGCGGGCACTTCGCGAGGTCCGGGCCGCGTACGCCGGGCCAGCGTACGCGGTCACGGACTGGACAGTACTAGTGACGCTCCGTGACCATGACCCGCGGGAGGTGATCGACCGTGGTCGATGGCGCGGTGGGGACGGGTACGGGCAGCGAGCCGGAGTCGTCGGACAGCTTGCGGACGTTCGGGGCGGTGGTGCAGGGCTTGCGGGAGCACGCCGGGTTGAGCCGGGAGGAGTTCGGCGAACTGGTGCGGTTCTCCAAACACACGGTGGCGTCCGTGGAGCTGGGGCGGCGGATGCCGGATCCGGTGTTCGTCGAGCGGGCGGAAGAAGCGCTGGGCAACACCGGAGCGTTGCGGAAAGCGGCCGTCCATCTCGAGCGTCAGTCAGGGCTGGCGGCTTGGTTCCGGCGATGGGCTGGGCTGGAGCGGCTTGCGATCACCCTGTACACCTACGAGTGCCGCATGATCCCCGGCCTGCTGCAGACGGAGGCGTACGCGCGGACTCTCTTCTCCGCACAGTGGCCCCCGCTCGACGACGCACAGATCGAGGAGCGGTGGGCCGCCAGGGCGGAGCGCCAACGGCTGCTGAGGGAACTGCCCAACACCGCGTTCAGCTTCATCCTGGAAGAGCACCTGTTCCTGCGGCGCACGGGCGGTACGGAGGTCATGCGAGAGCTCGTCGACCACCTGCTGGAGATCGCTGAGCTTCGAAACGTGGAGATCCAGGTCATGCCAGTCACGCAAGCGTCGCACGCCGGGTTGGCGGGGCCCATGCAGTTGTTGGAGACACCTGAGAACCGGTGGTTGGCCTACAACGAAGGTCAGCGTGGCGGACAGTTCGTCTCCGACCCGAAAGAGATCAGCGTGCTCCACCGGCGCTATGCCAGGATGCGCTCACAGGCTCTCACCCTGGCGGACTCCATGAGCCTGTTGCAGCGGATGCGAGGAGACCTATGAACACCAGCGAGCTGGCATGGATCAAGTCCAGCTACAGCAGCAGCGGCGACGGCGACTGCCTCGAAATAGCCACCCACCCCCACACCATCCACATCCGCGACTCCAAGAACAAGCAGGGCCCCCAGCTCGCCCTCTCCCCCACCGCCTGGGCGGCCTTCCTCACGCACGCCACCAAGTAGCCGCCGGGGGCCGCTCGTCACCGGCGCCCGCCGAACTCCCAGGCGTGGACCTCGATGCCGGCGTACCGGCCCCGGGTCAGCACGGCACGCGCCGTGTCCACGTCCGGGGCCCTGACCAGTGCCGCCGTGCCCACCCAGACCGCGCCGTCGTCGGACAGCAACGGCCCGTACGCGATCAGTTCGTCCCAGGTGGACGGCACATCGAGGCCGGCCCCCGGCTCCGGGCCGAGGCCGAGCACGAGATAGCGGTTGCCGCTCGTCCGGCCACCGGGGAAGTCCCACATGGTGCGCCCCAGCACGTTGCGCCACCGCCGCAGCAGCACGTCCCGGTACACCCCGGCCTGGTAGTTGGGCTCGTCGAGGGCGAACGCGCGGGCGGCGGCGGCATCCGGCAGGTCGACGATGTGCACGCTGCCGGTCGGCGTCTCCCCGTCACCGGCGAAGGTCGGCCCACGGGCGATCAGCTCCGCCTCGTACCGGTCCATGTAGGCCCAGTGCGCTTCCCCCGACTGCCTGCGCAGCGGCAGGGAGCCGGGCCGATCGCGGTGATAGCAGAAGAAATCCATGGCGTATCCGTCCTCGGTGGTCAGTCTCGTCTCTCCCGTCATCGTGACCGCAAGGAGAGCGAACCGCGCGCAGCGCCGCCGTAACGCCCAGCCTCGCCGCAGTAGCCGCGCTTCTGGTGGACGGGCCCGGCGGCTCCGTGGCGATCGCGCTGGCCGCCCGTCCTGCCCACCTGGCTACCGCTGCGGCACTCGCAGGGCGGTAGCCGAGCGCGGCCCACCGCACCGGTGGGCCGCCCCCGTTCGCTGTCAGGACTTCCCCGGGCACTCCTTCCACGCCATGTGGTACACCGTGCTGATGTCCCCGTCCGTCGAGTCCATCGTCATGAAGCTGACCTTGTCGGCCGACTGGGTACCGGCGTTGACCCGGATCTCGGTGTTGATGTTGAAGTTGCGCTGGACTCCGCAGGGTGCGTAGACCAGTTGGGCCCAGTCCGTCTCGTCGGTGGCCTGCCAGTTGTCGTTGTAGGGGCCGCTGAAGGGGTGGTTCTTGTACACGGTGCTCGGCGAGCCCTGGAAGTAGTACGAGGCTCGCTGGGAGCCGCTGGCGCCGCGCTGCAGTGAGGCGAAGCCGCGGTAGTCGGCGCTGGCGATGGCGTACGTGAAGCCCTGGGGCACGTGGACGATCAGGCTGAGCTGGCAGTTCTTGCGGAACGCGGTCGGGTCGGAGCCTCCGCCGGCCTGGGCGAGGTAGTCGCTGTAGGTCACGGTGAAGGCCGTGTTGTCCTCGGAGACGGCGACCGCGGCCGTGCCCTGGGGGCAGCCGGAGCCGTTCACGGTGGCGACCTTGATGACGATCTTGTCCGGGGGCGGGTCGACGAACCCGGAGGACGGGGATTGTGCGGGGAGTGCGCTGGTGAGGAGCGCGGCGATCGCGCCGCTCAGAAGCAGGCCACCGGCCATGGTTCTCCCATCCGTTCGTGGGGGGTGCAGCATGAAATAGGCATGGGCATGTCAAACCGACAGCGCATGCGCGCCCGGCCTGTGACCATTCCATGGAGGGGCCGTGAAGGCCGGGAGCGGTCGCATCGTACGCAGGGCGGGAGAGGCGGGCCAGGGCGGTCTCCGGCCATTCACAGTGGCGGGATCACACCCGGGGGAAGGGCGCCGGGTTTGTCCACGCGGGCCCCGTCGGCACCAGCAGTACCTGCGGGCGCATAAGGTGCGTACCAGTGCGTCAGACCAGGACACCCCGAGGACGCGATGAGGATCACCCACCGGCTCCCCCGCGGACACGGCGGGCAGCGCGCCGGCCGTGAGGTCGGCGACCGTCACGCCCTCCAGGATCCTGCGCACATCGGCCCGCAGGGCGATCCGCAGCGGCGGCAGCGGCTCGGCGGTGCCGGTGCAGGCGAGGCCGGTCGTCCGCTCGCCGCGCACCAAGACGATCGGGCCGTCCACGGCCCGGATCACGTCCGCGACCGGAGGACCACTGCCGCGGTCACCCTGTAGACATGGACGCACCACCAGCACCAGCACCAGCACCGGCCAGTCAGCAAGAGAACACCGGCACCACGCACGGCATGGCACAACAGGAGGCGCTCCCTTGGAGCTCAGCAGGCGTACCTTCCACGCTCTCGCCGGCACGGCGGCGCTCGGCTTCGCGCTGACCGGCAGCGGGTCGCCGACCTCCGCCAACCCGGCACGCTCCGTACCCACCGGCCCGCCGCCACCGGTGCCGAGCGCGGACGGCAGACCGCACAAGATCGGCTTCGACCGGTACTCGCTGCTGGTCGACGGCCGGCGTCTGGTGCTCTGGTCGGGCGAGCTGCACCCCTTCCGGCTGCCGAGCCCGTCCCTGTGGCGGGACATGCTGGAGAAGATGCGTGCTCACGGCTACAACGCCGTCAGCGTGTACGTCGCCTGGAACTACCACTCCCCCGCCCCCGGCCGGTACGACTTCACCGGTGTGCGCGACCTGGACCTGTTCCTGCGCATGGCCGCCGAGACCGGTCTGTACGTGATCCTGCGGCCCGGCCCCTACATCAACGCGGAGGTCGACGCCGGCGGCTTCCCCGGCTGGCTCACCGCCACCGAGGGCACGGCCCGGACCTCCGACCCGACGTATCTGCGGTACGTCGACGAGTGGCTGTCCGCCGTCAACGCCATCGTCGCGAAGCGCCTGTTCACCCGGGGCACGGGCACGGTGCTGCTGTACCAGATCGAGAACGAGTACGACGCCCACGTCGACGAGCCGACCGGGCGCGCCTACATGTCGTACCTGTACGAGAAGGTCCGCAAGGACGGCATCGACGTGCCGCTGTTCCACAACGACAAGGGACGGAACGGGGACTGGGTGCCCGGGTCGTTCGGCACCGGCGGTGAGAAGGGGCGCTGGCTGTACGGGTTCGACGGATACCCGGAGCCGGACGAGGTGCCGCCCGACTGGGGGCACTTCGGGACCGGCGGGCCGAAGGGCGGGGCCACGGCCAGTCCGCGCACGCCCGGGTTCGTGCCCGAGTTCGGCGGGGGCTGGTTCGACCCGTGGGGCGGGTCCTGGTTCGACGGCAAGGGGTACGCCGAAGCGCGCCGGACCCGGGACGCGGCGTACGAGCGGCGCTTCTACCTCACCAACCTCGCCAACGGCATCACGCTGCACAACGTCTACATGACGTACGGCGGCACCTCCTGGGGCTGGCTGCCCGCGCCGGTCGTCTACACGTCGTACGACTACGGCGCGGCCTTCGACGAGGCCCGCAACGCCACCCCGAAGCTCGCCCCGATGCACCAGATCGGGCAGTTGCTGCGACACGTGCCGGACCTCGCCAAGCTGAACCGGGCGAAGGCCGTCCGGGCCGCCGACGAGCGGATCAAGGTCTACCACCTGGCCAACCCCGACACCGGCGCCCACTTCTACGTGCTGCGCAACGACTCCGCCGAGACGGTGTCCTCGACGCTGCCGGACGCCGGGATCGACGTGCCGGTCACGGTCCCGGCGCGGGACGCCAAGCTGATCGCCGCCGGGCTGAGGCTGGGGAAGCGGACGCTGGTGCACGCCACCGTGCAGCCCATGCTGAGCCTGACCGCGGGGCGGCAGGACATCGCCGTGTTCGCGGGCCGGCGGGGCGATCTGGCGCAGGTCGTGCTGGACTGCGCGGACGAGCCGACGCCCATGCGGCTGGACGCGGAGCCCGCGTGGTCCTGGAACCTCGGCAAGCTGAACGTCACCGCACCGCTCGGCGCCGGCGGGCTGAGCCGGGTGCGGGTCGAGGGCGACGGCGTGGACACGCCGATGCTGCTGCTCTTCGCCGACGACGCGACCTCCCTGCGGCTGTGGCCGTACGAGACGCCCTCCGGCCCGCTGCTCGTCTACGGCCCGGCCCTGCTGCGGTCGGCCACCCTGCGCGGCTCCTCGGTCCACCTCACCGGCGACACCATCGGCGAGACCGGCCTGGAGGTGTGGGGGCCGCGCGGGATCACCCATGTGACGTGGAACGGGCGCCCGGTGCCCACCCGGATCAGCGCCTCCGGCAGCCTGCTGGCGCTGCGGCCGCTGCCCGGCGTGACCCGGCCGGCCCTGCCCGCCCTGGACGGCTGGCGGCGGCGGACCGAGAACCCTGAGGCCGAGCCCGGATTCGACGACTCGGGCTGGACGACGGCCGACAGGAAGACGTCCTTCAGCACCACCCCCGTGCCCGACGGGCACCCGGTCCTGTTCGCCGACGACTACGCCTTCCACTACGGCGACGTCTGGTACCGGGGCGAGTGGACCGACGCGGACGGCATCGAGTCCGTCTCCCTCGCCTGCAGCACGGGCACGCAGGGCCTGCTGATGGCCTGGCTGGACGGCGAGCCGCTGGGCACGCACCGGATGCCGGTGCCGGACAAGGACCGGGCGCGACAGGGGACTTGGACCGCCGAAGCCACCTTCGCCCTGCCGGAGGAACTGCGGAAGAGGTTCCGTGAGGACCGCCGCGCAGGTGGCGAACGGCACGTCCTGTCCGTGCTCGTCCGGCGGATGCAGCACGACATGGACGGCAAGGCCCTCGACACCCACAAGGCCGCACGCGGGCTGACCGCCGTCACCTTCAAGGGCGCCTTGCCGAAGGTGACCTGGCGGATCCAGGGCGCCGCCACGTCCGACCCCGTGCGGGGGCCGATGAACACCGGCGGGCTGTACGGGGAGCGCGAGGGCTGGCATCTGCCGGAGTACGACGACGGCAAGGGCTGGAGGGACGCCGAACTGCCGCGCGCCGACCGGCGGCAGGGCGTCACCTGGTACCGGACGGACTTCCGGCTGGACGTCGACCCGGGCGTCGACGCCTCGATCGGGCTCGTCCTCGACGACGACCCGGACCGGGCCTACCGCGTCCAGATCTTCCTCAACGGCTGGAACATGGGCCAGTACATCAACGACGTGGGGCCGCAGCACACCTTCGTGCTGCCGAACGGGATTCTGCGCACGCGTGGTGCCAACACACTGGCGCTGGCGGTGCTGTCCGACGGGACCACACCGTCGGGGCCGGGGGACGTGCGGCTGACGCTGCTGGGCGCCGCAGCCGGAGGAGTGCCCGTCAAACCGGTGTGACCCGACGGGTCGATGTGGCGCAGGCGGCGTTTCACCAGCGGATCAGCCGGTGCCGGGGCGGGTCCGGGACTCGCCCCGGCGGAGGCCGGGCCGTCACGCCAGCCGGATGACGTTCCAGGACAGCGGCTCCAGGACGGCGCTCAGCGTGCCGTCCTGGAGGGCCGTGCCGTCGACCGGGTGCGGGGCGACCCGCTCGGGGTCGTCGAGGGTGTTGCGGGCGTCGGGATCGGCGTCCGCGAGGGCGCTGTGCTCGACGACCGACGACAGGCCGAGGCCGCCCAGGGTGACCTCGAGCGGCAGTGGCTCGGTGCGGCTGCGGTTGACGGCGAAGACGGTGACCGTGCCGTCCTCGGCGCGTACCGCGGTCGCGTGCAGCAGATCGGTCTCGCCGTACTTCTTCGTCTCGTACGTCGGCGAGTCCACACGGACGTCGAGGACCTGGCCGCGGCCGTACCGGCTGGCCTGCGCGAAGGGGAAGAAGGTCGTCTGCCGCCAGGCCGGGCCGCCCGGCTCGGTCATGATCGGCGCGATGACGTTGACGAGCTGGGCGAGGCAGGCGACGGTGACGCGGTCGGCGTGCCGGAGCAGGGCGATGAGGAGCGAGCCGAAGACGACCGCGTCCATGACGCTGTAGTTGTCCTCCAGCAGGCGCGGCGCCTCGGGCCAGTCGTGCTGCTCGAAGGTCTTGGCGCGGGCCTCCCACTCGGGCAGGTACCAGACGTTCCACTCGTCGAAGGAGAGGTTGATCCGCTTCTTCGACTTGAGCCGGGCGCCCACGTGGTCGGCGGTCGCGACGACGTTGTCGATGAAGGACTCCATGTCGACGGCGGAGGCGAGGAAGGAGTCGAGGTCGCCGTTCTCGGGCCAGTAGTAGGCGTGCAGGGAGATGTAGTCGACGAGGTCGTACGTCTCCTTCAGGACCGTCGCCTCCCATTCGGCGAAGGTCGGCATGGACTGGCTGGAGGAGCCGCAGGCGACGAGTTCCACGCCGGGGTCCAGCTGGCGCATGGCCCGCGCCGTCTCCGCGGCGACCCGGCCGTACTCCTCCGCCGTCTTGTGGCCGGTCTGCCAGGGGCCGTCCATCTCGTTGCCGAGGCACCACAGTTTGATGCCGAAGGGGTCCTTGTCACCGTGGGTGACGCGGAGGTCGGACAGGGCGGTGCCCTCGGTGTGGTTGGCGTACTCCTGGAGTTCGAGGGCCTCGGCGACGCCGCGGGTGCCGAGGTTGACGGCCATCATCGGCTCGGCCTGGGGGCCGATCTTGCGCAGGAAGTCGATGTACTCGGAGAGGCCGAAGCGGTTGGACTCCGTCGAGTGCCAGGCCAGGTCGAGGCGGCGGGGACGGTCCTCGGCGGGGCCGACCGAGTCCTCCCACTTGTAGCCGGAGACGAAGTTTCCGCCGGGGTAGCGGACGGCGGTGACGCCGAGTTCGCGGACGAGGTCCAGTACGTCCTGGCGCAGGCCCTTGTCGTCGGCTGTGGGGTGGTCGGGTTCGAAGACGCCGGTGTAGACGCAGCGGCCGAGGTGTTCCACGAAGCTGCCGAAGAGGCGGGGGTTTACTTCGCCGACGGTGAAGGCGGGGTCGAGGGTGAAGCGGGCGGTGTGCATGGTCGCCTTTCGGGGTGGGTGGTTCTGTCTCAGTGGCGGCTGCGGGCTTGCAGGGGTTGATCGCGCAGTTCCCCGCGCCCCTTTGAGGTCCGTTACTGCCCGGCCAGGCCTGTGTGGGCCACGCCCGCCACTATCTGCCTCTGGAAGAAGACGAAGACGATGATCAACGGCAGGCCCGCCATGAGACCGCCGGCCATGAGCTGGGCCCACTGGATGCCGTAGGAGTTCATGACGGTCGCGATGCCGTTGGGCATGGTCATCAGGTCGGGGTTGTTGGTCACCATGTACGGCCAGAGGAAGTTGTTCCACGACGCGATGAAGGTGAAGATGCCGACCGCGGCGAGGGAGGGGCGGGAGAGCGGCAGGACGATCGTGAAGAAGACCCGCCAGCGGCCCGCGCCGTCGATGAACGCTGCCTCCTCCAGTTCGCGCGGGATGCCCTGGAAGAACTTGTAGAGGATGTAGACCATCGCGGCGGGTGCGCACTGCGGCAGGATCATGCCCCAGTAGGTGTCGACCATGCCCATCTGCTGGACGGTGGTGAACAGCGGCACGCCGAGGACGGCGGGCGAGATCATCAGGCCGGCCATGACCAGGCCCATCAGGGGCTTCTTGCCGCGGAACTCGGTGCGCGCGAAGCCGTATCCGGCGAGTGCGCTCACGAGCAGCACCACGGACGTCACACAGACGGAGACGACCACGGAGTTGACGAACCAGTTGGTGATGTTGCCGGTCTCGAAGAGGGCCTTCCAGGCCTGGCCCGTCCAGTCCTGGGGGAGCCAGTGCGGCGGGACCTCCACCGCCTCGGTCTCGGACTTGAGGGAGGTGAACAGGGCCCAGGCGAAGGGGGCCAGGAAGGCGGCCGAGACGGCGGTGCCGAGGAGGGTCAGGACGATCTGGCTGGGGGTCCACGGCTTACGGGGCTTCACCGGTACGGCGGTGGTCATCGGGCGCTCTCCTCACGGTTGCGCAGCAGCCACATCCGGGCGAGGGCGACGGCCGCGATGATCACGAAGAAGATGACGGAGATCGCGGAGGCGTAGCCCACGCGGTAGCTGGTGAAGCCCTCTTCGAGGGTGTACTGCACGAAGGTGCGGGTCGATCCCTCGGGCCCGGGGAGGAAGTCCATCATCACGACGGCCTGGTCGAAGACCTGGAGCGAGGCGAGGATCTGGAGGGCGACGACGAGGCCGGTGATGTTGCGCAGCATCGGCAGGGTGATGTGGACCATGCGGTGCCAGGCGTTCGCGCCGTCGAGCTTGGCGGCCTCGTAGAGGTGGCCGGGGATGCCCTGGAGCGCGGCGAGGTAGAGCAGGAAGCTGAAGCCGACCGTCCACCACAGGGTCTGGATGACGATGGCGAGCATCGCGTACGACTTGTCGGTCAGCCACGGCGTCTCGATGCCGAAGACGTGGTTGATCATTCCGGTGCCGGGGTTGAACAGCCACTGCCACAGGTTGGCCGCGACGGTGGACGGCAGCAGGAACGGGGCGAAGAAGCACAGCCGCCACAGCCACTTGCCGCGCTCGATGTGGTGGGCGAGCATCGCGAGGAGGAAGGCGAGGACCGCGATGCAGGGGACGACCAGGAGCGTGAAGTACGCGCTGTGGCCGAGGGAGTCCCACACCAGCGGGTCGTCGATGGCCTCGCGGTAGTTGTCGAGGCCGACGAAGCTCGCGCCCTCGCCGGAGATGTTGGCGTCCGTGAAGCTGAGGTAGACGCCGCGCAGCAGCGGCCAGATCACGAAGAGCGCGAACAGGACGAGGAACGGGGCCACGAACCAGCCGCCGTGCTGGAAGCCCTGCCCGCGGCGGAGCCCGGCGCTGTCGGCGGCGGTCCTGGCGCGGGCGGGTGCGGCGATGGTCTGGGCGCTGGTCGCCATCATGCGGCCGCACCTCCTTGTGCGGCCGTCCGGCCGTCCATGGGGTTCTTCATGGCGAGCAGTTGGGTGAGCGCGCCCTTCATCCGGCGGGCGGCGGTCTCCGGCTTGGCGGAGCCCATCGTCGAGGCGACGACGATCGGGCCGACGCGCTGGGCGAGGATGCCGGTGGAGCCCGCGAACCACACCTTCGGCTCGGTGGCCTGGTGGTCCATGGCCGACACGTACTCGCTCTGCGGGTTCAGTTCCTTGTACGCGGCGGTGGACAGGGTCGGCGTGTACGCGGGGATGTGGCCGCCGGCGGCCCACTGCTGGGCGTGCCGGACGACGTAGGCGGCGAGTCGGTGGGCCGCCTCGTTGGTGGGGCCGCCGCGGTCGGACTGGTGCGGCAGGACGAAGGCGTGCGACTCGGCGTGAGTGGCCGGCTTGCCGAAGACGGGCGGCAGCGGGGTCGCGCCGTAGTCGACCTTGGCCCCGGAGTAGACCGGCACCGACCAGTTGCCCTCCCAGACGAAGGGAGAGCCGTTGACGAACTGTTCGGCGCCGGCGAGGCCCGCGAAGCGCGGATCGGCGTACCCGTCGGTGACGTGCCGGCGCAGGAACTCCAGGACCTGGGTGGCCTTGCCGGTGTCGAAGGTGACCTCGGTGCTGGCCGCGTTGAACCAGGTGCCGCCGAGCTGGGTGTAGAAGGCGACGAAGAACCACCACTGGAAGTTCTGGTCGGTGGACCACATGCCGATGGTCTGGAGCCCCTTCTTGGTGGCCTTCTTGGCCTCCTTGAGAACGTCGAACCACTCGTCGGTGGAGGTGACGGGCACGATCCGGCCGTCGTCGCCGAGCAGGCCCGCCTTCTTCAGCACGTCCTTGCGGTAGAAGCAGAGCTGGACGTGGATGTCGAGCGGGAGGGCGTAGAGCTTGCCGTCGATGACGGCGCGCTTCCACAGGGCTGGGTTGAAGTCCGCTTCCCGTACGCCGTACTTGGCGAGCAGGTCCACGTCCCAGGGGTCCAGGAAGCGGCCGGGTGAGAAGCCGGTGACCCGGCCCAGGTGCATGACGCCGAGGTCGGGGGCGCGGTTGCCCGCGGCGGCCATGGCGAGTTTGGTGTAGAAGGGGCTGCCCCACTGGAGGGTGGAGTCCTTCACCGCGATGTCGGGGTTGGCCTTACGGAAGGCGTCCAGCATCGCGATCATGTTGTATCCGTCGCCGCCGCTGAAGAGGTTCCAGTAGCGCACGCGCGTGTTCGCGGTCGAGGCGAGTGCGTCGGCTCCGGTGCCGAGTGCGGCGAACCCGAAGCTGCCCGCGACGAAGAGTCCGCCGAGCCCGCCGAATAGCTGCCTGCGATTCAGGCCAGGTCGTCCCATGCCCTGCCCTTACGATCGATGACCAGTATGTGTTCGGTATGTCGAAAGGTGCCCGTTACTTCGAACGGGACCGTAGGTTCGAAGCGCTTGCGCGTCAATGGTCCGGCCCAACTTCGGGCCTGACTTTCCGGGCATGAACGGTCGTTCTCCGTCGAACATCGGACGCCGGATCGCATGACGCGCCCACTTTCGGGCGCGTAGTCTCGGACGCGCTGCCAAGCCGTCGGCCGGTGGTGAGAAGGGGGGGGAGCGATGGACATCGCGGGCGCGCGGACGATGGCCGCCCGAGCGACCGCCGCGCTCAGGCGCTCGCGCAGGGGCTCCGCCATGCGCTACCTGGCCGCCGAGCTCGCCACCGCGGTCCGGGCGAGGCCCCAGCGCCCCACCGGCGTCCGGTCGTTGTGCCGGGCGCTGTGCGAGGAGATGAGCGCGCGGCGCGGCGGGCGGCCCGTCGAGCTGCGGTTCGAGCGCTTTCCCGACGAGATCGAAGTGACCGGCCTGTGGGTGGAGTTCCAGGACTTCGACCTCGTGATCGTCGAGGAGCGGGCCGAGGCGGTGCAGCAGCTGGTCATCCTCGGGCATGAGCTGTGGCATCTGCACGCGGGGCACGGCCATCACCACGTCGCCGGTACGGCGGCGGCCCGGGCCCTGGACCGGGAGTCCGGCTGGACGTCCGTGGCGCTGACGGTGGCCGCCCGGGACGGATCGCGCGAGCGGGACGAGGCCGAGGCGGACGCGTTCGGACACCGGCTGGCGGCCGTGTTCCGCACCTTCGCGGACGGTACCGTCCCGGACGAGCCGGACGCCGCCCTCGACCCGGTGCGGCGGTCGATGGGCTACCGCGGACGGGGAGGCGGCGCGCGATGACGCACGCACGGGACGTCCTCGGCGCTTTCTCCGTCTCCTTCTGGCTGCCGATCGGGGCGCTGACCGTCGCCCTGGTCATCAAGCTGCCCAGTCTGGTGAAGATGTGGCGGGACCCGATGCTGCGGGCCGTCGGCGGGCTGCTGCTGTTCGCCTGCGCCGTGTTCGTCTTCGCGTCCCCGTCGGTCATCGGCTGGACCAACCGCGTCACCGGCGTGCCCAACATCGCGGCGCCGCTGGTGTATTCGCTGCTCACCGCTCTGTGCGCGTCCTGGCTGCTGCTGATCGTCGCCTGGCGCAACGGCCTGTCCGACCGCTCGGTCTCGACGCGCCGGGCCGCCCGCTGGGTGGTCTTCGCCTACGCGGGTGTGGTCGTCGCCCTGTGGGTGCTGTTCTGGCTCGCGGACGTCCCCGTGGAACGCCGGCGGGACCTGGACACGTACTACGCGACCACGCCCTTCATGCGCGAGGAGATCCTGCTCTACCTGCTCGCGCACACCGTGGCCTGCTCGGTCACCGCCCGGCTGATCTGGAACTGGGTCCGCACCGACGGCCTCGACGCCTGGCTGCGCTGGGGTTTGCGGTTCCTCGGCGTCGGCTACGCGACGAACCTGCTGTTCGACGCGGCCAAACTCACCGCCGTCATCGCCCGGTTGACCGGCCACGACCTCGACTGGCTGAGCACCTCTCTCGCCCCCTCGGCCGCCTGTGTGTCGGCCACGATGGTCGCGATCGGCTTCATCATCCCGCACGGCGGCCAGTACCTGCACGAGCGCTGGCGCATCAGGCTCGCCCACTGGCACCTGCGCCCCCTCTACCTGCTGCTGCGCTCGGTGAACGGCGGCGGCGCCCCCTTCACCCCGCACGCCACCGGCGAACTGCGCCTGATCCGCCGCGAGACCTACATCCGCGACGTGCTCCTCCAGCTCTCCCGCCACCTCGACGAGGACCTGCGGGAACGGTGCCAGGAGGCCGCCGTGGGCCTCGGGTTCGAACCCGGCCGGGCCAAGGCCCTGGCCGCCGCCGTGACGATCCTGGACGCCGTCGCCGCCCGGGAGCGGACCCCGCGCGACGACAGCGCCGCCTCCCCCTCCGGCCCCGACACCGCCTATCTGCTGCGGGAGATCCAGGCCGTGTCCCGAGCCCTGCGTCACCGCGATCACATCGAGGCGGTACGCTCGCGCGCGGCCGCCCCCGGGAGAGAGAACGCCCGCGCATGACTGAACGCCCCACCCCCGCCAGAACCGCCGTCGTCCTTGGGGGATCCCATTCCGGCATGCTCGCGGCCCGCGCCCTGGCCGACATCGCCGACCGCGTCGTCGTCGTGGAGCGCGACACCCTGCCCCCGGCCCCCGGCCCCCGCAAGGGACTGCCGCAGGCCCGGCACGCCCACATGCTGTGGTCGGGCGGCGTGCGGGCCATGGAGGAACTGCTGCCCGGCATCACCGGGGTGCTCCGGCAGGCCGGGGCGAACCGGCGGCCGGTCACGACCGACGTCGTCGCCCTGGGCACGCGGGGCTGGTTCCGGCGCTGGGACGAGTCCCATCACGTGATCCTCGCCGGCCGGGACCTGCTCGACGCGACGGTCCGGGCGCGAGTCCTGGCCGACGAGCGGATCGAACTCGTCCAACGCGCGGAGGCGGTGGGCCTCACCGGCACGAAGTCGGCGGTCACGGGCGTACGGATCCGTCCGGGGGACGGCCCCGAGCGGACCCTCGACGCGGACCTGGTCGTCGACGCCTCGGGACGCGGCTCCCAGGCCGCGCACTGGCTGACCGCCCTGGGCCTGCCCCGGGCCGAACGACGCGAGGTCGACGCCGGCCTCGCCTACGCCAGCCGCCTCTATCGCGCCCCCGCCGCGGCCCGCGACGACTTCCCGGTCGTCAACATCCAGCCCGACCGGCGCGAAGGCGGGCCCGGACGGGCGGGCTTCCTGCTGCCCATCGAGGACGGCCGCTGGATCGTCACCCTGTGCGGCACGCGCGGCGGCCGGCCGTCCCCGGCCGACGACGACTTCGTCCGCTTCGCCCGCGAGGACCTGCGGCACCCGCTCATCGGCGACCTGCTCGAACAGGCCGAACCGCTCTCCGACGTGGCCTTCACCCGCACGACCGTCAACCGCCGCCACTTCTACGAGAAGACGCAGGCGTGGCCCGCGGGCTTCATCGTCCTCGGCGACGCGCTCGCCGCGTTCAACCCCGTCTACGGGCACGGCCTGGCGGTCGCCGCGCAGAGCGCCCTGCTCCTGCGGGAGACGGTACGGCGGCACGGCTTGGGCACGCCCGGGCTGTCCCGGCGGATCCAGAGGGCGGTGGCCCGCCCGGTCGGCGCGGCCTGGGACCTGGCCATCGGCCAGGACGTCTTCTACCCGGGGGCGACGGAGCAGGGTCCGACCCTGCGGGACCGGCTGGTGACCGCGTACGTGGACCGGCTGATGTACACGGCGACGGGCAACGGCCGCATCGCGCGCCGGGTCACGGACGTGACGTCGCTGGAGCGGAGGGCGGAGGTGCTCCTGACGCCGTCGGTGGTGCTGGCGGCGGCGGTGGGGCCGCTGAAACCGTCGCTGGGCGGGCCGCCGTTGACTCCCGCGGAGCGGAAGGCGGCCGGGATCGCTTAAGGGGTCCTTGCACTGTGCCCGCCCGGGTCGCGCGGCCCGGCACCGCGCCTCGCTGCGTTGCCGAAACGCCCAGGCGGCTCCGCTACCAGGGCACTCCGGCGCCTTGCGATGCACGGCACCGGACCACGCGACCTGACCGGACGCTCACAGTGCAAGGACCCCTAACCGGCGAACGCCGGCTGAGCCACCCCCTTGCCCGCCCCCGGCACCGCGAACAGCGACCCCGCCAAGGCGGGCGGCTCGCTCAGCCCCGTCCGAGCCGTCGTGATGTACAGGTCACTCAGCCCGGCCCCACCGAAGGCACACGCCGTCACCAAAGGCACCGGCAGCTCGATCACCCGGTCCAGCTCACCGCCCGGCGTGTACCGCCGCACCGCCGACCCCTGCCACAGCGCGACCCACACACACCCGTCGGCGTCCACGGTCAGCCCGTCGGGAAAGCCGGCGCCCTCCTCGATCTCGACGAGGGTCCGCCGCCCGGACAGCCGCCCGTCCGCGTAGTCGAAGACATCGACCCGCCGGGTCGGCGAGTCGATGTAGTACATGAGCCGCCCGTCGGGACTCCACCCCGTCCCGTTGCTGACGGCGACGTCGTCCAGCACCACGTCGACCGAGCCGTCACCGGTGACGCGGGACAGCGTCCCGCCGCCCGGCGCCTCGTCGTACCGCATCGTGCCCGCCCACAGCGCGCCGTCGGGCGCGACCGCGGCGTCGTTGGCGCGACGGCCGGGGACGGGCTCGTGGTGGAGCCAGCGGAAGGTGTCGTCGGGGTCGAGGAGACCGATCCCGTCCCGCAGGTTCAGCACCAGCCCGCCGGCGGCCCGCGGCTTGACGGCACCGATGTGCTGCTCCGTGCGGCGGACCGTGCGCTTCCCGGTGACCGGATCGTACGTGTGCAGGCGGGAGCCGAGGATGTCGATCCACAGGAGGCGGCCGGCCGCCGCGTCCCAGGTCGGCCCCTCGCCGAGCTCGGCCTCGGCGCGTACGGCGACCTCGTACGGCGTCGTCATGCCAGGCTCCGGTGGCCGAGGTGCTCGGACAGCTCGGCGGCGCCCTTCGCGGCGAGCTGCTCCAGCTCGGCGCGGCGCTCCTCGCTCCAGCGGATCATGGGCACGGAGATCGACAGCGCGGCGACGACCTGACCGGTGCGGTCACGGACCGGCGCGGCCACGCAGCTGACGTCCGGGTTGGACTCGCGGCGCTCCACGGCGAGGCCCCGCTCACGGATCTCGGCCAGGGCCTCGCGCAGGGCGGCCGGGTCGGTGATGCTGTTGGGGGTCATCCCGACCAGCTCGGCGTCGTCGGGGATCCGCGCGGCGAGCTCCGGCTCGGGAAGGGAGGCCAGCAGCATCTTGCCGACGGACGTGCAGTGGGCGGGCAGCCGGCGGCCGGCCGCCGACACCATCCGCACGGCGTGCGTGGAGTCGACCTTGGCGATGTAGATGACGTCCGTGTCCTCGAGGATCGCCACGTGAACGGTCTCGTCGCAGGTCTCGGCGACGGACCGGGCGACCTGCTGCCCCTCGGCGGCGAGGTCGAGCTGCTCGGCGTAACGGGCGCCGAGCTGGTAGGGGCGCACGCCGAGCCGGTAGCGTCCCGGCTGGCCGGGCACGGGGACGATGTACTTCCGGGCGGCGAGCGTGGTCACCAGCTCGTGCACGGTGGTACGCGGCAGCTGCAGCTTGCGCACGATGTCGGGTGCGGAGAGCGTCCCGTCCCCGTCGAGGAAGAGCTCCAGAATGTCGAGAGCCCGGGTCACTGCTGGTACAAGGCGTCCCACGACCGGCCCCCTCCCTATGTGTCTCAGTGCCCGCGTTCGAGATTTCAACAGGCGATCGGCATGACGAACACAGGCTAGCCATAGAGGTATGCCCCGGCAATGGCCTGACCCACAGCGACCGGAAACCCACGAGGACCGCACGAGCACACTGCGTGCCACATCAAGGTGCCGGTGTGCGACACGTCACATGTGTCACGAAGGGTGCGCATCGCCCCGGTGCTGGTCCGGCCCGACCGGGGAGGGGCCCGGTACCGCCCGGCTCACCGCCGCCCCCGCACCGCCCCCAGCTCCCCCCGCAGGCGCTGCGCCCGCAGTACCAGTTCCAGTTCGAAGCGGCGGTCGGGGTCGTCGATCCCGTCGCCCCACAGTTCGCGGATCTGGCGCAGGCGGTAGCGGACCGTCTGGGGGTGGACGCCCAGGCGGGCGGCGACCTCGGGGGCGCCGCCCCGGGTTTCCAGCCAGGCCAGGAGGGTTTCGGCGAGGCGGCGGCCGTGGGTGGGTCCGCAGTGGGTCAGGGGGGCCAGGCAGCGCAGGGCCAGGTCGTCGATGAGTTCCTCCGGCTGGAGGAGGACCAGGGCCTCGGTGTGTTCGGTGCAGTGGAGGACCTCGCCCGAGGGCAGCAGGTCCCTTTCCATCAGGCGTACCGCCGCCTCGGCCCAGCGCAGCGACTTCGCCGCGTCGGCGAGTGGGACGGGCGGGCCGATCGCGCCGGACCAGCCGGCCAGGGCCCGGTGCAGGAGCTCGGGGCGGCCGGCGGCGTCCGGCTCGGGCACGACCATGCGCGGCTGCTCGTACTCCATGTCGAGCAGCACGCCCTGTCCGACCGCGGGGGCCATCGCCTCGCGGGCGGGGCGCAGCAGGACGCCGACCGCGACCTTCGCCGGCAGCGGCCAGCCGATGCGGGCGGCGCGTTCGGTGAGGGCCTCGGTGGAGTCGCCGCGGTGGTGCTCGGCGAGGAGCAGCTCCATCAGGCGGCGCTGCAGGCGCAGGCGTTCGCCGGCCTGCCGGGCCGCGGCCTCGGCGTAGCCGCGTACGGACTGGTCGACCAGGCCGTCGAGGTACTCGTAGCCCGCGTCGACGAGTTCGTACATCGCCGGGGGCGGGATCTCCACGCGCTGGCCTATGTCGGCGAAGCGGCGCCAGGCCAGGCGTACGCCCATGCGGTAGATGGCCTGGAGCGAGTCCAGCGAGCGGCCGTTGAGGCCCTCGCCGCGGCCGAAGTCCTGGAAGACGCCCGGCGGGACGGTCGGGCGTCCCTCCGAGTTCTCCAGGTGCTGCACGAAGACCTCGATGGCGCGGCGGATGCCCACCAGGGCCATCGGCTCGCCGGAGTCGTCGAGGACGACGGGCAGGTGCGGGTACTCGCGCTGGATCTCGCTGAGGATCTCCTCGGCGAGCTCGGGCGCCTCGGCCATGACGATCGCGGCGAACCGGCGTACCTGGAAGCGTGGTACGTCGTGCCAGGCCGAGCGCGTCGTGACGGTTCCGGTGCGGGCGGCCGTCACCCTCAACCCCCCTGGCCTGCTCGCTCGTACGTGATCAGTGGAGTGTTCGGCTGGTCGGGTGTGGCGTGGAGCAGCGCGACCACGCCCAGCGCGGCGCCCACGGCGAGGGCGGCGGCGAAGGCTACGGTCAGCGCGGCAGCGAGCAGTCTGGACATCGCAGGGTCAGCCTCTCTGTCCGGATTCGTCCGGAGATCGTCCGGAGGTTTTCCCCACCCCGGCACCCCGTCCCTGCCTGTCGCGCCCAGTCTCGACAAGCATTGACACCCCGTCAAGAGCCGCCTACGGTTCCCGGCCCAGCCGCACGCGCACATTCCGCCGCCGTGCCGGCCCCCTCGTACGTCGAGCCGTCCCAAGCCACTGGAGTGCCCGGATGCGCCGTACAACCTCTCCCTTTTCCCTGGTCCTGCTGGGTCTCGGCACGTTCCTGCTGGTGCTGGCGCCCCTGCTCGCCTGGTACGTGCAGCCGCGCGCCGCGGTGAACCCGATCGACATCGACACGACCGCCGTCTACACCGGCCGGGGCAGCGTCTTCGACACTGACCGGATCGAGACGGTGCCCGGCCGGAAGATCACGGTGACCCAGCGGGTACGGGGCGACGTCGAGGACAGCGAACGCAGCGGCAAGGCCGTCTGGGACGTGACGACCACGGTCGACACCGACAAGTCGCTGCCGGCCGCCGACCCGCACGACGCGCTGGACTTCACTCCGCACCGCTGGGTGATGGACCGGAGGACCACCCGGCCCGTGCACTGCTGCGGGGAGAAGCCCTACATCGAGGGCGAGGCGTACCTGAAGTTCCCCTTCGACGTGCAGAAACGCTCCTACCAGTGGTGGGACAACACCCTCGGCGGCACGGTCGTGCTGCGCTACCGCGGCACCGAGAAGGTCCAGGGCTACACGGGCCACAAGTTCACCGGCTCCGTGCCGCCGACGAGGACCGGCACGCGGATGGTGCCCGGCAGCCTCGTCGACCAGCCGGGCAGGCCGCAGGTGCTGGCCGAGGAGTGGTACTCCAACCACGGTTTCGAGCTGATCGTGGACCAGGCCACCGGCCGGGTGATCTACGCGCAGACCGGGCCGAAGCGGACCCTGCGGGCGCCGGGCGGGAAGAAGGACGCGGCCGTGCTGCTGGACAGCGAGAAGCTCTCCTTCACGACCGCGACGCAGCAGGAGGCGGTGCGGCAGGCGAAGCGGGACAGCGCTCAACTGCGGCTGGTGGGCACGACGTTGCCGATCGGGGCGGCGGTGGCCGGTTTCCTGCTCGCGGCGGTGGGTGGTGTTCTCGTGGCACGCGGGCGGAAGGAGCCGGAGCAGCCCGTTTCATCCGAAACAGCCGGTACGCCCCAGCCCACCCTCACGATGTGATGTGACGTCAGCTCCAACAAAGCCGGAAATTGTCACGTCGGTGAGTAGCCGTGGCGAACGTCCGGGCGAAAACTGTCCAACCCCACCCCGAGCACAGCCCGTCCACACTCCCCTCCCAAGAAGAGCTCAGACCCCCCACAGGCAGACTCCCGTCAGGGACGAGCCCACTTTTCCCACGCTGAGTTCCGCACCCCGAGACGAGTTGGAGCACCCATGCCCCAGCACGTACCGTCCACGCTGCGCACCGCGTCCCCCCACGCGCCGCAGCACCTCCCGGCGCTCCCCCCACAACCGCGCCGGATCGTCTTCCTCGCCCATCGCGATCTGGGCAACCCGTCCGCCGGCGGCTCCGAGCTGCTGGTCGACAAGCTCGCCGACGGCCTGACCCGCCTGGGCCACCAGGTGACCCTGCTGTGCGGGGGGCCCGCGGCCTACCGCGACTACCGGGTCGTATCGGCGGGCGGGCCCTACGGGCACTATCTGCGCGCCCGGTCCGCCTTCACCCGGCAGGTCGGCGACTGCGATCTGCTGGTCGAGGTGTGCAACGGGATGCCGTACCTGGCGCCCCTGTGGCACCAGGGCCCGACGCTGTGCCTGGTCAACCACGTCCATACGGATCTGTGGAAGATGCGCTTCGGCGGGCCGCTGGCCCCGGCGGCGCGGATCGGCCGAAGACTCGAACACTGGGCGCTGACCGGGGCGCAGCAGCGCAATCTGCTCGTCGCCGTCTCCTCCTCGACCGCCCACGCGCTGCGTGCGATCGGCGTCGAGCGGGACCGGATCCGGGTCGTGCACAACGGCGTCGAGGAGCCCGGTCCGAGAGCCGAGCGCTCGCCGGAGCCGCTGTTCGTCGCCGTCGGGCGGCTCGTCGAGTACAAGCGGATCGATCTGCTGCTGCGGTTGTGGGAGCGGGTGCGGCCGGTGACCGGCGGCCGGTTGGTGATCGTCGGCGACGGACCGGAGCGCGAGCGGCTGGAGCGGCTCGCCGGGCCCGGTGTGGAGTTCACCGGCTATGTGACGGAAGCCGAGAAACATCGCCTGCTGTGTGCGGCCTGGTTGCTGCTGCATCCCTCCGCGGTGGAGGGATGGGGGCTGGTCGTGACGGAGGCCGCGGCTCGGGAGACGCCGAGTGTCGCCTTCGACGTGCCCGGGCTCAAGGACTCCGTGGCCGACGGTGAGACCGGAATCCTCGCGCGGGGTGAGTCCTCGTTCGCCGCCGCGTGGTGTGCGCTGACCCTGGCCGGGCGGCGTCGGGAGCTGATGGGCAAGGCGGCCCGGGAGCGGGCGGCGCAGTTCCGGTGGGACCGTACCGTGCGGCAGTTCCGGGTGGTGGCCGCGGAGGCGGTGAGGGGCTGGGCTCCGTGACGCCGCCCGTGCAGCGTGGAGGCACGTCGAAGGATCCTTCGGTCCGGAGATCCCTCGCCCTGTTCCGTGCCTTCCTCCACGAACAGGACGATCCCGAAGCGTGCTACTCGCTGCTCGCCCGGGACGCCGTGGATCAGGTCGAGGCCTACGACGGGCCCGTCGCCGGGCGTACCGTCCTCGACGTCGGCGGCGGCAGCGGGTACTTCACCGAGGAGTTCCGGCGGCGGGGCGCGCACGCGTTCCTCTTCGAGCCGGACCCGGCCGAGCTCGGCGAGAAGCCGCCGGACGCGGCCGTCGTGGCCGACGGATACCTGCTGCCCCTGCGCGACGGCGTCGCGGACGTCACCTTCTCCTCCAACGTGCTGGAGCACGTGGCCGATCCGGAGACGTTCCTCAGTGAGCTGGCCCGGGTGACACGCCCGGGTGGGCTGATCTACGTGTCGTTCACCAACTGGCTGTCGCCGTGGGGCGGGCACGAATGGGCTCCGTGGCACTACTTCGGTGCCGAGCGGGCCCGGGCCCGCTACCTGCGGCGCACCGGCAGGCCCGCCAAGCACACGCTCGGCGAGAACCTGTTCGCGGTGCACATCGGCTCCACCCTGCGGCAGGTGCGTGCCCGCGACGACGTCACGGTCGTCTCGGCGCGCTCCCGCTACTGGCCGTTCCTCGCGGAGGCCGTCGTCAAGGCGCCCGGCATCCGTGAGTTCGCCACCTGGAACCTTCTCCTCATCCTGCGGCGGTGTCCTACATGACAACCACGGTCCAGGCTCCCCCACCGGCAGCCGTCCCCACCACCGCGAACGCGGCGGGTCCCCCCGAGGGCCCGCGGTCGCGGCGCTGGCTGCTGGGTTTCTGGGCCGTGGTGTTCGTGCTGTTCCTGGCGGTGCGGCCGGGACGGCAGACGTTCGACACCAAGCTCGGTGTGACGGTCGACCCGGGTCAGTTCCTCGCCGACCTGGGGCAGTTGTGGCACGACCGGGCCGGGTTCGGCGGGATCCAGGACCAGTACGTCGGCTATCTGTGGCCGATGCTCCCCTTCTACTGGCTGTGCGACCTCGTACGGCTGCCGGTGTGGCTGGCGGAGCGGCTGTGGATGTCGCTGATCGTGTCCGTCGCCTTCTGGGGTGCGCTGCGGCTGGCCGAGCGGCTGCGGGTGGGCAGTGGTGCCTCCCGGCTGCTGGGGGCCGTGGCGTACGCGTTGTGGCCGGTGTTCACCACCGTCATCGGGTCGACGTCGGCAGCCGCGCTGCCCGGCGCGTTCCTGCCGTGGGTGCTGCTGCCGCTGACGAACGAGCGGTACGCCGCCCGGGTCGCGGCCCTGCGCTCGGCGCTGCTCGTGCCCTTCATGGGCGGCGTGAACGCCTCGGCGACGCTGGCGTCCCTGCTGCCGGTCGGGCTGTACCTGCTGTCCCGGCCGTCCGGGCCGCGGCAGCGCAAACTGATCGCCTGGTGGGCTCCGGCCGTGATCGTCGTGACGGCCTGGTGGTGGGTGCCGCTGCTGCTGCTCGGGGTCTACGGCGAGAACTTCCTGCCCTATATAGAGACGGCGCGGACGACCACGGACACCATGTCCGCGACCGAGGCGCTGCGCGGTGCCGGCAACTGGGTCGCCTATCTGCACTTCGGTGAGGCGTGGCTGCCCGCGGGGTGGGCCGTGGCCTCCTCCGTCGTCGTGATCGTGTGCTCGGCGCTCGCGGCCGGGCTCGGTCTCGCCGGGCTCGCCCGGCGGGACATGCCCGAGCGACGGTGGCTCGTGCTGACCGTGCTGGTGGCGGTCCTGGTGCTGCTCGCCGGGTACGGCGGCGCGTTCGGGGCGCCGTTCCACGGGGTCGTGCAGGGCTGGCTGGACGGCTGGCTGTCGCCGTTCCGGAACATCTACAAGTTCCAGGCGGGCCTGGCGCTGGCGTTCGTGCTGGGCCTGGCCCACCTGGTGGGCGTGGCCGCCGAGCGGCGCGGGGCCCGTCCGGTGCGCGGCCGTCGCTTCGCCCCGCTGGTCGCCGCCGTGCTGATCCTGCCGGGGCTGCTGTGGCCGTACCTCAACGGCTCGATCCTGAACCCCGGTTCCTTCCAGAAGCTCCCCACCTACTGGCAGGCCACCGCGGACTGGCTGGAGAAGTACTCACCCGACTCGCGTGCCCTGGTCGTCCCGGCGACCGCGCACGGCGTCTACACGTGGGGCTCGCCCATCGACCAGCCGCTCGACGTGCTCGCCGAGTCGCGGTGGGCGCAGCGCGACTACGTCCCGTTCGGCACACCCGGCAACCGGCGGGCCATGGACGCCGTCGAGCAGGCCCTGATGTCCGGCGCCGAAGTTCCGGGCCTGGCCGACTACTTGAGCCGGGCGGGTCTGTACTACGTCGTCGTCCGCAACGACCTCGACCCCGACCAGGCCGGCTATGTGCCGACCGCGACCGTGAAGCGCACTCTCGAACAGTCGGGGTACGAGCGGGTGACGGGGCTCGGGCCGGTGATGACCGGCGGCCGGATCGCGCACGACGCGCCGCTCCAGGTCGAGGGGCTTTATCCGCGGCAGCGGGCCGTGGAGATCTACCGGCCGGCCGGGGACGACGTGATCCGGCCCGGGCAGGCCGGGCTCACCCCCGTCGCCGACACAGCCGTGGTGTCCGGCGGGCCGGAGGCGCTGCTGCCGCTGGCGTCCGAGCTGCGCGGCCGGGCGACCGTCCTGACCGGCGACGACCACCCCGGGCTCGGCACCCCGGCCGTGCAGGTGGTGGGCGACGGGCTGCGGCGGGCCGACACCCGGTTCGGGCTGGTCAACGCCGGTACGTCGTACACGTACACGCGCGACGAACGCAACGCGCCCGACGCCCAGCAGGACCCGGGCGAGAAGCCGCGCCAGATCCTGCCGGCCGAGGGCACCGACCACCAGACGGTCGCCGAACTGCGCGGCGCCCGCTCGGTGTCGGCGTCCTCGTACGGCAACTGGCTCTTCCACCTGCCGCAGTACGACCCGGTGAACGCCTTCGACGGCAACCCGGACACCGCCTGGGCGGAGGGCGCGCCGGACACGCCGGACGGGCAGTGGCTGCGCATCGCCTTCACCGGCTCCTACGACATGCCGTCCTCCTTCGAGGTCACGCCGTTGCCGCAGGAGAGCGTGCGGGCGGCGGCGACGAAGGTGCGGGTGGAGACGGAGAAGGGCTCGAGGACCAGCTTCCTGCAGCCGAACGGCGCGACCCAGCGGATCAAGGCGCCCGAGGGCGCGACGCGGTGGATGAGACTGACCATCGTGGACTCGGTGGAGCGCAGGTCCGGCCTGACCGGCGCGGGCTTCTCCGAGATCGGCCTGCCGGACGTGCAGGTGACGCGACTGCTGCGGCTGCCGACGGACGCGGACGAGGCCACGGCGGCCGCCACCGTCGTCTCCCTGCACCGCGCCTCGGACCCGACCGGCCTGTCCGCGACCGGCACGGAGGCCGGGCTGCACCGCCGCTTCACCACTCCCGCCGCCGGGACGTACGAGGTGAGGGCGAGCGCGGTGCCGGTGCCGGGCGAGGACCTCGACGAGCTGCTGTACGAGGTGGCGCCCGAGCAGCAGGCCCGTATCGTCGCCACCGCCGACTCCACGGCGCGCCTCGGCGCGGGCCTCGCGGCGCGCAACCTCACCGACGGCGACCTGACGACGGCGTGGGTCGCGGGCGACCGGCCGACGATCCACCTGCGCTGGCAGGGCAAGCAGCCGGTCGGCGAACTGGTCCTGGCGCCCGCGGGCGGCCTGTCCACCCGCGCGTCCGAGGTGCACATCAGCTCCCCGGACGGGGCGGCCATCGCCGGCGCGGACGAGAACGGCTGGGTCCGCTTCCCGCCCATCACCACCGACCGGCTCGACATCACGATCACCGAGACGGCCCCGCTGACCCTGCACAACCCGGTCGCCGACGAGGACCTGCGCCTCCCGGTGGGCCTCACCGAGGCGTACATCCCGTCCCTCGACCAGTACCGCACCCCGCAGCCGGACGGCACCCGTGAGTTCTCCCTGCCGTGCGGCAAGGGCCCCGACGTGGCGCTGGACGGCGAGCTGTACCGGACGAGCGCGAAGGGCACCGTACGGGATCTGGTCGAGCGGCGGGGCGTGGAGGTGACGCTCTGCCAGGAGGGGCGGGCCAACCCCGAGGTGCGGCTGTCCTCGGGTGAGCACCGGCTGGAGGGCGGCGACGCGGGCCCGCTCGCGCTCACGGACGTGACCCTGACCAGCGGGACGGTTCCCGAAGCAGCCGCGGCCGGTCGCGAGCTGCGGATCCGGGACTGGCTGGGCGACCGGCGCGAGGTGGCGGTCGGCTCGGGCGCGGCCCAGTACCTCACGACGTACGAGAACTTCAACGACGGCTGGCGGGCCACGCTGAACGGCAAGGAGCTGACCCCGGTACGGCTGGACGGCTGGCAGCAGGGCTGGCGGATCCCGGCCGGGGCGGGCGGCACGGTCAAGCTGTCGTACGAGCCGGCCACGACCTACGACATCGGGCTGATCGGCAGCGGTGTGGGCATCGCGGCACTGCTGGGCCTGGCCGTCTGGCGCCGCCGCGCCCCCAACCCCGACGCCCCCCAGCCGGCCCCGCCGCTGCCCGGCCTGTGGCTCGGCACGGTGGCGCTGACGCTGGTCGGGGCGGTGATCGCGGGGTGGCTCGCGCTGCTGGTCCCGGTGCTGGCGCTGCTCGCCGCGCGGCGGCACGCGCTGCTGGTGCCGATCGCGTTCGCGGCGCCGGCGGGCGCCGGTGTCGCCGCCGCGCTCGGGGCCGGGGAACCGGTGGGCGCGGGCGGGGGCGCGTTCGGGCACATGGCCCAACTGCTGGCGCTGATCGGCCTGTTCGCGGGGCTGGTGAGCCTGCGCGAAGGGCCGTCTTCCGAGGCGCCCACGCAGCGGCTGCCGAGGACGGACACCGGGGAGGGCAGGACCGCATGACAGCACCGGTACGCATCCCGTTCCCGGTGGTGGACGAGGTCTCCCGGCACTGCCTCCGGGCGGAGGAACCGGAGACGGTCCACATCGAGGTCCACCTCCCGGGCCCTCTCGACCGGTCACGTCTGCGCGAGGCGTTCCTCGAGGCGCTGCGCCGGCACCCGCGGATCCTCATGCGGGAGGCGCGGGGGCCGTGGTACCGGCGGCGGTACCAGTGGGAACTGACCGGCGAGCCGGACGTGGAGGTGGTGACCTTCGTCCCGTCGGGTCCGCGCGCGCTGCAGGACGCCCGGACACGGGCCCTGTCGGAGGCACCACCGCTGTCGCTGTCCCCGCCGATACGACTCGAAGTGGTGGACTCGGTCCTCTTCCTCACCATCAACCACACCGCCCTGGACGGCCCGGCCTGCCTCCGCGTCCTGGCCACGGCCGCGGAGCTCTACGGGGGCAGGGACAACGCCCCCGCCGCACCCCCGATCCGTCCCACGGAGCCCCGGCGGGAACCCCCGGACACCCCGACCAACTGGTCACCTCCCGCCCGGGTCGCACCCGGCACACCGGACCCCTCCCCCGGCAACGGCATGCTCGTCACCGAACTCCCCCTGCCCCGCCGCCCCCAGGGCTCCCCCTACACCGTCAACGACCAGCTGATGGTCACCACGGCCCTGACCATCACCCACTGGAACAGGGAACACGGCTCCCGCCCCCGCCCGCTGCGCATCACGATGCCCGTGGACGACCGCCCCCGCGACACCACGATGCCGATAGGCAACGGCACCCGCCTGGTCGAAGTGCCCTTCGTGCCACAGGAGTTGCACGTCGGCGACATGGCCGTGCTGCTGCGCCGCACCGCGGAGCGGACCCGCGCCCTGAAGTCCCTCCCCCGCCCGCAGCTGGGCCACGGCGCCACCCTCCTCACCGCCCCCTGGGCCCCGGTCGCCGCCCGGGCCGCTCTCACCCGCACCCTGCGCAGGGCCGCCGCCCCCTGGACATCGACGACCCTGCTCAGCAACATCGGCCGCATCCCCTACCCGCTGGACTTCGGCGAGGAGGCGGGCCGCGCCCACGCGGTCTGGTTCTCGGCGCCGGCCCGTATGCCGCGCGGCCTGACCGTGACCACCGCCTCGACGGCCGGCCGCCTCCACCTGGCGTTGCGCTGGTCGAAGGCCCTGCTCAGCGACGACGACGGCGCCCGCCTCCGCGACCTGTTCGAGCACTACCTGCACACCACGGAGGTGACCCCGTGACGACGGCCACCAGCACCGGCTCCCCGCCCCGCGACCTGCGCGACTTCTACGAGAACCCGGCCGTCCCCGTCGCCTCCGGCACCCCGCGCAGCCTCCGCCAGGCCCGCATGCTGGCCAAGGCCCTCGGCCCGGCCGGCCGGAACCCCCGGACCGTCCTCGACATCGGCTGCGGGGACGGCACCGCGGCCGCGACCGCCGCCCCGCTCCTGCCCGGCCATCGCGTCATCGGCGTGGACTGGTCCCAGGACGCCCTCAGACGCGCCCGCACCCGCATCCCCCACGCGGTCCGCGGTGAACTCACCGGCGGCGGGCTGCCGTTCGCGTCCGGGTCGGCCGACGCCGTGCTGTTCAGCGAGGTCATCGAGCACCTCGTCGACCCGGACGCGGCAATGGACGAGATCCGCCGGATCCTGCGCCCCGGGGGTCACCTGATGCTGTCCACCCCGAACCTGGCCGCCTGGTACAACCGGGCCCTGCTGCTGGCCGGCGTACAGCCCGTCTTCTCGGAGGTCAGCCTGCGCGGCATCCACGGCCGTCCGGGGAAGGAGGTCGTAGGACATCTGCGCCTCTACACCCCGCGTGCGCTGCGGGAGTTCGTCGCCGCGTCCGGCTTCACGGTCGTACGGCTCGAGGGCGCTCCCTTCCACGGCGTGCCGCGACCACTGCGGCCGCTGGACCGGCTGGCCTGCGCCCGGCCGCACCTCGCGTCGATCCTGCTGCTGCACGCCAGGAGGACGTAGCCCATGTGGTGGGGAGTGGCCGCGGCCCTGCTGGCGAACACCCTGTACAGCCTGGGCTTCGTGCTGGAGAAACGGGCACTCACCTCGCTTCCCGAGGTGAGCATCCGGCAGCCGGCCCGTCTGCTGCGCCTCGTCCTCGGCAGCCCCCTGTGGATCGGCGGCTCGCTCGCCCTCGCCGCCGGTTTCGCGGCGCAGCTCGTCGTCTACCGCACCCTGCCGATCGCCGCCGCCCAGGGCATCTTCGTCTCCGGCCTGGTGCTGCTGGTCCTGCTGTCGGCGCGGCTGCTGGGCGAGGAGACGTCCGGCCGGGAGCGGTACGCCCTGGGCGCGATCCTGCTCGCACTGCTGATGGTGGTGCTGTCGCTGCGCGAGGGCTCGGACACCGTCAGCCAGGACGCGCCCCACCGGCTGGTCCTGCTGGTGTGCGTGCCGTCACTGGCGGCCGGGGTGTGGCTGTACGGCTCCGCGGAGCGGCGCGCCCGCAACCGGCACCGGCGCCCGACGACCGGCGTCGAGTACGGCGTGGCCGTGGGCCTGCTCTACGGCGTCAGCTCGCTGGCCATCAAGGGCGTCTCCAGCCATCTGACGACCAGCGGGATCGGCGACGCGGTCCTGGATTTGCTGAGCTCCCCCTATCCGTATCTGCTGCTGTTCACCGGCGTGTTCGGCCTGGTGATGTCGCAGGCGGCACTGCAGCGCTGCCGGGCCTCGCTGATCGTGCCGGTGTGCACGACCGTGACCAGCCTGTTCACGGCGGTGCTCGGCACCCTGTCGTTCGGCGAGGCGCTGCCGCACGATCCGCTGCGGCTCGCGCTGCGGGTGGCGGGCACGGCCCTGGCCGTCGCCGTCCTGCTGACCATGCCGAAACACGACTCCGCTCCCCAGCCCCCCGCACCAGCCAAGGAGTTGACATCCCCGTGAAGCCCGACGACCCGCTGCTGAAGATCCTGGCCTGCCCGCTCGACAAGGGCCCGCTGCATCTGCTGGCCGAGGAGGCCGGGCAGGAGGAGGCGCTGTACAACCCGCGCCTGCACCGCCGTTACCCGATCGTGGACGGCATCCCGCAGCTGCTGCCGTCCTCGGGCGAGCAGGTGCCGGACGACGAGCACGAGGAACTCCTCAAGAGGATGGCACCGTGACCAGCCTGGCAGCCCGTCTCGCACCGTTCCTGCCGCCCCGCCTGGTGGCCGCGACGGCCCGGGCGCTCTACCCCCGGTTCGAACCGGAGCTGGCCCGCCTCGCCGAGCTGTGCCCGCCGGACTGCGGTACGGCGGTGGACGTCGGCGGCTGGTACGGGCCCTGGACGCACCGGCTGTCCGGCCGGGCCGAGCACGTCGTGGCGATCGAGCCGGTGCCCCGCCTGGCCCGGCTGCTGACCGCCGCGGCCCCGCCGAACGTACGCGTGATCCGTGCGGCGGCCTCGGACCGCCCGGGCATCGCCCGCCTGTGGCTGCCGTCGGACGACTCCGGCGACCGCGGTGTGTCCTCGCTGGTCCGGCGCGACATCCACGGCCGGGCGCTGGAGGTCCCCTGCGTCACGCTCGACGAGCTGGGCCTGCGGAACGTCGGCTTCATCAAGATCGACGTGGACGGCAACGAGCCGGCGGTGCTGCGCGGCGCGACGGGCCTGCTGGCCCGCGACCGGCCGGCGCTGTTCGTGGAGCTGGAGTCCCGCATCCAGCCGATCGCGCCGGTGGTGACGTACCTGTCCCTGCTGGGCTACGACGGCTGGGTCCTGCCCGGCGACACCTGGGTCCCGCTGGCGAAGTTCCCTCTGGAGGACCATCAGGCAGCTGCCTCGTACGTCGTCTCCCACGGCCTGCTCCGCCGCGTCCTGCCCTCCTCCGTCCTCAGGGGTCCGCGGTACGTCAACTCGGTGCTGTTCTTGCCCGACGGCCGCCGCCCCGGCACGGCACCGGTGGGCGACGATGGTTCCCATGCCCTCCGGAAAACGCCCCGCTAGCCCCTTCACACCGCTCGAATTCCAGCTGGTGCTGCTGCGCCGCATGGCCGACCACAACCCCGGCCTGGTGGAGGACGCCCGGCATGAGCTGGGGGTGTCGATCGCCGACATGCGCGAGGCCAACAAGCGCTGGCAGGCGATGGTCCGCTCCCCGCGCTCCCGTCCGCCCCTCTCCCGGTACCGTTCGATCCTCGGCGACCCGGAGTCCCGTACGCCCCGTCGGATCGGCGACCTCGACTGCGAGGCCCTGCACTGGCCCCTGCCCCTCTGGCCGGACCTGCGCTTCGAGGTGCTGACCGCCCCGAACCGCGCGGTGTGGAACGAGTGGCTGGTCCGCGCCCCCGGCACCGAGGGCCCCGGCCTGCGCACCCTGGACGATCTCACCCCCTGGTCCTGCACGGTCGACGAGGCGGCCCGCGCCTTCGCCCCGGCCCGTCCCCTGGAGGGCACGGCTCCGACCCGGTGGGGGCTGGCGTTCACCGCACCGGACGCGCAGGGCGTGCGGCGGGAGGCCGTCGCCGAGTTCACCTGGGGGCTGCTGCAGCGGGTGGCCGTCACCGGCACTCAGGACTGAGGGGTCCTTGCACTATGAGCGACCCGGGCGGGCACAGTGCAAGGGCCCCTAAGGGGCTCCGACCCGGTCGAGGGCCGGGAGGAACTGGTCGTAGAAGGCGTCCTTGAGGTGCAGGGCCCGCTCCTCGGTCTCCCGGAAGGCGTCGGCGGAGCCGTGCCGGGCGAGGAGTTCGCTGATGCGGGTGGCCAGGCGGTCGGAGTGGGTGGCCGACAGCAGGGAGACGGCGGTCAGGGGGTGGGCCTTGGCGTCGTGGACGTAGTGCGGGTAGTAGAAGCGGGAGCGGTTGCCGCCGTCTCCGGCCAGTACGGGTGCCATGCGCTGCCACAGGCACTCGTACTCGACGGACACCAGGACCTCGCCCCAGAACCGCAGGAACGTGAGCAGCCGCAGGTCGGCGTCGTCGTGGCCGCCCGCGTCGGCGATCAGCGCGAAGGCGTCCTCGATGGCCCGCCGGGTGGCCCCCGTCGGCCGGGAAGCGACCAGCTCGGCTCGGCTGACGCCCAGTTGGAGCAGGTCGTCCTTCATGTCCTCGCGGTGCGAGCGGGTGTGGCCGCGGCCGTCCGGGTACTCCTCGCGCAGGATGGCCCGGGCGATCCGCAGACCCGCCTCGTCGGACAGCAGGTCGATGGCCAGGTCGTAGGAGGGCGTGAAGGCCAGGGACACGAAGCGGCGCTGGAGCAGCAGCGCGGCGAAGTCGGTGTCCGCCAGTCGCCCGGCGTTCGCCAGCACGGGGTGCTGCCGGAACCGGTCGATCAGCGCGTCCTCGAACGCGTCGAGGTCTCTCATGTGCGTACCCCTTCCACGGGTCACTGGTTCGTGTCGACCGACCTGCGCCAGTCGTCCAGATCCACATCGCGGCCGATGCGCCACAGCGTGTCCAGTTCCTGCTGGATCTCCTGGCCCATCACGGTGCCGCTGCCCTCGATCTCCAGCTGGGTGGAGTCGATGGCGAGCCGGCCGTGCAGGAAGGAGCTGACCAGGTAGTGCTCGTCGGCCTTGTACACGGCGATCGACGGCAGCGCCTGGTACACGCGCACCTGCAGCCGCCCCCGGTCGTCGTCCCGCACGCTCTGGAAGAGGGAGGCGAAGGTCGACAGGCAGCGGGCGACGCCCGCCTGGACGTCTTCCTCCAGGGCCGGGTCGCGCAGACCGCGCAGGGCCTCGTTGCGCAGGTCCGCGACCGGCGAGGACGGGTGCAGCAGCAGGACCCGCACCCGGACCCGGCGGTCGACGATGGCTTGTTTCAGTGCCGACTCGAACCGGTGCACGTTCGGGATCCACGTCTGCAGGATGGTGACCTCGCGGCCGGCTCCGTTCAGGAAGCCCTCGAACGCCTCCTCGGGAAAGCGCCGGTGCACGCGCACCACACCGCCGTAGCGGTCGTGCTGGAGGTCGCGGGCGAGGGCGTCGATGTCCAGCTTGGACAGCTGGGTGTTGATGTTGTCGAGTGCCTTCAGCCGGTCGATCTCGAACAGCAGGAACAGCGTCACCGTGCTGAGGGTCAGCAGCGTGAGCTTCGGGACGGTGTCGGCGGCTAGACCGTCGAGCAGGTCCACCTGGTCGGCGAGTGTGACGGCGATGCCGACGGTGGCGGTCAGGCCCAGGACGACGCGCTCGGCCCAGTAGCGAAAGCTGCTCCCCATGCCCACTCCAGCGTGTGGCTCGACGGCGTGCGGCTCGACGGTGTCGGCGACGACCGTACCTCGCGACTTTGCGCCAAGTGGGGGATATTCGCCAGTAGTTCGCCCGGATACGTGAGTCGGCCCGGGCACTCCGGGTCTTCGCCGACCGGGCGTTCTTCGCCGGGACGGTGTGCCCCACCCCTCGTGATCAGCCGGCGGCTGCCAGCACCGCCCGCACGACCGCTGGCACGGAGTCCGGGTGCAGATCCAGGAAGAGGTTCGGCTCGATCAGCTCCAGTTCCATCACGCACGGCTCCCCGTCCGGCCCGGTGACCAGGTCCACGCGCGCGTAGAGCAGCTCCGGCTGTCCGGGTACGGCGGCCAGTGCCCGCTCGGCGACGGCCAGTTCGGCGGCCGTCGGCTCCCAGCGCCGCAGGTCGGGGTGGGCGACCTTGTCCGCGTCGTACGGCGTGCCCGGCGCGAGGACGGCGCCCTTGACACTGGCGTGCAGCAGCCGCCCGCCGAAGAACTGCAAGGCCCGCTCGCCCTGGGTGTCGATGCTGGTCAGATAGGGCTGCACCATCACGGTGAACCCCTCGGCGTGCATGCGCTCGACCTGCCGTACGGCGGCGTCCCGCTCCCCGGCCGGGTGGCGGCCGGCGTACCGGGCGCCGGCCCCCGAGGTGGGCTTCACGACGTACTCGTGGTCGGCGGGCAGCTCCAGGGGCTCACCGGGCGCGAAGTACCGGGTGGGAACTGCGGGGACTTCGGCCTCGGCGAGCTGCCCGAGGTACCTCTTGTCGGCGTTCCACCGCACGACACCGACCGGATTGGCGAGCCGGGTCGCCTTCGCGCACCGCTCGGCCCACGCCGTGAACTCCCCGGCCCGCCAACTGTAGTCCCAGGTGGAGCGCAGGAGGGCGAGATCGAACCCGGCCCAGTCCGCCGCCGGGTCGTCCCAGGGGACGGCACAGGCGTCGGCCCCGGCCTCCCGCAGCGCCTCCACCAGCACCGGCAGGTCCCGGTCCTTGTGCTCCCCGCCACCGGGGTCGTAGGTGACGAGCGCGATGCGCGGGGTGCCGGCCACGGGCGACTCCATCCTCGTACGGACGATCGATCGGATTCCCGCCGCAGGCTAACAATCCCTTCAGGAACCACGACACCCCGTTTGACCTTCACCTTCGGTGAAGCCCCAGTATCGGTGGCGGAACGGACGAGCGCGAGGAGCGCGGGACCGCAAGGGGACGTATGGGCATGCTCACGATCGGCGCGTTCGCGAAGACGTGCCGCCTCTCGCCGAAGGCACTGCGCCTGTACGACGAGCTGGACCTGCTGCGGCCCGCCCGGGTGGACCCGGACACCGGTTACCGGTACTACGCGCCCGCCCAGCTGGAGCAAGCCCGGCTGGTGGCCTGGCTGCGGCGGCTGGGCATGCCGCTGGCCGAGATCCGCCGGGTGCGCCTCCTGTACGACCGCGACTCGTCGGCCGCCGCCCGCGAGATCCGCGCCTACTGGGCACGGATCGAGGCGGAGACGGCGGTCCGGCGGGACCTCGCCGCGTTCCTGGTCGATCACCTGACGACGGACCCGCCAGGGCCCGGAGAGGACACCGCCATGCTGGAACTGCGCTACTCCGCACACTCGGACACCGGCCGCGTGCGCCCCGCCAACCAGGACACCGCCTACGCGGGCACGCGGCTGCTCGCCGTGGCCGACGGCTTCGGACCGGCGGGCGCGCCCGCGAGCAGCACCGCCGTGGGGGCCCTGCGCTTCCTGGACACGGACGAGATCCCGGCCGGCGGGGTCCTCAATCTCCTGGAGGACGCGGTACGGGGCGCCGAGCAGGCCGTCCGGGACGTGGCCGACGGCGCAGACGACATCGGCACGACCCTGACCGCCCTGCTGTGGACGGGTTCCCGGCTGGCCCTGGTGCACATCGGCGACTCCCGGGCGTATGTGCTGCGCGACGGCGAACTGCTCCGCATCACCCACGACCACACGATGGTCCAGTCGATGATCGACGAGGGCCGCCTGACCGCCGAGGAGGCCACGTCCCACCCCCAGCGCGCCCTGCTCCTGAAGGCGCTGACCGGAACCGGGTCCCCCGCGGCCCCCGACCTCCGCCTCCACGAGGCCCGCTCCGGCGACCGTTATCTCCTGTGCTCCGACGGCCTGTCGGGCGTGGTCCCCGAGGACCGCATCCGGGACCTCCTCACCGCTCCGGCATCCCCCGACGAGACGGTCCGGTCCCTGGTCGGTGCGGCGAACGCGGCCGGCGGTCCGGACAACGTCAGCTGTGTGGTGGCGTACGTGGTGGAGACCGCGGACCGCGTGGGCGTCTAGGCGCGGAGAACCGCAGGGGTGTCCACGCGTGTGAGGGGTGGGCTCGCCTCGGACCGCGGCGCGGCCGGCCGTTCGGTTCGGAACGGGGAGAGATCGGTGCGATCGGCGACCGAGAGCGTTTCTTCCGGCAGCCGATGGTGTACGGAGGGATCGTGGTGGCGGTCGTGCCGGCGGTGGCACGGCTGGTGATGCTCGTCCCCTGCGGGGGGCAGCCGGCCGTTGCCCCGTGGACAGGCGAACAGCTAAGGAGACGTGACGCGTGACCTCTCTCTTCCCGGCCCTGACCGGCGGCCCTTCCGACCGGCCCGCCCTGCGGTTCGGCGAGCGCTCGCTGACGTACGGAGAACTCGCCGCCGCGGCCGGAGCGCTCACGGGCCGCATCGGCGGGGCCGCGCGGGTCGCCGTCTGGGCGACGCCCACGATGGAGACAGCCGTCGCCGTCGTCGCCGCGCTGCTGGCCGGTGTGCCCGCCGTGCCGCTCAACCCGAAGTCCGGCGAGAAGGAGCTCGGGCACATCCTGTCCGACAGCGCACCCGACCTGGTGCTCACGGCCCCGGACGACCGACTCCCCGCGCCCTTGCGGAACCTCACCCGCGTGGACGTCGACGTCCACGCCACCGGCCCCGCCCCCGAGGACCACGCCGACGAAGCCGCCCCGGCCCTGATCGTCTACACCTCCGGCACCACCGGCCCGCCCAAGGGCGCGGTCATCCCGCGCCGGGCTGTCGCGTCCACCCTCGACGCGCTGGCCGACGCCTGGCAGTGGACCGGCGACGACGTTCTCGTGCACGGGCTGCCGCTGTTCCATGTGCACGGCCTGGTCCTGGGCATCCTCGGTCCCCTGCGGCGCGGCGGGCCGGTGCGGCACCTGGGCCGGTTCAGCACGCAGGGCGTCGCCCGCGAGCTGAACTCCGGCGCGACCATGCTGTTCGGCGTGCCGACGATGTACCACCGGATCGCCGAGGCCGTGACGAGCGACCCGGACCTGGTGAAAGCGCTGACCAGGGCGCGGCTGCTGGTCTCCGGTTCCGCCGCGCTGCCCGTGCACGACCACGGCCGGATCGCGACGGCGACCGGGCGACGGGTGATCGAGCGGTACGGCATGACGGAGACGCTGATGAACACCAGCGTCCGTGCCGACGGCGAGGCGCGCCCGGGCACGGTCGGTGTGCCGCTGCCGGGTGTGGAGCTGCGGCTGGTGGAGGAGGACGGCTCGGAGGTCACCGCCCACGACGGGGAGACCGTGGGCGAGATCCAGGTGCGCGGCCCGAACCTGTTCACCGAATACCTGAACCGCCCCGACGCCACCGCCGCCGCCTTCACCGCCGACGGCTGGTTCCGCACCGGCGACATGGCGGTGCGCGACCCCGACGGCTATGTCCGGATCGTCGGCCGCAAGGCCACGGACCTGATCAAGAGCGGCGGCTACAAGATCGGGGCCGGTGAGATCGAGAACGCGCTCCTGGAACACCCGGGGGTGCGGGAGGCGGCGGTCACCGGGGAGCCGGACCCGGACCTGGGCGAGCGGATCGTGGCGTGGATCGTGCCGGCCGATCCCCACGCACCCCCGCCTCTGGAAGAGTTGGCCGACCACGTGGCCCAGCGCCTCGCGCCGCACAAGCGCCCCCGGGTCGTCCACCACCTCGACGCCCTGCCCCGCAACGACATGGGGAAGATCATGAAGCGGGCGCTGACCCATGGCTGAGCGCCTCTCCGCCCGCGACGTCGTCACGGCCCTCACCGACGACTCCACCTTCGCCGAACTCCCCGGTTCCATAGGGAGCTCGAGGCCCGACGGCCCGCTCGCCTGGCCCGGCTACGACGCCTCCCGCGCCCGTGCCGCCGAACGCACCGGCGAGCAGGAGTCCGTGGTCTGCGGCACCGCCCGCGTCGGCGGCACCCGGACCGTGCTGATCGCGTTCGAGTTCGGCTTCCTCGGCGGCTCCCTGGGCGAGCGCACCGGCGACCGGCTGGAGGCGGCGTACGCGTACGCCCGGGAGCGGCGCCTCCCGATCGTGCCGCTGGTCGCCACGGGCGGCAGCCGGATGCAGGAGGGCATGCTTGCGCTGACCCAACTCCAGCGGGTGTCACGCCAGTCGGTGCTCACCCGGGAGGCCGGGCTCGCCCAGGTCGCCGTCCTGCGGGACCCGACCACCGGGGGCGGCTGGGCCACCCTGGGCGCGGGCGCCGACGTGGTCCTGGCGCTGCCCGGGGCACAGGTCGGCTTCGCCGGTTCGCGGGTGCGGCCCGCGGACGCGGACCCGGCGGCGTACACGGCGGAGGCGCAGGTCGCGGCGGGCGCGGCGGACGCGGTCGTCCGGCCGGAGGAGCTGCGCGAGGCGCTCGCGCGGTGGCTGCGGCTGCTGACGTGCCCGTCCGGCACGCCCGCCCCGCCGTTCGAAGCACTCGGCGACACCGCGGTGTTGCCCGCCACAGGCTGGGACGCCGTCCGGCGCGCCCGCTCACCCCTGCGCCCACGTGCCGTCGCCTACTTGGACGCCTACTTCACCCACCGGGTCGCGATCAGCGGCGACCGTTGCGGCGGCGCGGACCCGGACGGCATGCTGTGCGGCTTCGGCGAACACGCGGGCCGGACGATCGCGTACGCCGCGCAGACCGGGACCGCGACCCGCCCCGCCGGGTACCGCACGGCGGCCCGGCTGATCCGCCTGGCGGACCAGCTCGGCATCCCGGTCCTGACCCTGGTGGACACCCCGGGCGCCGCCAACGACGCCGAGGCGGAGCGGCAGGGAGCGGGCGCGGCGATCGCCGACCTGTTCGGCGCGGTGGCGGCCGCCCGCACCCCGGTCACCACGCTGGTCATCGGCGAGGGCGGCTCCGGGGGCGCACTGGCCCTGGCCGCGCCCGGCAACACGTGGGCCACGCCCGACAGCTACTTCTCGGTGATCGCCCCGGAGCTCGCGGCGGCGATCCTCAAACGGCCGCCGCGCGAGGTGGAGACGACGGCGGACCAGCTCCGCATCCGGCCGCAGGATCTGGTGGAGCTGGGGGTGATCCGGGGGACCGTCGGACCGTGAGTTCGGTGGATGACCCACACGACATCAAGTCCGTCCGTCACCACGGGGATGCCCGACGCGCGGGAAGGACGGTCCCTGTGACGGGGCATGAACCCCCCGTTCGGCGGCGCCCCGGCCGGCCCCCTCAGAAAGGCGGCCCGGGACCCTCCCCCGCACGATGCGAAGGAGGGGCGCCACCCGGCGGCCCGATGTCCGCGAGGCCCGCCGCCTGGCGGCCCCCCACGGTCTGCGCTCTCGGGAGGACCTGCCATGACCGCCAGTCTGGAGCAGTTGCGCCGCTGCCACTTCGCCGTCGACCTGGGCGCGGCCCGCACCCGCGTCTACGTCAAGGGCGCCGGCCTCGTCGTCGACCAGCCCTCCGCCGCCGCCGTGAACACCCGCACCGGAGCGCTGATCGCGGTCGGCGAGCTCGCGGAGAAGATGACGGGCCGCACCCCCCACTTCATCCGGGTGGTCCGGCCGGTCTCCGGCGGCACCGTCGTCGACATCGAGATGGCGCAGCGCATGCTGCGGCACCTGCTCGGCGACAAGATGCGCCGCGCTCTGCGCCGCAAGCCGATCCTGCGCGCCGCGGCCTGCACCCCGCACGACGCCGACCCGCTCGCCCAGCGCGCCGCGATCGAGACCCTCGTCGGCCTCGGCGCCCGCCGGGTGGAACTCGTCGACACGCTGATCGCCGCCGCCGTCGGCTGCGGACTGCCCGTGGAGCAGCCCGAGGCCACCATGATCATGGTGTGCGGGGCGGCGGCCACGCAGGTGGCCGTGCTGTCCCTCGGCTCGATCGTCACCGCCGAGCGCATCCCGGTGGGCGGCGAGGCCGTCGACCAGGCGATCGTGCAGCACCTGCGTCACGAGCACGAGCTGATGCTGCCGAGCCAGTCGGTACGGCCGCTGCAGCTCGCCCTGGCGGGCAACGGCCTCACCCCGCACGGTCCGGCCTCGACGGAGATCCACGGCCGGGACGTCGCCACGGGCCTGGCCCGCTCCGTCCAGGTCGACACCGCCGCCGTGCGGGACGCCATCCAGACGCCGCTCACCGCGGTCCTCGACGGTATCGGCAAGGTCCTGCGGGCCTGCCCGCCGGACCTGGTCGCCGACCTCGCCGACCGGGGGATCATGATGGTCGGCGGCAGCGCGCTGCTGCCGGGCCTCGACCAGATGCTGCGGCAGGCGACGGGCATGCCGGTGCACATCGCCGAACGTCCGGACGTGTGTGCCGTGCAGGGCCTCGGCGCGATGCTGGAGGGCCGGATCGAACCGCTGGCACTGGACCCGCTGGGGGCGTGAGGGGGAGCCGGGCGGTGATCCGGTGCCGGGGCCTCAGCGGGCGAACCAGCAGCGCACGGTCGTCCCGCCGTCACCCCGGTGCACCCGCACCAGGTCCGCGATCAGGTTGACCAGCAGCAGCCCGCGCCCGCCGCGCTGGTCGCGGGGCACGGGCCGGCGCCCGGCCAGGACGTCCGCGAGGTGCCCCTCGTCGCGCACCTCGCACACCACGTACCCGTCCTCGGGCCACACCCGCAGCACACCGGAACCGCCGCCGTGCACCACGCTGTTCGTGGTGAGCTCGGCCGTGGCCAGGGCCAGGTCGTCCAGCCTGACACCGGTGAGACCGAGCCGGGAGCCCTCCCCGACGGCCGCGTGCCGGGCCTGGGGAAGCGAGTCGGAGTCGAAGGCGAACGTCAGTGCGCCCTCCACGGGCGCCAGTGGCTCGTTGTAGCGGGTGACGACGTCCTCGGGCGCGTACGCCTCGCTGTCCCGCTCCGCCCGGGAGCCCGGGACGATGACGGTGGGGTGCGTCGCGTACGCGTCGGCGACCATGTGATCGGGCAGCCGCCCGACGTCGTAGGGGCACAGGATGGTCGCCGGGCGGCCCCGGAAGGCGGCGTTGATGAGCGCCTCGTGCTGGACGCAGGCGGGGTACTCGGTGTCGGAGCGCCCGGCCCAGATCGGCTCGCCGATGATCCGCACCCGGCGGCCGGCCGGCTGGGCGTCGGCGAAGGCGCGCAGCACGCCGGGGATGATCCGCCCCGGGTTGCGTCCGGCCTCACGCATGTCCAGGAGCCGCACGCTCCCGGCGGCGTCGCCCAGGGCGTCGCGGATCAGGGCGAGGTTCTTGCCGGGCACGGCGACCGCCACCGGCTCGCCGGCCTCCAGGCCGTCGAACACGAAGGGCACGGTGCTGTCGAGGTACTCCTGCTCGTCCCGGTAGAAGAGCGCGGGATGCACGAAGGGCTCGGTCACGGCGTCGGTCACGTGCACACCTCGATCCCTTCCTGGTCGGGCCACAGCAGGTCCAGCGTCCGCCGCAGGGCCGCCGGCGGCCGGCGCACCACGAACCGCCGGCCGCCCCGGAGCTGGCCGGCGGCGGCCGCGAGCGCACCGGCGCCCGCGACGTCGACGAACGTCACATCGGACAGCTCCAGGTAGTACACGTCCTCACCTTCACGAACGGCCTCTGCCAGTACGCCTTCCCAGATCGCACGTGTCGTGAGACCGACTTCGCCCGCCGCCCGGACCCCCTGCCGCCCGGCCAGCGGAAATACTGCCAGGCCCGTCACGGGACCCTGGGACCCGGCCCCCGACAGCCGCCGCTGTGTGTTCACGCCCCTCTCCCCACGCTCCTGGACCACTGCGCTCGTACCCGTACGCGACAAGCTCATTCCCTCGAACCGTGTGTAGTACGCCGTGCGGCGGGCAGGCGCACCTCACACCGACGTTCACGGGGGCGAGTGACGTCGTGCAGTCCCGGCGAGACGAACACGACCGACGAGGACCGACAAGGCGGTGACATGACCTCAGCGGCATCATCACATCTCACAGGAGGGCTGGACACCCTGGTCATCAGTGGCCGCGTGGACGCGGATCGCGCCGAGCTCACCCCGCGAGGTGAGCTCGTCCACGGCTGCGCGGAGACTCTGGCCAAAACCCTGGCCGACCTGCCGTCCACGGTCGCGCGGGTCGACCTGGACATGGGGGGCGTGCACTTCATGGACACGGCCGGGCTGCAGTTCCTGGAGGTCCTGGGGGATCACGGCAGGCAGCGGTCGCTGACGGTCACGACCACGAACTGGAACGGCCAGCCGCGGCGGATCCTGGAGCTGGCGGGCCTGGACACGACCGACCCGCTGGCCGGCCCGGTCACCACCGCCCCGGCACCGCCGCCGGCTTCCGCGACCTCGGCGGTCGCCCTGGAGCGCGCGGAGTGCCTGCACGTCCTCCAGGAGGAGGTCGAGCAGCTCCGCCACGCCATCGCCTCCCGCCCGGTCATCGACCAGGCCCGGGGCATCCTCATGGCGACCCACGGCTGCACGTCCGACGAGGCGTGGCACATCCTGCGGGAGACGTCCCAGCTGTCGAACACCAAGCTGCGGGACGTGGCGGCGGCGGTGACGGTGAGCGCGGAGGCGGACGGGCCGGCACCGCCGGCCGAGCTGCGCACGGCGTTGCAGCGGGCTGTAGCGAGGCGCCGTCAGGGTTGAGACCCCGTGGTCCGATCCTGTGGGCGACGGGCCCGCCAGGCACCGCCCACACCCCCGCCGACCCGCACCTCGCCTCTCGCTCGTGTACCACGGCGGTGACCCGGTGGAGACCGCCCCGGCCCGTGATGCCGGCGTCCCGGTGGTACCGCGCGCAGGGCCGGTCCTTCCGAGCCCACCGGGGTACCCGGCAGCCCGCGACGGCGTGAGGAGAGACACCCATGAGCGAACACACTCCGTCCCAGGCCGAAGGCGACCGCGAGGACGACCAGGACACGCCCCCCACTCCCACCCCCTCCCAGGCGGAAGGCGACCGGGACGAGACGGACACGGAAGACGACAACAGCACGTCGTAGGAGAGCAACCGTCGACACACGGAAGGGGACGTCATGAGGGATGCCCGCCCGCAGCGGTCGGCGCGTCGACGCGGGTCAGCCGGCAGGCGGGCCGATCGCGGCGGCGCGGCCCCGGCCCACCTGCATCGGCCGCCGCGCACCGGGGACGTAGTGTCCTGGTTGTGAGCGATGTGTCTGCCGACCCGGCCCTGCGGGCGGCCTACCGACTGTGCCGGCGCCGAACGAAGAACCAGGACCCGGCGGAGTACGCCCTGATCCAGCTGGCCCCCGCCCTCCTGCGCCCGGCCCTGCACGCCCTGTGGGCCGCCGCCAACGCCCTCGACGACCTGGGCGACGACCGCACCGCCCCGGCCGCGGAACGGGCCGCCCGGGTCGCCGCCTGGATCACCGCCCTGCACCGTGAACTGCCCACCGGCACCAGCCCGGACCCGATCCGCCGCGCCCTGGTGGACACCGCGACCCGCTGGCGCCTGGACCTGTCCGAACTGCAGGCCGCCATGGCCCAGGTCCAGGACGACACCCGCGGCCGACGCTTCACCGACTGGACCGAGTGGCGCACCTGGGGCCGGGACAACCTGCTGCCGTGGTTCGGCCAGGTCCGGACGATCTTCGACCGGGCAGGCGTTCCCGTGGCACTCCGCATGGACACCCGGGAGACGTACGAGGAGTTCCTCGACGGCGTCCGGCTCACCGACATCCTCACCGACCTGTCCGCCGACCTCGCCCAGGGCGACCTCCTCCTGCCCGACGAGGCCCTCGACCGGCACCCCGGGGCCGCCGAGGACCTGACGCACCGCCGCTGGAGCCCCGCCGTCGCCGCCCTGGTCACGCACCTGACGGCTCTGGCCCGCCAGTGGGTCGACCAGCCCGGCCTCACCCGCGGCATGCACCCCGGCCCCGCCACGGTCCTGCACACCATGTCGGCCCTCCTCCTCGCCCAGCTCGACGCCGTCGACGCGGCGGGCCCGGCCGTCCTGCGCAAGGCACCCCGCCCCCCGCTCCTCGCCCGGGCCCGCATCCTCGCCCCGGCCCGCACCCGCGCGACGCTGGCCTGGACCCTGACCCCCCTCACGGTCCCGTCCCCACAGGACCCCTCCGCCCACCCGCCCGCCGCGCCCGCCCAAGCACCGGCCGCGACGGCTTTCCGCCGCCCGCCCCCGCATCCCACCGGCGTGCAGCCACCGTCCGTCCCGGCCGCACACCTGCCGACCCACGTGGCTGTGATCATGGATGGCAACGGCCGCTGGGCCCAGCAGCGGGGCCTGCCCCGGCACGAGGGCCACCGCGCCGGAGCGGCGGCCGTCCGCGAGGTGGTCCACGGCGCCCTGGAGATCGGCCTGCGCCACCTGACGCTCTACACCTTCTCCACCGAGAACTGGAGCCGGGACACCGAAGAGGTCGAGGCGATCCTCGGCCTCCTGCGCGACGAAGTGGCCGACAACCCCTTCCAGGACCTCGACGTCCGCCTGCGCTGGCACGGCCGCGCCGGCCGACTGCCCCCCGACCTGGTGGATCTCCTCCACCTGCGGGAGCGCACCACGCGTTCCCGCACCGGCCTGACGGTGACGATGTGCATCGACTACGGCGGCCGCGACGAGATCACCCGTACCGCTGCCGCCCTGGCCCGCCGGGTCCGGGCCGGTCACCTGGATCCGGACCTGATCTCCGAGGACGACTTCGCCCGGCACCTGCCCCACCCGGACATGCCGGACGTGGACCTGCTCTGGCGCACCGGCAGCGAGCAGCGCACGTCCAACTTCCTGCCCTGGCACACGGCCTACGCCGAGCTCCACTTCACCCCGGAGCTCTGGCCCGACACGGACCGCCGCGACCTCTGGCAGGCCGTCACCGCGTACACCCACCGCCAGCGCCGACTCGGGGCCACTCCGGCCGCGGCGGGACCCACGTGACCGCGTCCACGCTTGCGGGGCACGCGTTCTGACGCCTCGTCGTCCGGTCGGCGTCGAGGTCGGCGAACTCGATGCCGTGGGTTCACCGTGGACGCCTCCCGGCTCCGGCCGGTACGGGCACCGGATTTCGCCGAGCCGCGGGACGAACGGCTGTCACCCGAACGTTCCGCGGAACGGCGTTCGGACTGAGAGCGGTGGCACAGGCAGCACCTGCCGGTGCCACGCTGCCGCAGGCCGGAGCGGTGCCGACGGAGGACACGATCACCCGCGAGCCGGCCGAGCACGACCGGCGGGTCGTGGTCGTCCACCTCACCGACGAGGGCCGTGCCCTGCGCGAGCCCCTGGCAGTCATGTGGCGGGCTCTGGAGGAGGCCTCCGCGCGGAACCTGTCGGCTCAGCAGGCGGAGTCCTTCGTCCGCACCGCCTGCGCCATCGCGGACGCGATCAACAGCCGCGCTCTGCCGCGGGAAGAGTCCGAGTAGCTCCACTCACCGACCGCCCCCACATCCGCGGCCACCCAACCGACAGCCGTCGCAGCCGTCATCGAAGGCTGGGACGTCCACCCGGAGAGAAGCCGAGTACGTCACGTCCTCCCCGCCGGTGTCCGCAGGAGCGCCCGGGTCGCCGCATGGCTCGGAGCGGTGAAGACGGTTGCTGTGGGGCCGGACTCGACGGTGCGGCCCGCGTCGAGGACGGTGATTGTTTCGGTGCGGTCGGCGATGAGCGGGAGGTCGTGGCTGATGAGGACGAGGGCGGTGCCGCGTTCCTGTCGCAGCCGGGCCAGCAAGTCCATGATCGACTCGGCGGTGGTGGAGTCCAGTGCCGAGGTCACCTCGTCGCAGATCAGCACGTCTGGATCGGCCGCCAGTGCGCGTGCGATGGCCACCCGCTGACGCTGCCCGCCGGACAGTTCGTGCGGGTAGCGGGAGGCGAATTCGGCCGGCAGCCCCACCTTCTCGAGCAGTTCCGCCACCCGGGCCGGCACCTCACCGGACGCGCACCGTCGGTGGAGCCGAAGCGGCCTGCCGATCGCGGCGCCGATCGTGCGGCTGGGGTTGAGCGCGCCGAGCGGGTTCTGCGTGACCAACTGGACGCGGCGGCGCTGTTCGCGGCTGCGGCCGCGCAGGCCGGTGCTCAGCGGCACCCCGTCGAGGCGGATCGTGCCGGCGGTGACGGGTTGCAGCCCGACCACGGCGCGCACGAGGGTGGTCTTTCCGGAGCCCGAGGCGCCGACGATGCCGGTCGCCGATCCGGGGGAGACATTCACAGTGACGCCGTCCAGCGCGGCGGCGTCCGAGTGCCGGCCGAAGGTGACTCGGAGATCGCGCACGTCGAGCGCGGGTACGTCCGCGCCCCCGATCCCGTGCGGCCCGGGCTCGAGCGGGGCGTCGTTCGAGCGGGGCATACGTGGCCGAGGGATCTGCGGCGGGCCGAGTTCCACCACCTCGTCCGCGATCCGCTCGACGAGTTCGGGGTCGTGGCAGGAGAGTGCGACGGCCATCTGGTGCTCACGGGCGAGGTGGCGCAAGAACTCGCCGATGTCGTCACGGAGTTCGGGGTGCAGACCGGCGGTCGGCTCGTCGAGGAGGAGGACTTGGGGGCGGCGGGCCAAGGCACGGGCGAGGGCCACGCGGCGCTGCTGTCCGCCGGACAGGGCCGCCGGCCGGCGCGCGGCGAGGCTGCCGTCGTCCGGGAGCCGCACCTCGGCGAGAAGTGCCCGTACCGCGGCCCGGTCGTCGGCGAGTTCGCGCAGGAGGGAGCGGACGCGCATACGGGGGTTCAGCCCCGAGCCGGGGTCCTGGCCGACGTAGGCGAGCCGCTCGCGGCGCAGGGCGCGCAGCTCCCGTTCGGACAGGGCGAACACGTCGTGGCCGAGGACTTCCACACGTCCGGACGTGCGCTCGGTGCCGGGCGGCAGGAGTCCGGTGAGGGCGCGCAGCAGCGTGGTCTTGCCCGAGCCGGAGGGGCCGGTCAGGGCCACCAACCGGCCCGGCCACAAGGTGAACCGAGCCTTCTGGAGCAGGATCCGCCCGTCGTGGGCGGCCACGGTGAGGTCGGTGACCTGAGCCGCCGGGGTGGCGGCGGGCGCGGGTGAGTCGTCCTTCCGGTACCGGTCGGGTGTGTGGATCACAGGACGGTCACCGCCTTCCGGCCGGTCTGGGGGGCGAGGGCCGCCGCCGCGAGGTTGACGCAGAGGGCGAGGAGGCCGATGGCAAGGCTGGGAGCGACGACGGACCAGGGGTTGAGGAGAATGCCGGCGGAGTTCTCGCGGATCATCAGCGCCCAGTCGGCGGCGGGGGGCTGGGGCCCGACCTGGAGGAAGCCTGCGGTGGCAACCAGGTACACGGCGGCGACGAAGCGCAGGCCGAAGAGGGCGAGGAGGGTGGCACGCAGGTTGGGCAGGATTTCGCGCAGCACGAGGTGCCACAGCCGTTCGCCGCCCGCCGCCGCGGCCTCGACATAGCCGGAGACGGCCACGGGGGCCGCCGCGCCGGCCGCGAGCCGCACCGCGTACGGCACGCCGAGGACGACGGCGGCGGCGATCACGGCGAACCGGCCGCCGTCCGGCCAGGACAGGGTGACGAGCAGGATGCCGAGCACGGCGGGCAGCAGCATCAGCACGTCGGCCACCCGTTCCACCAGGCGTCCGACCCCAGGACGCAGGGCGCCGATCGTACCGAGGACCGCGGCGCTGCCGGTGACCAGCACCGCGACGAGCAGCGAGGAGAGGACGAGTTCACGCCCACCGGCCAGCAGCCTGCTCAGCACGTCCCGGCCCAGTTGGTCACCGCCGAGCGGGGCGTCCCCTCCGGGTTCCGCGAACGGGGCGGTGACCGGGGCGTCGACGGGATGCGGGGCCAGCAAGGGCCCGGCAAGGGCGAGACAGACCAGCAGTAGAGCGGGCAGCACGCGCAGGGCGATCGCCCGTGTGCGGGGGCTCATCGGCGTGCTCCTGCCATCGCGTCCCGTACCAGATCGGCCAGCAGCAGTACGCCCGTGATGACCGCACCCGACAGGGCCGTCACGCCTGCGATGACGGGGCTGTCGCGGTCGGTCACGGCGGAGGCCAGGACCGAGCCGATGCCGGGGTAGTTGAAGATGGTTTCGACCACGACCGCGCCGCCGAGGAGCATGCCGGTGGAGGTGGCGAGGCCGGCGGCGATGGTGGGCAGGGCACCGGGCAGGACGTGGTGGGTGAGGACGCGGTGCGGCGGGAGGCCGTCGAGGACTGCGGTCTCCACGTGCGGGGCGCGGGCCTCGTCGGCGAGGGCGGCGCGCACGATGCGTACGTTCCAACCGGCTTGCGGGATGGTCAGGGCGAGCGCGGGCAGGATCAGCATGGTCCAGTCGGCGGGGGTTCCGTCGGCGTCGGTGAGGGTGACGGCGGGCAGCCAGCCGGTCCACAGCGAGAGCGCCAGTACCAGGGCGACGGCGACTACGAACTCGGGCAGGGCGAGGACCGCGGTGGCGGTGCCGGAGACCGCGCGGTCGAAGCGTCCGCCGGGCCGGAGCGCGGCCCAGCAGCCGAGGGCGAGGGAGACCACGGCGGTCAGCAGCAACGCGAGCCCGCCGAGGAGGAGGGTGTTGGGAAAGGCCGACGACAGCAGGTCGGTGACCTTCTCGCCGCGCGCCGACACTCCCAGGTCCCCGGTGGGCAGGCCGCTCATCCAGTCCCAGAAGCGTTCCAGGACCGGCCGGTCGAGGCCGAGCAGTTTCCGTCGCGCCTCGGTGTCGGCGGCGCTCTCACCGCGCTCGGAGGTGGCGTCGGCGGCGTCGCCGGGGAGCAGCTCCACCGTGACGAAGATCAGCGCCAGGAGCACCGCGAGCAGCATCGCCCGCTTCAGTACGACGAGACCGACCCGGGCGGCGAGCGGCAGGAGGGAAGCGCGGGCAGGCCGGGCCCTCTCCGCCACGGGAGAGGGCCCGGCCGGCGCGGCTGTCTCAGGGTTCAACGGGCCAGCCACGCCTGTTCGAGCTGGACCCTGCCGTAACCGGGCAGCGTGGGCAGCCCCCTGACCTTGGCCCCGGCGAGGTCGATGCCGTCGGCCATGCCCCACAGCAGATAGCCGGAGCTGTCGTACTCGATCTTCTGGAGTTCCTTCAGCAGCGCGGTGCGCTCGCGCGCGTCGGCGGTGCCGATGGCCTTCTCGTACGCCGTGTCGAAGGCCTCGTCCTTCCAGCCGGCCTCGTTCTGGCCGCTGTCGGAGACCATGGTCTTGCTGGCGAAGAAGACCACCGAGTCGTTGGTGCCCCAGTAGGTGGTGTAGAGGTCGCCCTTGAGCCAGGTCTTGTCCCAGAAGGTGGCCGACTCCTGCTTGACGACCTTCACCTTCACCCCGGCCTCGCGGACCTGGGTGGCGAAGAGGGTGGCCGACTCGGCGAGGCCGGAGATGTCCTCGGTGGTGTACAGCTCGTACGTCTTGGAGGTGTCGAACTTGGCCTCCTTCAGCAGTTCCTTGGCCTTGGTGAGGTCACGGGTGCGCTGCGGGATGCTCTTGTCGTAAGCCGGGTCGCCGGTGCCGAGGATGTCGTTGGCGACGGTGCCGTAGCCGGACAGTACCTGCTTGACCATGGCCTCGCGGTCGACGGCCAGGCGCAGTGCCTCGCGGACCTTCGCGTCGGCGAAGGGACCGTCGGCGGTCCGCATGACGATGGGCATCGCCATGTCGTTGGGGCGGCGGACGGTCTGGATGTCCTTGCGGCTCTCGGCCGTGCGGGCGGCGACGGCGCCGACGTTGGAGGCGAGGTCGATCTGGCCGGCGAGCAGGGCGCTCGCCATGGCCTGCGGGCTCTCGAAGATCTTGACCTCGATGGCGTCGAGGTACACCTCGCCGCCGTACCAGTCGTCGTTGCGGACGAGGCGGGCGTTGCCGCCGCGGAACCAGTCGAGTTTGAAGGGGCCCGTGCCGGGGGCCTTGGCTATGTCCTTGTCGGTGGTGCCCTTGGGGATGACGAAGGTGGTGAGCCGGAGCAGCAGTGGCAGTTCGGCGTTGGCGTAGTCGGAGACGATGACGACGGTGTCGGTGCCCTCGGCGGAGATGTTCTTCTCCTGGATGCCGGGCAGCCGGGAGGCGCCGGCCGGGGTGGCGCGCAGCCGCTTCAGCGAGAAGACGACATCCTCGGCGGTGACGGGTGAACCGTCATGGAACTTCGCACCCTCGGCGAGCGTGAACCGCCAGGTCTTGAGGTCGTCCGAGGCCTTCCAGCTCGCGGCGAGACGGGGCTCGGTGTTGGGCTTGGCGCCGGGAACGCTCAGGGTGTCGTAGATCAGGCTCAGAACCAGGTAGTCGCTCTCGTTGGCCTGCGTGCCGTGGGGGTCCCGGGTGATGGCGCCGGCCCGACCGAGCGCGCCGACCCGCAGGGTGCCGCCCTTGACCGGCTTGGCCGAACCGCCGGTGGTGGATCCCGTCGGCTCCTCGTCGCCGCCACCGCAAGCGGTGAGCAGTGCTCCCGCGCCGATGGCGCCGCCGAGCCAGAGCATATGACGTCGCGTCAGCTCCACGTGTCCCTCATTTTCCCGCAGTTGGCCGAATTTGCTTAGCCTTACCTACCTTGCGCGACTCCCGCGTGACAAGACCGCCCCCACGTGACATAGATCTTAATTAGGTAAGCCTTGCCTACTATCTGTGGGCTGGCTATGTTTCCGCAGGGCTTCCCGGCGCTGCACCCGATCACGCTGCCCGCTCCGGAAGGCCTTCTTCTCCATGCCGACCACTGCCATGCGCCCCCGCCCGCACTCCCGCACTGGAACGGACAGATCACCCATGCCCACGGGAACCGCACCAGTACGCCTGCTTGATCCCCACTCGGTGGCCGAACTGACCGCCGCCGCCCGGGCCCTTCTCGCCGAGTACGGCGGCTCGCCCACCCACCCCGGCCTGCTGGCCGAAGTCCCCTCCGCGGCCGCCTCGCTGAGCGACGGAATACGCCATGCCTGCCGCCCCGTCGACACCGCCGACGGCCTGTTCGTGCTGCGCGGCCTGCCCGTCGACGACACCGAGATCGGCCCCACCCCCGGCCACTGGTCGACCGCCGGCGACTCCGGCGCCGTATACGACGTGGTCCTGCTGCTGCTCTCCACGGTGATGGGCACCCCCATCGCCTGGCAGGGCCAGCAGGAAGGCCGTTTCGTGCACAACATCGTGCCGTCGCCCGGCCACGAGGAAGAGCAGACCGGCGCCAGCAGCAGCGTGCTGCTCAGTCCGCACACCGAGGACGCCTTCCACCCCGGCCGGGCCCACCTCCTGGTCCTCGGCTGCATGCGCAACCACGACTCGGTCGCCACCACCGCGGCCAGCGTCCGCCACGTCGAACTCGACGCCGCCGAAGTGGAACTGCTCAGCCGACCGGTCCTGCCGATCCTGCCCGACGACGCCTACGAGGAGGCCCAGGGCTACGCGGGCGAACCCCCGGCCGTCCCCACCCTGTGGGCATCGGAGGAGGGCCTGACCCTGCGCTTCGACCCCGCCTACACCCCGCTGGACCAGGCACCTGAGGACCACCGCGCGGCCTACGCCCGCCTGGCGGACGAACTCGCCCGCGTCAGCATCGCAGTGAGCCTGAACCCCGGCGAAGTCCTGGTGGTGGACAACGATCTGGTCGTCCACGGCCGGGTGCCCTTCAAGGCCCGCTACGACGGCACGGACCGCTGGCTGAAACGTTCCTCCGTGCGGGTGCGGGGCCGCCGTACCAGACCGCCCGCCGAGGAGTCGGAGCACGGCTACGGCCAGACCGCCGTGGAGGCGTACGCATGACCCGCATCGACAACCCTGGAGGGACGGCCATGGCGCCCGACGACAAGACCCTGCGTGTGCTCAGCACCAGCGACGTGGCCGGCATCGACATCACGCTGCCCGATGTGGTCTCCGTGGTGGAGCAGGCCTACCGCACCCTGGCGGACGGCCGCTCCGACAACCCGCGCAAGCTCACCGTGAAACCCGAGGACGGCCACTCCGTGGCGTACGCGATGCTCGGCCGGGACGGGGTGCGCGGGGTCGTCGCGATCAAGACCTCCTACAAGTACGGCCTCCACGAGGACCGCGACAAGCAGCACTACTACACGACGCTGACGTTGTACGACGACGAGACGGGCCTGCCGGTCGCGATGCTCGACTGCGGCCGGATCGGCGCCCTGCGCACCCCGGCGGTCTCCGCGCTGCTGGCCCGGGAACTCGCCGCGCCGGGCAGCCGCAGCGCTCTCGTCATAGGCACCGGCACCCAGGGCCGGCTCGCTCTGCCGTTTCTGCTGACCACCCTGCCGGACCTGGAGCGGCTGATGCTCTTCGGGACCCACCCGGACGGCATCCGGGCTGTGCGCGAGCAGCTGCGCACCTACTTCCCCGAGCGGGAGGTGGAGGTGGTGACAGACCTGCGAGCCGCCGCCGAGGACGCGGACGTCGTCCTGGCCACCGCCGGACCGGGCACCCCCGCGTCCGTCGAGGCCGAGTGGCTCAAGCCGTCCGCCCTGTCGGTGCTGATCGGGTACGGCATCGCGCCCTCCACCCTGCACACCGCCGACCGGGTCATCGCCACCAGCGAGGCCCAGATGCGGGTCACCGGTACGGACATGGCGGACAAGGACGGTCAACTCCGCGATGTGCACGCCGAGTTCCCGGAGGTGCTGGCGGGCCGCGCCGAGGGCCGAACGGACCCGGGGCAACGGATCTTCGCGTACAACAGCGGCCTCGTCGTCACCGACATCGCCCTCGGCCACCGGTTCGCACAGCTCGCGCTCGCGCAGGGGCTGGGCACGGCGGTGCCGCTGTGGACGTGACGACCGCCCTCACCTCGCACACCACCGAGGAGGTGCGGGCGCTCCTCACCCCGCCCGGCGGCGACCTGCTCCACGAACTGGGGCACGGTTTGGGTGGGCCGTACCACGTGCTGTTCCCACAGCGGTTCGACGCCAACGGCGTCGCTTTCCGGCAGGCGTTCGTCGAGGCGGGCGTGGACGGCCGGGTGTACTACGCCAAGAAGGCCAACAAGGCCGCCGCCTTCGTGGAGCGGGCGGCCGTAGCGGGCCTGGGTGTGGACGTGGCGAGCCACGGGGAGCTGCGCGAGGCGCTGGCGGCCGGGGTGCGCGGTGCGGACCTGGTCGTCACCGGCCCGGCCAAGGACGACCATCTGCTGCGGGTCGCCGTGTTGCACGGCGCGCTCGTCGCCGTGGACGCCCTCGACGAACTGGACCGCGTCCTCGCCCTGGCCGCCGAACTCGGCCGCACCGCCCAGGTGTTGCTGCGCCGCCTTCCCCCCGGCCAGCCGCACAGCCGCTTCGGCCTGGACGACGGCGAGATGGAGACGGCCCTGCGCCGCTGCCGTGGCGAGCACGAGCACGTGGACATGGCGGGCTTCAGCTTCCACCTCTCCGGCTACGACATCCGTGAACGGGCCGACCTCGCCGCCGAGTCGGTACGGCTGTGCGCTCACGCCCGTACGTTGGGGCTGCGGGCCGATCAGGTCAGCGTCGGCGGCGGCTTCGCGGTGGACTACGTGAGCGAGGAGGACTGGCGCCGCTTCCACGAGAGCACCCGCCCCGAGCACTTCCACAAGCACAAGACCTTCTCCGGCTACTACCCGTACCACTCCCCCGTCGCCGGAGCGGACGCCCTCGCCGCCCTGCTCGCGACGACCCCGGCGGGTGAGGAGTCGAGTCTGGCCGACCTCGTGCGGGCGGCCGGCGTGACGCTGCTCGTCGAGCCGGGCAGGGCGCTGCTGGACCAGGCGGGCTGCACCGTGTTCCGGGTCCAGGGCGTCAAGGAACGCGAGGGCTACGACGTCCTCACCGTGGACGGCAGCAGCCTCAGCCTCTCCGAGCAGTGGTTCGAGAGCGAGTTCCTGCCCGACCCGGTGCTCGTGCCGGCCGGCCGGCCGGACGTCGCCGACGCGGGCCCGTACCCGGCCTGTGTGGGCGCCGCGACGTGCCTGGAGTCGGACATGCTCACCTGGCGCAAGATCCCCTTCCCCGTTCGCCCGGCCACCGGCGACCTGCTCGTGTATCTGAACACAGCGGGCTACCAGATGGACTCCAACGAGTCCCCGTTCCACGAGCTGCCGCTGCCCCCCAAGGTCGTCATCGAGCCACCCGCGCACACCTTCCCGTCCGTCCGCCCCCGCTGGCGTCTAGACCGCCACCCGTAGGGAGTTTGCAGCCATGAACCGCCCGGACCCCGACCCCCTGCACCACCCGCCCGTCGTCCGCCAGGTCTCCGAACTCATCGGCGCCACCCCGCTGTTCGAGCTGTGCCGCACGGAGAGCGACGTCCGGCTGCTGCTGAAGCTGGAGCAGTTCAACCCGACCGGGACGGCGAAGATACGCATGGCCCGGCAGATGGTCATCGACGCCGAGGAACGCGGACTGCTGCGCCCCGGCGGCCGGATCATCGAGTCCACCTCAGGCAACACCGGACTCGGCCTCGCGGTGGTCGCCGCCGAGCGCGGCTACACGTTCACCGCGGTCGTCGACCACCACGCGTCCAAGGACAAGCTGCGCGCCATGAAGGCCATGGGCGCCGAGCTGGTCTACGTGGCCGACGAGGGCGACGAGGATCTCGCCACGGCGGCACGCGAGGAGCTGGCGGAGCGGATGGCCGCCGAGTCGGACAACGCCTACTTCACCGAGCAGCACAACAACCTCGCCAACGGGGTCGGTTACCACCCGGTGGCCCGGGAGCTGGACGCCGCGCTTGACGGCCGTATCGACATCCTGATCGGCGCGGTAGGAACGGGCGGCGGGTTGTTCGGCACCGGCGGCGAGCTGCGCCGCACCGTGCCCGGCGTCCGGATCGTCGGCGTCGAACCCAAGGGGTCCATCGCCTTCGGACCGCCCGCGCACGACTACCACCAGTCGGGCACCGGCACCCCGGAGGGCGCGACGATCGGCGCCATGGTCGACTACTCGCTGCTCGACGAGGGCGTGAAGGTCGGCGACGTCGAGGCCTTCGCCACCGCGCGTGCCGTAGCCCGCCGCACCGGGCTGATGCTCGGCGGTTCGGCGGGCGGGGTGGTGTACGAGGCGCTGACCCGGATGCCCTCGCTGGCGCCCGAGACGACTATGGTCGCCCTGATCAACGACGGTGGGGAGAAGTACCTGGACACCGTCTTCGACGACGACTGGATGAGCGCCCGGGACCTGCTCTCCCCCGACGCCGAACGCGAGGTGGACGAGCTGCTCGCCAAGCTGCGCCGCATCGCACCGGAACTCCAGGGGTAGCTCCTCCCCTCGTAAGACTCCTCCTCCGCTCAGGAACGGAACCGATGCCGCCCGTCCTCGCCCGCCTCCTCGGCGACACCCGCGCCCTCGCCTCGCTCGCCGTGCCACTGGCGCTCACCCAGCTCGCCCAGGTCGCCCTCACCACCACCGACACCGTCATGATGGGCCTCCTCGGTACCGAGGCCCTGGCGGCGGGCGGCCTCGCCATGGTGATCTTCAACCAGTTGCGCACCATGGGCGTCGGCATGGTCACCGCCGTCGGCAATCAGGTCGCGGCGGCCGACGCCCGGGCGGAGTCGGCCGACTCCTCGGGGGCCGCCGAGGACGAGGTCCGCGACCTCGTCCGGGCGAGTCTGCTGCTGTCAACCCTCGTAGGTGTCGTGGGCGCCGTGCTGATGGTGCTCATCGGGCACGCCGTGATCTGGCTCGGCCAGGACCCGGAGGTGGTCGACGCCGCGAAGCCCGTCCTCTACACGATGGCGCCCGGCCTGATCCCCTGCCTGTGGTTCCAGGCTATACGACAGTTCACCGTCGGCATGCGCCGCCCGCAGGCCCTGCTGCGCATCACCCTCGCCTCGATCGCCGTCAACGCCGGCCTCAACTGGGCGTTCATCCACGGCACCTGGATTTTCCCCAAGCTGGGCCTGCCGGGCATCGGCCTGTCCACCAGCCTGGTGTACGCCCTGTCCTGTCTTGCCCTGTACTTCTCGGCCCGGCGCGACCCCCGCCTCGCCCCGGTGTTGTCGCTGAGCATCTGGAAGACCCGTCCGGCCACCCTGCGCAGGCTCACCGGCCTCGGTACGCCGATCGCCGCCACGTACGGCTCCGAGGCGGGCTTCTTCTTCGTCGTCGCCCTGTTCGCGGGCAGCTTCGGCACCGCGGCGCTGGCCGCGCACACCGCCGTCAACCAGCTCGTCTACATCGTCTTCCAGATAGCCGTCGGCCTCTCCCACGCCGCGTCCATCGGTGTCAGCCGGGAGCTGGCCCTGAACAACCTGGCCGCGGCCCAGCGGCTGAAGACCACAGCCCTGGCCTGCGCTGCGGCGGTGATGGCCGTGGTGGGGCTGGTGTACGTGACCGTGCCCGGCCTGGTGCTCGCCCCGTTCTTCGACAGCGGTGACGACAGGGCGACCGACATCGCCACGCAGCTGCTCCTGGTAGCCGCGGTCCTCCAGTTCTTCGACTGCGCCCAGAACATCGGCGTGGGCCTCCTCCGCGGCCTCGACGACACCAAGGGCGGCTTCCGTGTCACCCTCGTCGGCTACTGGCTCGTGGGCCTGCCCGCCGCGGCCCTCCTCGGCCCCGCCCTCGGCCTGGACACCCTCGGCATCTGGCTCGGCCTCCTGACCGGCCTCGCCACTACCGCCGTACTCCTCCTACGCCGCTACAACCGGGGCTTCGACCGACTGCCGCGGGCCACGGAACCGGCGCCGTCCCAAGCGTGATCGCCGTCACTCCTGACGGCCGGGCTCAGGGCCGGCGGGGCGGTGCTCCGGCGGCAGCCCGGCGTGCACGTCCTCGGGCCGCAGATGCACCGCGAACCGGTCCTTGGCCGCCAGGAACACGCCCATCACCTGGCGGTAGAGAGCGGCGTTGGGCGCGCTGAGGTGGGCGAAGGGGGGCGTACGAGGTCTCCGTGGACTCCTCTGCGGAGGTGGCGGCCTCGGCGGGGCCGATTGGTCCGGTTCGGCAGAGCGTGACGTCATCGTCCTGGGCGTTCTTCCCGATGAGGCCCCGGCAGCGGCAATCCCGGCCACATCCCTGCGCTGGACTGCCGGGCGCAGGGGATCGGCGCAGGACTCGTCGCCCTCTGCGACATCACCGAACTGGAAGTCCTCTGTTCCGCACGCTCGGCGGCAGACCGGGAACACGTGAAGCGTGCGCTGGAAACCCACTACACCTGGTGCCCCATGCCCGACGGTATCTACCGACGCGCACGCGTCGTCCAGGAACTGCTCACCGCCAAGGGCGAGCATCGCAGTGCGGGCCCCGTCGACCTTCTCGTCACGGCTGCCGCGGAAGAGGCGGGGCTGACGCTGCTCCACTACGACCGCGACTTCGAAACGATCGCCCGCACGACCGGACAGCCAGTACGCATGATCGACCTCAGGGACTGATCATCACCGCCCGGCACGCTGTGAACGGGCAGCGGGCCCGCACCCCTCACAGCCCGTTCCGGTCGAGGATGCTCATCAGCTTGCGACGGTGTTTCAGTTCCGCCCGCAGGCTGGCGAGATGGTGGTGAACGCCTCCTGCGTCCCCAGCGCACGATGGCAGTCACGGGCGCCCAGCAGCAGCCGCGCCAAGTGCGATCGAACAGGTCAACGAGGACCACGCGCCCGTTCACCTCACCTCCCGCAAGAGGAACGCCGTCCTGATCTCCGAAGAGGACTTCAGCTCCTGGATGGAGACGGTGCACCTCCTACGCTCCCCCAAGAACGCCCGCCGCCTGCTCGACTCCATCAACAGCCAATCGCCCGGCCCCGTCACAACCGACGTACACGAAGACCGGGAAGGCCGTCGAAGCGCGCTCGCTTGTCGTAGGTGACGACTGTGCGTGCGGTGGTCAGGGCGGTTGCCGCGATGATCAGATCGTGGGCTCCTCTGGGCTGGCCGGCCCTGCGTACGTGGGCGAGCAGCCGCGCATGAGCCCGCGCGATGTCCACGGTGTACTCCTCGACCGGAATCGTGGCGAGGACGGCGTCGACGAATGACTGGCGGGCAAGCCGGTTGGTGTCGTCGGCCAGTTCGACGCCCTGGAGCAACTCCGCGGCCGTGATGGCGGCGATCACCGGGTCGTCATCGTCCGCGAGTACATGGTCGAGAACGACTCTCCGGCGCTCGACCGCGATCAATACGCCGGTGTCCAGGATCAGTCGTTCCACGGATCGTCCAGGGTCAGCAGATCACGGGTGGCCATCACATCGCCCTCGAAGGCGTCGTCGAGGGAGTCGACGTAGGGCAGGAGAGCATCCTTCACCGCACGGCCGGTGGCTTTGGGCGCCGGGCCGAGCACGGCCAGGCGTTTACCCCCGCGGGTGATCACGATGGTTTCGCCGCGTTCCGCACTATCCAGCACGGAGGCGAAGTTCCGTGATGCTTCGGTAGCGGTCATCGTCTTCATGACCTCATGCTCTCAGAGAATCTGATACCCGACAAGGCGGAGGCCGAGCCTCTGACGACCTCACCTGCTTGACGTTCCACATCTCAAGCCGAACAGCGGCCGGAGAGCTGTGCCCGGCAGGCTGGGGCGGGGTGGACAGTGACGGCGTCGACGGTCAGGCCGCCGGCTTCCTGCGGGTCCGCTCCATTCCCTCGCGTCCCCTGCGCGTCCCCTGGACCTCTCTTTCGGCTTCACTGCGTAACCCCCAGCAGCCGAGCTTGTTTCTATGTTGCCGCAGGTCAGAGCCTTGACAAGGGTGCCCAGACACCCGCCGTGACACCTCAGGCAGTACTTGTGAGCAGCGGATTCTCTCCGCTGGGGCCGAGTAGGTGACTCAGAGGCACTGAAGAGACGTTTCCACAGGTCAGGGCACGTTACTGGTGGGGCGGGTGGGACTCGAACCCACGGCCGACGGATTATGAGTCCGCTGCTCTAACCGGCTGAGCTACCGCCCCATAGCGGCGTGTCGCGTACATGTGTGCGCGCCGTCTGCCGCAGCATAGCCGCTCATACGATCTCCTGCTTCGGATGGTCGGCTTCGCGACGGCCTTCGTGACCATGAGGACCGCGCCGGGTACCGCGCGGTTCCCAGGACGACGGAACGGACATGAAAAAGGACCCCTGTGAGGGGTCCTCGTTCATCATGCTCCCCCGACTGGACTCGAACCAGTAACCTGCCGGTTAACAGCCGGCTGCTCTGCCAATTGAGCTACGGAGGACCGAGCTCCCCGGACTGGACTCGAACCAGTAACCTGCCGGTTAACAGCCGGCTGCTCTGCCAATTGAGCTACCGAGGAAGGTCTCGTTTGCATCGAACGCACCTACCTGGGTATCCGCCAGGGGGCGCGCGCTCGCTGCGACACATACATTAGCGCAAGCAGGGGGGTGCTCCGCCAATCGGCACTCCCCGGCGCCGACGCCGCACCGGAGACCTCTGCAAGAGAAGGGTGGCAGCCATGCGTTACCGGCTCACGTTCGTCGCCGGAGTCGTCCTGGGTTACGTGCTGGGCACGAAGGCCGGACGCGAGCGCTACGAACAGCTGAAGAAGTCAGCCCGGCAGTTCGCGCAGAACCCCGCTGTCCGCAACACCGCGGAGACGGCGGCTCTCCAGGGCCGCGAGTTCGCGGGCAAGGCGTATCACGTGGTCAGCGACAAGGTCGGCGACCGCATGCCCGACTCGGTGGCCGACCGAGTCCGCCACCTCCGCGACCGCGCCACCCACAACGGCGGTGAGGACGACTGGGGCACGAGCAACACGTGATCTCGTGATGCCGAGCACGGCAGCGTCCCGGAAGGGGCGCGGGGAACCGCGCGACCGGCCACGAAGCGCCCGCACCCGGAACCCGGCGGCGAACCCCGACGGCGCCCACGGCTCAACCTCAACTGAGCGTGCGGCAGAATTTTGGCCATGGGGATAGTCGCCGGGTTGGACAGTTCGCCCGATTTCACTCGTATCGTCGTCTGTGACACGGATACCGGAGCCGTGCTCAGGCAGGGATATGCGCCGCATCCGGTGGAGAGCCCCGAGGGCGGCGGCCGGTCGTCCGACGTCGACCCGCAAGCCTGGCTGCTGTCCCTGGGCGAGGCCGCGGGCGGCGGGCTGCTGGAGGGCGTGCAGGCGATCGGCGTCTCGGCACAGCAGAACGCCGTCGTGCCGCTGGACGCGCAGGGCAACACCGTGCGGCCGGCGATGGTCGGCAGTGACAAGCGGACGCAGGTCGCGGCGGCCGACCTGGTCGACGCGCTCGGCGGGCGCGAGGCGTGGGCGCAGGCGGTGGGCTGTGTGCCGCAGGCCGCTCAGCCGGTGACGAAACTGCGCTGGCTGGCCCGTACGGAGCCGGAGAACGCGCAGCGCACGGCGATCCTCCTGCAGGCGCACGACTGGCTGGTGTGGCAGCTCCTGGGCCGGCCGGTCAGGAGAACGACCGACCGGGGCGGGGCGTCCGGCACCGGGTACTGGTCGGCGGCGACCGGCGGCTACCGGCCCGACCTCGTGGAGCTGGCGCTCGGTCACCAGGCCATGCTGCCGGAGGTGATCGGCCCGGCGGACGCCGCCGGTACCACGCCGGAGGGGCTGCTGATCTCCGTGGGAACCGGCGAGACGATGGCGGCGGCGTTCGGGCTCGGCATCGGCCTCGGCGACGCGGTCGTGTCGCTGGGTGCCTCCGGGTCCGTCATGGCCGTCCACCCCGAGGCGCTGGTCGACGGCTCCGGGATGATCACCGCGCTGGCCGACGCGACCGGCATGCACCTGCCGGTCGTCACCACGCTGAACGCCGTGCGGACGCTGCGCGGGACCGCCGAACTGCTGGGGCTGCCCGATCTGGAAAGCCTGTCCGAGCTGGCGATGAAGTCGACGCCGGGGTCGCACGGTCTGGTGCTGCTGCCCTATCTGGAGGGTGAGCGGACGCCGAACCTGCCGCACACCGCCGGGACCCTGGCGGGGCTCAGGCGCGAGTCGATGAAGGCGGAGCACCTGGCGCGGGCGGCGTTCGAGGGCATGCTGTGCGGGCTCGCGGACGCCTTGGACGTGCTGCGCGGCCGGGGCGTGGAGGTCCGGCGGGTGTTCCTGCTCGGGCCGGCCGCCGAGCTGCCCGCCGTGCAGGCCGCCGCCCCCGCGCTGTTCGGGACGCAGGTCGTGGTGCCGCAGCCCGCGGACTACGCGGCGGTCGGTGCCGCCCGCCAGGCGGCCTGGGCGCTCGGGGCGTCACAGGGCACGCTCGACGTGCGCACTCCGCCGGCCTGGCAGGGCGCGGTGGCGCAGGTGCTGGAGCCCGGGGAGGAGCTGGCCGTGGGGCAGGCGGTGCGGCAGCAGTTCGTGTCGGTACGGGAGCAAACGCACCCCGGAGCGTTCTGACGGTTTGACCGCCTGTTGGGTTAATTCGGTTGAGGCAACGCCGGGGGAGTGTTCGACGATAGGGGCCAGGGGCAACCAACCGCCCCGTCGTCCACTCCGAGAGAAGCAGCGTGCTCATACGACTCCTGCGGACCAGTCTCAGGCCCTACAAGAGACCCATCGCCCTGCTGGTGCTGCTGCAGTTCCTGCAGACCTGCGCCACGCTCTACCTGCCCACGCTCAACGCGGACATCATCGACCAGGGTGTCGTGAACGGCGACACCGGCTACATCCTGGGCTACGGCGCCGTGATGATCGGCATCTCGCTGGTCCAGGTCGTGTGCAACATCGGTGCCGTGTACTACGGCGCCCGTACGGCCGCGGCGCTCGGGCGGGATCTGCGGGCCGCCGTGTTCGACCGGGTGCAGTCGTTCTCCGCACGTGAGGTGGGTCACTTCGGGGCGCCGTCGTTGATCACCCGGACCACGAACGACGTCCAGCAGGTGCAGATGCTGGCGCTGATGACGTTCACGCTGATGGTGTCGGCGCCGATCATGTGCGTGGGCGGCATCGTGCTGGCGCTCGGCCTGGACGTACCGCTGTCCGGGGTGCTGGTGGCGGTCGTGCCGGTGCTCGGCATCTGCGTGACGCTGATCGTGCGGCGGCTGCGGCCGCTGTTCCGGTCCATGCAGGAGCGGCTGGACAACGTGAACCGGGTGCTGCGCGAGCAGATCACCGGCAACCGCGTCATCCGCGCGTTCGTCCGGGACGAGTACGAGCAGCAGCGCTTCCGGAAGGCCAACACCGACCTCACCGACTTCGCGCTGGGCACCGGCAACCTGCTCGCGCTGATGTTCCCGATCGTCATGACGGTGGTGAACCTGTCGTCGATCGCCGTGGTGTGGTTCGGCGCGCACCGGATCGACAGCGGCGGGATGCAGATCGGTGATCTGACGGCGTTCCTCGCCTATCTGATGCAGATCGTCATGTCCGTGATGATGGCCACCTTCATGTTCATGATGGTGCCGCGCGCGGAGGTGTGCGCCGAGCGCATCCAGGAGGTGCTGGACACCTCGTCGAGCGTCGTGCCGCCGTCGGCGCCCGTGCGGGAGCTGCGCCGGCACGGTCATCTGGAGCTCCGCGGGGCGGGCTTTCGCTACCCGGGTGCCGAGGAGCCGGTGCTGCGGGCCGTCGACCTGGTCGCCCGGCCGGGCGAGACCACCGCGGTCATCGGCTCGACCGGCAGCGGCAAGTCCACGCTGCTCGGGCTGGTCCCGCGGCTGATCGACGCGACCGACGGGCAGGTGCTCGTGGACGGGGTCGAGGTGGCGGAGATCGACCCGGAGCTGCTCGCGAAGACCGTCGGGCTGGTGCCGCAGAAGCCGTATCTGTTCGCGGGGACGGTGGCGACCAACCTGCGCTACGGCAACCCGGACGCCACCGACGAGGAGCTGTGGCACGCGCTGGAGGTGGCGCAGGCCAGGGAGTTCGTGGAGCGGCTGGAGGGCGGGCTGGACGCGCCGATCGCGCAGGGCGGGACGAACGTCTCGGGCGGTCAGCGGCAGCGGCTCGCGATCGCCCGGACGCTGGTGCAGCGCCCGGAGATCTACCTCTTCGACGACTCCTTCTCCGCGCTCGACTACGCCACGGACGCCGCCCTGCGGGCCGCGCTCGCGCAGGAGACCGCCGAGGCGACCGTGGTGATCGTCGCCCAGCGGGTGGCGACCATCCGGGACGCCGACCGGATCGTCGTCCTCGACGAGGGCCGGGTCGTCGGCACCGGCCGGCACCACGAGCTGATGGCGGACAACGAGACCTACCGGGAGATCGTGCTCTCCCAGCTCACGGAAGCGGAGGCTGCCTGATGGCCGGGCCCATGGGGCGGATGATGGCCGGAGGCGGCCCCGACCAGCGCTCGCTGGACTTCAAGGGGTCGGGCAAACGGCTCGTCGCGCGGTTCCGGCCGGAGCGCGTCACCCTCTACGTCCTGCTGCTGTGCGTGGTGCTCAGCGTCGGCCTCAACGTCGTCGGGCCGAAGATCCTCGGCAAGGCGACCGACCTGGTCTTCGCGGGCATCGTCGGGCGGGACATGCCGGACGGGGCGAGCAAGGAACAGGTCCTGGAGTCCATGCGGCAGCGCGGGGACGGTGCCGAAGCCGACATGCTGCGCAGCACCGACTTCACCCCGGGCCGGGGCATCGACTTCACCGCCGTCGGGCACGTGCTGCTGCTCGCGCTGGGCGTGTTCGCGGTGGCCGGTCTGCTGATGGCGGTGGCGACGCGGCTGGTCAACCGGGCCGTGAACCGCACCATGTTCCGGATGCGGGAGGACGTGCAGACGAAGCTGTCGCGGCTGCCGCTGTCGTACTTCGACAAGCGCCAGCGCGGCGAGGTGCTGTCCCGCGCGACGAACGACATCGACAACATCGGGCAGACGCTCCAGCAGTCGATGGGGCAGCTCATCAACTCGGTGCTGACCATCATCGGCGTCCTCGCGATGATGTTCTACGTCTCCTGGATCCTGGCGCTGGTCGCGCTGGTGACCGTGCCGCTGTCGTTCGTCGTCGCCACACGGGTGGGCAAGCGGTCGCAGCCCCACTTCGTGCAGCAGTGGCGCACGACGGGCACGCTGAACGCGCACATCGAGGAGATGTACACCGGGCACGCGCTGGTGAAGGTGTTCGGCCGGCAGGAGGAGTCGGCGCGGCAGTTCGCCGAGCAGAACGAGGCGCTGTACGAGGCCGGGTTCCGGGCGCAGTTCAACAGCGGGGTCATGCAGCCGCTGATGTTCTTCGTGTCGAACCTCAACTACGTGCTGGTCGCGGTCGTCGGCGGGCTGCGGGTCGCCTCGGGCTCGCTGTCGATCGGCGATGTGCAGGCGTTCATCCAGTACTCGCGGCAGTTCTCGATGCCGCTGACGCAGGTCGCGTCCATGGCGAACCTGGTGCAGTCGGGTGTCGCCTCGGCGGAGCGGGTCTTCGAGCTGCTCGACGCGGAGGAGCAGGGCGCCGATCCGGTGCCGGGCGTGCGGCCGGAGGAGCTGCGCGGGCAGGTGGCGCTGGAGCACGTGTCGTTCCGGTACGACCCCGACAAGCCGCTCATCGAGGACCTGTCGCTCACGGTCGAGCCCGGGCAGACGGTGGCCATCGTCGGCCCGACGGGCGCCGGCAAGACGACGCTGGTGAACCTGCTGATGCGGTTCTACGACGTCACCGGCGGGCGCATCACCCTCGACGGGGTCGACATCGCGCGGATGTCCCGGGACGAACTGCGCGCCGGGATCGGCATGGTGCTCCAGGACACCTGGCTGTTCGGCGGCACGATCGCGGAGAACATCGCGTACGGGGCGTCCCGGGAGGTGACCCGCGGGGAGATCGAGGAGGCGGCCCGGGCCGCGCACGCCGACCGGTTCATCAGGACGCTGCCGGACGGGTACGACACGGTGATCGACGACGAGGGCACCGGGGTCAGCGCGGGTGAGAAGCAGCTCATCACCATCGCCCGGGCGTTCCTGTCCGACCCGGTGATCCTGGTGCTCGACGAGGCGACCAGCTCGGTCGACACCCGCACCGAGGTGCTCATCCAGAAGGCGATGGCGAAACTCGCCCACGGCCGTACGTCGTTCGTCATCGCCCACCGGCTGTCGACCATCCGGGACGCGGACGCGATCCTGGTGATGGAGAGCGGATCGATCGTCGAGCAGGGGGCGCACGAGGAGCTGCTGGCGGCGGACGGGGCGTACGCGCGGCTGTACAAGGCGCAGTTCGCGCAGGCAGTCGCCGAAGTGGACTAGGCAGGGACCAGACAGGCGGGGGCCGCCGTCGAGCGGCCCCCTCTCAGTCCAGGTAACCCCTCAATTGGTCCGCGAAGGCGTGGTCCCTCAGCTTGTTGAGCGTTTTGGACTCGATCTGCCGTATCCGCTCCCTGGTCACTCCGAAGATGCGGCCTATCTCCTCCAGGGTGCGGGGGCGGCCGTCGGCGAGGCCGTAGCGGAGCTGGACGACCTTGCGCTCCCGCTCCCCCAGGGTCGACAGGACCGCTTCCAGGTGCTCCTTGAGGAGGAGGAACGCGGCGGACTCGACGGGGCTGGCGGCGTCGCCGTCCTCGATGAGGTCGCCGAGGGCGACGTCGTCCTCCTCGCCCACGGGCGCGTGCAGCGACACCGGCTCCTGGGCGAGGCGCAGGACCTCGCCGACCCGCTCCGGCGGCAGGCCCAGGTGCGCGGCGACCTCCTCGGGCCTGGGCTCGTAGCCCCGCTCCTGGAGCATGCGGCGCTGGACGCGGACGACGCGGTTGATGAGCTCCACGACGTGGACCGGGACGCGTATCGTGCGGGCCTGGTCGGCCAGGGCGCGGGACATGGCCTGGCGGATCCACCAGGTGGCGTAGGTGGAGAACTTGTAGCCGCGGGCGTAGTCGAACTTCTCCACGGCCCGGATGAGGCCGAGGTTGCCCTCCTGGACGAGGTCGAGCATGGTCAGGCCGCGGCCGACGTAGCGTTTGGCGACCGAGACGACCAGGCGCAGATTGGCCTCGATCAGGCGGCGCTTGGCCATGCGGCCCATGACGACGAGCCGGTCGAGGTCCAGGGCCAGCTGACTGTCCAGGTCGGGGGTGAGCCGCAGCTTCTCCTCGGCGAACAGGCCGGCCTCGACGCGGCGGGCGAGTTCGACCTCTTCGGCGGCGGTCAGCAGGGGGATGCGGCCGATCTCCCGAAGGTACTGGCGGAACAGGTCCGAGGACGGGCCGCCGGTCTCGGCGCGGGCCGGGGGCGGTTCGACGGGCTCGGCGGCCTCGGCCGTCTCGATGGCCTCGGCGGGCGGCTCCTCCGGCTCCGGTTCCGTCTCGGGATGGTGCGCGACGCGGCTCTGAGCCGGGAGGGCGGACAGGGCGTCGGCCTCCGCGTCCGGCGCTGTGCCGTCAGCGCCGCGAGCGGAACGGACGCCGGTCTGGGTGAGGGTCTGGGTCTGCACGCGGGCGACCTCCAGGATGATCGCTGCCAAGGAGGGCGGCAGCGGTACTTCGGGGCGGAGTCGACGATTTCGCCGCTTTCCGTCCCCGTACGCGATGAGCGGAACCGCGGGGGTCCGGAACCCGTCGGTGACGGATCGGCCGCGCTCCGAGGACTCAGGCACCGGAACCCAGTGTGGGGTAAGACACATCGTCACCACGAGGGGCGTGCGATGACTTTTTGCTTCCGGTCCGTGACCGCGTGGTGACCTCAGAGCGCGGCGGCGCCGTGCTCCCGGAGGGTCTGGTCGTACTGCTGCAGGACCCACAGTTCGTTCTGGACGGCGGCCAGCTCGGCCGGGTCACCGTGGTTGCCGAGGCGGGTGAGCCGACTGGTGATGTCGCGGATGCGGCGCTCGACGGCGCGGCGGCGGACGGTGACCAACTGGGCCCCCGCGTAGGTCTCGTCGACGCCCTTCACGCCCTTGTGCAGCATGATCGCCTCGACGGCCAGTTCCGTCACCATCGCGCGGACCGCGTCGTCGGGGGCGGCATCGCGGACCTTGACCAGGTAGTCCTGTGGGTCGGCGACGCCCAGTTCGGCGCCGCCCGCGTCCAGGATGGCCTGGCGCACGGCGGCGTAGGGCGGGGCGGTGAACTCGTCCACGCCGTAGGCGTCGAACGCCGGGGAGACCAACTCGGGGCGCTGCAGGGCGAGTTTGAGCAGTTCGCGTTCGGTGGCGTAGACGGGGTTGCGGAGGTTGAGGGCCGGGCCGCGGGGGGCGGCGGACGGCTGGGCGGAGGCGTACTGCTGTGGCCCTTGCTGGTGCCGGTCCGGGGCGGGGCCCTTGCCGCCGCGGTCGCGGGCCCAGCGGGCCAGCTGGGCCACGCGCTTGACCACGAACTGGGTGTCGAGGATGCCGAGCATCCCGGCGAGCTGCACGGCGACCTCGTGCTGGGCGCCGCTGTTCTTGATGCGGGCGACGATCGGGGCGGCCTCGTCCAGGGCGGCGGCGCGGCCGGCCGGGGTGTCGAGGTCGTAGCGGCTCATGATCTGGCGCAGGGCGAACTCGAAGAGCGGCGTGCGGGGTTCGACCAGGTCGGCGACGGCCTCGTCGCCCTTGGCGAGGCGCAGGTCGCAGGGGTCCATGCCGTCCGGGGCGATGGCGATGTACGTCTCGGCGGCGAACTTCTGGTCGTCCTCGAAGGCGCGCAGGGCCGCCTTCTGGCCGGCGGCGTCGCCGTCGAAGGTGAAGATGACCCGGGCCGAGCCGTTGTCCATGAGGAGCCGGCGGAGGATCTTGATGTGGTCGCTGCCGAAGGCGGTGCCGCAGGTGGCGATCGCGGTCGTCACACCGGCGAGGTGGCAGGCCATGACGTCCGTGTAGCCCTCGACGACGACCGCGCGGGAGGCCTTGGCGATGTCCTTCTTCGCCAGGTCGATGCCGTAGAGGACCTGGGACTTCCTGTAGATCGCCGTGTCGGGCGTGTTGAGGTACTTGGGGCCGTTGTCCGCCTCGTGGAGCTTGCGTGCGCCGAAGCCGACGACCTCGCCGCCGATGTCGCGGATCGGCCACATCAGACGGCCGCGGAAGCGGTCGATGGGGCCGCGGCGGCCCTCCTGGGAGAGGCCGGAGAGGAGGATCTCCTTGTCGGTGAAGCCCTTGCCGCGCAGATAGCGCGTGAGGTGGTCCCAGCCCTGGGGGCTGTAGCCGACACCGAAGTGGACGGCGGCGGCCTGGTCGAAGCCGCGCTCGGCGAGGAAGACCCGGCCGGCGTCGGCCTCCGGCGAAGTGGCGAGCTGTTCCGCGTACCACTCCGCCGCGATCTTGTGGGCTTCGACCAGGCGGATGCGTTCGCCGCGCTGGTGGGACGGGTTGTATCCGCCCTCCTCGTAGCGCAGGGTGATGCCCGCCTGGCCGGCCAGGCGCTCGACCGCCTCCGAGAAGGAGAGGTGGTCGATCTTCATCACGAACGTGATGGTGTCGCCGCCCTCCTGGCAGCCGAAGCAGTGGAACAGCCCCTTGCTGGGGCTGACCTGGAAGGACGGCGACTTCTCGTCGTGGAAGGGGCAGAGACCCTTGAGGTTCCCGCCGCCCGCGCCCCGCAGCTGGAGGTACTCGGACACCACGGCGTCGATCGGGACCGCGTCCCGTACCGCCTTCACGTCCTCGTCGTTGATCCGTCCTGCCACGCGTGAATTCTACGGGGACGGTGTGACAGCTACGGTGCGAGGTTTTCGAGCGGAATGTGGGGGTCCGCGAGGGTCTCCGTGTCCACCTGGGCCTTGCTGCGGATCAGGCGCTGGATCTTGTTCGTGACGTCCCACACATTCACGTTCATTCCGGCCAGCACCCGGCCGTCCTTCAGCCAGAACGCGATGAACTCCCGTTTCCCCGCGTCACCCCGGATCACCACCTGGTCATAGCTGCCCGGCGGAGCCCAGCCCGAGTACTCCATGCCCAGGTCGTACTGGTCGGAGAAGAAGTAGGGCACACGGTCGTACGTCACGTCGCGGCCCAGCATGGAGCGTGCGGCCGCCGGGCCGCCGTTGAGGGCGTTCGCCCAGTGCTCGACGCGCAGGCGGGTGTCGAACAGGGCGTGCGGGAAGGAGACGACGTCGCCGACCGCGTAGACGTCCGGGTCGGAGGTGCGCAGCCGTGCGTCGACGACGATGCCGCCGCCGTGGGCGCGGTCGGCGATCTCGAGTCCGGCCGCCTCCGCGAGGTGGGTGCGCGGGGCCGCGCCGATCGCGGCCAGGACGTCGTGTGCCGGATGTTCCTCGCCGTCGTCGGTGCGGGCCGCGAGGACCATGCCGTCCTGGCCGGTGATCTCGGTGAGCCGGGCGCCGAAGTGGAAGCGGACGCCGTGCTCGCGGTGCAGTTCGGCGAAGAGCTGGCCGAGTTCGGGGCCGAGGACCGAGTGCAGCGGGGTCGGCCCGCGGTGGACCACGGTGACCTCCGCGCCGTACCCGCGGGCCGCGGCCGCGACCTCCAGGCCGATCCAGCCGGCCCCCGCGATGACGAGGTGGCCGTTGTCGCGGCCGAGGTTGGCCAGGACGTGCTTGAGGCGCTCGGCGTGGGCGAGGCGGCGCAGGTGGTGCACGCCCGCCAGGTCCGTGCCCGGGATGTCGAGGCGACGGGGTTCCGCGCCGGTCGCCAGGAGCAGCTTGTCGTAGCGGACGACGGTGCCGTCGTCGCCGAAACGGACCGTCTTCGCGGTGCGGTCGATCGCGTCGACGGTCTGGCCGAGGTGGAGCTCGATGTCGTTCGCCGCGTACCAGGCCGGCTCGTGCACGAAGAGGCTGTCTCGCTCCTCCTTGCCGAGCAGGTAGCCCTTCGACAGGGAGGGGCGCTCGTAGGGGTGGTCGCGTTCGTCGCAGATCAGTATCACGCGGCCGGTGAAGCCCTCCGCGCGGAGCGTCTCGGCCGCCTTGGCGCCGGCCAGTCCTCCTCCGACGATGACGAATGTCTGATCCGCGTCGACCACTTGTTGCCTCCTCGTCAGGGTGCCGCCACTTGCGAGCGTCCCGCACGGAGCGTGATGCGGGAAGAGGGAGTGACCCGATCAGGCCAGGGAGGGTCACGATCGGGGTGCTCGCTTCCCGCCTGTCGCGTCAGTCTCATGCCTGTCCTGTCAGACGGGCGTGAAGCGACCGGGCCGAGGTGTCGGTGAGGGAGGCGATCTGGTCGACGATCACGCGCTTGCGGGCGCGGTCGTCGGGCGCCTGGTCGAACAGCGCGCGGAACTGCGGGTCCAGGCCGTCCGGGGCGCGGGCGGTGAGTGCCTCGGCCAGTTCGGCGACGACGATCCGCTGGTCGGCGCGCAGGCGTTCCTGCTCGGCGCGCTGCATGACGTAGAGGTCGGCGACGGCCTTGAGGACGGCGCACTCCATACGGGTCTCGCGCGGGACGACCAGTTCGGCGGCGTACCGGGTGAGCCGCCCGGCACCGAACGCGGTGCGGGTCGCGGTCTCGGCGGCCAGGCAGAAGCGTCCGATGAGCTGGCTGGTGGCGTCCTTCAGCCGGGCCTGGGCCACGGCGGTGCCGTCGTAGCCGTGCGGCCACCACTCCTGGGCGAGGAGCCGGTCGAGGGCCTCGGCGAGTTCGGCGGGGTCGGTGCCGGACGGCACGTAGCGTCCGCGGGCGACCTCGAAGACGTCCTCACGTTCGGGGTCGGCGTGCAGGCAGTTTGGGTCGATGTGGCCGGCGTGCAGGCCGTCCTCCACGTCGTGCACCGAGTAGGCCACGTCGTCGGACCAGTCCATGACCTGCGCCTCGAAGCAGACGCGGGTGCCGGGGGCGTCCTTGCGGACCCAGTCGAAGACGGGGCGGTCGTCCTCGTAGACGCCGAACTTGTTCGAGCCCGGGTCGGTGGGGTGGGCGCCGCGGGACCAGGGGTACTTGGTGGCGGCGTCGAGGGCGGCGCGGGTGAGGTTGAGACCGACGGAACCCTCGGGGGTGAACCGTTTGGGCTCGATGCGGGTGAGGAGTCGCAGGGACTGGGCGTTGCCCTCGAAGCCGCCGCAGTCCGAGGCGAACTCGTTGAGGGCCTGTTCGCCGTTGTGCCCGAAGGGCGGGTGGCCCAGGTCGTGCGAGAGGCAGGCGGCTTCGACGAGGTCGGGGTCGCAGCCGAGGGCCGCGCCCAGCTCCCGGCCGACCTGTGCGCATTCCAGGGAGTGCGTGAGGCGGGTGCGGGGGCTGGCGTCCCAGGCGGGGCCCAGGGTGCCGGGCGTCACCACCTGGGTCTTGCCGGCGAGGCGTCGCAGGGCGGCGGAGTGGAGGACTCGGGCGCGGTCGCGCTGGAAGGCCGTGCGGCCGGGGCGCTTGTCTGGTTCCGGTGCCCAGCGGTCGACTGACGTCGGATCGTAGGCCGTGGAGTTCTGTGCGGTGCCTGCCATGTGTCGAACAGTAGGCGCCTGTGCGTGCGCCGGGTTCGTTTTCCGGGCGTGTGCGGGTCGCGTGTGGCTGTCGCGACCGCGCGGCGGAGCCGCAGATCGTTCCAGCCCCCGCGCCCCTTCAGGCCGATGCCAGTGCCGGTTCCTCGAAAGCCCGGGTCGCCAGGGCCTCGTCGTAGCGGTGAAGGAGGAGGTGGGCCATGGACGGGTGGGTGCCCAGGGGGGCCGCCGCCATCCCTGGGGCCGCCTGGGCGCACTCCGTGGCGAAGCGGCCGGGGGCCGTGAAGTAGGAGGCCAGGGCTATGTGGCGGCGGCCCCTGGCGAGGAGGGCGCGGACGGCCGTTTCCACCGTGGGGGTCGCCGCGGAGGCGTAGGCAGGGATGACGGGGACGCCCAGCCGGGCCGCGAGGAGGTGAGCGGTGCGGGTGGTGTCCGTCTTCGCGTCCGGGTCGCGGGAGCCGGCCGCGGCGAGTACCACCGCGCTGGTGCGGCGGGGCGTCGCGCCCCAGCCGGCCTCCGTCAGGCGGGCCTGGAGGGCGTCCACCAGGAGGGGGTGGGGGCCCAGCGGAGCCGCCACCCGGACGCGGGCCGGGGATGCCGCCGCCATCTCGGGGATGTCCTGCTTGACGTGGTAGCCGCGGCTGAGGAGGAGGGGGACGAGGACCGCTTCCGTGTCTGTGAGTGCGGCGAGGGTGTCGGGGAGCAGGGGGGCGTTCAGTTCGATGTGCCCGAGGTGTACCGGCACGTCGGGGCGCAGCGCGCGGACGCGGTCCAGGAGCGCGCGTACGGTGCTCAGCGCGCGGGGGTCGCGGCTGCCGTGGGCCACGGCCACGAGGGCGGGCGGGGCCGGGCGGCGCGTGGCGGGCGGCGGGACGAGGCTGAGCTGGCTGGGCATGCCACCGATGGTCGCGGCGCCACGTTGCCTCCCCGTTGCGTGGGGGTCACGGGTGTTTTCCAGCGGTTCACGATGCGGTACAGGGCGTGTGTGAGGTGCCTTGACCTGGGGTTTGCGGTGGGGAGTGAAGCTGGTCACGTGGCCGGGAGTGAACCGGGCGGCCCGGTTGGACGTCCCTGAGGGTCGAGGGGCCGACCTGGGGAGGGACCGTCCGATGCGTCTTCCGACGTTGCGCAGACCGCGGCTGCCGCGTACCCGCCGGGGGCAGCGGCGGCTGGTGCAGGCCGTGATGGCCGGGTGCGTGCTCGCGCTGCTCCCGGCGACCTGGATGTACGCCGCGGCGGGTGACCGGCTGCGGACGGCGGCGGATGTGCCGCGTACCGAGGTGGCCGTGGTGTTCGGGGCCGGGCTGTGGGACGGGGAGCCCTCGCCCTACCTCGCGCACCGGCTGGACGCGGCGGCGGGGCTGTACCGGGAGGGGCGGGTGAAGGTGGTGCTCGTCACCGGCGACAACAGCCGTGCGGACTACGACGAGCCGGACGCGATGCGCGTCTACCTGACCCGGCACGGGGTGCCCGACGGGCGGATCGTCAGCGACTACGCGGGGTTCGACACGTGGGACTCGTGCGTGCGGGCGAAGAAGATCTTCGGGGTGGACAAGGCCGTGCTGATCAGCCAGGGCTTCCACATCCGGCGGGCGCTGGCGCTGTGTCGGGCGGCGGGGGTCGAGTCGTACGGGGTCGGGGTGGACGCGGTGCATGACGCGACCTGGTACTACGGGGGCGCCCGGGAGATCCTCGCCGCGGGGAAGGCGGCGCTGGACGCGGTGTTCCGGCCGGATCCCCGGTTCCTCGGGCCCCGGGAGCCGGGCGTGGAGCGGGCGTTGGCCGCGGCGGGAGACTCTGTCGGCTGAACGGGTGCCGGCCGGGCGTACCGAGGGCCGGGGGCGGGAGCGCGGCCGGTGCCCCGCTTGGTCCGCCGCCCGGACTCATCGCCGGTGTCAGCGGCCGTGGAAGCGCGGGGTGCGCTGCTCCAGGAACGCTGAAACGAGCCACCTGTGGCGTTTTCGCCACAGGGCAACGTCCGGGCAGGTCGGCGACGGCCTGAAGGTGGGCCGGCCCGTGCCTCACGCGGGCGGGGCGGTGGCGGGGAGGTTGCCGTCCCGGCCGCGTAACAGGGAACCGTCCCGGGCGTAACACGGCCGAAGCACGCTGGACGGTATGCAGAACACCGCGACGCCCACGCACTGCCCGTACTGCGCCCTGCAGTGCGGGATGAACCTCACGCCCGCGCCGGACGGGACCGTCGAGGTGAGCGAGCGGACGGACTTCCCGGTGAACCGGGGCGCGCTGTGCGGCAAGGGCCGTACGGCTGCGGCGGTGCTCGCGAGGAACGTCCGGCTGACCTCGCCGCTGGTGCGGGACGGCGACGGCGCGCTGGTGCCCGCCTCCTGGGACGAGGCGCTCGGACGGATCGCCGAGGGGCTGCGCCGGACGCGTGCGGAGCACGGGCCGGACGCGGTCGGGGTGTTCGGCGGGGGCGGTCTGACGAACGAGAAGGCGTACACGCTCGGCAAGTTCGCGCGGGTCGTGCTCGGCACGTCCCAGATCGACTACAACGGCCGTTTCTGCATGTCGTCGGCCGCGGCGGCCGGCATCAAGGCGTTCGGGCTGGACCGCGGGCTGCCGTTCCCGCTGGAGGACATCCCGAAGTCGGGCTGTGTGATCCTCGTCGGGTCGAACCTCGCGGAGACCATGCCGCCGTCGCTGCGGTTCTTCACCGAGCTGAAGGAGAACGGCGGCACGCTGATCGTCATCGATCCGCGGCGGACGAAGACGGCCGAGCAGGCCGACCTGCACCTGGCACCCCGGCCGGGCACGGACCTGGCGCTCGCCCTCGGCCTGCTGCATCTGGTGGTCGCCGAGGGGCGGGTGGACGAGGAGTACGTCCAGGAGCGCACGGTCGGCTGGGAGGAGGCCCGGGCGGCGGCGATGGCGCACTGGCCGGAGTACGTGGAGCGGATCACGGGGGTCTCCGTTCCCCAGCTGCGGGAGACCGTGCGGCTGTTCTGCGAGCCCGAGTCGGCGATGGTGCTCACCGCCCGGGGGCCCGAGCAGCAGTCCAAGGGCACGGACACGGTGGGCGCCTGGATCAACCTGTGCCTGGCCACCGGCCGGGCGGGCCGCCCCCGGTCCGGGTACGGCTGCCTGACCGGGCAGGGCAACGGGCAGGGCGGGCGCGAGCACGGCCAGAAGGCCGACCAGTTGCCGGGCTACCGCAAGCTCGACGATCCGGCCGCGCGGGCGCACGTCGCCGAGGTGTGGGGCGTGGACCCGGACAGCCTGCCGGGCCCGGGGCGCAGTGCGTACGAGCTGCTGGACGCGCTGGGCACGGACATCAGATCTCTGCTGCTGATGGCGTCCAACCCGGTGGTGTCGGCGCCGCGGGCCGCGCACGTCGAGGAGCGCATCAGGTCCCTGGACTTCCTGGCCGTCTGCGACGTGGTGCTGTCGGAGACGGCGGCGCTCGCGGACGTGGTCCTGCCGGTCACGCAGTGGGCCGAGGAGACGGGTACGACGACGAACCTGGAGGGCCGGGTGCTGCTCCGCCGCCGGGCGATCACCCCGCCCGACGGCATCCGCAGCGACCTGGAGGTCATGCACGAACTGGCCGCCCGCCTGGGCGTGGAGAAGGGGTTCCCGACCGACCCGGAGGAGGTCTTCGAGGAGCTGCGCCGGGCGAGCGCGGGCGGGCCGGCGGACTACTCGGGGATCACGTACCGGAGGCTGGCGGAGGAGGACGGGGTGTTCTGGCCCTGTCCGGCGGACGGATCACCCGCCGTCGGCGACCACCCCGGCACCCCCCGCCTCTTCCTCGACCGTTTCGCCACTCCCGACGGGCGCGCCCGGTTCGTCCCCGTCGCGCACCGGGCGATCGCCGAGGAACCCGACGACGAGTACCCCGTGCTGCTCACCACCGGGCGGGTCGTGGCGCAGTACCAGTCGGGGGCGCAGACCCGGCGCGTGGCGGAGCTGAACGCCGCCGCGCCCGGGCCGTTCGTGGAGCTGCACCCGCGGCTGGCGGCCCGGCTCGGGGCGGCCGAGGGCGATCCGGTCGCCGTGGTGTCGCGGCGGGGCCGGGCGGTGGCGCCCGCGAGGATCACGAACGCCATCCGGCCCGACACCGTCTTCATGCCGTTCCACTGGCCGGGCGAGGGCCGCGCCAACTCCCTCACCAATCCGGCGCTCGACCCGACCTCCCGCATGCCTGAGTTCAAGGCGTGCGCGGTGCGGCTGGAGGCGGTCGAGCGGTAGGTCAGCGCACGCCGACCGCCTTCCAGGCCGCGGCCACCGCCCGGTACTCCGTGCCGTCGCCGTACAGGTCCTTCGCCGCGTCCAGGGTCGCCTTGCGTGCGGCGGCGTAGTCCGTCGAGGACGTCATGTAGACCGTCAGGGCGCGATACCAGATCTTGCCGAGCTCGGCCCGTCCGATTCCCTTCACCGAGGAGCCGTCGCAGGTCGGCGAGTCGTGGCCGACGCCGTTGATCGTCTTCTTGCCGCTGCCCTCCGCGAGCAGGTACGCGAAGTGGTTGCCGACGCCCGAGGAGTAGTGCACGTCGAGGTCGGCCAGCGTCTCGCTCCAGCAGTCGGCCGACTTCCCGTCCCGGGACGGCTTGTCCATGAACCGCAGGGCCTCCCGGCCGAGGCCGGAGCGGACGACCTTCTCACCGACGAGCCAGTCACCGGGATCCTCGGCGTTGGCCGCGTGGAACTCCACCAGCGTGCCGAAGATGTCCGACGTGGCCTCGTTCAGGCCTCCGGACTCGCCCGAGTACGTCAGCGCCGCCGTCTTCGACGTCACGCCGTGGGACATCTCGTGTCCGGCCACGTCCAGTGACACCAGCGGGCCCATCACCTTGCCGTCGCCGTCGCCGTAGGTCATGCAGAAGCAGTTGTCGTCCCAGAAGGCGTTGTTGTAGTCCTTGCCGTAGTGGACGCGGTTGAACGAGCCCTTCCCGTCGCCGGCGATGCCGTTCCGGCCCAGGACGTTCTTGTAGTAGTCCCAGGTGACGTCCGTGCCGTACTGGGCGTCCACCGCCACCGTGGCCCGGTCGGAGGCGGCGCCCGAGGCCCAGTGGTTGTCGGCGTCCGTGAAGAGCGTCGCGGGTGCCCGGGTCAGGCAGACCGTCAGCAGGCACTGGTCCGTCTTGTTCTCCGCGTCACCGGTGTACGTACCGCCGCGTGTGGCGTCCTTCAGCCCGTACGACGTACCGGACTTCGTCGTCTGCAACGGGACCGTGCCGCCGTAGAGGGACCTGCCGTCGCCCGAGGCCGATTCCAGGGTGTCCCAGGTGTCGATGCGGGCGCCGGTCGTCGCGTCGGTGAGCACGGCGCGCCCGACGGGGTTGCCGAGTTCGTCGTGCGCCACCGCTTCGGTCTGCCAGGCCAGCTTGGGGGCGCCGTGCAGGGCGTCGACGACCAGGCGGGGCTTGGCGGTCAGCTTCTTCAGGGTCTCGCCGACATGGGCGGCGCGCAGCAGGTTCGCCGCGAGGTCGGCGGCCTTCGGCGCGGCCACCTTCGGGGTGACGGTGGTGAGGGAGAGTGCGGACTTCGTCGCGCGGCTGGTGCCGCGGTAGGTGCCGTCCGGGTTCAGGTGGAGGACGAAGTCGCCGCCGAGGACCGGGAGTCGGTGGTAGGTGCGGTCGTAGCGGACGTGTCGGGTGCCGTCCTGGTCGACGACGACGTCCCGGACCTTCGTGTCCTGGGCCGGGGTGAGGCCCAGGGCACCGGCCCGGTCCGCGAGCACCGTCCCGGCCTCCTCGATCGCACCGGCCCGGGCCGGCCGGCCGGCCGCGCCGGCGGTCGGGGAGAGCGCGGCGGCCACCAGGGCGGCGGTGCCGGTGACGGCCACGCCGGCGAGGGCGAGACGGGAACCGCGGACATGACGTATCCGACTCATCGGTCTCCTCATACGGGCGCACCCGGTCGCGTGGGGTCGACCGGGGGCGACGTTGATGTTGACCGCGAGTCAAGTCGGCGCGGACATGGCACGTCCATAGCCCCGCTGTGGAGGTGTGTGAGGGTGCAGAATCGTTCCTGTGACCCTGCCTTTCTTCGTCTACGGCACCCTGCGCCCGGGCGAGGTCAACCACGACCTCTTCCTGCGCGGCCGCACCCGCTCCGAGGAACCCGGGCGGCTCCACGGAGCCGTGCTGTACGACGGGCCGGGCTATCCGTACGCGGTCGAGGAGCCCTGCGGCGGCGCGGTCGGCGGGGAGTTGGTGACCGCGCTGCCGCAGGCCTACGGGGAGCTGCTCGCCGAGCTGGACCGGCTGGAGGAATACGTGCCGGGTGATCCGAGCAGTCTCTACGTGCGCGTGGAGCGCAAGGTCGTACGGGCGGCGGACGGCGCGAGTGTCCGGGCCTGGGTGTATGTGGCCGGGCCCGCTGTCGCCGGGCGGCTGCGGGCCGCCGGGCGGCGGATCGAGAGCGGGGAGTGGCGGGGGCGGGCGTGACGGGGGCGACCCCGTGGTGGCGGGCCTGACTGTGGCCGGCCTAACGGTGGCGACCCCGTGGTGGCGGGCCTGACGATGGCGGGCGTCACGGTGGCGGGCGTCGCGGCGGCCGGCGTCACGGCGGCCGGCCTGACGGTGGCCGGCCTGACGGTGGCCGGCCTGACGGTGGCCGGCCTGACGGTGGCGGGCGTGACGATGGCGTGACCGCCACGCCCCCTGCCGGGTTCAGCCCGCGTACGGCCGCCTCTCCCGGGCCTCCCGCAACGCCTCCCCCCACCACACCAGTTGGTCCAGCATGGTCTTCGCCGCGGCCTCCGGGCCCGTCGGGTCGCGCAGGGTGCCCTGGTCGTCGAAGGACGCGCCGGCGTTGTGGAAGGAGAGGGTGTCGCGGACCGTCACGGCGTGGAGTTCGGCGAAGACCTGGCGGAGGTGCTCCGCGGCGCGCAGGCCGCCGGCCATGCCGCCGTAGGAGACCAGGGCGACGGGCTTGGCCCGCCACTCGCCGTGGTGCCAGTCGACGAGGTTCTTCAGGCCCGCCGGGAAGGAGTGGTTGTACTCGGGCGTGAGGACGACGAAGGCGTCCGCGCGAGCCAGCTTCGGGGTGATGCCGGACAGCGCGGCGGTCGCCTCGGGCGTCGGCTCGAAGGAGGTCGGGAGCGCGGCGTCGGCGACGTCGACGACCTCGGCGACCAGGTCGCCTCGCTCCCGGAGGCGGCCGAGGAGCCAGTTCGCGACGACGGGGCCGAAGCGGCCGTGCCGGTTGCTGCCTACGACGAGGGTCACACGGAGCGGCTCGGTCGCGGGCTGCTGGGCGGCTGCGTGGGCAGCGGTGGTGTTCATGCGGCACAGACTCGTACCTCAACCTTCATCGAGGTCAAGCGCCGGGGCGCGTCCCCGGGTCACCCGTTCACAGGCACGCCCCGGGCCTTTCCGTCCCTCAGCCCGCCGAAACGCCCATGACCTGGGCGAAACCCGCCTGACGGACCGTCGACCCGGTCTCCCCTGACACCCATTCACCCCAATTCTGACGCTCACTCAGAAAGCGCGCTGGTGCCGCTGCCCGTTACCTCGGAAGGGCAGGCGCACGACCGAACCGCTCGAAGGAGCCCCGATGCGACCTACCGTCCGGCCGCTGACCGGTACCGCGCTCGCCATCGCCGCCGCGGCTCTCGCCGCCACCCCCGCGCACAGCGCGCCCGCCGGTGACCTGGAGGTGTCCCCGGAGTCGGTCGTGCCGGGCGGGCAGGTCACCGTGCGCACGGCGGCCTGTGGCGACGGCGGTTCGGCGAGGGGCGACGCCGGCGCGGTCGGAGCCGGTTCGCTCGGTCTCGCGCCGGGTCCGCACGAGCAGGACGCGACCGGGCGGTTCCGGGTGCCGCCGAGCGCGCAGCCGGGCACGTACGAGATCACCGCGACGTGCACCCGCAGCGGCCGGCGGGTCACCGGTGACCTGGTGGTCACCCTGACGCCGTCACGCGAACAGGTGCATCCACGGGGGAGCGTGAAGACGGGGGTCGGCGGCGCTCTGGGCCCCGATCCCGTGCGGACCGCGGCCGGTGTGGCGGCTCTAGCCGTCGCCGCCGCGGGCGGTACCTGGCTCCTGCATCGCCGGGCGAGAGGCGACGGGATCTGACGGACCCCCTCCGCTGTCCGTCGCCGGTACCGCAAGTCCCCTCCCCCTCCGGGTCCGACGCCCCTCGCGGCCCGGAGGGGCGCGGGGTGGCTCTGCCGCCCGAGTGCGGAGGGAGATCAGGAAGGGTGGGTATGCGCAGGTTCCCGAGGTTCGGCAGCGGATGCGGCAACCCCGCGAACGCCGCCATGGCGGCCGTCACGGTGTTCGCCCTGTGCTCCGGGGCGTGGCTGCTGCGCGACGGCACCGAGACGCACGCCCCGCCGCAGCCGTCCGCCGCGCAGGCCCGGGCCGGGCTGGACGGCCGGGCGGGTGAGCGGCCCGCCGTGCCCGCGCTGCCACCGTCGCCGCCCGACCGCATCCGCATCCCGGCGATCCGGGTGGACGCGCCCCTGACGGGGCTGGGCCTGACCAAGACCGGCAGCCTCGACGTACCGCCCGCCTCCCGCCCGAACCTCGCCGGCTGGTACGCGGCCGGCACCACCCCCGGCGAGCGGGGCACCGCGATCGTGGCCGGCCATGTCGACAACGCCGACGGTCCGGCCGTCTTCTACGATCTCGGCACCCTGGCCAAGGGCAGCACGATCGAGGTGGACCGGCGGGACGGCGGCGTCGCGGTGTTCACCGTGGACGCCGTCGAGGCGTACGCCGCGAAGGGCTTCCCCGACGAGAAGGTCTACGGCGCGGCCCGCCGCCCCGAGCTGCGGGTCATCACCTGCGGCGGCGGCTGGTCACGCGGCACCGGGTACCTCGGGAACGTCGTCGTCTTCGCCCATCTGACCGGCAGCCGGTGACCCGCCCAGGACGTTGGCCCTCCCCCAGGCCCCCAGCGGTTCCAGTGCCTCGTTCAGGGACACGCCCCGGGGAGTCAGCGAGTACTCCACGCGCGGCGGAACCTCCTCGTACGCCTCGCGGTGCACCAGCCCGTCGCACTCCATCTCCCTGAGGTGCGAGGCGAGCACCTTCTCGGTGATCCCCGGCAGCTCGCGGCGCAGCTCGCCGAAACGGCGGGGCCGTTCGTTCAGCGCCCAGAGGATCAGCACCTTCCACTTGCCGCCGATCACGTCCATCGCCGCGTCGATCCCGCAGACGTACGCCCCCGGCCGCCGCCCCGTCGTCCCCATGCCCCAGCCCTCCCCTTCCGCTGCCTGGACCCTTCCCCCTGGGTAACCACCCACTTCCAAGTGCGTACTTGAGCAGGCGCTTCCCCTGAGACGAGCCTAAACGCCATGACCGACAACTCAGTCGCTTCCCGAACCTCCCTCACTCTGCTCGGCACCGGCGCCATGGGCACCGCCCTGGCCCGCGCCTGGCTCGCCGCCGGGCACGCGGTGACCGTCTGGAACCGCACGCCCACCCGCGCGGAGGCCCTCGCCGCCGAGGGCGCCACGGTCGCGCGGACCGCCGCCGAGGCCGTGGCCGCGAACCGGCTGGTGATCGCCTGCCTGCTCGACGACGCCTCCGTGGGCGAGGCCCTCGACGGGGCCGGCCTCGCCGGGCGGGACCTGGTGAACCTGACCACGGGCACCCCCGGCCAGGGCCGGGACCGCGCCGCCTGGGCCGAGGCGCGCGGCGCCCGTTTCCTGGACGGCGGGATCATGGCCGTACCGCCGATGATCGGGGCCCCGGAGTCCGGCGGGTACGTCTTCTACAGCGGCTCCCCCGAGCTGTTCGAGGAGCACCGCGGCACCCTCGCTGTCCCGGCGGGCACCCGCTACGTCGGGTCCGACCCGGGGTTCGCCGCGCTGCACGACGTGGCGCTGCTGAGCGCGATGACCGGCATGTTCGCGGGCATCACGCACGCCTTCGCGCTGATCCGCCCGGAGGACATCGCCCCGAAGGACTTCGCGCCGCTGCTCGTGGACTGGCTGACCGCGATGGCCCCGGCCGTGCACCAGATGGCCGACCAGCTGCAGAGTGGCGACTACACCAGGAACGTCGTCTCCAACCTCGCCATGCAGGTCGCGGGCAACGCCACGCTGTCGCGCACGGCCGAGGAGCAGCGGGTGAGTCCGGAGCTGCTGACGCCGTACATGGCGCTGATGGAGCGGCGGCTCGCGGCGGGGCACGGCGACGAGGACCCCACCGGGACGATCGAACTGCTGGATCTGCGGCGGGGTGCGGGCGCCTGGGCGAGCCCCTGCTCGCGAGTCACTGCTCCTGCGCCAGGTTCGCCACCGGCGCGCGGCGGCCCCTCACATCTCATGGTCGCCGCACTTCAGGAACCCTCACACCCACCCCGCGTCCCCGCTGAGGGCAGCGTTCCCCGCGGGAAACAGAGGTGATGCTGCCGGGAAACACCGGCACCGCACGCTCAAGGACATGACCTCGAATGAGCGTGTGGTGGTGATCGGCACCGGCCTCGCGGGCGTACGGCTCGCCCGGCGGCTCGGTGAGCTCGGCACGCCCGCGCTGCTGATCGGCGAGGAGGAGCACCGGCCCTACAACCGGGTCCTGCTCGCCGAGGTGCTGGCCGGGCGGTACAGGCCCGAGGTGATCGCCCTGCCGGCCCCCGCGCAGGTCAGGCGCGGCCGGGTCACCGGTGTCGACCGCGAGCGGCGGACCGTCGCGTGTGCGGACGGGTCGGTGATCGCATACGATCGGCTGGTCCTCGCGACCGGGTCCAACCCCGTACTGCCGCCACTGCGCGGGCTGTTCACCGAGAACCACGAACTGCCCGAGGGCGTCCACGCGTTCCGCACCATGGACGACTGCCTGGGCCTGTCCGAGGCGGTCCGGCCGGGCGTGAAGGCGGTCGTCATCGGCGGCGGGCTCCTCGGGGTCTCCGCCGCCCGCGCGCTCGCCCTGCGCGGCGCCCAGGTGGTGCTGGCCCAGCAGTCCGAGCGGCTGATGGAGCGCCAGCTCGACCCGGCCGCCTCGAAGCTCGTCAAGCGGCACCTGACCGACCTGGGCGTCGAGGTGCACACCGAGTGCCGGGTGCGGGACGTGCGCTGCGTCGGCGGCTCGGTCCGCTCCGTGGAGATGGCCGACGGGTACGCGCTCGACGCCGATCTCGTGGTCGTCGCCTGCGGTGTCCGCCCGCGGGTGGGTCTCGCCCAGACGGCCGGACTCGACGTCCGCAAGGGCGTCGTCGTCGACGACGAGCTGCGCACCTCCGACCCGTACATCCACGCGATCGGCGACTGCGCCCAGCACGACGGCGTCCTGTACGGACTCGCCACTCCCGCACTCGAACAGGCCGACGCGCTCGCAGAGCTGCTGGCCGGTGACGTGAACGCCCGGTACACCGGCACGCGCTCCCTGACCCGGCTCACGCTGAACGGGCACGACAGCCCCTTCGACCTCGCCGCGTTCGGCGAGACCGAGGCGCTCCCGGGCGACGACGTCGTCCAGCTCGCCGACGCCACCCGCGGCACCTATCGCAAGGTCGTCGTCCGCGACGACCGCCTGGTCGGCGGGGTCCTCGTCGGCGAACTCGGCACCGTCGGCGCGCTCGCCCGCGCCTGGGAGGGAGCAGAGCCGCTCCCCTCCGACGGCGGCCCGCTGCTCCACCTGCTCACCAACGACGGAGGCTCCTGATGTCCAAGGACACCCCCACGATCGTGCTCGTCGGCCACGGCATGGTCGGCCAGCGCTTCCTCGAAGCGCTCGCCGAGCGCGGCCTGACCGCCACGCACCGCGTGGTCGTGCTCTGCGAGGAGCCGCGCCCGGCCTACGACCGCGTCCAGCTCACCTCGTACTTCTCGGGCAAGACGCCCGAGGACCTGTCCATGACGGACCTGCGGTTCATCGAGGACCACGGCATCGAGCTGTACGTGGGCGACCCGGCGGTCGCCGTCGACCGTGAGGCCCGCAAGGTCACCGCCGGCTCCGGCGCGGTCTTCGACTACGACGTCCTCGTCCTGGCCACCGGCTCGTACCCGTTCGTGCCGCCGGTTCCGGGCAAGGACGCCGAAGGGTGCTTCGTCTACCGCACGATCGAGGACCTGCTCGCGATCGAGGAGTACGCGAAGACCGCGACCACCGGTGCCGTGGTCGGCGGCGGTCTGCTCGGTCTGGAGGCCGCGGGCGCGCTGAAGGGCCTCGGGCTCGAGGCGCACATCGTGGAGTTCGCACCGCGGCTGATGCCCGTCCAGGTCGACGAGGGCGGCGGCGCCGCGCTGCTGCGCACCATCGAGGAGATGGGCCTGAGCGTCCACACGGGCGTCGGCACGCAGGAGATCGTCGTCGGCGAGGACGGTGCCGTCACCGGCATGAAGCTGTCCGACGGTTCCGAACTCTCCACCGACCTGGTGGTGTTCTCCGCCGGTGTCCGCCCCCGCGACCAGCTGGCCCGCGACTGCGGCCTGACCGTCGGCGAGCGCGGCGGCATCACGGTCGACGAGCAGTGCCGTACGGTCGCCGACCCGCACGTGTTCGCGATCGGCGAGTGCGCCCTGGCGGCGGACGGCCGGGTGTACGGCCTGGTGGCCCCCGGTTACGAGCAGGCGGAGACCGTGGCGGCGACGATCGCCGAGGACGAGTCGGCGTTCACCGGCGCCGACCTGTCCACCAAGCTGAAGCTGCTCGGTGTGGACGTGGCGTCCTTCGGTGACGCGCACGGCACCGCCGAGGACTGCCTGGACGTCGTCTACTCCGACTCCCGCGCGGGCCTGTACAAGAAGCTGGTCATCGGCCGCGACGGCACCCTCCTCGGCGGCATCCTGGTCGGCGACGCGGAGGCGTACGGCACGCTGAAGGCGTTCACCGGCTCGGTCCCGCCGGTCGCCCCCGAGTCGCTCGTGCTGCCGGCCGGTGCCGGGGAGTCCGTCCAGCTCGGCCCGTCCGCGCTGCCGGACGACGCGATCGTCTGCTCCTGCCACAACGTCTCCAAGGGCGCGATCCGCGGCGCGGTCACCGACCACCAGTGCACGACCGTGCCCGAGGTGAAGAAGTGCACCAAGGCCGGCACCGGCTGCGGCTCCTGCGTCAAGGTCCTCGGCCAGCTCGTCAACGCCGAGCTGGAGGCGAGCGGAGTCGAGGTCGACAAGGGCCTGTGCGGCTGCTTCGGGCAGACCCGCGAGGAGCTGTACGAGATCGTCCTCGCCCTGCGCATCAACTCCTACCAGGACCTGCTGGACCGCTACGGCCGCGAGGAGGCCCGGGGCGGTGACGGCTGCGAGGTCTGCAAGCCGACCGTCGGCTCGATCATCGCCTCCCTCGCCCCGACGATCGGTGCGAGCGGCTACGTCCTGGACGGTGAGCAGGCCGCCCTGCAGGACACCAACGACCACTTCCTGGCCAACCTGCAGAAGAACGGCTCGTACTCGGTCGTCCCGCGCATCCCCGGCGGTGAGATCGCCCCGGAGAAGCTGATCGTGATCGGCGAGATCGCCCGCGACTTCGGCCTCTACACGAAGATCACCGGCGGCCAGCGGATCGACATGTTCGGCGCCCGCGTCGAGCAGCTGCCCCTGATCTGGGCCCGCCTGGTCGACGCCGGTTTCGAGTCCGGCCACGCCTACGGCAAGTCGCTGCGCACGGTGAAGTCCTGCGTGGGGCAGACCTGGTGCCGCTACGGCGTCCAGGACTCGGTCCGCATGGCGATCGACCTGGAGCTGCGCTACCGGGGCCTGCGCTCCCCGCACAAGCTGAAGTCGGCGGTCTCCGGCTGCCAGCGCGAGTGCGCCGAGGCCCAGTCGAAGGACTTCGGCGTGATCGCCACCGCCAACGGCTGGAACCTGTACGTCGGCGGCAACGGCGGCGCCACGCCGCGCCACGCGGACCTGCTCGCGCAGGACCTGTCGGACGCCGAACTGGTGCGACTGATCGACCGGTTCCTGATGTTCTACATCCGTACGGCCGACCGCCTGGAGCGCACCTCGACCTGGCTGGAGCGGATCCCGGGCGGCCTGGACCACGTACGGGACGTGGTGGTGCACGACTCGCTCGGCATCTGCGACGAGCTGGAGCAGCTGATGCAGGCGCACGTCGCCCACTACCGCGACGAATGGGCCGAGACCATCAACGACCCCGAGAAGCTCGCCCGGTTCGTGTCCTTCGTGAACGCGCCGGACACCCCGGACCCGGTCGTCGCCTTCGTGCCCGAGCGCGACCAGATGAAGCCCGACCTGCCGCTGCTGTCCATCGGTATGCGACCCGCCGACGTTCTGGAAGGAAGCGCCCAGCGATGACCCTGGCACCCGAGACCACCGATCTGAAGGTCGAGCTCGCCCTGGACGGCGACTGGTTCACGGTCTGCGACCTGAGCGTGCTGCTCCCGGGCCGCGGGGTGGCGGCACTGCTGCCGGACGGCCGCCAGGCCGCGATCTTCCGCGACCGTTCCGGTGAGCTGTTCGCCATCGACAACCGCGACCCCTTCACCGGCGCGGCGGTCCTCTCCCGAGGCCTGACCGGCACTCACCAGGGCCGTCCGTTCGTGGCCTCGCCCCTGCTGAAGCAGCGCTTCGACCTGGCGTCCGGGCAGTGCCTGGACGACGAGGCGGTGCGGGTGACGGCATACGAGGTGCGTACCGCGTAGTCGTGGCCGGCTGAAGCCGCTCGCATCCGGAGCACCCCTCACATCGAGGGGTGCTTTCCGTTTCGCCCTGGCAGGCTGGGCCCATGGTCACGCAGCCGTACGACAGGTCCGCCCTCTCCCGGCTCGGCACCCCGATCGACGCGCGCCCGCTGTTCGGCCCGGAACTTGAGGCGCTGTACCGGCCCCCGGTTCGACGTCGCCACCACCGCCGCCCGTTTCGGCCACCGTCTCCACCTCGTCAACGCCCGCTTCACAGGCCGCAGGCCCCTGAGACGACGTTCAACGCGGTGGCCGTGCCTCGGTAGGCGAGCGCCGGGGCGCCGGGGACTTGTCCGGGCCGGCGGCCCGTGCGCAGTGCGGCCAGTCGCCGAAGTCCCGGTTCTGCCTCCACAGCTGTCTGGCCGCCTGGATGTTCCACTCCGGGTCCAGGGCCTGGCGCGGGGTGCCGCCCAGGTCGCGCAGGCGGGCGTCGGAGATCTGGAACAGGCCCCAGTTCCGGGTGCCGTTGGTGTTGGGGAGGATGTGCAGCGGGTCGAGGAAGGACTGGCAGTCGGCGATGGCCACCGCCTTGTCCGGCACCTCGGGGAACACCTCGCGGACCCGCTGCCGCACCTTCTCCGGCGACCACACGCCCATCCGGACACGCGAGGTGTACAGCGCCTTCTTGGTGGGTTCCTCGACGATCCCGTTGGGCTGGAGCCCCGCGAGCACCTGGAAGGCGGTGACGCGGCGCAGGGTCTGCGGCCCGAAGTTGCCGTCGACGTCGATGTCGGCGCCCTTGGTGCGCAGCAGGCGCTGCACCTCTTTCACGCATGCGTCGTGCTCGCCCATGGCGACGACGGGCGGGCAGTTGGCCGAGAACAGGGGCCGGTCGTCGCCGGTGCTCCGTGCGCCGCCGTCGCCGCCGGAGGGTGACCGGCCGTTCGTGAGCGCCCAGGCGGAGATGGTGACGGCGGCGAGGATCGCGGCGACGACGACGGTGGTGCGGAGCCGGCGTCGGCGTGACTGCCGAGCGGGGTGGGCGGTCGCGTCGGCGGCCGGCTCCCCCGTCCGGTCACGGTCCGGGTCCGGTGCCGGGTCGTCGGCCCGCCCTACGGCTTCGTGTTCCGCCTCCTCCTCGCTCTCGTCCTCACTTCTCTGCCCGTCCCCTTCCTCGGCACCGGTCGCGGCAGCCCTCGCCGCGTCCGCCAGCGCCCACAGGCGGTGCAGGGTGCGAAGCTCCTCCGGGGTCGCGCCGCAGACGGTGGCCAGCCGGTGGACGCTCCCGTAGTCCTGGGGCACCGACGTACCACGGCAGTAGCGGTGCAACGTCGAGCCGGCCAGTCCGGACTTCCTGGCGAGGGCCTCATAACTCAGGCCGGACCGGCTCTTCAGCGAACGCAGCAGTGCGGCGAACCGCTCCGTTTCCGGGCATGCGGACATCGCCTCTCCCCCTCGGAAGTCCCCACCGGACGCTGGTCGGGCGTCTCGTGCCGACACTGTGCCACCAATGGCGTCCCATGGCCGTCCCAACGGTTCCGGAACGCGCCAGGTGCGCGGTGTCGCGCCGTCCCGGCGTCCCACCCGGCCCTTCCGTCCTTGCCCGGCCTCCCCGTGCCTTGCCAGCGTCGGGCCGTCCGCACCACCGTCCCCGACCTCCGAGGAGACCTCATGCGTTTCTCCGTACGCCGGCACAACCGCTCCACCCCGCTGTTCGCGGTGCTCGCCGTCAGCGCCGCCGCGGCCACCGCCCTGGCCGTGCCGACCTCCGCGTCGGCGGCACCGGCCGCTCCCGCCGCGGTGGACTGCGCCAGCGGGCACATCTGCTTCTGGACCGGCGCCAACTTCACCGGCAGCAAGTGCGCGTGGGACGTGGCCGACCCCGACTGGCAGAGCGGCGCCGTCCGGTGTTCCTGGGCCGCCACGACCAACGTGAAGTCGGTGTGGAACGCCGGCACCGGCGACTACAGCGGTGTCGCGTACTACCGGGGCGCCAACTACTCCGACCGGGTCGGCTGCACCCGGCAGCAGCACGGAGGCAACCTGGCCGGTACGTACAAGGTCCGCTCCCACAGGTGGATCTCGGGCAGCTGCGGCTGACGCGCGTCGGTACCAGAGTGGTGGCGTGCACGCGTTCTCGCGCGTGCACGCCACCGCGGCATGTCCGAAATGGGTCCGTCCTCAGCCCACGAGGGGCGAGTGCGGCGCCGACTCCCCGCAGGGCGGCACCCTGCATGCGCATGCCGCCCTCCGGCCATGGATTGTCCATGCCCCGTCAATCCTGCCCGCCTAGCGTCCTCCTCGCCTCCCCCCACGCACGACCCTGCCGTCGACCGGCGGCAGGGCGGTACGGCACCTCCTGGAGTGAGAGTGGAACGTCGTAGCCTCCTGCGTGCGGCCGTCCTCGGCGGCACCTCGGCCGCGCTGGGCGGAACCCTGTGGCGCGGCGCCGCCTACGCGGCCCCCGCCCAGCCCGGCACCGGCCCTTACGGTCCGCTGGGTTCCCCCGACGCCAACGGCATCAGACTCCCCAGCGGCTTCACGAGCCGGGTCATCGCCCGCTCGGGCCAGCGGGTCGGGAGCACGTCGTACACCTGGCACAACGCCCCGGACGGCGGCGCCTGTTACGCCGACGGCACGGGCTGGATCTACGTCTCCAACTCCGAGATCAACCCCTCGGGCGGCGCGAGCGCGGTGAAGTTCTCCTCGACCGGCGCGATCACCGGCGCGTACCGCATCCTGTCGAGCACGCGCCAGAACTGCGCGGGCGGCAAGACCCCGTGGAACACCTGGCTGTCCTGCGAGGAGGTGGACCGGGGCTACGTCTACGAGACGGACCCCTGGGGCGTGAAGGCGGCGGTGCGCCGTGACGCGATGGGCCGCTTCAAGCACGAGGCGGCCGCGGCGGATCCCGTCCGGCGGGTCATCTACCTGACGGAGGACGTCACGGACGGCTGCTTCTACCGCTTCCGCCCGACGACCTGGGGCGATCTCTCCTCCGGCACGCTGGAGGTCCTGGTGGCGGGCAGCGGCACGAGCGGCCCGGTGACCTGGGCCCGGGTTCCCGACCCCTCCGGCGCGACCGCGACCCGCAGCCAGGTCTCCGGCGCCAAGCGCTTCAACGGCGGCGAGGGCTGCTACTACGCGAACGACACCTGCTGGTTCACCACCAAGGGCGACAACCGCGTCTGGCAGTACGACGCCGCCGCCCAGACCATCGAACTCGCCTACGACGACTCCCTGGTGACGAGCGGTACGGCCCCCCTCACCGGCGTCGACAACGTCACCGGCTCCGCCTCCGGCGACCTGTTCGTCGCCGAGGACGGCGGCAGCATGGACATCTGCGTGATCACCCCCGCCGACGTGGTGGCCCCCTTCCTCCGCGTGGACGGCCAGTCCGCCTCGGAGATCACCGGCCCGGCCTTCTCACCGGACGGCACCCGCCTGTACTTCTCCAGCCAGCGAGGCACCAGCGGCAGTTCCTCGGGCGGCATCACGTACGAGGTGACGGGTCCGTTCCGCGCGTAACCCCCCAGCCCGGCTTCACACGACCATCACGAAATGGTCACCCGTCCTCCGAGTCGAACTGCCCGGCCCTACGGTCATCCCCTCACGTACCGCTTCTGGGGGGATGACCATGACCAACCCGTACACGGGTCCGCACAACAACCCGTACCCCGCGCCGCCGCCCGTGCCGCAGCCCGGGCGGCCCGCGCCCCGCTGGGCCCGTAAGCGCTACGTGCTGCCCGCGCTCGGCCTGGCGCTCTTCGTCGGCATAGGCATGGGCGCCGGCGGCGGGGAGACCACCACCGACGCTAAGCCGGCGTCCGCCAAGCCGCAGCCGACCGTCACGGTCACCGCGACGACCACCGCCACCCCGAGTCCGCTCCCCGAGGAGCCCGCCCCCACCGTCACCGCCACGAAGACCGTCCGGGCCACCACCACGGTCACCGCCCGGGCGGCGGCGGGCGGCGGCTCCGACGACAGCGACTCGGGCGGCGAGGACGTGTACTACGCCAACTGCAGCGCCGTCCGTGCCGCCGGTGCCGCCCCCATCCACCGGGGCGAACCCGGGTACGCCTCCCACCTGGACCGTGACAAGGACGGGGTCGCCTGCGACACCTGAGCCGATCCGGCAGGTGACCATCGGCGGGTCCGGCCGTTCCTCCGGTTGGGCAGCTCGTTTTCGGGCTGTTCAGCCGACGGAAGGGACATCACCGTGGACACGACCGTGCCCGCCACCGACGTACCGCTCGTGCTGCCGCGTGCCGAGTGGGTCAAGACGCTGCCGCAGACCATCGTCGCGTCCTGCGTCCTCCTCCTCGACGCCGAGGACCGGATCCTGCTGCTGCGCTACGCCGGGGGCCAGCCAGCCGCCGGGTTGTGGGGGCTGCCGGGCGGGATGCTCGACCACAACGAGGATCCCGTCGGTGCCGCCTGCCGGGAAGTGCGCGAGGAGACCGGGATCGTGCTCGACCGCACGCCCCGGATCATCGGGTACGACCACCGGGCCGACGTGCAGGGGACGGGCCCGGTGATCGACTTCTACTTCTACGGCGGGCGCCTCCCGGCCTCGCTGTCCGTCCGGCGCAGCACGGAGCACGACGACGACGGCCTGTTCGCCCTGGACGAGCTCGGATCCACCGCCCTGATGCCCCCGTTGCCCGCCCTCACCGCGCTGCACACCGCCGCCCTGACCGGCTCCGTCGTATGCCTGCGGGAAGGACGGCCTGTGTGACCGCCTTCTCGGGGCGGGGACCGCAGGTCCGCCTGACGAACCGGAAGAGCGGGGGCAGCACCTCCGCACAAAAGGTGCCGCCCCCGCTCTCCTTTCGAGTTCCGGAGCCGCCGCGATCGGTGAGGGTCGGGGACCGTCGACGGCTCCGGGTTCCGGTGGGCCCGTGCGGGCCGCGGGGCTAGCGGTGGTCGCTGCCCTGGGACGTGACCGCCGCCCGGCCCGCCTCCAGGCGGGCGACCGGGATGCGGAACGGGGAGCAGGAGACGTAGTCGAGTCCGACCTCGTGGAAGAAGTGGACCGACTCCGGGTCGCCGCCGTGCTCGCCGCAGACGCCGAGCTTGAGGTCGGGACGCGTCTTGCGGCCGGCCTTGGCGGCGAGCTTCACGAGGGAGCCGACGCCGTCCTTGTCGATCGTCTCGAACGGGGAGACACCGAAGATGCCCTTCTCCAGGTACGCGGTGAAGAAGCTCGCCTCCACGTCGTCCCGGGAGAAGCCCCACACCGTCTGGGTCAGGTCGTTCGTGCCGAAGGAGAAGAACTCGGCCGCCTCGGCGATCTGACCGGCGGTCAGGGCGGCGCGCGGCAGCTCGATCATCGTGCCGATGGACAGCTTCAGCTGGGCACCGGAGGCCGCCTCGACCTCGGCGATGACCTTGTCGGCCTCCTCGCGCACGATCTCCAGCTCCTGCACCGTGCCGACGAGCGGGATCATGATCTCGGCGCGCGGGTCGCCCTTGGCGGCCTTGCGTTCGGCCGCGGCCTCGGCGATCGCCCGGACCTGCATGGTGAACAGGCCGGGGATGACCAGGCCGAGGCGCACCCCGCGCAGGCCCAGCATCGGGTTCTGCTCGTGCAGGCGGTGGACCGCCTGGAGGAGGCGGAGTTCGTTCTCGTGGGGTTCCTGGCGGGATTCCGCGAGGGCCACGCGGACCGAGAGTTCCGTGATGTCGGGCAGGAACTCGTGCAGCGGCGGGTCGAGGAGGCGGACGGTGACCGGAAGGCCGTCCATCGACTCAAACAGCTGGACGAAGTCCTGCTTCTGGAGCGGGAGCAGTCCCTTGAGGGACTCCTCGCGCTCGGCCTCCGTGTCGGCCAGGATCAGCCGTTCCACGAGCTCGCGCCGGTCACCGAGGAACATGTGCTCGGTGCGGCACAGGCCGATGCCCTGGGCGCCGAAGCGGCGGGCGCGCAGTGCGTCCTCGGCGTTGTCGGCGTTGGCGCGCACGCGCAGGCGGCGCTTGCGGTCGGCGAAGGCCATCATGCGGTGGACGGCCTCGACCAGTTCGTCGGCGTCGTCGGCACCGGGATGCATCCGGCCCTCGAAGTACTCCACGACCGGGGACGGCACGACGGGTACCTCACCGAGGTAGACCTTGCCCGAGGAGCCGTCGATGGAGACGACGTCGCCCTCCTCGACGACGTGCCCGCCCGGCACGGTCATCCGGCGGCGCTTGGTGTCGACCTCCAGCTCCTCGGCGCCGCAGACACAGGTCTTGCCCATGCCGCGGGCCACCACGGCCGCGTGGGAGGTCTTGCCGCCGCGCGAGGTGAGGATTCCCTCGGCGGCGATCATGCCGTCCAGGTCGTCGGGGTTGGTCTCGCGGCGGATCAGGATGACCTTCTCGCCGGAACGCGACCACTTGACGGCCGTGTAGGAGTCGAAGACGGCCTTGCCGACGGCCGCTCCCGGCGAGGCGGCGATGCCCCGGCCGACCTGCTCGACCTTCGCGCTCTCGTCGAAGCGGGGGAACATCAGCTGGGCGAGCTGGGCGCCGTTGACGCGGGTGAGGGCCTCGGCCTCGTCGATCAGGCCCTGGTCCACCAGCTGGGTCGCGATGCGGAAGGCCGCGCCCGCGGTGCGCTTGCCGACGCGGGTCTGGAGCATCCACAGCACACCGCGCTCGATGGTGAACTCGATGTCGCAGAGATCCTTGTAGTGGTTCTCCAGCGTCTCCATGATCTGCATCAGCTGGTCGTACGACTTCTTGTCGATCTGCTCCAGCTCGGCGAGCGGCACGGTGTTGCGGATGCCCGCGACGACGTCCTCGCCCTGCGCGTTCTGCAGGTAGTCGCCGTAGACGCCCTGGTGGCCGGAGGCGGGGTCGCGGGTGAAGGCGACGCCGGTGCCGGAGTCGGGGCCGAGGTTGCCGAAGACCATGGAGCAGACGTTGACGGCGGTGCCGAGGTCGTGCGGGATGCGTTCCTGGCGGCGGTAGAGCTTGGCCCGGTCGGTGTTCCAGGAGTCGAAGACCGCGTGGATGGCGAGGTCCATCTGCTCGCGCGGATTCTGCGGGAAGTCCCGTCCGGCCTCGGTCTTGACGATCTTCTTGAACTTCGTGACGAGCTTCTTGAGGTCGGCGGCCTCCAGCTCGGTGTCGACCGTGACCTTCTTGGCCGCCTTCGCCGCCTCCAGCGCGTCCTCGAACAGTTCGCCGTCGACGCCCAGGACGGTCTTGCCGAACATCTGGATGAGGCGGCGGTAGGAGTCCCACGCGAACCGGTCGTCGCCGGCCTGCTTGGCCAGGCCCTGCACGGACTTGTCGGAGAGGCCGATGTTGAGGACGGTGTCCATCATGCCGGGCATGGAGAACTTGGCGCCCGAGCGCACCGACACCAGCAGCGGGTCGTCGGCCTGGCCGAGCTTCTTGCCCATCCGGGCCTCCAGCGCGTCGAGGTGCGCACTCACCTCGTCACGCAGTGCCGCCGGCTCCTCGCCGCTGCCCAGGTAGACCTTGCAGGCCTCGGTGGTGATCGTGAAGCCCGGCGGGACCGGAAGGCCGAGGTTGGTCATCTCGGCGAGGTTGGCGCCCTTGCCGCCGAGGAGGTCCTTGAGGTCCTTGTTGCCCTCGGTGAAGTCGTAGACGAACTTCACGCCCTCAACGCTCTTACCGTGCTCAGCTACCTGGGGATCTTTGTTTTCCGACACGGGTCTCGACTCCTCGAGGACGCGGTGGCTGCCCTGACGGCGAGGAACATACCCAGATCGAAGGCGTCTGGGTACGTCCACTCGCGCGTCATACGCCTGTAACCACTCGTCCGCCAGCGGATCGAAAGTCAAGGCTGGACCACGGATCACAGGCTCGTGTTTTCACTTCTTGAACGCAAGATCCTTCACAGACCCCGCTGAGCGCTCACATGAGCGGTGTTCGCCACGCTTGATTTCGCTCGATGAACGATCAAAGGGTGGCACTGAGTGCCACCCTTTGGAGAAGTGCAGCCGCTCGCGCTCCGCTCATCTGAGCGCCACCGTTATCAAGGGTGGCGAGAATCACGCTGCCACAGCCGACCGGATTTCACCATGCGGACGCGTCGCGGGCGCGAAACCGGACCGTCACACCCCGAGCGCGCGCAGCCGTTCCTCGACCCGGTCCGGCGCGTACAGGTGCTCCACGACCATCGCACCGGCTCCCACCAGCCCGGCCCTCTCACCCAGCCGGGCGGTGACCACGTCGAGGTGGGCGGTGGAGCGGGGCAGCGCCCGCTGGTAGAGCAGTTCGCGCACGCCGGTGAGGAAGGGAGTTCCGGCCAGATCTCCGGCGATCATCAGCACGCCGGGATTCAGCAGGGTCACGACGGTCGCGAGGACGTCCCCGACCCGGCGCCCGGCCTCGCGGGCGAGCCCGACCGCCTCCGGGTGCCCGGAGGCCAGCAGATCCCGGATGTCCGAGCCGGAGGAGGCCGGCACCCCGGCCTCCGCCAGCCGCCGCGCGACCGCGCCGCCGCTCGCCACGGCGGCGAGGCAGCCGTAGGAGCCGCACCGGCACAGCGCCTGGGCACCCTCCGGCACCCGGATGTGTCCGATGTCCCCGGCGCCGCCGTCGACGCCCCGGAACAACGAGCCGTCGACGACGACCCCGGCGCCGATGCCGGTGGAGACCTTGACGAGGACGAAGGCGGAGCAGTCGGGGTAGTGGGTGCGCTGTTCGCCGTACGCCATGAGATTGGCGTCGTTGTCCACCAGCACCGGCATCCCGGCGGCGCCGGTGTGCTCGGTGAGCGCCCGGGCCAGCCGGTCCCTTATGTCGTAGCCGTCCCAGCCGGGCATGATCGGAGGCTGGACGACGCGGCCGGTGTCGGTGTCGACCGGGCCGGGCACCGCCAGCCCGACCCCGCACACGGCCTCCGCCCCGTGTCCGGCCTTCTCCAGCAGCTCTGCGAACCAGCGGCCGATTTCGCCGAGCACGGCGTCCGGCCCGTCCTCGACGACGAGGACGCCGGAGTGCTCGGCGAGGATCTCGCCGCTCAGCGACAGCACGGCCGCCCGCGCGTGCCGGGTGTCGAGGTCGGCGGCCAGGACCACCGCGTGCCCGTCGTCGAACTCCAGGGTGATGGAGGGCCGCCCGCCCAGCGGGGAGTCCACCGGCCCCCCGGCACCCTCGCGCAGCCAGCCCGCGCGGAAGAGCCGGTCCAGCCGCTGCCCGACGGTCGCCCGGGACAGTCCGGTCGCCTGCTGCAGGGCACCCCGGGTCGTGGCGCGTCGACTGCGCACCAGTTCGAGAAGGTCCCCGGCGCCGGCCTGGCCCGCGCCTCTTCCGGTCCTCCCGGGCCGTCCGCTCATGCACACCCCTTGTGTTTCTCAACCTTGCCTTACATAGTGGGTTTTGCGTGTTAAATAGACGTAACCCCACGGTAGCCGTTGCCGAGCCGGCCGGCCGGACCTCTTCCGGAGAGCCCCGAGTGGATCGCACCGCCCCACGCGCACCGAGTCCGACCGAGCACACCGTCGCATACGATCCGTCCAGCGCCGCCCCTCCCCTGCACGCCAGGGCCGCCGCCGTGCTGGAGGCCGGCTGGACGGGCGACTCGACCGTGCCCTCGCGCAGCCTGTATCCGCACCAGTGGTCGTGGGACTCGGCGTTCATCGCGATCGGCCTCAGGCACCTGTCGCCGTTACGGGCCCAGACGGAGCTGGAGACGCTGCTGGCGGCGCAGTGGGGGGACGGGCGGATCCCGCACATCGTCTTCAACCCCTCCGTCCCCCTCGACGCGTACTTCCCGAGCCCCGACTTCTGGCGCTCGGCGACCGCCGGGCGCGCGGCCGGCGCCCCGCGCACCGTACAGACCTCCGGGATCGTGCAGCCACCGGTCCACGCGACGGCCGCCTGGCTGGTGCACCTCGCCGACCCGGGCCTGTCCCGGGCGCGCGGCTTCCTCGCCCGGGCGTATCCGCGACTGGCCGCGTGGCACCACTACCTCCTGCACCGGCGCGACCTGGGCGGGGGCGGTCTGGTGTCCGTGGTGCACCCCTGGGAACAGGGTATGGACAACAGCCCCTGCTGGGACCGTCCGTTGTCCCGGATCACTCCGGCCCCGGTCGGCTCCTTCCGCCGCGCCGACCTCGCCCACGGTGCCCCCGCGGACCGGCCGACGGACCTGGACTACGGGCGCTATGTGCGGCTGGCGGCGGACTACCGGGACCGCGGATACGCCGACGAGCCGGACGAGGGTCCGGCGCGTGGCAGGCGACCGGCGGCCGAATTCGCCGTGGAGGACCCGGCGTTCAACGCCCTGCTCATCGCCTCCGAGTACGCGCTGGCCCGCATCGCCCACGAGCTGGGCGCGTCCGGTGCGGCCCGGCAGGCCCGCGCCGAGCGACTGACGGCGGCCCTGGTGGAGCGCCTGTGGGATCCGGCGGCGGGGTCGTTCCTGTGCCGGGACGTGCGCGCCGGTGAACTGATCCAGGAGCGCGGTGTCTCCGGGCTCGTGCCCCTGCTGCTGCCGGCCCTGCCGCGCGACCTGGCGGCGACCCTGGTCCGCACGATGTGCGGCCCGCACTTCGGCCTCGGCGGCACGACCCGCCTGGTCCCGAGCTACGACCTGCTCGGCGCGGCCTTCGACCCGCACCGCTACTGGCGCGGCCCGGCCTGGTTCAACACCAACTGGCTGCTGGAGCGCGGGCTGCGGCTGCACGGCGAGCGCGGCCGGGCCGACGCCCTGCGCACGGGCATCCTGCACACCGCCGGCGCCTCGGATTTCGCGGAGTACGTCGACCCGTACACGGCCCGGGCCTGCGGCACCACCGGCTTCGGCTGGACCGCCGCGCTCACGCTCGACCTGCTGCACGACCGGCCCGCAGGGGGCGGGAACGGCGTCACGTCGATCAAGGGAGGAGACCGGGGATGACGGACCGGCATCATCTGATGGTGCACGGCGGGACGTTCGCCGCCGTGGGCGACCGGGGCGACATCAGCGGACACCGGGGCGGCGGCGCCCCGGACGGCTTGTTCGTACGAGACGCGCGGCATCTGAGCCGGTGGCAGCTCACCCTCGACGGCGCCGTGCCCGAGACGCTGACGCCGGTGGCCGACGGGGACACCGCGCGCTGCGTGCTCGTCCCGCGCGGCGGCCGCGACGAGCCGCCCGCCTGCACGCTCTTCCGCGAACAGGCCGTCGGTGACGCCTCGTTCGTGGAGTCGCTGCGCGTCACCAGCAACCGCCCCGTGCCGACGACGGTCCGCCTCGCGGTGACCGCCGACGCCGACTTCAGCGACCAGTTCGAACTGCGCTCCGACCACCGCACCTACACCAAGGCCGGCGCGGTGCGCTCCCGTCAGGTCCTCGGCCACGGTGTGGAGTTCGGCTACCGGCGCGGCGGGTGGCGTTCCGTCACGACGGTGACGGCCGATCCGCAGCCGGACGCCGTGGAGGAGACCGGCACCGGTGCCCGCCGCCTGGTGTGGACCCTGGATCTCGCCCCGCACGGCACCGCCGAGCTGGTCCTGCGGGTGATGGCCCGCCCGCACGGTGACAGGCGTGCCCTGCGCGTCCCCCGCTCCCCCGCCGCCCTCCAGGAGCAACGCGCGACCCGTGAGGGCCAGTTCATGGAGGGCGTGTGCTTCCCGAGCGGCTGGCCGGAGCTGGCCGCCGCCTGCGCCCGGGGCCTCGCCGACCTCGCCGCGCTCCAGGTCCCGGCGACCGGACCGGACGGCGAGGAACTGCGCGTCCCGGCCGCCGGCGCCCCCTGGTTCCTGACCCTGCTGGGCCGGGACGCCCTGCTGACGTCCCTGTTCACCCTGCCCTACCGGCCCCGGCTGGCCGCCGCCACCCTGCCCGCGCTCGCCGCGACCCAGGCCACGCAGACCGGCGCCGACGGGGTCGCCCAGCCAGGGAAGATCGTGCACGAGGTCCGGCACGGCGAACTGGCCCACTTCGGCCAGGTCCCGTACGGCCGCTACTACGGCTCGGTCGACGCGACCCCGCTGTTCCTCGTCCTGCTGGGCGTGTACACCGACCGCACCGGCGACCCGGCCCTGGCCCGCCGCCTCGAACCCCACGCCCGCGCGGCCGTCGGCTGGATGCTCGACCACGGCGGCCTGACCAGCTGCGGCTACCTCGTCTACCGCGCCGACCGGGGCGGCCTTGCCAACCAGAACTGGAAGGACTCCCCCGGCGCCGTCTGCTCCGCCGAAGGCACCCGCCCGCACGGGCCGGTGGCGGCCGCGGGCGCCCAGGGCTACGCCTACGACGCGCTGCGCCGCACCGCGGGTCTCGCGCGCACCGTGTGGCAGGACGCGACCTACGCGGAGCTGCTGGAGCAGGCGGCCGGTGATCTGCGCGACCGTTTCCAGCGGGACTTCTGGATGCCGGAGCACTCCTTCCCGGCGCTCGCCCTCGACGGCCGCGGCAACCGCGTCGACGCTCTCGCCTCCGACGCCGGGCACCTGCTGTGGTCCGGCCTGCTGGACAAGGAGTACGGCGAACAGGTCGGCCGGCGGCTGCTGGAGCCGGACTTCTTCTCCGGCTGGGGCGTGCGCACCCTGGCGGCCGGGCAGGCGGCGTACCACCCGCTCTCCTACCACCGCGGCTCGGTGTGGCCGCACGACAACGCGCTGATCGCCCTGGGCCTGGCCCGCTACGGGCTGCACGACGAGGCCCGCGCGGTCGCCCGGGGCCTGGTCGACGCGGCGAGCGCCACCGGCCACCGGCTGCCGGAGGTCCTCGCGGGCTACGGCCGCGACACCCACCCGGAGCCGGTGCCGTACCCGCACGCGTGCGTGCGGGAATCCCGCTCGGCGTCGGCCCCGCTGGCGCTGCTCACGGCGGTCGGCGGCGCCTGAGCCCGGTTGGCCGGCCGTTTGCCGGGTGTTTGCCGAGCGCCGGCCCGCCGGTCTGAACGCACTCGGTGGGCGCCCCGTACGGAACGGAGGCGGACCCGTCCCCCCACGCGGGTCCGCCACCTCACCGGGTTTCGCACGGGAAGGACCCTCGGGTGCCTGTCTTCACACGCTTCCGCCAGTCGCCGCAACCGGGCATCCCGGGGGCCGGGTCCGGGGCGGAGCGTGACGAGGGCGAGGCCGCCGTCACGGCGGAGGGGGAGACTCCCGCCCCCCGGTCCCGCCTCACCCGTCTCCGCGCCTGGCGCACCCGCCACCCCCGGACCGCTCGCGTCCTCCACCTGACCACCACCGCCCTCGCCGCCGTCCTGGTCCTCGGTGCTCCGCTCCTGCCCAACACCCTCCCCGCCGTCGAGCCGGACCGCTTCGCGCGGATCCCGGCGGAGGCGGTCGTCGGGGCCGTCGTCATGCTGGTGCTGCCGCGCCGGCCCCGGCTGGTGGCGGCGGTGCTGTACGGGCTCGGACTCACCGCGCTGACCGCGCTGAACCTGCTCGACATGGGGTTCAACGAGTACCTGGGCCGTGGCTTCAACGCGGCGCTCGACTGGGACCTGCTGCCCGACGCGCAGGCGTACGTCGAGGACACGCTGGGCGGGGGCGTCGCGACCGCCGCGGCCGTCGGCGCGGTCGTGCTCGTCCTGCTCGTGGCGGCCGTCATGGTCGCGGCGACGATCCGGCTCGCCGGCGTGCTGGCCCGCCACCGGGTCCGGGCGACCAAGGGCGCCCTGCTCGCCGGCACCGTCTGGGTCACCTGCTCCGCCCTGGGCCTGACGCTGTTCGGCGGTCCGATCGCCTCCGAGCGCGGGGCCGGGGTGCTGCGGGTGCACGCCCAGCGGACGGTGGAGTCACTGCGGGACGAGGCGGCGTTCGTGAGGCAGTCGAAGGCGGACACCTTCGGCAACACCCCGCCCGGTCAGCTCCTGCCGGACCTGCGCGGCAAGGACGTGATCTTCACGTTCATCGAGAGCTACGGCCGCAGCGCCCTCGAGGACCCGATCATGGCCTCCGGCGTCGACCGGACCCTCGACACGAGCACCGAGGCCCTGGCGAAGGCCGGCTTCCACGCCCGCAGCGGCTGGCTGACCTCGGCGACCTTCGGCGGCAGCAGCTGGCTCGGCCACTCCACGACCATGTCCGGCCTGTGGATCGACAACCAGCGCCGCTACCGCACCGTCACCGCCGGCGACCACCTCACCCTCACCAGGGCGTTCCAGAAGACCGGCGCGTGGGACACGGTCGGTGTGATGCCGGGCGTGCAGAAGGGCTGGCCGGAGGAGAAGTGGTATGGCCTCGACAAGCTCTACGACGCCTTCGACCTGGGCTACCGGGGCCCGAAGTTCAGCTGGTCGACGATGCCCGACCAGTACGCGCTGGAGGCGTTCCAGCGCCGGGTGCACGGAAAGGAGCGCGACAAGCCGCTGATGTCGTTCGTCATCCTGACCTCCAGCCACCAGCCCTGGGCGCCCCTGCCGAAGATGGTCGGCTGGGACGAACTCGGCGACGGCTCGGTCTTCGACGCCATCGAGAAGGCCGGCAACAAGGCGTCGGACGTCATCACCGACACCACCAGGTCCCGGCAGGAGTACGGCAAGTCCATCCAGTACTCGGTCACCAGCCTCACCCAGTGGCTGGAGCGCTACGGCACCGACGACACCGTCCTGGTCTTCCTCGGCGACCACCAGCCCATGGCCCGGGTCAGCGGCACGCGCGCCTCCCGCGACGTGCCGGTGTCACTCGTCGCGAAGGACCCGAAGGTCCTGGACAGGATCAGCGACTGGAACTGGACGCAGGGCCTCAGGCCCGACCGCGACGCGCCCGTCTGGAAGATGGACTCCTTCCGCGACCGCTTCCTGAAGGCGTACGGCTCCACCCCGCACCCCTCCGGAGGCTGATCAGCCGCCCGAGGTGTCGAGCTCGGCGTCCACGCCGACCCCGGCGCAGTCGTACGGGTCCTTCAGCCAGCCGTCCGGCAGCACCACGCGGTTGTTGCCGGACGTACGGCCCCGGGGTCCGTCGGCGCCGGCGGGCCAGGGCTGGTCGAGGTCCAGCTCGTCCAGGCCCGAGCGCAGCTCCTGGAGCGACGAGGTGATCGCGAGCCGCTTGCGCATCTCGGAGCCGACCGCGAAGCCCTTCAGGTACCAGGCGACGTGCTTGCGGAAGTCGATCACGCCGCGGGACTCGTCCCCGATCCACTCCCCGAGCAGGGTGGCGTGCCGGACCATGACGTCGGCGACTTCCCGCAGGGCGGGCCGTGCGATGTCCTGGGGGCGTCCCTCGAAAGCCGCCCCGAGATCGGAGAACAGCCAGGGCCGACCCAGGCACCCGCGCCCGACCACCACCCCGTCGCAGCCGGTCTCGCGCACCATCCGCAGGGCGTCCTCGGCCGACCAGATGTCGCCGTTGCCGAGCACCGGGATCTCCGGCACGTGCTCCTTCAGCCGGGCGATGGCGTCCCAGTCGGCGGTGCCGCCGTAGTGCTGGGCGGCGGTGCGGCCGTGCAGGGCGATGGCGGTGACGCCCTCCTCGACGGCGATCCGGCCGGCGTCGAGGTAGGTGATGTGGTCGTCGTCGATGCCCTTGCGCATCTTCATCGTCACGGGCAGATCGCCGGCGCCGCTGACGGCCTCGCGCAGGATCGCCCGCAGCAGGTTCCGCTTGTACGGCAGCGCCGAGCCGCCGCCCTTCCTCGTCACCTTCGGCACCGGGCAGCCGAAGTTCAGGTCGATGTGGTCGGCGAGGTCCTCCTCCGCGATCATGCGGACGGCCTTGCCGACGGTCACCGGGTCCACGCCGTACAGCTGGATCGACCGGGGGCGCTCACTCGCGTCGAAGTGAATGAGCTGCATGGTCTTCTCGTTGCGCTCGACCAGTGCCCGGGTGGTGATCATCTCGCTGACGAACAGGCCCTTGCCGCCGATGGCTCCGTCCTTCGATCCGCCACCGGCGAAGTGCCGGCACAGGGTGCGGAAGGGCGCGTTGGTGATCCCGGCCATGGGGGCCAGGACGACGGGCGGCTGGACGGTGTGCGGGCCGATCTGGAGGGGCGTGGACATTCCTCCATTGTGCCGTGCAATGAGATGGCAAAATTCATTAGTTAGTCACACTATCGAAATGGGCGTACGATGGCGCCCATGCCCGAGCTCAGTCCCCGCCGCCGCATGCTGGTGCTCGCGATCTGCTGCATGAGCCTGCTGATCGTGAGCCTCGACAACACGGTCCTGAACGTGGCGCTGCCGTCCATGCAGCAGGACCTGCACGCGAGTACGTCGGGTCTGCAGTGGACGATCGACGCGTACACGCTGGTCCTGGCCTCGCTGCTGATGCTCGCGGGCTCCACCGCCGACCGGATCGGCCGCAAGCGGGTCTTCATGGCGGGCCTGGTCGTCTTCACCCTCGGCTCGCTCCTGTGCTCCCTCGCGCCGAACCTTCAGGCGCTCGTGGCCTTCCGGATGGTGCAGGCCGTGGGCGGCTCGATGCTGAACCCGGTCGCCATGTCGATCATCACCAACACCTTCACCGACCCGCGCGAACGCGCCCGCGCGATCGGCGCCTGGGGCGCGGTCGTCGGCATCTCGATGGCCGCCGGCCCGCTGGTCGGGGGCCTGCTCGTCGAGTCGGTCGGCTGGCGCTCGATCTTCTGGATCAACCTGCCGGTGGGCCTGGCCGCCCTCCTGCTCACCCTGCGCTTCGTCCCCGAGTCCCGCGCGCCGAGGGCTCGCCGCCCGGACCCGGTCGGGCAGCTCCTGGTGATCGCGCTGTTCGGCTCGCTCACGTACGCGATCATCGAGGCGCCGAGCACGCCGTTCGCCTCCACAGCCCCACTGGCCGTTGTCGCCCTGGCCGCGCTGGCCGGCCTGCTGTGGTACGAACCACGCCGCGCGGAACCCCTGATCGACCTGCGCTTCTTCCGCTCGGCGCCGTTCAGCGGGGCGACGGTGATCGCGATCAGCGCGTTCGCCGCTCTCGGCGGCTTCCTCTTCCTCTCCACGCTGTACCTGCAGAACGTACGCGGGCTGACCGCCCTGGAAGCGGGCCTGTGGATGCTGCCGATGGCGGTCCCGACGTTCCTGTGCGCCCCGCTGTCCGGCCGTCTGGTGGGCACGCGGGGACCCCGGCTGTCCCTGCTGATCGCGGGCGTCGCGATGACGGCGAGCGGCGTGCTCTTCGCCGCGTTCGAGGCGGAGACCTCGAACGCCACGCTCTTCGCGGGCTACCTCCTCTTCGGCATCGGCTTCGGCTTCGTCAACGCGCCCATCACCAACACGGCGGTCTCCGGCATGCCGCGCGCCCAGGCGGGCGTCGCGGCGGCGGTCGCCTCCACGAGCCGGCAGCTCGGGCAGACACTCGGGGTGGCCGTGGTGGGCGCGGTACTCGCGTCGGGCGTCGGCTCGTCCTCGTACCACGAGATGTTCGTGTCCGCAGCGCGGCCCGGGTGGTGGATTCTGGCGGTGTGCGGGTTCGCGGTGTTGGTACTGGGGGCCCTGACCAGTGGGCGGTGGGCTCGCCGCACGGCCGACCGGACGGCGGAGCGCCTGGAGTCGGCGGAGGTACGGCAGACCGTCGGGACGAGCAACTGAGCCGGGCACCGACCCCGGCGGATGTCCGCCGGTGCGTGCCAGGCGCCGCGACTCGGACATCCCGCAGGGTCCTTCGTCTCGCAGGGTCCTTCGCGACTGCCGTGGCAGGTCCCGAAGGAAGACGGCTCCCGCTTCGCCGTCTGGGAGGACGCTCAGTCGAGACAGAACTCGTTGCCCTCGACGTCCTGCATCACGATGCACGACTCGTCGTACTCGTCGGCGAGCAGCACCCGCACGCGTGTCGCGCCGAGCGCGACCAGTCGTGCGCACTCGGCTTCGAGCGTGGCCAGGCGCTCTTCGCCCACGAGCCCGGTGCCGACCCGCACGCAGAGATGCAGCCGGTTCTTGACGACCTTGGCCTCGGGGACGCGCTGGAAGTACAGCCGCGGGCCCACGCCCGCGGGATCACCGCAGACGAACTCTGCGCCCTGCCGCTCCGGCGGCAGAGAGCGGTGGAAATCGCCCCACGTGGCGAACCCCTCCGGTGGCGGCGGTACGACGTACCCCAGCACCTCGCACCAGAAGCGAGCGACGCGCTCGGGTTCCGCGCAGTCGAAGGTGATCTGGACCTGCCTGACCGATGACATCGGCGCACCATAACAGGAGGCGGTGTCGCTCATCTCCCGGTTCTCATCGGCCCGTTGTGGTGTACTCCCGCGCTCGGGACCGGTGGCGGCGAAGTCACCGGTCTTCACGCCGGCCTCGATGATCCGGGTCAGCCGGGCGGTCCGGCGTGCCCATGCCCTCACCCTGGCGCCACCGCGCCCGGGGTCCCAGGACCAGTCGACCGCCGCACTGAAGGGCCGAGCCGCGCACCGGGTCCCCCGAAACGCGACGGTGCCGGGCCCCTCCGCGGAGGAACCCGGCACCGTCGTACGACGAGAAGCGATCAGCAGCCGACCAGGCGGGCCGCCAGGTAGCCCTCGATCTGGTCGAGGGAGACGCGCTCCTGCTTCATCGTGTCGCGCTCGCGGACGGTGACCGCGTTGTCCTCGAGCGTGTCGAAGTCGACGGTCACGCAGAACGGCGTACCGATCTCGTCCTGGCGGCGGTAGCGGCGGCCGATCGCGCCGGCGTCGTCGAACTCGATGTTCCAGTTCTGGCGCAGCGCCTGGGCGAGGCCCTTGGCCTTCGGGGACAGCTCGGGGTTGCGGGACAGCGGGAGCACCGCGACCTTCACCGGCGACAGCCGCGGGTCGAGGCGCAGCACCGTGCGCTTCTCCATCTTGCCCTTGGCGTTGGGCGCCTCGTCCTCGATGTAGGCGTCCAGGAGGAAGGCCAGCATCGCGCGGCCGACACCGGCCGCGGGCTCGATGACGTACGGAGTCCAGCGCTCGCCGGCCTCCTGGTCGAAGTACGTCAGGTCCTGGCCGGAGGCCTTGGAGTGGGCGCCCAGGTCGTAGTCGGTGCGGTTGGCGACACCCTCGAGCTCACCCCACTCGCTGCCGCCGAACTGGAAGCGGTACTCGATGTCGGCGGTGCGCTTGGAGTAGTGGGAGAGCTTCTCCTTCGGGTGCTCGTACCACCGCATGTTCTCTTCGCGCAGGCCGAGACCGGTGTACCAGTTCCAGCGCTGCTCCATCCAGTACTCCTGCCACTTCTCGTCCTCGCCCGGCTTGACGAAGAACTCCATCTCCATCTGCTCGAACTCGCGGGTGCGGAAGATGAAGTTGCCGGGCGTGATCTCGTTGCGGAAGGACTTGCCCATCTGGGCGATGCCGAACGGCGGCTTGCGGCGCGAGGTGGTCTGCACCTGGGAGAAGTTGGTGAAGATGCCCTGCGCGGTCTCGGGCCGCAGGTAGGCGACGGAGCCGGAGTCCTGGGTCGGGCCGAGATGGGTGGACAGCAGGCCCGAGAACTGCTTGGGCTCGGTGAACTGGCCCTTGTTGCCGCAGTTGGGGCAGTTGACGTCGGCCAGGCCGTTCTCCGGCAGGCGGTTGTGCTTGGCCTCGTAGGCCTCCTCCAGGTGGTCCGCGCGGAACCGCTTGTGGCAGGAGGTGCACTCGGTCAGCGGGTCCGTGAAGGTGGCGACGTGACCGGAGGCCACCCAGACCTCGGGGGCCAGGATCACGGACGAGTCGATACCGACCACGTCCTCGCGCGACGTCACCATGTAGCGCCACCACTGGCGCTTGAGGTTCTCCTTGAGCTCGACACCCAGCGGGCCGTAGTCCCAGGCGGCGCGCTGGCCACCGTAGATCTCACTACAGGGGAATACGAAGCCACGGCGCTTGCTCAGGCTGACGATGGTGTCGATCTTGTCGGCGGCCACGGTGCTCTCTTCATTACGACGACGGGCGACGAAGCGAGTTGCTTCCAGCGAATGCTTCAGGTTACCGGCGGGGGCGCCCCCTCAATCAAATCGCTCCCCCTTCGGCGGCCACCAGGCGCTTCCAGGAGACCCCGGTCGGAAACGTTTGTTGACAACGGTTTCCATATTTGTTGAAAATGAGTGTCATGAACGTACGACGACGCCTCATATCCGCCACCGCGGTCACCGCGGCCACCGCCCTGGGCCTCGGCGCCCTCTCCGCCTGCTCCAGCGACAGCGCGGCGACGGACAACACGGACAAGTTCGACGTCGTCGCGTCGTTCTACCCGATGGCCTTCCTCGCCGAGCAGATCGGCGGCGACCACGCGAACGTCACCAGCCTGACCGAGCCCGGCCAGGAGCCGCACGACCTGGAGATCAGCACCAAGCAGCGGGCACAGCTCGAAGAGGCCGACGCGGCGCTCTTCCTCAAGGGCCTCCAGCCCGCCGTCGACGAGGCGGTCTCGCAGACCGGCATCAAGACGAAGATCGACGCGGCCGGCCTGACCACCCTCGAGGACCACGGCAACACCGAGCACAGCCATGAGGGCGAGGAGGGCCACGCCGAGGAGAAGGGGCACGCCGAGGAGGAGGGCCACGCCGAGGAGGAGGAGCACGCCCGCGACCCGCACGTCTGGCTGGACCCGGTGAAGTACGCCGAGGTCGCCGAGGGCGTGGGCAAGGCCTTCGAGAAGGCCGACCCGGACCACGCGGCCGACTACAAGAAGAACACCGCGGCCCTGGTCAAGAAGCTGAACGACCTCAACGGCGAGTTCGAGAAGGGCCTGAAGGACACCAAGACCAAGGTCTTCTTCACCAACCACGCCGCCTTCGGCTACCTCGCCGAGCGCTACGGCCTCACCCAGGAGGCCATCTCCGGCCTCGACCCCGAGAGCGAGCCCAGCGCCGCCCGGGTCAGGGAGCTCCAGCAGGAGGCCAAGGCCGACGGCGTCACCACCGTCTTCTACGAGACACTTGTCTCCGACAAGACCGCGAAGACCCTCGCCAAGGACGCGAAGCTCAAGACGGACGTCCTCGACCCGCTGGAGGGCATCACCGACAAGTCCCGCGGTGACGACTACTTCCAGGTCATGGAAGCCAACCTCAAGGCCCTGCGGACGGCCCTGGGAGCCAAGTGATCGACCCATCGGAGGACGGCATGACCGAGCCCGTCATATCCCTGCGCGGCGTCCGCGCGGACCTGGGCTCGCGCCCCGTGCTGCGCGGCATCGACCTCACCGTGCGCCGCGGCGAGGTCGTCGCACTGCTCGGCGCGAACGGCTCGGGCAAGTCGACGGCCGTGCGCAGCGTCATCGGCCAGGTGCAGCCCGGCGCCGGCGAGATCGAGCTGTTCGGCACGGACCGCAGGCGGTTCCGCGACTGGCACCGCGTGGGTTACGTCCCGCAGCGCACCACGGCCGCCGGCGGCGTGCCCGCCACGGTGACCGAGGTGGTCTCCTCCGGCCGGCTGTCCCGGGCCCGCTTCGGCGTGCTGCGCAAGTCCGACCGCGAGGCCGTGCGGCGCGCCCTGGACCTCGTCGGCATGGCCGACCGGGCCAAGGACTCGGTCGACGCCCTCTCCGGCGGCCAGCACCAGCGCGTCCTGATCGCCCGCGCCCTCGCCTCCGAACCCGAGCTGCTGATCATGGACGAGCCGATGGCCGGCGTCGACCTGGCCAGCCAGGAGGTCCTCGCGCACACGCTGCGCGAGCAGGTCTCCCAGGGCACGACCGTGCTGCTCGTGCTGCACGAACTGGGCCCCCTGGAGCCCCTCATCGACCGGGCGGTCGTACTGCGCGACGGCTGCGTCGTGCACGACGGACCGCCCCCGAAGGCGGTCGGGCAGCACGCCCTCCCCGGCCACGACCACGTACACCCGCACGCACCCGCGGGCGCCGAACCGATCCGCACGGGACTGCTGAGCTGATGGACCTCCTCGACTACGCCTTCATGCAGCGGGCGCTGATCGCCGCCGTCCTGGTCGGCATCACGGCCCCCGCGGTGGGGATCTACCTGGTCCAGCGCCGCCAGGCCCTGATGGGCGACGGCATCGGCCACGTGGCTATGACCGGCGTCGGCCTCGGCTTCCTGCTGACCTGGTCCCCGGTGTGGATGGCGACCCTCGTCTCGATCATCGGCGCGGTCCTCATGGAACTGATCCGCTGGTACGGCAGGACCCGCGGCGACGTCGCCCTCGCGATGCTGTTCTACGGCGGCATGGCCGGCGGTGTGATGTTCATCAACCTCGCCCCGACGGGCTCCAACGCCAACCTGACGTCGTACCTGTTCGGCTCCCTGTCGACGGTGTCCGAGTCGGACGTCACGGCGATCTGCGTCCTGGCCGCCTTCGTCGTCCTCGTCACCCTCGGCCTGCGCCGGCAGTTGTTCGCGGTCAGCCAGGACGAGGAGTTCGCCCGGGTGACGGGCCTGCCGGTGCGCGCCCTGAACCTGCTGACGGCGATCACCGCGGCCGTCACGGTGACGGTGGCGATGCGCGTGGTCGGCCTGCTGCTGGTCAGCGCGCTGATGGTGGTGCCCGTCGCGGCCGCCCAGCAGATCGGCCGCAGCTTCGCCGCCACCTTCGCGATCGCCGTCGCCATCGGCGTGAGCGTGACGATCGGCGGCACCGTCACCTCGTACTACCAGGACGTGCCGCCCGGGGCGACGATCGTGCTGCTGACGATCGGCGCGTTCATCGTGCTGACGGCGCTGGCGGCCCCGCTGGCCCGCCGCCGCGCCCGAGCTCAGGCCGCCGCGAACACCGCGGCCGACCCCGCCGAGTGCGCGATCCCGGGCAGCCGGGAGGCGGCCGACGAGGTCGGCGTCTGACCGCCCCCACCCCGGGCTGGCACAATGGCCCGGCAAGGCAGACGTGAGGAGGCAACGGTGACGACCGCTGGACCGTCCGTGAAGGGCCGCGCCACCAAGCAGCGTGCCGCCGTGGCGGCGGCCCTGCAGGAGGTCGACGAGTTCCGCAGCGCGCAGGAACTGCACGACATGCTCAAGCACAAGGGCGACTCGGTCGGGCTCACCACGGTCTACCGCACCCTCCAGTCCCTCGCCGACGCCGGTGAGGTCGACGTCCTGCGCACCGCCGAGGGCGAGTCCGTCTACCGCCGTTGCTCCACCGACGACCATCACCACCACCTCGTGTGCCGCACCTGCGGCAAGGCCGTCGAGGTGGAGGGCCCGGCCGTGGAGAAATGGGCCGAGGCCATCGCCGCCGAGCACGGCTACGTCAACGTGGCCCACACGGTGGAGATCTTCGGCACCTGCGCGGACTGCGCGGCGGCCGGGGACTAGGGGTTTCGGCGGCGGCGCCACGGCCCGGATCGTCAGCGCTCGCTCGCGCATACCAGAACGCCCTCGTACTCCGCCAAGCCCCAGCCGCTCCCGGCCCCCATGGCCGGCGCGACGAGCGCGACTCCCCCGGAGGGCGCCGTCGTCATCGGCACGGCCCTGGGCCGCCGCTGAAGACCGCCGTCCTGCAGCCCTGCGCCGTCCTGCCCGCCCCGCTGACGGGAGCAAGGAACACCAGGATGCGCACGTCCTCCTACTTGCCCGCGAGACCCAGGTTGGCCCCGTCGCGTAGGTCCTGAAGGCCCTGCGCTATCACGGCTGCTGGGGCGAGGCAGGCCCGGCGCACATCCGCTGCGGCGGGCCCGGCCGGGCATCCCAGGGACTCGTACTTGCGTACGGCCACCTGTATCTTCCGCGCGCCCGCGTCCAGTGTGGCGAAGCCCGTACGCTCGTCGATCTCACGCAGAGCCAGCCGGGCGGCGTCGGACGTGGCGTCGGCCGCAGCCTGGCACCTGGCCGTGAAAACCTGGGGTGACGCGGGGGTACAAGGGGATTTCACGCCCGACCCGAACTTCCCCTCGGCTGTCGAGATGCTCGCTTCCACGGCGTTCTTCACCTTCTCGGCGATCTGGGCCTTCGTCGGGGCGGTCGGCTCCTTCGAGGGTGGAGCAGAACTGCCCGACGGTCTGGCCGAAGGCCCCTCCTCTTCGGAATCACTGCACCCCGCGCAGAAAGCTGCGACCAGACCCGCCACTGCCGCCGCCCGCAACACGTACCGCTTCATCGTCATCCCCTCTGATGGTGGCGTCACTCATCGGGAAGGGCATGCGAGGAGTGGAAAGAGTTTTAAAAGAAGAAACCGTCTGATTGACGCCCACGCGCGAAAGGCATGAAGATCTCCAGCCTGGCACATCCCGCAATATCCCGGAATGGACTCCCCGTGCGTCTCAGGCTCACCTTTGGCGCTGCAATCTGCACTGTCGCCGCCGTCCCCGGCACGGCTCCCTCGGCCTCGATCCTGAGCAGCGGCAGCTGCACGACGTGCTCCAGGGTTGCCCGCAGTACGAATCCAGCACGAGCGGAAGCGGCCAGTTCCAGTACGAGAAGAACAACGCCGCTTCTGTCTACGACGAAGCCGACTGGGCCTCCTGGGTCTTCTGCAACAGCAACTACGGAGCGGAAATGCAGCTCATCAAATGCGGCTCATCGAATTAGTACGCATCAAGAGCGTGCGAAAGCGGTGAGAACCAGAAGACGCCTGAGACCGCTGACCATGACGGCGGCGTCCGCCGCGCTGGTCGGCGGTCTCGTACAGGGCACCCCGCCACCGCCGCGACCACCCCCATCTCACCGTCGCCTTCATGGCGGGGCATCGCCCGGTGAAGGGACCCGGTGCCCTTGCGGGACGAACACAAGGCGTGACCGTTGAGAACTACTCCTGCCTGCCTTCCATGGCCAGCAGCTCCTCGTTCGGGATGGCCCCGCCGAACCGCCGGTCCCGCGAGGCGAACTCCAGGCACGCCCGCCACAGGTCACGCCGGTCGAAGTCCGGCCAGAGCACGTCCTGGAAGACCATCTCGGCGTACGCGCTCTGCCAGAGCAGGTAGTTGGAGGTGCGCTGCTCGCCGCTCGGGCGCAGGAACAGGTCCACGTCCGGCATGTCCGGGTAGTACATGTACTTGGCGAAGGTCTTCTCGTTGACCTTCGACGGATCGAGCCTGCCGCTCTTCACGTCCTCCGCGAGCGCCTTGGCCGCGTCGGCGATCTCGGCCCGCCCCCCGTAGTTCATGCAGAAGTACAGGGTCAGCCGGTCATTGTCCTTGGTCTGCTCCTGGGCGACCTGCAGCTCCTTGGCGACGGAGCGCCACAGCTTGGGCATGCGGCCCACCCAGCGCACCCGGATGCCCAACTCGTCGAGCTGGTCGCGGGTCTTGCGGATGAAGTCCCGGTTGAAGTTCATCAGGAAGCGCACCTCGTCCGGCGACCGCTTCCAGTTCTCGGTGGAGAAGGCGTACAGGGAGATGGCCCCCACGCCCATCTCGATGGCGCCCTGGAGCACGTCCAGCACGCGCTCGGCACCGACCTTGTGCCCCTCGGTGCGCGGCAGGCCGCGGTCCTTGGCCCAGCGGCCGTTGCCGTCCATGACGATCGCCACATGCTGTGGTACGAGCTCTCCGAGCTTCGGCGGCCGCGCGCCGGACGGGTGCGGCTCCGGCGTCCTGTACTCCCGGCGCTGGCGCCCCAGGATCCCGCGTACGGCCATGTGTGTCTCGTCTCCTCGGCTTGCTTGCTTCTCTTACTTCTCGACGTAGCGCAGCGAGCGCAGCCCGCGCTCCATGTGCCAGTGCAGATAGGCGGACACCAGCCCGCTGCCCTCCCGGACGTACCGCGCCTCGCACGCGTCCGCGGTCTCCCAGTCTCCCGTAAGCAGCGCGCCGAGGAGTTCCAGGGCCTGGGGCGAGGGTACGACGCTGCCGGGCACCCGGCAGTCCACGCAGACGGAACCGCCCGACGCCACCGAGAAGAACCGGTTCGGCCCCGGCATACCGCACTTCGCGCAGTCGCTGAAGGTCGGGGCGTAGCCGTTGACGGCGAGGGAGCGCAGCAGGAACGCGTCGAGGACGAGATGCGGCGCGTGCTCCCCCCGGGCGAGGGTCCGCAGCCCGCCGACGAGCAGCAGATACTGCTGCACGGCCGGCTCTCCCTCATGGTCGGTGAACCGCTCGGCGGTCTCCAGCATGGCGGTCCCGGCGGTGTACCGGGCGTAGTCACTCACGATTCCGCCCCCGTACGGGGCGATGGTCTCACTCTGCGTACACAGCGGCAGCCCGCGCCCGACGAGCTCGCTCCCCTTGGCGAAGAACTGCACGTCGACGTGGGAGAACGGTTCGAGGCGCGCACCGAACTTCGACTTCGTCCGGCGCACGCCCCGGGCCACGGCCCGTACCCGTCCGTGACCGCGCGTGAGCAGTGTGATGATCCGATCCGCCTCACCCAGCTTCTGGGTGCGCAGCACGATGCCGTCGTCGCGGAACAGACTCATGCAGCCATTCTCACCTACACGCGGGGCCCCCGGGCCGTGAGGTGGGTCAAGGGACCTCCCCCCGACTGCGTGCGTTGGCGTACGCGGTCGCCGCGCGCAGCCGCTCGGCCGGGGTGGCGTGCCGGACGGCACCCGGGTCGGCGTCCCACTCCCTGCCGCCACCGTACGGCCTCAGCTGGACATAGGGCCCCTCATGCCCCATGACGATGCCGATCCGACCGCTGCGGGTGTCCACGACGTACGCGCCGACCGGGGGCTTCATCGCGGCACCGCCGCGAGCCGCCGGGCGGTCCGAACGGAACACCGGCCCGATTCCACGAGCGGACAGAGTGCTTCCCGCGCAAGACTCACCGGGTCGACTCCCAGGGAAGGCAGGATAATTCCGGCCTCGGCGAGTTCTGCCCGCAATTCTTTCACCGCATCCTCCGCTTCTTCGACGCAGAGCGCCGAGTGTCGTGCCTCCACCGTGCTCCCCTTCCTTTTCCAGTTTCACTCTTCGCATCCCCACGGTGACGCTCCGCGCCTACACTCGGGAAGGGTCTGTGCCCCTACAACTGCGGGGCAGTGCAAAGGGGTTCGGCAATGGCCAACGGTTCGCGGCAGGCAGCGTGGGAGTTCTTCGGCACGGAGCTCAAACGGCGGAGGGAGGATGAGGGCCTCACCCAGGTGGAGCTGGGCTCCCGGGTGTTCGTCTCCGGCGGCTGCATCGGCCAGTTCGAACAGGCCATTCGCAAGCCTCAACTCGATGTGGCCCAACGCATCGACGGGGTGCTGCAAACCGACGGTATTTTCGAGCGGTTGTGCAGGAAGCTGATTGCCGGTCAGCGGTATGCGGAGTATTTCGTGGCGGTTGTCGAACTGGAGAGGGAGGCTGCGGCTATCTGTGAGTTCGAACCAACCGTCGTGCCGGGGCTCCTCCAAACACCGGTGTTAACAAGAGCCCTCACTCTGGCGACGCATCCATTCGCGACGGACGAGTTCATCGAGGAGAGAACCGCCGCTCGGGCCCAGCGCACGCAGATCCTCGACTGCGCTGCAAGGCCGGTGTATTGGGTGGTCGTGCACGAGACCGTACTCCGCGTCCCGGTAGGGGGCCGGAAGTCACGGCTCAGGCCCTCGACCACATGGCCGACCTGGCGCGCGACTGCGTCGAAGTCGCCGTCGGAGTACCCGGGTCGGCCCCCGTCCGGGACAGCAAGCTGGCTTCGGACAGCCCCGTGGTCCTGGTCGGGTCGGAGGCCTGGAGGGCGTTCATACGTACGGTCGGGGCCGCCCGCTTCTGAGCCGGTGTCGTGCTGTGCGGGATGATCAAGCCGTGGACGCGAGCACGGAGATGCAGACGGCACGGTCGGGCGGCCGGGGAGACATCGGTCCGGTCTGGGACATGCGCCCGGCGGAGCAGTCCGATCTCGAGGCGATAGTGGAGCTGCGGGCGGTGGTGATGCGCCCGGACCTGGAGCGGCTGGGCCGTTACGACGCACACCGGGTCAGGCAGCGCCTGCGGGACGGTTACTCCCCACAGCACACGTCGATCATCACGGCCGACTGCACGTTCGCCGGCAGCGTGGCTCTGCGCCCTTCGAAGGACTCCTACTGGCTGGAGCACTTCTACCTCAGCCCGGAGGTCCAGGGCAAAGGCCTGGGCTCGGCAGTCCTCCGCACCCTCCTGACCAGGACGGACACCACCGGCGACCTCGTCCGCCTGAACGTCCTCCAGGGCAGCCAGGCCCGCCGCCTCTATGAACGCCACGGCTTCACGATCGAAAGCCAGGACCCGGTCGACATCTTCATGCTGCGCCGGCCGAGCGGGAACCCGGACGCGCAGAGCCCCGCATAAGGGGCCCTTCACACGACTGCCGGACCAGCCCCATTCCCCCTCCACCCCGAGCCCGATGGCCAAGAGCCCCCGGCGTGGGAAGGTTCCTGCTCGTGCAGAACGAGCGGGAGGTCGCCACCCCGCTCAGAGGTGCCCCTGAAGCTCAGGCAGCGCGACCAAGGTATGGCCCGCCGCGCCGAAGGAGAGGCTCAGCCCTCGCCGAACCGGCGGACGTACCGCCGCTGCCAGGGCGTCTCCACCGCGTGCCGGTCGTAGTGCCGGCGGACGTACGCCACCGCCTCCTCGCCGGGGACGCCGTCCAGGACCGCGAGGCAGGCCAGGGCCGTGCCGGTGCGGCCGCGTCCGCCGCCGCAGGCGATCTCCAGGCGCTCCCCGGCGGCCCGTTCCCACACATCGGCCAGGACGGCGCGGGCTGCCACCCGGTCCACGGGGAGGCGGAAGTCGGGCCAGCGGATCCAGCCGGACTCCCAGGGGACCTCGGGCGGCTGTTTGCCCAGCAGGTACAGGCCGTAGGAGGGGTCGGGAGCGGTCGGGTCGAGGGGGTGACGAAGGCCCCGGCCGCGGATCAGCCGGCCGGAGGGCAGGCGCAGGACGCCGGCGTCCGTCTCGCTCCACAGGTCACTCACACTGTCGCCCCCGATCCTCGTCGGCCGCCCAGATCCCATCCCAGACGCGCCGCCGGACCCCGGCAACCCGGTTCACCGAGAGCCGAAGCGGAACCGTAGCCCCCCTCTCGGTGGGCAGCGGCACACCGACGGTGAGTCTGCGGTCGAGGATGATCTCCCTCTCCGGCGGTACCCGGTGCCGCGCCCGCCCTGACAAGCCGTCAACTCGCTAACACCGACGTCATTGGTCCGACCTGTGGCAGGTACGCCATTCGTGTGCGATCCCTTGACCGGCCTCACGGCCCCTCCTATGGTCGCGCCTGGCAGGACGTAGAACGTCGTATCTCCCCAGCTCGTCCCCCTCCCCCCAGACCTCTCGCTGGAGGACCCGTGCGCGACGTGAACCCTGACGTGCCGGCGCTGCGCCGCCGGTCGTTCCTGAAGTACACCGGAGCGCTGGGTGCGGCCGCCGCCGTCTCCGCGTCGCTGTCGGCCTGTTCGTCCGGGCCGCAGTCCACCAATGACACCGGTGACGGCGGCGGCGGGGCGAACCGGACGCTGACGGCGGTGATCGGCTACGGCAACGACGGCAGCTGGGACCCCACCCAGACGGCGTCCGCGTTCTGCATGGCCGCCAACAACCACATCTACGAGGGACTGCTGGACACGGACCCGATCTCGCGGGAGCCGTACGCCGCCCTGGCGACCGAGGTGCCGAAGGACGCGAACAGCACGTCCTGGACGTTTTCGCTGCGGGCGGGTGCGAAGTTCCACGACGGCAGGCCCGTGACCGCCGACGATGTCGTCTTCGTCTTCGAGCGGATCCTCGACCCGGACACCCAGACCCTCGCCAAGGGCTTCTTCGCGAGCTGGCTGAAGGAGGTGCGGAAGATCGACGCGCGGAACGTGGAGCTGGTGCTGAAGTTCCCGTTCCCGGACGGGCTTTCGCGGCTGACGCTCGCCAAGATCATGCCGAAGCACGTGTTCTCGCGGCCGGGCGCCTGGGACGAGGCCATCAAGGGCAAGGCGATCGGCTCGGGGCCCTACCGGCAGACCGCCCACCACCCGAAGTCGAACACGACCTTCGAGGCGTTCGACGGCTACAACGGCCCGCGCAAGCCGGCCTTCCGGAAGATGAACTGGCTGACGATCGTGGACGCGGCCCCGCGCGTCGCGAAGATCTCCGGGGCGAGCGCGGGCGCGCAGATCGCGGACAACATCCCGTACGCCAACATCGGCCAACTGGAGGGCAGCGGGCTGACGGTCGCCGGCGGGGCCGGCATGAACAACCTGTTCCTGATGTTCAACACCGAGCACAAGCCCTTCGACGACGTGCGGGTGCGCCAGGCCCTGCACTACGCCATCGACACCGAGAAGATGGTCGAGGTCGCGCTCAGGGGCCACGGCAAGCCGTCCAGCTCCTTCCTCGACGAGAGCAACCCCTCCTACCGCCGGGCGAAGACGGTCTACGACCACGACCCCGACAAGGCGAAGGCGCTCCTGAAGGAGGCCGGGGTCAAGGGGCTGAGCGTCGAGATCCTCGCGGTGAACGTCAGCTGGATCGTCGACTGCCTGCCGACCATCAAGGCGTCCTGGGACGCGATCGGGGTGAAGACGACCCTGTCCCCGCAGGAGACCACCGCGGTCTTCACGAAGATGGACCAGAAGCAGGACTACCAGGTCGTGGCGGCCGCCTCGAACCCCAACCAGTTCGGCCTCGACGCAGACCTGATCATGCACTACAACTACGGGCCCGAGAACCTGTGGATGCAGTACACGCGGTGGGCCTCCGACCCGGTCGCCAAGCAGCTCTTCAAGGACATGGACCGGGCCACCCGGGAGCCCGACCCCGAGAAGAAGAAGGCGATGGTCCAGGACTACATCGACGTCGTCGCCGAACAGGCCGTGCTCTACCCGGTCGTCCACAACGAGCTGATGACGGCCTGGGATCCGAAGCGGCTCAGCGGGATAAGGGCACAGCCGTACCCCGGCATCAACCTCCTTCAGGCCAAGTGGGCCTAGCCGACAGGGGGTTGCCGTCACGTGATCGCCGTCGTCCGTATCCTGCTCCGCCGTGTCGCCCTGCTCGTGCCGCTGATGCTCGGCATCGTGCTGTTCGTGTTCCTGGTGATGCGGTTCTCGGACGTCGACCCGGCGTCCGCGTTCTTCCAGGGCGCCAACCCGACACCTCGGCAACTGCGCGACTTCCGTGAGGAACACGGCCTGCTCGACCCGCTGCCCGTGCGCTACGCCGGCTTCGTCGCCGACCTGCTGCACGGCGACATGGGCACCAGCGCGCTGACCCGCGCCCCGGTGATCGACCAGATCACCACCGCCCTGCCGCTCACCCTCCAGCTGACCTTCCTGGGGCTGGGCATCGCGGTCGTGCTGTCCCTGGTGGGCGGGGTGACCGCGGCGATCTACCGGGACCGGCTGCCCGACCAGATCATCCGGGTCGTGTCGCTGACCGGTGTCGCCGCGCCCGGCTTCTGGCTGGCGCTGCTGATGATCCAGTACCTGGCGGTCGACCTGGGCTGGTTCCCGACCGGCGGCTACATCAACCCGGCCGACTCCGTCACCGGCTGGCTGAAGACGATGACGCTCCCCGCGCTCGCCCTCTCCCTTCCGGTGGCGGCGCAGCTGACCCGGATCGTGCGGACGGCCGTGGTGGAGGAGTTGGACAGGGACTACGTACGCACGGCGATCGGGAGCGGGCTGCCACCCCGGGTGGTGGTCGGGCGGAACGTGCTGCGGAACGCCCTCATCAACCCGCTCACCGTGCTGGGCCTGCGCGTCGGCTATCTGCTGGGCGGCGCGGTCGTCATCGAGACGATCTTCTCGCTGCCCGGCATGGGCAAGCTGATGATCGACGCCGTGAAGAACGGCGACCCGGCCGTCGTCCAGGGCGTGGTGCTGACCACGGCGGCCGGGTTCGTCGTCGTGAACCTCGTCATCGACGTCCTGTACCTGCTGGTCAACCCGCGACTGAGGGATGCGACCACGTGATGACCCGCAAGAGCCTCACCGATGCGCTGTCCCGGCCCGGCATCCGGCTGCGCGGCCTGCGCCGGCTGCCCCTGCTGTCGAAGGCCGCCGTCTGCTTCCTCGCGGTCGTCGTCCTGCTGGCGCTGCTCGCGCCGCTCGTCGCCCCGCACGACCCGCTCGACCAGCAGCCGCCGGTCGACGGCACCGGGCATCCCTCCGCCGGGCACTGGATGGGCCAGGACAGCCTCGGCCGGGACATCCTCAGCCGGCTGATGTACGGGGCGCGCTGGTCGCTGGCGATCGGGCTGGGCGCGACCGGGCTCGCCCTGGTGGCCGGCGCGCTGCTCGGGGCGATCGCGGCGACCTCCCGCAAGGCGGTCGACGAGACGCTGATGCGCTGCCTGGACGTGGTGATGGCGTTCCCGGGCATCGCGCTGGCCGCCGTGCTGGTGGCGGTGTTCGGCGGTGGCATCACGGTGCTGATCTGCGCGATCGCGTTCCTGTTCACGCCGCCGGTGGCACGGGTCGTCCGGGCGAACGTCCTCGACCAGTACGGCGAGGACTACGTGACCGCGGAACGGGTGATCGGCGCCCGGACCCCGCACATCGTCCTGAAGCACGTGGCGGTCAACTGTGCCGCGCCGGTGCTGGTGTTCTGCACGGTCCAGGTCGCCGAGGCGATCGTCTTCGAGGCGTCGCTGTCCTTCATCGGCGCGGGCGTCCGGCCGCCGGACCCGTCCTGGGGCAGTGTCATCGCGGACGGCAAGAACATGGTGCTGACGGGCGGCTGGTGGGCGACCGTGTTCCCCGGGCTGCTGATGCTGGTGACCGTGCTGTCGCTGAACATCCTGTCCGAGGGCGTGTCCGACGCGTGGGCTGCACCGTCGGCCCGGGAGGTGGACGTACCCGAGGGCGACCGGCTGGAGGGGCCGGAGCCCGGCAGCGAGGACGTCGTGCCACTGCCCGGTCTGACCGAGGCGGCGCGGCGGCTGCGGGCCCGGGCCCGGCAACTGCCCCGGGACGGGCAGCCCGTACTGGCGGTGGAGAACCTCGCCATCGGCTTCGACCGTCGGCACGGCGGCGTGGACATCGTGGACGGCATCAGCTTCGAGGTGCGTCCCGGGGAGGTGCTCGGGCTGGTCGGCGAGTCGGGCTGCGGCAAGTCACTGACCGCGCTCGCGATCATGGGCCTCCAGCCGAAGGAGGCGCGCGTCAGGGGGCAGGTCCGTTTCCACCAGCGGGACCTGCTCGCCGAACCGATGCGCGTACGGCGCAGGCTGCTCGGTCACGAGATGGCGATGATCTACCAGGACGCGCTCTCCTCCCTGAACCCGGCGATGTCGATCCGTGCCCAGCTCAAGCAGGTCGTCCGGCGCGGCGGACGGCGCAGCCCGGCAGAGTTGCTGACGATGGTCGGCCTCGACCCCGAGCGCACCCTGCGCAGCTACCCGCACGAACTGTCCGGCGGGCAGCGCCAGCGCGTCCTGATCGCGATGGCCCTGTCCCGCGAGCCGAAGCTGATCGTCGCCGACGAGCCGACGACCGCCCTGGACGTCACCGTGCAGGCCCAGGTCATGGAGCTGCTGCTGCGGCTGCGCGAGGAGCTGGGTTTCGCGCTGATCCTCGTCTCGCACGACCTGGCACTGGTCGCGGACGTCACCGACCGGGTGGTGGTGATGTACGGCGGGCAGATCGTGGAAACAGGCGTCACCGCCGACCTGGTGGAGGCACCGGCCCACCACTACACGCGCGGCCTGCTGGGCAGCGTGCTGTCGCTGGAGTCGGCGCAGGAGCGGATGACGCAGATCAAGGGCGTCGTACCGTCCCCGGCCGACTTCCCCGCCGGCTGCCGGTTCGCCGACCGCTGCCCACGGGCGAGCGGGATCTGCCGGACGACGGCCCCCGTCCTGGCCGGAACGTCGGCGCACACGGCGGCCTGTCATCACCCGGCCGTGGAGCCGGCGACCACCGAGACCGAGGCGGTGTCATGAACGCACAGCCGGACCCCGCCCCGGTGAAGCCGTCCGGTCCCGCCCTGGTGGAGCTGTCCGACGCGCACGTCGTCCACAAGGCCCGCAGCGGTGGCCTGTTCACCCGCGACCGCGTGTACGCCCTGACCGGCGCCGACCTGGCCATCGCGCCCGGCGAGACCATCGGCGTGGTCGGCGAGTCGGGCTGCGGGAAGTCGACGTTGGCGAAGGTGCTGGTGGGGGTGGAGCGGCCGGCCCGCGGGACGGTGTCGTTCCGGGGCCGGGACCTGTGGGCGATGCCGGCCGCCGAGCGCCGCAGATCCGTCGGCGGCAGCATCGGCATGATCTTCCAGGACCCGTCGACGGCCCTGAACCGCCGCCTGTCCGTCCGGCAGATCCTGCGGGACCCGCTGGACGTGCACGAGTGGGGCACCAGCGCCCGACGCGAGGAAAGAGTCCGGGAGTTGATGTCCCTCGTCGGTCTCCCCCGGGCCCTCGCCGACGCCCTGCCCGGACAGCTGTCGGGCGGACAGCGGCAGCGCGTCGCGATCGCCCGGGCGCTGGCGCTGGACCCGGACCTGGTCGTGGCGGACGAGCCGACGAGCGCCCTGGACGTGTCGGTCCGGGCCCAGATCCTCAATCTCCTGCTGGACCTCAAGGAACGCCTGGGCCTGGCCCTGGTGTTCGTCTCGCACGACATCCAGACGGTACGGCGGATGAGCGACCGGGTGATCACCATGTACCTGGGCCGGATCGTGGAGGAGTCCCCGGCCCACCTGGTCACCGACCGGGCCCGGCACCCGTACACCCGCGCCCTGTTCTCCGCCACGCCCGGTCTGCTGTACCCCATCGACCCGATCCCGCTGGCCGGCCCGGTCCCCTCGGCGACTCGCCCGCCGAGCGGCTGCCCCTTCCGCACCCGCTGCTGGAAGGCCGACGCGGCGTGCGCGGACGAGATGCCGGGCTTCTCCGCCGCGTCGGCCCCCGCACACCGCTTCCGCTGCCACCATCCTGTCCAGGAGGACGAGTCGACCCGCGACCTCGTCCGCCAGAGCGGCACGATGGAGGCTCCATGACGGCCCACCCGTCACCCACCACCACCCTTTCAAGGCCGCGCTTCGCGCCTTCTCCTCTCCCGCTGACCGGTGTCATCCCGCCCGTCTGCACGCCCCTGACACCGGACCGCGAGGTGGACGTCCCCTCGCTGCTCAGGCTCGTCGGCCATCTGGTGGCCGGCGGGGTGCACGGGCTGTTCGTGCTCGGCTCCACCTCGGAGGCGGCGTACCTGACGGACGTGCAGCGCAGGCAGGTGGTCGAGGCGGTCACCGCTCACGTGGGCGGGCAGCTCCCGGTGCTGGCCGGGGCGATCGACATGACGACGCCCCGGGTCCTCGACCACGTCGCCTCGGTGACGGCGGCGGGCGCGGAGGCAGTCGTCGTCACAGCCCCGTTCTACGCCCGTACCCACCCGGCGGAGATCGCCCGCCACTACCGTGCGGTCGCGGCGGCGAGCCCGGTGCCGGTCATCGCCTACGACATCCCGGTCGCCGTCCACACGAAGCTGCCCGGCGAGGTCGTCCTGGAGCTGGCCGCCGACGGCGTCGTCGCCGGCCTGAAGGACTCCAGCGGCGACCTGGCCGCCTTCCGCCAGGTCGTCACCGGTGTCCGGGACCACCAGGGGATCTCCGGTTTCAGTGTGCTGACCGGCTCCGAGCTCATCGTCGACGCGGCCCTCGCGATCGGCGCGGACGGCACGGTCCCCGGCCTCGGCAACGTCGACCCGCACGGCTACGTCCGTCTGGACCGCCTGTGCCGTACCGGGGACCGGGAGGGCGCCCGTGCCGAACAGGAGCGCCTGTGCGCCCTGTTCGGCCTGGTGACCGTCGGACACCCCGCCCGCATGGGTCCCGGCTCCTCGGCGATCGGCGCCTTCAAGGCCGCGCTGCACCTGCGGGGTGTGATCGACTGCCCGGTCACGGCGGAGCCGCAGGTGCCGTTGTCGCCGGACGAGGTGGAGCGGGTCGGGAAGTACCTGGCCGCGGCCGGGCTGCTCTAGAGTCCCTGGGCCGGAATCCTGCGGAACTCGGTCGTCTCGTACGCCCCCGGGCCCCGGTCTCGTAGAGGATCCCGACCGTCTTCCGGCCGAGGGGTACGAGGTCGGGGCAGGGGGCGGGCCGCGGGGAGAGCGTCAGCGCCTTGGTGAAGGTGGCGCCACCGTCCGTGCTGCTCCAGATCGCCGTGCCCCGGGGGGTGGGGAGGCACGCGCCGGAGAACGGTTCTCCTGACGGAGCGTCGGACCGGGCCTGTCCGTCAGATGCTCCCCGGTGTCACCATCCCCGACTCGTACGCCACGATGACCAGCTGTGCCCTGTCCCGCGCCGACAGCTTGCCCATGATCCGGCTGACGTGGGTCTTGGCGGTCAGCGGGCTGAGGCCCAGCGTGTCCCCGATCTCGGCGTTGTTGAGACCGCGAGCGACCAGCGTGAGCACCTCCCTCTCGCGCTCGGACAAGCACTCCGGCCCGCCGGCCCCCGGTGCCGAGGGGTTGCGCAGGAACCGCTCGATCAGCCGTGCCGTGGGCCCGGGCGACAGCAGGGACTCACCGGCCGCGACCGTGCGGATGGCGTCGAGGAGTTCGGCCGGCCTGGTGTCCTTGACCAGGAACCCGGAGGCACCGGCCCGCAGTGCGTCGACGATGTTCTCGTCGGTGTCGTACGTGGTGAGCACGAGCACGCGTACGCCCGCGAGGTCTTCGTCGGCGGCGATGAGCCGGGTCGCCTCGATGCCGTCCAGGTCGGGCATGCGGATGTCCATCACCACGAGGTCGGCGCGCTCGCTGCGGGCCAGTTCCACGGCCTGCCGGCCCGTGGCGGCCCGGCCGACGACCTCCATGTCCCGGGCCGACTCCACGAGCATCGCGAACGCCTCCCGCACCAGGGTCTGGTCGTCCGCGAGCAGCACCCGTATGGTCATCCGGTCCTCTCCCCCGTCGTGGTCAGCGGCAGGACCGCGGTCACCTCGAATCCGCCCCCGCCGCGCGGTCCGGCGTCGAGTGTGCCACCCACGCTGCGGGCCCGCTCGCGCATCCCGACAAGCCCGAATCCCGGGGTGCCGCCCGGGGCCGGTCCGGTGCCGTCGTCGCTGACCGTCAGGTGCAGGGCGCCCTGCCGCTCCTCCAGCTCCACGCGGACGGCCGGTTCGGGCCCCGCGTGCCGTACGGCGTTGGTCAGGGCCTCCTGCACGATGCGGTAGGCGGCGGCGCCGACGGCGGGCGGTGCCTGCCGTATCCGTACGCTCTGCTCGACCCGGGCACCGGCGAGCCGCGCGGCCTCCACCAGGTCGGGCAGGCCGTCGAGGCCGGGCAGCGGGCCCCGGGCGTCCGGTGAGTCGTGCTCGCGCAGCACCTCCAGCGCCGTACGGAGTTCGCCGCGGGCGCTGCGGCAGGTCTCGGCGATGTCGTCGAGGGCCTTGGCGACGGTCTCCCGGTCCAGCCGCTCGGGATCGGCCGACAGTACGTGGGCGGCGACGGAGGTCTGCACACCGATGAGGGTGATGCTGTGGGCGAGCAGGTCGTGCAGGTCCCGGGCGATCCGCAGCCGCTCCTCGGCGACCCGCCGCCGGGCCTCCTCCTCCCGGGTGCGTTCCGCCCGCTCGGCCCGCTCCACGATCGAGGCGACGTACTGGCGGTAGAAGCGCACGTCGACGCCGAGGAACAGCACGGCGACGACCCAGCCGGACGCCTTCAGCAGCCCCAGCGCCTCGTGAACGCTGATGGTGAGCATCACGCCCACCGCCAAGGTGATGACGCCGATGCCGACCAGGACGGTGCGCAGCACCCGGCCGGTGACGGCGACGGTGTAGAGGGCGACGTACGCGGCCTGGGTGGCCGCGGTGTGCGGGTAGTCGAGGAAGTGGTACGGGAAGACGCAGGCCACCACGGCGACCAGGACGAGCACCGGACGGCGGCGGCGCCACACCAGCGGCACGTGGGAGACGAGCAGCAGGACCCAGCCGAGCGCGTCGGGCCTGCGGCCGTCGTCGACGAGCAGCGCGAGGGCGACCGCGAACGCGGCGACGACGACGGCGAGCAGGGTGTCGTTGCGCAGGGCATGGGGGGCGGTCAGGGGATCGCGGTTGATCGCGGCCATGACCCGCTCGGCGGGACGCGACCAGGTCGCGGTCGGTGTGGTGGGTGCCTGCACGGGCATCATCCTCGGCGCGGAAGGCGCCCCTCCGGGAGAGGAGGGACGCCGTCGGTCGGTCAGGGGGCGTTCGCGGACACGGGCTTCCGCTCCGCCGGCGGAGCCGGCCGCCGCGGCACGCGCGAGAGTTCGCCCGGCCACCAGACCCGCCCCTTCAGCAGCACGCTCGCCGTGGTCACCAGGTACGTACGCACCAGGAACGTATCGAGCAACACCCCCACCGCGATGACGAAGCCGAGCTCGACCAGCCCGACCATGGGCAGCGTCGTCAGCACCGCGAACGTCGCCGCCAGCACGACCCCCGCTGAGGCGATCACCCCGCCGGTCGTCCGCAACGCGATGAGCGCGGCGGTCTCCGGCTCGGCCCCCCGCACGGACTCCTCCCGCATCCGGTGCATCAGGAAGATCCCGTAGTCGACGCCGAGGGCCACCAGGAAGACGAAGGACAGCAACCCGAGACCGGGATCGCTCCCACCGAACCCGAACACCGGCTCGAACACCAGCCCTCCGATGCCGAGCGCCGCACCCCACACCGCGACGACCGCCGCGAGCAGCAGCAACGGCGCCACAAGACTCCGCAACAGCCCGACGAGGATGACGAACACGGCGGCCAGCACCAGCGGCACGATCACCTTCCGGTCCCGCGCCTCACTGCCGGCCAGGTCGATCTGCTGGGCACTGGGCCCTCCGACGTACGCGCCCTCGGGATCGAGCCCGGCCCGCAGCGCCTCGATGGTCCGGGTCTCGGCGGGCGTCTCGGGCGCGGCGTTCGTGAAGACGGCGATCTCCGTCCACCCCGAGCCGCTCCGGCCGGGAACCACCTCGGCGACGCCCTCGGTCGTACGGGCCCGGCCCAGCACCGTCTCCGCCCGCTCGTCGGAGGCGATGACGGTCACGGGCCGGCTGCTGCGCTCGGGATACTCGCGGGCCAGCGTCTGCATGGCGGTGATGGACTCGGGCCGCTCCGTGAAGGAGTCCTCCTGCTTGATGCTGCCGGACAGATTGAGCGTGCCGAGCGCGAGGGCCCCGAGCAGGGCGGCCCCGCCGACGAGCACGGTGACGGGCCGGCGCGTCGCCGACGTGCCCATCGCGGCGAACAGTGACCGGCGTGCCTTGGGCTCGCTGCCGAACGCGGGGATCAGCGGCCAGAAGACCCGCCGTCCGAGCAGCACCAGCACGGCCGGCAGCAGGGTCGTCATGGCGACCAGTGCGGCGAGCACGCCGACCACGCCGACCGGTCCCATGCCGCTGCTGCTGTTGAGGTCGGCGGCGAGCAGGCACAGCAGCCCGGCCGCGACGGTCCCCGAGGAGGCGAGGACGGCCGGCCCGCAACCGCGCAGGGCGGTGCGCATGGCGTCGTACGGCCGCTCGTGGCGCCGCAGTTCCTCGCGGTAGCGGGAGACGAGCAGCAGTGCGTAGTCGGTACCGGCACCGAGGACCAGCACGGTCATCACGCCGCCGCTCTGGCCCGTGACGGTGACGTCGAACAGTTCGTGCAGTCCGTACCCGGCGGCCATCGCCATGGCGGTGGCGACTCCGGCGACGGCGAGCGGGACCAGCCACAGGAAGGGGCTGCGGTAGATGAGGACGAGCAGCACGGTGACGACGCCGAGGGTGGCGAACAGCAGCGTGGCGTCGAGGGTTCCGAACACCTTGTTCATGTCGGTGTTCAGCGCCCCCGGCCCGCCGACCTCGACGCTGAGCCCCCCGCCGCCCTCGGCGATGTCCCGTACCCCGTCGACGAAGGCGTCCCGCGCCTCCTCGTCCTGACCGGGCTGGGTGCTGGAGACCGGGTACATCAGGGTGGAGCCGTCCTTCGACGGGACGCCCCGCGGTTCACCCGCCAGGTCGTGGGCGCCGCGCACCTCGGTGACCTGCTCGGCGGCCGTGCGCCGGTCGGCGTCGGTGAGGCCGCCGTCCCGGTGGTAGACGAGCACCAGGTCGGTGGCCTCCCCGCCGGGCAGCTCGTCCTGGATCCGCGCCACCTGCGTCGAGTCGGCGCTGTCGGGCAGGTAGTCGACCGCGCGGTTCTGCTGGATGTCGGCGAACTTCCCGGCGAACGGCCCGAGCAGCACGAGCGCGGCCACCCACAGCCCGACCACCACCCAGGGCACGGCCCGCCGCCGCCCTGCGACTGTCCTTGCGTCCCCCATCTGCCGATCTCCCTCCGGTCCGGGTGTCTGGAACGGTCTCCAGACTCCCGGCAGGGGCGAGCCGATTCGTCGGTCGTGAGGGCGAGTTGAGGCGTACTGCCGGAGGCGGTGCGCAGCGCCGGTTACTCCCTGGGGAGTACCGCGAGCCGCCCGGCCGCAAGGCGGCGTACGCGCGGCCGCCGCCCTTGCCCTAGGACGGCGTCCGCGCAGCCGCCGCCAGCAGCCGGGTCACGTCGTCGGAGCAGATGGTGAGGGCCGCCCCCACCGTCGCGAGGGCGTCCCGCTCGGCCGGTGTGTACGGCCCGTCCGCCAGGGCGATGCGGGCGCCCTGGAGCAGGATCGATTCGCGGCCGACGGTGGCGAGGTGCGGGGCGAGCGGGTCCAGGGCCTCGTGGAGCTCTATGGCCAGCCCCGTGCCGCAGGGTTCGCCGGTGATGCGGCCGGTGTCCGCCTCCAGGGCCTCGACGAGGGCGGCCAACTGCCCCTGTGTGCAGTCGTCGAAGCCGGCCGCGCGCACGGCGAGCACGGCCGACTCCAGTGCCGTACGGGATCCGGCGCCGCCGGCGGCGAGCACCGCGAGGGCGACGGTGTGCACGGCGTCGCGGAGCATCGCGGAGAAGCGGGTGGTGGTCGGGTGGTCGAGGACGTCTGTGCCGAAGTGGCGGCGGCAGGCGGCGCACTCCACGACCGGGCCGGTCTCGCCGCGCGGCAGCACGGGCACGCCGAGCAGGGTGAAGCGGCGCTGTCCGGTCAGCCGCTGGTAGTTGCGGTCGCCGCCGCAGCCGGGGCAGAAGAACTCCCCGTCACCGGCGGCCGTCCACGCGGTGCGGGTGCCCAGGACGCGAGAAAGCCTGGCGGCATGGCCGTTTCGTCCCCGTCCTGGCAGCACGTCGCACCTCCGTCATGCCGCACGGCAACGTCGCCGCGCTTGCGTGATGTTAGCCACATCCAGGAGGAGGAGTCAGTACCCCGGAGGAGACCTTTCCGTGACCTCCACAGCAATTGGCCGGTATGCGACGGGGCTCCGCCCGCCTGACCACGGCGGGCGGAGCCCTCAAACTCCCCGTTACGGCTGATCAGCGCGTCGCGCGGTTGACGGCCGAGACGACCGCCTTCAGCGAGGCCCGCGTGGTGTTCGCGTCGATTCCGATCCCCCACAGGATCTTGTCGCCGATCGCGCATTCGATGTAGGAGGCGGCCTGCGCGGAGGCGCCCTCACTCATCGTGTGCTCCTGGTAGTCCAGCAGGCGTACGTCGATGCCGACGGACTGCAGTGCGTTGAAGAAGGCCGAGATCGGACCGTTGCCGGAGCCGGTCAGGACGGTGTCCAGGCCGTCGACCGTGGCCTCCACCTTCAGCGTGTCCACGCCGTCGGTGTCGGTCGTCGACTGGTTGTTCTTGACCTGGATGCGGCCCCACGGGTTCTCCGGGTTGGGCAGGTACTCGTCCTGGAAGACGGCCCAGATGTCCTTCGGCGTGACCTCGCCGCCCTCGGCGTCGGTCTTCGCCTGGATGATCTTCGAGAACTCGATCTGCATCCGGCGCGGCAGGTCCAGCTTGTGGTCGTTCTTCAGGACGTAGGCGATGCCTCCCTTGCCGGACTGCGAGTTGACCCGGATGACCGCCTCGTAGGAGCGGCCGACGTCCTTGGGGTCGATCGGCAGGTAGGGGACGGCCCACTCGATGTCGTCGACGGCGACGCCTTTGGCGGCCGCGTCGGCCTCCATCGCGTCGAAGCCCTTCTTGATGGCGTCCTGGTGGGAGCCGGAGAAGGACGTGTAGACCAGGTCGCCCACGTACGGGTGGCGCGGGTGGACCTCCATCTGGTTGCAGTACTCCCACGTGCGACGGATCTCGTCGATGTCGGAGAAGTCGATCTGCGGGTCGACGCCCTGGGAGAAGAGATTCATGCCCAGGGTGACCAGGTCGACGTTGCCGGTGCGCTCGCCCTGGCCGAACAGGCAGCCCTCGACGCGGTCGGCGCCCGCCATCAGCGCCAGTTCGGCGGCGGCGACGGCCGTGCCGCGGTCGTTGTGCGGGTGGATCGACAGGCAGACGTGCTCGCGGCGGGAGAGGTTGCGGCCCATCCACTCGAAGCGGTCGGCGTGGGTCGACGGGGTCGAGCGCTCGACGGTGGCGGGCAGGTTGAGGATGATCTCGCGGCCCGGGCCGGGCTGCCAGACGTCCATGACCGCCTCGCAGACCTCCAGCGCGAAGTCCAGCTCGGTGTCGGTGAAGATCTCGGGGCTGTACTGGTAGCCGAACTCGGTCTCGGGGCCCAGCAGCTTCTCCGCGTACTCCATGACCAGGCGGGTGCCGTCGACGGCGATCTGCTTGATGTCGTCCCTGGAGCCGCGGAAGACGACCCGGCGGAAGACCGGGGCGGTGGCGTTGTACAGGTGGACGGTGGCGCGCTTGGCGCCCTTCAGGGACTCCACCGTGCGCTCGATCAGGTCCTCGCGTGCCTGGGTCAGGACGGAGATGGTGACGTCGTCGGGGATGGCCCCCGGCTCCTCGATGATCGACCGTACGAAGTCGAAGTCCGTCTGGCCCGACGCCGGGAAGCCGACCTCGATCTCCTTGTAGCCCATCTTGACCAGCAGGTCGAACATGGCGCGCTTGCGGGCGGGCGACATGGGGTCGATCAGGGCCTGATTGCCGTCGCGCAGGTCGGTGGAGAGCCAGCGGGGAGCGGTGGTGACGCGCTTGTCCGGCCAGGTGCGGTCCGGGATGTCGACCTGCTCGTAGCGGTCGTACTTGTGGATCGGCATGGAACTGGGCTGCTGGCGGTTCGCCATGATGCGGGGGCTCCTCAGGGGGTGTCCGGAAGGACGGCCGACGACGCAGCACCAAGCTCCGCGGGGAGGGAGTCGGCCTCGACTACAGGCCCTCGCCGCGGCAGCTAAGGAGAAGCAGCCCGAAACGCATGATGCGCAGCATGCTACCCGAGCCCCTCCCCGGCGCGTGGGGTCGTATCAGTATGCGGGACCCGGCGCACATACGGGACAAAAAGTGCGCTATACCACTCCACCACGGAATGTGAAGGACGTTGTCCCGGTATTTCACCAATCATGGTGGCGACTAGTGACAGCTTCGTCACGCAGTGCAAGGGTGCCGGGCATGACGACCCACGGGGGCTTCGAGCCCGTCTTCTGCACCATCGTTCCGCCCCATGTCCTCGACAAGCTCGCCCAGGCCGAGGACCCCGCGCTCGCCGGCCCGGCCCGCCGGACCCTGCAGCGCGACGCCTACGAGCGCACCCAGCGCCGCCTCACCACGGTCCTCGGCGCCACCGCCGTCGCCGCGGTCGCCGACGGCAGGCCGCAGCGCACGATCCACGACGCCCGGCACGGCACCGACCTGCCCGGCCACACGGTCCGCAGCGAGGGCGACAAACCCGGCAGGGACGCCACCGTCAACCGCGCCTACGCGGGTCTCGGCGCCACCTTCGAACTGTTCCTGCGGGCGTACCGGCGCGACTCCATCGACGGCAACGGCCTGCCGCTGATCGCGACCGTGCACTACGACCGCGACTACAACAACGCCTTCTGGAACGGCGAGCAGATGGTGTTCGGCGACGGGGACGGGGAGATCTTCCTCGACTTCACCATCCCGATCGACGTCATCGGCCACGAACTCGCCCACGGCGTCACGCAGTACACGGCCAACCTCACCTACTTCGGCCAGCCCGGAGCGCTCAACGAGTCCCTGTCGGACGTCTTCGGCGCGCTGATCAAGCAGTACACGCTCGGCCAGACCGCCGCCGAGGCCGACTGGCTGATCGGCGCGGGCCTGCTCGCCCCGCGGGTGACGGGCAAGGCGCTGCGCTCCATGAAGGAGCCCGGCACGGCGTACGACGACGACGTCCTGGGCAAGGACCCGCAGCCGGCCACGATGGACGACTTCGTCCGCACCGGCCGCGACAACGGCGGTGTCCACATCAACTCGGGCATCCCGAACCACGCCTTCTACCTCGCCGCCACGGCTCTCGGCGGCCACGCCTGGGAGCGGGCGGGCCAGGTCTGGTACGACGTGCTGACCGGCGGCGAGCTGAAGCAGCAGGCGATGTTCGCCGACTTCGCCGCGCTCACCGTCAAGGCCGCCCGGGAGCGGTTCGGCGACGGGGAGGAGCTGGACGCCGTGTCGAAGGCGTGGGAGCAGGTCGGGGTGCGGACCCTGTAGTTCCGTACTAGACAGGTGCCATGCGGATTCAGGTGAGGCGTACGGGCGGGTTCGCGGGCATCGAGCGGCATGCCGAGGTGGACACCTCGGGCCGGGCCGATGCCCCCGAATGGCACGCGCTGGCCGAACAGGCCGTCGCCGCCGGCCGGAGCACGCGGCCGGTCGGGGTTCCGGACGGGTTCAGCTACCAGATCACGGTGGACGGGAAGACGGTGTACGCGGCCGACCCGCGGCTGACGGATGAACAGCGGAAACTGATCTCGCGGGTGCTGAAGGAAGGGGCGTGACGGGCAGTTGCCACCCGGCCGTTGACTTCCGTTACCGCCGGTACGGATGATCCAGCGCATGGCGACTGACGCAGACAATCCGATCCCCCGCTTCCCGGCCGGCTTCCTCTGGGGCGTCTCGACCTCCGCGCACCAGATCGAAGGCGCGGCGGACGCACGCGAGCCGTCCGTGTGGGACGCCTTCACGGCCGAGCCGGGACGGGTGAAGGACGGCTCGACGGCGGCGGTGGCCTGCGACCACTACCACCGCCACCGCGAGGACGTGGCGCTCCTGGCGGACCTGGGCGTGAACGCGTACCGCTTCTCGATCTCGTGGCCGCGGGTGCGGTCCGACAAGGGCCTGGACTTCTACGACCGGCTGGTGGACGACCTGTGCGCGGCCGGCGTCCGCCCCGTGCCGACGTTGTTCCACTGGGACCTGCCGGCGGGCCTGGACTGGCTGGAGCGGGACACGGCGGCGCGCTTCGCCGAGTACGTTTCCCTGGTCGCCGACCGCCTGGGTGATCGCGTGAGCAAGTGGATCACCCTGAACGAGCCTGCCGAGCACACCCTGCTGGGCCACGCCCTGGGCGTGCACGCTCCGGGCAGGAAACTGCTGTTCGACGCGCTGCCGGTCGCCCACCACCAGCTGCTGGCGCACGGGCTGGCCGTACGCGCCCTGCGCGCCTCGGGCGCCACGGACATCGGGATCGCCAACTCGCACGGGCCGACCTGGGCGGCCTCCACCGAGGCGGCCGACATGGAGGCCGCCGAGTTCTACGACCTGCTGCTGAACCGTCTGTTCGCGGACCCGCTGCTGCTGGGCCGGTACCCGGACGGCATCGGAGAACTGATGCCCGGGGACACCGAGGCCGACCTGAAGGTGATCTCCGAGCCCCTCGACTGGTACGGCGTCAACTACTACGCACCGACGCGGGTGGGTGCCCCGCAGGGCGCGGAGATCGAGTTCGGCGGGGTCACCATGCCCGCCGAACTCCCTTTCTCGGTACGGGAGATCGAGGGCCACCCCGTCACCGACTTCGGCTGGCCGGTCGTCCCCGAGGGCCTCACCGAGCTCCTCACGGTCTTCCGCGACCGCTACGGCGACCGCCTCCCGCCCGTCGTGATCACCGAGAACGGCTGCTCCTACCCGGGCGTCGACGACCAGGACCGCATCACCTACCTGGACGGCCACCTCCGGGCCCTGCACCGGGCGGTGGAGGCGGGCGTCGACGTGCGCGGCTACTTCGTGTGGTCCCTGCTCGACAACTTCGAGTGGGCGGAGGGCTACGCACGCCGTTTCGGCCTGGTCCACGTCGACTTCGGCACCCTGGAGCGGACCCCGAAGGCCTCGTACCGCTGGTACCGGCGGATGCTGAGGACTCAGGCGCCTACGGCTTGATGCCCACCCCGGTCCACAGGCTGACCTCGGCGTCCGTCGGGGCGTCGCCCTCCACGGCGTCGGGACGCCAGCGGTGGCCGACGGTGACGCCCGGCTCGAGCAGGTCCAGGCCGTCGAAGAAGCGGGCGACGGCCTCCCGGGAACGGAACTGCACGGGCGTGCCGGCCGAGGTGTAGATGTCGGTGACCTTCTGCCAGGTGGCGGGGTCGAAGTCGGGCGTGCAGTGGCTCAGCGCCAGGGCGCTGCCCGAGGGCAGCGCGTCCAGCAGGCGGCGCACGATGCCGTACGGGTCCTGGGCGTCGGTGACGAAGTGCATGAGGGCGTTGAGGGACAGCGCGACCGGGCGGTCCAGGTCCAGGACCTCGGCCAGCTCGGGCGCGTTCAGCAGCGACTGCGGGTCGTTGACGTCCGCCTCGATGTAGGTGGTGCGGCCCTCGGAGGTGCTGCGCATCAGACGCTCGGCGTACTTGAGGACGAGCGGGTCGTTGTCGGCGTAGACCACCCGGGCGTCGGGGACCACGGACTGGGCGACCTGGTGCAGGTTGGGCTCGGTGGGGATGCCGGTGCCTATGTCCAGCCACTGGCGGATGCCGTGCTCGCGGGCGAGGACCCGGGTGGCGCGGTGCATGAAGGCGCGGTTCTCGCGGGCGCACACGAAGATGGCGGGGTAGGCCGCGGCGACCCGCTCGGCGGCCTGCTCGTCCACCTCGAAGTGGTCCTTGCCGCCAAGGTAGTAGTCGTACATGCGGGCGGAGTGCGGCCTGCTGGTGTCGATGTCCCGCGCGGCCTGCGTGTGGTTCATGGGGTGCCTCTCGTGGGGGGTGGTGGTGCGAGTGCGTGGGGCTTCAGCGGGCCGTCAGATGGTCGGCGAGGCCCTCCTTGACCCCCGCGACGAACGCGGTGATCTCCTCGGGCGTGTAGATCAGCGCGGGACCGGCGGGATCGGCCGACTGCCGCATCGCCACGCGGCCGTCGGCGAGCTGCTTCGTCTCCACGCACTGGCCCCCGTTGGGGCCGCTCCACGGGCGTTCCCAGCCCTGTTCCCCGAGATCCGACGCGGGCATCCCGTTGTAGACGGCGCCCTCGACGATGGTCATGAGTACTCCTTCCGCATGCGGTTCAACAGCGCCTTGCTGTCCGCGGACGAGGTCTTCAGCGACAGCCGGTTGTGCGCCTCCAGATGGGCCGCGACGTCGGCACGCTGGTCGAGGTAGACGGAGGCCGAGAGGATCTCGCTGTAGACGATGTCGGGCAGCTCCCGCTCCTCGAACCGGAAGTAGGTGAAGGGTGCGCAGGCGCCGACGTGGGCGCCCGCGGAGAACGGCACGACGTCGACGCTGACGTGCTCCAGCTCGGACGCCTCCAGCAGCCGGTCGATCTGCTCCCGCATCACCTCGGCGCCACCCACCACGCGGTGCAGCACGGCCTCCTCCATCACCACCCACAGCGTGGGCGCGTCCGGCTCGGTGAGCAGGCTCTGGCGGCGCAACCGCAGCTCCACGCGCCGCTCGAGGTCGTCCTCGTCGTCGTTCGGGAAGCCGCCGCGCAGGACGGCGCGCGCGTACCCGGGCGTCTGGAGCAGACCCGTGACGTACTGCGGTTCGTAGGTGCGCAGGGTTCTGGCGCCGGCCTCCAGGCTCACGTAGGCGGTGAACCAGGCCGGCATGACATCGCGGTACGGGTGCCACCAGCCGGGCTCGTTGGCCCGCTCGGCCAGGTCGACGAACTCGTCGATCTCCTGCCGGCCGGCCCCGTAGGTCTCCAGCAGCTTCTCGACGTAGAGGATCTTCAGCCCGACCTCCGCCTTCTCCAGGCGGCGGATGGTCAGCGGGGTCACGCGCAGGGCCCTGGCCGCGTCGTCGAGGGACAGGCCCGCGTGCTGCCGTGCCTCCTGGAGGCGGCGGCCGAGGATCATGCGGAGCACGGTGGGGGCGCCTGCGCCGGAGCCTGATCGGGCGTCGCTCACGCACTGCCTCCCTGAGGGGTCGTCACCGGCAGCACGCTGACAGGGGCTTGACGAGGCCGCCGGGGCGATACGGTCCTTCTGAAATTATCAGGGAGATGGTTGCAGCGTGAACTGCGCTGCGCGCATAGTTACTTGTGTGATCCGGAACCGGACACTCGAACCCCTTTCGGCCTGGTCCGTTCCCGCTCGCCCCTTCCTCGACTGCGTCCACCCCCCACGGAAGGCGATCGCCGTGTCCCCCCACACGACTTCCACCCCCCGGTTCCTGGAGGCGCTCCGCCCGGGGCGCACCGACTGGCTGGAGCTGCCGCCGCAGCGGACCAGTGTCAGAGTCGCCCGTCACGCCCTGCGGGCGCGGCTGGCCTCGTGGCAGGTGCCCGACGAGGTGTGCGCGAACGCCGTCCTGCTCGTGTCCGAACTGGTGACCAACGCCGTACTGCACACGCTCAGCGAGCGGATCCTGTGCGGCGTGCAGCTGGTGACCAAGGCGCGTTTCCGGCTGGAGGTCCACGACGGCGACCGCACGGGCCTCGGCATCCCCGACCGCTGCCCGGACCTCGACGACGAGGGCGGCCGCGGCCTGCTGCTGGTCCGGGAGATAGCGGACAGCTGGGGCATCACCCGCTCGCCGCTGACGGGCGGCAACGCCGTGTGGGCGAGCCTGGCGACGGCGTTGTAGCGCGGAGCCTCAGAACCCCAGCTTGCGCAACTGCTTCGGGTCCCGCTGCCAGTCCTTGGCCACCTTCACATGCAGATCCAGGAACACCGGGGTTCCGAGCAGGGCCTCGATCTGCTTGCGGGACTTGATGCCGACCTCCTTCAGGCGCTTGCCCTTGGGGCCGATGATGATGCCCTTCTGGCTGGGGCGCTCGATGTAGACGAAGGCGTGGATGTCGAGGAGGGGCTTGTCGGCGGGGCGGTCCTCGCGGGGGAGCATCTCCTCGACGACCACGGCGATGGAGTGCGGAAGCTCGTCGCGCACGCCCTCCAGCGCGGCCTCCCGGATCAGCTCCGCGATCATGACCTGCTCGGGCTCGTCGGTCAGGTCGCCCTCGGGGTAGAGCGGCGGGCCCTCCGGCAGGAGCGGGACGATCAGGTCGGCCAGCAGGTTCACCTGCTTGTCGCCGACCGCCGAAACCGGGACGATCTCCGCCCACTCGAAGCCGAGCTCCTTGCCGAGCTGGTCGATCGCGATGAGCTGCTCGGCGAGCGCCTTGCCGTCCACCAGGTCCGTCTTGGTGACGATCGCGATCTTCGGCGTCTTCCGGATGGACGCCAGTTCCTTCGCGATGAAGCGGTCACCGGGGCCGAGCTTCTCGTTCGCCGGCAGGCAGAAGCCGATCACGTCCACCTCGGCCCATGTCGTGCGTACGACGTCGTTGAGCCGCTCGCCCAGCAGCGTGCGCGGTTTGTGCAGACCCGGTGTGTCGACCAGGATGAGCTGGGCGTCCGGGCGGTGCACGATGCCCCGCACGGTGTGCCGCGTCGTCTGCGGCTGGTTCGCCGTGATCGCCACCTTCTGGCCGACCAGAGCATTCGTGAGGGTGGACTTGCCCGCATTGGGGCGGCCCACGAAGCAGGCGAAGCCAGCCCTGTGGACAGCTTCAGCCGGCTCTTCGGATGACTGGGTACGAACACTCATGCCGCCCATTCTCCCTGATCCACGAAGCCCCTCCGCACAGCGCCCCGCGCACCCCCGGCGCTGTGAGCTTCCCGAAACCCTCACGCGACGAAACACCTGCGAAACACACCCGTACGCAACCGGAAACGCACGCCGGTGAACCTCTGACGAGCCCCCGGAGCCCCCACCCGTTGGAGACACCGTGCCCCTGGCCGCCGCAAGCGCAGACACCGGCGACACCGCCTGGCTGCTCGCCGCCACCGCCCTCGTCCTGCTGATGACCCCGGGCCTGGCCCTGTTCTACGGGGGCATGGTCCGCACGAAGAGCGTGCTCAACATGCTGATGATGAGCTTCGTGTCGATCGCCCTGGTGACGGTGGTGTGGCTGGCCGCCGGCTACTCCCTGGCCTTCGGCGAGGACGCCGCGGGCGGTCTCATCGGCGGGCTCGACCACGCGGGCATGAGCGGCCTGGGCCCGGACAGCGTCCAGGGCACCGTCCCCACCCTCCTGTTCGCCACCTTCCAGCTCACCTTCGCGATCATCACGGCCGCGCTGATCAGCGGCGCGGTCGCGGACCGGGCCAAGTTCGGGGCCTGGCTGGTCTTCGTACCGGTGTGGGCGCTGCTCGTATACGTTCCGGTCGCGCACTGGGTGTGGGGCCCGGGCGGCTGGATCCTGGAGCGGCTCGGTGCCCTGGACTTCGCCGGCGGGCTGCCCGTCGAGATCGTCTCCGGCGCCTCGGGGCTCGCGTTGTGCCTGGTCCTGGGCCCGCGCATGGGCTTCAAGAAGGACGCCATGCGCCCGCACAACCTGCCCATGGTGATGCTCGGCGCCGGCCTGCTCTGGTTCGGCTGGTTCGGCTTCAACGCCGGCTCGGCCCTCGGCGCCAACGGCCTCGCGGCCGCCGCGTTCCTCAACACCCTCACCGCGGGCTGCACCGGCCTGCTCGGCTGGCTCTTCGTGGAGCACAAGCGCGACGGCCACCCCACGACCCTGGGCGCCGCGTCCGGCGCGGTCGCGGGCCTGGTCGCCATCACCCCGTCCTGCGGCTCCGTCTCCCTGCTCGGCGCGCTGGTCGTCGGCCTCGCCGCCGGCGCGGTCTGCTCGTACGCCGTGAGCTGGAAGTTCAAGCTGAACTACGACGACTCCCTCGACGTCGTCGGCGTCCACCTGGTCGGCGGGGTCATCGGCACGCTCCTGATCGGCGTCTTCGCGGTCGAGTCGATGACCGGCGGCGCGGAGGGCCTCCTCTACGGGGGCGGCCTCACCCAGCTCGGCAAGCAGCTGCTGGCCGTGGTGGTGGTCGCCGGCTACGCGTTCGGTGTGACGTACGGGATCGGCAAGCTGATCGACGGCACCATGGGCTTCCGCGCGAGCGAGGAGCAGGAGCAGACCGGCCTGGACCTTACGGTGCACGCCGAGACGGCCTACGATCACGGGGTCCTGGGCCACGGCGCCCCGGTCTCCTCCTCCGTCGTCTCCCCCGCCCAGAAGGTCACCACCCAGGCATGAAGCTCATCACCGCCATCGTCAAGCCGTACCGCCTCGACGAGGTCAAGAACGCCCTGCAGGCACTCGGTGCGCACGGCCTGACCGTCAGCGAGGCCAGCGGCTACGGCCGGCAGCGCGGTCACACCGAGGTGTACCGCGGCGCCGAGTACCAGGTCGACCTGGTGCCGAAGGTCCGGATCGAGGTCGTCGTCGAGGACGCGGACGCCGAGGCCGTCATCGACGCGGTCGTGAAGGCCGCCCACACCGGCAAGATCGGCGACGGCAAGGTGTGGGCGCTGCCCGTCGACACGGTGGTGCGGGTGCGGACCGGCGAGCGCGGGCCGGACGCGCTGTAGCTCGCGCCCGGCCCATCGCCGGGATCGAGGCGCGTGGAGCAGGAGGCGGCAAGGTGGAGACTGGCCTGATCACCGCCGGTCCAGCGGAGTTCAGCCGGCGGTGACCGTGGTGCGGACCGTCCCGTCCGGCCCCGCCACCAGCACCGGCGTCTGCGCGCTGCCCAGGTCCCGTACGGCCGCCCGGTCCTCGTCGGACGCGGTCCCGGCCTCTGTCACCACGGCAGCGGCCTCCAGCGACCGGGCACCCGAGGCCACCGCCATCGCCACCGCCGCCCGCAGGGCGCTCAGCTTCAGGGAGTCGAGGGCCACGGTGCCCGCGACATAGGTACGTCCGGTCTCGTCCCGTACGGCAGCCCCCTCGGGCACGCCGTTGCGGGCCCGCGCGGAACGGGCCAGGGTGACGATCTTGCGGTCCTCGGGGTCGAGCGCGCTGCTGTCGGTCATGATCCGAGCATACGGAAGCGTCACGGCCGGTCGAGGCGCAGGCGGTCCGCTCGCGGCAGGCCCGCGACGACCAGGTCGTAGGAGTCCTCGATGAGCTCCCGGACCAGCCGGTCGGGGAGGTCGCCGTCGGCCGTGACCGTGTTCCAGTGGCGCTTGTTCATGTGCCAGCCGGGGACGATGAGCCCCTCGTGCTCGCGGCGCAGGCGGATCGCGTCGTCCGGGTCGCACTTGAGGTTGACCTTCAGGGGGACCGCGTCGAGGAACGACAGGGCGAAGAGCTTCCCCCGCACCTTGAAGACCGAGATCTCCGGGCTGAAGGGGAAGTCCTCCTCCGCCGCGTTGAAGGACAGGCAGAACGCGCGCAGTTCCCGCGGGGTCACTCCGGCTTCTCCTCCTCCGGCGGATCGCCCGGGTCCACCGGCTCCGCCAGCACCGTCACGATCTTGTTCCGGCGGCCGGCCGCGGCCTCCGCGGTCAGGCGGAGCTCCCGGCCGTCGGGGAGACCGACCACGGACGACGCCCCGGCGATGGGCACCCGGCCCAGCGCCTTGGCCAGCAGGCCGCCGACCGTCTCCACGTCCTCGTCGTCGAACGCCTCCAGGCCGTACAGCTCGCCCAGGTCGCTGATGTCGAGGCGGGCGGTGACGCGGAAGCGGTCCTTGCCGAGGTCCTCCACCGGCGGCAGTTCACGGTCGTACTCGTCGGTGATCTCGCCGACGATCTCCTCGAGGATGTCCTCGATGGTGACGATGCCGGCCGTGCCGCCGTACTCGTCGATGACGACGGCGACGTGGTTGCGTTCCTTCTGCATCTCGCGCAGCAGGTCGCCGGCGTTCTTGGTGTCGGGCACGAAGAACGCCGGGCGCATCGCCGTGGACACCTGCTCGGACTCGGCGTCCCGGCTGATGTGCGTCTTGCGGACCAGGTCCTTCAGATACACGATCCCGACGATGTCGTCCTCGCTCTCGCCGGTCACCGGGATGCGGGAGAAGCCGGAGCGCAGGGCGAGGGTGAGGGCCTGGCGGATGGTCTTGAAGCGCTCGATGACCACCAGGTCCGTGCGCGGGACCATGACCTCACGGACGAGGGTGTCGCCCAGTTCGAAGACCGAGTGCACCATGCGGCGCTCCTCGTCCTCGATGAGCGACTCCTTCTCGGCGAGGTCGACCAGCGCGCGCAGCTCCGCCTCGGAGGCGAAGGGGCCGCGCCGGAAGCCCTTGCCGGGGGTGAGCGCGTTGCCGATGAGGATCAGCAGAGACGGGATCGGGCCCATGATCCGGGCCAGCGGCACCAGGACGTACGCCGAGAGCGTCGCCGTGTTCATGGGGTGCTGGCGGCCGATGGTGCGCGGCGAGACCCCGACAGCGACGTACGACACGAGGACCATGACCGCGATGGCGACCAGGAGGGCCTGGGTGGTGCCGTCGAACTCCTGGAGGCAGCCGTAGGTGATCAGCGCGGCGGCGGCCATCTCGCAGGCGACGCGGACCAGCAGCGCCACGTTGAGGTAGCGGGTCGGGTCGGCGGCGACCTGGGCGAGTTTCGCGCTGCCGCGCCGGCCGCTGCGCACGGCCTCCTCGGCACGGAAGCTGGAGACCCGCGCGAGGCCCGCCTCCGCGCAGGCGGCGAGCCAGGCCACGACGACCAGAGCGATGGCGCCCAGGGCGAGTTGCGGACTCATCGGCGGCGCTACGAGACCGTCGGCGCCGGGGACGGGCCGGTCAGGCCGCGCTCCGCACGCCAGCCGTCCACGATGGCCGCCTGGAGGCCGAACATCTCGGCCTTCTCGTCCGGTTCCTCGTGGTCGTAGCCCAGCAGGTGCAGCACTCCGTGGACGGTGAGCAGCTGGAGCTCCTCGTCCATGGAGTGCTGCGTGTCCGCTTCCCTGCCCTGCTTCTGAGCGACCTCGGGGCACAGCACGATGTCGCCGAGCAGCCCCTGCGGCGGCTCGTCGTCGTCCTTGGACGGCGGGCGCAGCTCGTCCATGGGGAAGGACATGACATCCGTGGGGCCCGGGAGGTCCATCCACTGGATGTGGAGCTGCTCCATGGCGTCGGCGTCCACGACGATCACCGACAGTTCGGACAGCGGGTGGATGCGCATCCGCGCGAGCGCGTAGCGGGCGATGTCGAGGATCGCCTGCTCGTCGACCTCGGTGCCGGACTCGTTGTTGACGTCGATCGACATGGTGTGGTGCTTGTCTACTTCCCCTTGTGCCCGGACTTGCCCCGGCTCTTGTTCGCGCCGTTCTGGGTGCCGTGCTCGGTGTCGTACTTCTCGTACGCGTCGACGATACGGCCCACCAGCTTGTGCCGGACGACGTCGTGCGACGACAGCCGGGAGAAGTGGACGTCCTCGACGCCCTCCAGGATGTCCTGGACCTGGCGCAGACCGCTCTTGGTCCCGTCCGGGAGGTCGACCTGCGTCACGTCACCCGTGATCACGATCTTCGAGTCGAAGCCGAGGCGGGTGAGGAACATCTTCATCTGCTCGGGGCTCGTGTTCTGGGCCTCGTCCAGGATGATGAAGGCGTCATTGAGGGTCCTGCCCCTCATGTACGCCAGCGGCGCGACCTCGATCGTGCCCGCCGCCATCAGCCGCGGGATCGAGTCCGGGTCGAGCATGTCGTGCAGCGCGTCGTAGAGCGGGCGCAGGTACGGGTCGATCTTCTCGTAGAGCGTGCCCGGGAGGAATCCGAGCCGCTCTCCGGCCTCGACCGCCGGGCGGGTCAGGATGATGCGGTTGACCTGCTTGGACTGCAGGGCCTGCACCGCCTTGGCCATCGCCAGGTAGGTCTTGCCGGTACCGGCCGGGCCGATGCCGAAGACGATCGTGTGCTTGTCGATCGCGTCCACGTAGCGCTTCTGGTTGAGCGTCTTGGGACGGATCGTGCGGCCGCGCGAGGACAGGATGTTCTGGGTGAGCACCTGGGCCGGGGTCTCCTGGCCGTCGCTCTCGCCGTTGTCGCTCGCCTTGAGCATGGCGATCGAGCGTTCCACTGCGTCCTCCGTCATCGGCTGCCCGGTGCGGAGCACCAGCATCATCTCGTCGAACACGCGGGCGATGAGGGCGACGTCCACGGGGTCGCCGACCGCGCTGATCTCATTGCCCCGGACGTGGATGTCGGCCGCCGGGAAGGCCTTCTCGATCACGCGCAGGAGGGAGTCGCCGGACCCCAGCACGGTCACCATGGGGTGTTGGGCGGGGACGGTGAACTGCGCTCTCGCCTGCTCCTGCGCGGGGGTGTGAGCTGTGGGTGTCTGAGTCATGGGCCGGCGCTGAAGGCCTGCGGTTCCTCCTCGTCACGGCCGCGCAGCTGAGGGCGGCCTCGCGATTCCCAGGGTACGACGGGGGAGTGACAACGCCGTAGGGGTTTTGGGGGCGGGGTTTCATCTGAGGGGCGGCGCCCTCCGGGACGGTTCGAATCACGCCGAGCGCCGGAACCCGATCGTAGGCACCGCGCGCCGCAACGGCCAGGGCCTCACCAGCTCCTCCGGCACAAGCCCCGCGAGGAACCCGTACCGCCGAAGCCCCACCGGATCCTGCCCCTCCACCGACTGCACCCTCCGCCACCACGCCGCGATCTCCGACCACCCCGGTGCCGACAGCGACCCGCCGAACTCCTGCACCGACAACGCCGCGGTCAGCCCGGCGAAGGCCAGCCGATCGGCGAGCGGCCAGCCCGCCAGCGTCCCGGCCACGAACCCGGCCACGAAGACGTCCCCCGCCCCGGTCGGATCCAGCGCCTCGACCTCGATCGCCGGCACCTCCGCCGTCTCTCCCGTACGCCGGTCCACGGCGTACGCCCCGTCCGCCCCGAGGGTCACCACGGCGAGCGGCACGTACGCGGTCAGGGCGTGCGCGGCGGCCCGCGGGCAGTCCGCGCCCGTGTACCGCATGGCCTCCTGCGCGTTCGGCAGGAACGCCTCGCAGTGCCGCAGGTCGGGCAGCCCCGCCAGATCCCACGCCCCGGTGTCGTCCCAGCCGACGTCGCCGAAGACCCGCGTGCCCTTGCTCGCGGCCTGGGCGATCCAGGGCGCGCTCACGCCGGGCGCGAGGGAGGCGACGGCGGCTCGGGCGCGGGGCGGGCACTGCGGGGCCGGTTCCGCCGGGGGCGGCTCGTGGCCGTGCGAGACCATCGTGCGCTCCCCCTCGTACGCCATGGAGACGGTCACCGGGGAGTGCCAGCCGGGCACCGTGCGCGACGGGGAGAGGTCGATGCCCTCGCCGTGCTCCAGGGCGTCCCAGCAGTAGTCGCCGTAGTGGTCGTCGCCGAAGGCCGCCGCGAGGGACGTACGCAGGCCGAGGCGGGCCAGCGCGGTGGCCATGTTGGCGACGCCGCCGGGGCTCGACCCCATCCCGCGCGCCCAGGACTCGGTACCGCGCACCGGGGCGGAGTCGAGGCCGGTGAAGATGATGTCGAGGAAGACGGTGCCGGTGAGGTAGACGTCCCAGGGCGGGTCGTCCGGCCTGCGCAGCGGCGCGAGGGGATCGACCTGGGTCTGACGGTGCGACCCCTTTCCGGCCGGGCCCTTTCCTGCCGGGGCGGTGGACGCGATCACGATGCGCTCCCTGACGTGGTGCGGATCAGGCCAGTCTGCACCACATCACCGTCAACCGTGACGCCGATCACGCCGGACCCGCCCGTCCCGTCAGCTCGCGCCGGACCCGCGCGTCCCCGCCCGCGAAGCCGCGGGCACTACCAGCGGGGCATCGAGGGCGTCACCCACTCCGGGTCGGTGATCCGCATGGCCGCCGCGTCGTCGCGGTCCCGCAGCGCCCCGTCGTCGTCCCGCCACCGCCGGTGCAGTACGGCCAGCCGCTCGCGGTCGAGCTCCACGCCGAGTCCGGGCGCGTCGGACACCGCGACCTTGCCGCCCCGGAAGGTGAGCCGCTCGGTGAGGACGTCCTCCGACTGCCAGGGGTAGTGGGAGTCGCAGGCGTGGTGGAGGTCGGGGACGGTGGCCGCCACGTGGGTCATCGCGGCGAGCGAGATGCCCAGGTGGGTGTTGGAGTGCATGGACACGCCGACGCCGAAGGTGCGGCAGACGGCGGCGAGTTGCTGGGTGTTGCGCAGTCCGCCCCAGTAGTGGTGGTCGGACAGCACGACCTGCACGGCGCCCCGGGTGAACGCCTCCTCGATCTCGGCGAAGGTCGTCACGCACATGTTGGTGGCGAGCGGCACCCCGGTCCTCGCGGCGACCTCGGCCATGCCGGAGGTGCCGAGCGTGGGGTCCTCCAGGTACTCGAGGACGTCCCCGAGCTCCTCGGCCACCCGCAGCGAGGCCTCGACCGACCAGGCGCCGTTGGGGTCCAGCCGCAGCGGATGCCCCGGGAAGGCCCGGGCGAGCGCCCGGACGGCGGCGATCTCCTGGTCGGGCGGGAAGACACCGCCCTTGAGCTTGAAGGAGGTGAAGCCGTACCGCTCCGTGAACCGCCGGGCCTGTTCCACGACCCCCGCGGGGTCGAGGGCGGCGCCCCAGTCGTCCTTCTCCGCGCGGACCCCCTCCGGGTGGTCGGCCCACTTGTAGAACAGGTAGGCGCTGTACTCGACGGCGTCGCGCACCTTGCCGCCGAGCAGCGCGTGGACGGGCAGTCCGAGCGCCTTGCCGAGGGCGTCGAGGCAGGCGACCTCGAAGCCGGAGACCACGGACAGTCGCAGTTTGCCGGCGGTCTGGACGCCGCGCAGCCCTCCCACGTCGACGGCGTCATCGATCCGGGAGGCGTCCACGGCCACCTCGTCCGCGATCGTGAACAGCCCGTTCAGATCGCTGACCTGGCGTCCCTTCAGCCGCTCGGCGAAGGGCCGGGCCAGCTCCAGGTACTTGGCGTCGCCGTAGGTCTCCCCCACGCCCGTGACCCCGTCCGCCGTGACGACCTCGACGATCAGCCGGGGTGTGTACGGCTGGTGCACGCCCTGGGTGTTCAGCAGCGGCGGGTCCGCGACCAGGATCGGCGTCAGCCGTACGTCGGTGATGGCGAGATTCACGGAGCGGCTCCCACGAGGTCGAGTCCGGCGGTGAGGAGGGTGGTGAGGGCGGCCGGGCCGGCGGACGCCGGTGAGCGGTCCGCCGCCCACGGCGATTTCCCCATATGGACGTCATCCATGGATGAGAATGAAGGTCGGCTATACGGACGTCAACCGGGCGGGCGGGCCGACCGTGATCGGCCCGTGTCGGACTCAGGGGTCCTTGCACTATGAGCGTCCGATCAGGTCGCGTGGTCCGGTGCCGTGCACCGCAAGGCGCCGGAGTGCCCAGGTAGCGGAGCTACCTGGGCACTTCGGCAATGCGGCGAGGCGCGGTGCCAGGCCGCGCGACCCGGGCGGGCATAGTGCAAGGACCCCTCAGGGCGCGTCCACGAGCTCTCACACCGGAGCACGAGGAGCGGATCGTCGCGGTGACGCGGGAGAACCGGACGAAGTCCGGGGCGACGGTTCCGGCGGGCGGCGGTTCCGTGCACTGGCGTCAGCCGGAAACCCGCCGGTGAAGGCCCACCGACGTGAGCAAAAAGCGCACTTCTACCCGTCCTTTCCTCCCTCAAACGCAACGTGCTCCACATCACACCCCCCGGGCTCACGGGTGTGACTACATGCTTGATACAAATTGCCCGCGCGTTCCTGTCCGTCGACGGTCGTCGCCCAATCCCCCTTTCCTGCCGCTCCTTTCGCATGCCCTGGGAACGCCCGTGTTCGCCCCTCGCACCACCCCCTGGCCCCTCGTCGCCCTTTTCACGGCCGGATACCTCGCTCCGTATCTGCTGCCGACCACCGTCGGCCGACTCGACTCGGCCCTTCCGCTCTCCGCCACGCAGGCCGGTGCCGTCGGCAGTGCCCTGCTGCTGAGTTCGGCCGCCGCCGGATTCGCCCTGGCCTCCCGGGTCGAACGGATCGGGGCCCGCACCCTCGCCCGGCTCGGCCTCGCCCTGGCCCTGATCGGCTACGGCGGCGCCGCCCTGACCACCACGGTCCCGGCCGTCGTCGCCGGAGCGGTGGTCGGCGGGTTCGGTTCCGGTACGGCCACCACCGTCGCCGCCACGCTCATCGCCGCGCAGCGGGATCCGCACCGGGCCTCCACAGCCGGGTTGCTCAGCGTCTCCGCCCTCGCGGGCGCCGTGTATCTGACGGTGCCGCACCTCGGCCCGGGGCACGGTCTGCCGCTGGCCGCGATCGCTCTCACGGCCCTCGCCGTGTGGCCGCTGACCGGCCGGCTCCCCGTCGGCACCCCCCCTGCCCCCACGCGGCAGGGCAGGTCCCGGCTGCCGCATGCCCGTTCGGGACTGGTGCTGGCCGCCGCCATGGTGTGCTGGTCACTCGCGCAGAACTCGCTGTGGGGCGTGAGCGGCCGGATCGGACTGGAGCAGGCGCACCTCGGCGAGGCCACCGTCGGTGCCGTCTTCGCCGTGGCACTGGGCGCCGGACTCACCGGCGTCCTGGCGGCCGGCGCGCTCGGGGCGCGGCTCGGGCGTGCGGTGCCGATCGGGGCGGGCACGGTCCTCATCGCCGGCTGCATCGTGCTCAGCGCCTCCGCCACCGGCCTGGGGAGTTTCGCGGCCGGCGAGATCGCCTGGAACACGCTGTACCCGGTGGTGCTGTCGTACCTGATCGGGCTGGCCGCCTCGCTCGACCCGCGGGGGCGCTGGGCGGTGCTGGTCGGTTCGGCGTCCTCGCTGGGCACGGCCGCCGGGCCGCTGACCGGCAGCGTGCTGTCGGCGCAGGCCGGGTTCCCGGTCATGGGCGCGGTCCTCGGCGCCGGACTGCTGGTGATCGCCCTGCCGATGACCGCCGTCGCCCTGCACACCGGCGGGCGCCCGCTGCTGCCCGGCGCGATCCGTCGCCGCGGCGGCCACCCGGCCGCCCTGGTCGCCGCCGCCCCGGGTACGCCCACCGGCGCGATCCCCGAGATCGGCGCCCCGGAGCAGCCGGTGGTGGAGATCCCCGTCGAGGCCCCGGCCGTCCCCGCCCAGCGCGCCTACGGCAAGGCGGGGTCCGAGGTCTTCTGAGACCTACGCGAAGGTGTACGCCTCCACCTCGGCGAGGTACCGCGCCCGCAGCTCCTCGTCGTCCTCCAGGAACGAGGCGAGGAAGGAGTTGCGGGCGAGCTCCCGCAGCCGTTCCTCGCCGAGGCCGAGGGTGTCGCGCACGGCGTCGAAGTTGTCACCGGCGTAGCCGCCGAAGTAGGCCGGGTCGTCGGAGTTGACCGTGCACAGGAGGCCGGCGTCCAGCATGGCGGGCAGCGGGTGGTCGGCGAGGGTGTCGACCGTGCGCAGCCGGACGTTGGACAGCGGGCACAGCGTCAGCGGCACCCGGTCGCGCACCAGCCGCTCCACCAGCGCCGGGTCCTCCACACAGCGCAGCCCGTGGTCGATTCGTTCGACACCGAGGACGTCCAGCGCCTCGGTGATGTACTCGGGCGGGCCCTCCTCGCCCGCGTGCGCGACCCGCCTCAGGCCGAGCGCGGCGGCGGTCTCGTAGACCTCGCGGAACTTCACCGGCGGATGCCCGACCTCGGCCGAGTCGAGGCCGACGCCGGTGATCCGGTGCAGGTACGGCTTCGCCGCCTCCAGCGTGGCCAGGGCCGACTCGGCGGACTCGTCGCGCAGGAAGCACAGGATCAGCCGGGTCGAGACACCGTGGTTCGCCTCACTGTCGCCCAGTGCGCGCCACAGCCCCTCGACGACCGTGCCGAGCTCCAGCCCCCGGCTGGTGTGGGCCTGGGGGTCGAAGAAGATCTCCGCGTGCCGCACACCCTGCGCGGCGGCACGGGCGAGGTAGGCGTCGGCCAGATCCTCGAAGTCCTGCTCGGTGCGCAGGACGGCCATGAGCTCGTAGTACAGGTTCAGGAAGGACTGCAGATCCTCGAACCGGTAGGCCTCGCGCAGCTCGTCCGTGTCGGCGTACGGGAGCGTGACGCCGTTGCGCGCGGCGAGTTCGAAGGCGAGTTCCGGTTCCAGGGTGCCTTCGATGTGAAGGTGCAGTTCGGCTTTGGGGAGGGACATCACTTCATCGTACGGCCGTTTCACCGACGCTTCGGAACCGGTACCCGGAGGAGATCGTGTGCCACGGTCAGTTCGCCCTCGTACCCGGCCGCCCGCGCCTGCCGCTCGAACTCGTCCGGTTCGGTGTAGCGCTGGCTGAAGTGGGTCAGCACGAGGTGCCGCACCCCGCCGTCCCGGCCCACGCGGGCGGCCTGACCTGCGGTCAGATGGCCGTGCTCGACGGCGAGTCCCTCGTCCTCGTCGAGGAAGGTCGACTCGATGACGAGCATGTCGCAGCCCTCGGCCAGGGCGTACACGCCGTCGCACAGCCGGGTGTCCATGACGAACGCGAACCGCTGCCCGCGCCGCACCTCGCTGACGTCTTCCAGCGAGACGCCGCCGAGCGATCCCTCGCGCTGGATGCGGCCGACGTCCGGGCCCTCGATGCCGTGCCCGGCGAGCCGCTCGGGCAGCATGCGGCGGCCGTCGGGCTCGACGATCCGGTAGCCGTAGGACTCCACCGGGTGGGACAGCTTCCGGGCCTCCAGCGTGTAGCCGTCCGTGCGGGCCAGGGGGCCGTCGGCGGCGACCGGCGCCTGCGTGAGCTCGACGGTCTCGCGGTAGGCGGTGGCGTACCGGAGCCGGTCGAAGAAGCGCTGCCCGGAGCGGGGGTAGTGGGCGGTGATCTCGTGCGGGACCCGGTCGAGGTTGATGCGCTGGATCACGCCGGCGAGGCCGAGGGAGTGGTCGCCGTGGAAGTGGGTGACGCAGATCCGGTTCAGGTCGTGCGCGGCGACCCCGGCGCGCAGCATCTGGCGCTGCGTGCCCTCGCCGGGGTCGAACAGGATGCCCTCGCCGTCCCAGCGCAGCAGGTAGCCGTTGTGGTTGCGGTGCCGGGTCGGGACCTGGCTGGCGGTGCCGAGGACCACGAGTTCACGTATGGACAAGGCGCGTTACCCCGGGGGCCACTGGAGGCCGCGGCCGCCGAGCACGTGGCCGTGCACGTGCCAGACGGTCTGGCCGGCACCGCTGCCCGTGTTGAACACGATGCGGTAGCTGTCGAGTTTCTCCTCGTCCGCGACGGCCTGGGCCTCGCGGAGCACGTCCGCGGTGAGGGCCGGGTCGGCGGCGGCGAGGGCGGCTGCGTTCTCGTAGTGCGCCTTGGGGATGACCAGGACGTGGGTGGGGGCCTGCGGGTTGATGTCCCGGAAGGCGATGGTCGTCTCCGTCTCGCGCACGATCGTCGCCGGGACGACGCCTGCGACGATCTTGCAGAACAGGCAGTCGTCCTGGGGTTCCCCTGCCATGGTCCCTCCGGGGGTTGGCCGATCTCGGGTCCGACTCGGGCATCGTATCGTCGTCGGGTGCGGCTGCGTTCGTTGCTGGTCGCGCCCACGCCGCGCAGCCGCACGTCCACACCGCCCCGCGCTCTCAGCTCGGCAGGCCCGGCGGCGTCTTCGCCGGTACCGCCTCCAGAGCCTCCAGCGCGAGCCGGATCGCCTCGTCCAGCTGGGTGTCCCTGCCTGCCGCGTAGTCCTGAGGGCGTTGGACGATCTCCACGTCCGGGTCCACCCCGTGGTTCTCCACGCCCCACTCGTAGCCCTCCAGCCAGAAGGCGTACTTGGGCTGGGTGACCTGAGTGCCGTCGACAAGGCGGTAGCGGCTGTCGATGCCGATGACGCCGCCCCACGTGCGGGTGCCGATGACCGGGCCGAGGCCGAGGGCCTTGATCGCGGCGTTGACGATGTCGCCGTCGGAGCCGGAGAACTCGTTCGCGACGGCCACGACGGGGCCGCGCGGGGCGTCCTCCGGGTAGCTGTAGGGGCGCATGCCGCGCGGGACGGCCCAGCCGACGATGCGGCGGGCGAGCTTCTCGACGACCAGCTGGGAGGTGTGGCCGCCGCGGTTCTCGCGGACGTCGACGACCAGGCCCTCGCGGGCGACCTCGACGCGCAGGTCGCGGTGGATCTGGGCCCAGCCGGGGGCCTGCATGTCCGGGACGTGCAGATAGCCGAGCCGGCCGCCGGACTTCTCGTGGACGTAGGCGCGCCGGTCGGCGACCCAGGCGTGGTAGCGCAGCGGCTCCTCGTCGGCGACCGGGACGACGACGGCGTGCCGGGGGTCGCCGCCGCCGGACGGGGAGATCGTCAGCTCCACCGGCTTGTTCGCCGTGCCGATCAGCAGCGGGCCGGGCCCGGCGACCGGGTCCACGGGCTGCCCGGCGATCGCCACGATGGCGTCCCCGGGGCGTACGGCCACGCCGGGCGCGGCCAGCGGGCTGCGGGCGTCCGGGTCGGAGGTCTCCGAGGGCAGGATGCGGTCGACGCGCCAACTGCCGTCCCCGTGGCGGGAGATGTCGGCACCGAGGAGGCCCTGACGGGGTCCGCCGCCGTGGCCGCCGCGCGGGGTGACGTAGGCGTGCGAGGTGCCGAGTTCACCCTGGACCTCCCACAGCAGGTCGACGAGGTCGTCGTGGGTGGCGAGGCGCTCCACGACCGGGCGGTAGCGGTCGAGGACGCCGTCCCAGTCGACGCCGCTCATGTCCGGCCGCCAGAAGTGGTCGCGCATGATGCGGCCGTTCTCGTCGAACATCTGCCGCCACTCGGCGGCCGGGTCGATGAGCTGGCGTACGCGGCCGAGGTCGACGCTGATGTTGGATTCGCTGTCGTCGTCGCCCGAGGCGCGCCGGTCGCTGGGGACGACCTTCAGCCGCCCGTCGGTCCACAGCAACACCCGCTTGCCGTCGCCGCTGACCTCGAAGTGGTCGGCGTCGACGGCGAGATGCTCGACGCGCTGCTGGGCGAGGTCGTAGCGCTCCAGCTCGGACTTGGGCTCGGGATCGTCCGGGGTGGCCCGGGACGCGCCGAGCACCCCGGCGACCGGGTGGCGCAGCCACAGCACGCCGTCCTTGGCGGCGCGCAGGTTGGAGTAGCGGGCGGCCTCGACCGGGAAGGGCACGATGCGGTCGGCGAGTCCGTCGAGGTCGATGCGCGTGGTGGGGGTGCCCTCGCTGTCGGGGGTCTCCTCTCGGTCGGGCGTCTCGAAGGAACGGCCGTGCCGCTGCGGGCCGAACGGGGACGGGGTGGTGGCCGCCAGGGTGATCAGGTGCGGCCGGGCGCCCTCCACGAAGGCCAGGTCGAAGACGTGCTCGTCGTAGACCGGGTCGAAGGAGCGGGTCGACAGGAACGCGAGGTGCTTGCCGTCCACCGTGAAGGCGGGTGCGTAGTCCTGGAAGCGCAGCGGGGTCGCCTCGGTGACCGACAGGTCGGTGGTGTTGGCGAGCTTCAGCTGGCACAGGGGCCGCGGGCCGGGGTGGGACCAGGCGAGCCAGGAGGAGTCGGGCGAGAAGACCAGTCCCGACACGTCGCCGTCCTCGCTGCGGTCGACCTCCCGTACCTCGCCGGTCTCCCGTTCCACGAGCAGCAGGCGCCCGTCGTGGGAGGCCACGGCGGCACGGCTGCCGTCGGGCGCCATGGCGAGGGCCAGTACCCGGCCGAGCTGCCCGGCGGCGAGCCGGCGCGGTGTCGCCCCCGGGGTGAGGCCGGTGGCGGGTGCGAACTCCAGGGCGTCGTCGCCCTCGGCGTCCGTCACCCACACCACCCACTCCTCGCCGTCCGCGCGGAACGTCCGCGGCAGCCGGGCCCGTACGCCGGGCGTGGCGGCCAGCGCGCGGGCCGGGCCGGAACGGTGGGTGACCCAGTGCACGGAGCCGCGTACGGAGACGGCGCTGCCGCGCGCGGTGTGGTCCGGGGACGCCGATCCGAACCACCGGGAGGCGTTCACCGTGAACGGCTGGAGGTCGACGCGCTGCCCGCCGAGCCGCACATCGAGCCGGCGCGGCTCGGCCCCGTCCAGGTCGTCGAGCACCCACAGCTCACCGGCGCTGGAGTAGACGACGCGGGTGCCGTCGGTCGCGGCGTGCCGGGCGTAGAAGCCGTCCAGGGCGGTGTGCCGGCGCAGGTCGGATCCGTCGGCGAGGGAGGAGTAGAGCGCTCCGGTGCCCTCGTGGTCGGAGAGGAAGGCGACTCGGTCCCCCACCCACAGCGGATACTCGACGTTGCCGTCGAGGTCTTCGTGCAGCCGCACGAACTCCCCGTTGTCCTCGGGGTCGATCCACAACTTGCCCGCCGTACCGCCGCGGTACCGCTTCCACCACGCCGCCTCGCGCCCCATCGGGGCGGACAGCAGCACCGTGTGCGGGCCGTGGGCGATGTCACCGACCGGCCCGTACGGCAGGGTCGTGGCCGGGCCGCCGTCCAGTGGGACGGCACGCGCCCAGGTACGGCGCAGGCTCGCCTGCCCCTGGGCGCTGATGGCCAGCACCTCGCCGTCCGGGGTCCATCCGCGCACCTGGGTCTTCGGACTCCCCCAGTACGTCAGCCGCTTGGCGGGACCGCCGTCGACCGGGGCGATGTGCACCTCGGGGGCGCCGTGGCGGGTGGAGGTCCAGGCGACGGTGGTGCCGTCGGGCGAGATCCGGGGCTGGTTCACCGGCACGTTGTCGGCGCTGACCCGCCAGGCCCGGCCGCCGGCGAGTGGAGCGAGCCACACGTCGTCCTCGGCGGTGAAGGCGACCAGGTCGCCGTGCGCGTGGGGGAACCGGAGGTAAGCAGGCGATGTCACCTGATCACCCTATGCAGGGACGACGGCGCGCGGACAGGGTTCGGATCACTTGCCCTCGACGGGACGGCAGTCCGGGTAGCGGTCGCACCAGATGGTCTGCGTGACGGTCACGGTGACGGTGGGTCCGGGCTGCCCGTTCGTGGGCCCACCGCCGACGGGCGGCGGACTGGTGCGGTTGCAGTCGCCGAGCCCGTCGACCTCGAACCAGACCTTGCCGTCCACCTTGGCGGTGATGTTGCCGCGCACACAGGCGCCGTCCACCGCGTGGGTGACCTCGCCGGTGACGGTGATGTCCTTGTCGTCCTCGGTCTTGCCTTCGCAGTCGACGGTCGCGACGGTCTTCTCGCTCGCCGACGGCGACGACTTCCCGCCGTTGCCGTAGGAGGCCGTGCACGTCAGCCAGCGCACGCCCGCCTTCTGCCGGTTGAGCTCCTTGGTCACGGTCTCGTCGGTGGTGTACGCGACGGACGCGGAGCTGATGCCGCCGGGCTCGCACGCGACCGCGCCGCCCACGGCGACCACCGCGAACGTCGCCGCCACAGCCACTCGCCGGCCGCGCGCGCCCCGCCGGACCCTCCTCAAAGCCCCCATGGAGGGCAGCCTGCCACTGACGGGGGCGGCGCGGTAGGGCGCAAAGGCGTCAACCGCGCAGCAGAAGCCACTCCTGAAGTTCCACCAGGTTGCCCTCGGGGTCCTTGAGGTGGGCGACTCGCATGCGGTCCGTCATCCGTGCCGGGCCGTGCAGGACCGTCGCCCCGCGCAGGGTGATCTCCTCGCAGTACGCGTCCAGCCCGTCCACCCGCAGCACGACCAGGGACCGATGCCCCTGCGCCGCATCGCCCAGCTCGTCGAGCACCTCGGCCATCACCGACCGGTCCTGCAGCGCGATCCCGGCGGAGCCCACCGCGGGGCTGAACTTCTCGTAGGGCCCCCGCGCCGCCCCGGACTGCGGCTTGAGGCCGAGGACCTCGCCGTAGAAGTGGTAGCAAGCGGCGAAGTCGGACACGAGCAGACGTACCTGTGCGAGTTCCACGGTGCCTCCAGAAGGGGTCAGGACCAGCGGCCGGTGCGAGCCAGGAGCACGGCCGCGGCCGCCGTCCCGGCAGTCGATGTGCGCAGCACACTGCGCCCGAGGCGGTGCGCCTTCGCTCCCGCCTCCTCGAACAGCGCCAACTCCTCGGGCGCCACGCCCCCTTCGGGCCCCACGACCAACACGATCTCACCGGCGGACGGCAGTTCGGCCGTGGCCAGCGGCGCGTCCCCGCTCTCGTGCAGCACGGCCGCGAAGTCCGCGGTCGCCAGCAGCGCGGCGACCTGCTTGGTCGTGGCGGCCTCCGCGACCTCGGGGAACCGCACCCGGCGCGACTGCTTCCCGGCCTCCCGGGCGGTCGCCCGCCACTTCCCCAGGGCCCTGGCCCCGCGCTCGCCCTTCCACTGCGTGATGCAGCGCGCCGCCGCCCACGGCACGATCGCGTCGACCCCGACCTCGGTCATGGTCTCGACGGCCAGCTCCCCGCGGTCGCCCTTGGGCAGCGCCTGGACGACGGTGACCCGCGGCTGCTCCGGCGGCTCCTCGCTCACCGAGTCCAGTTGGACGACCAGCCGGTCCTTGCCCTCCGTGTCGAGCACGACGCAGTCCGCCCACCGCCCGGCCCCGTCCGTGAGGACGACGTCCTCGCCGGCCCGCAGCCGCTTCACGGAGACGGCGTGCCGTCCCTCCGGCCCGTGGAGCACGTACCGGCCGCCCAGGCCCGCGTCGAAGTGCTCGACCACGAACACCGGCGCGGTCACAGAACGCCCCCGCCGGCCGACGCCGCACGGGCCGCGGCGAGTTCTCCCGCGAGCACCTCCACCAGCTGTCCGGCCGGCAGCTCCCGCGCCATCCGGTGGCCCTGCCCCGCCCACAGCGCCATCCCCTGCGCGTCCCCGGCCTTGGCGGCGGCCTTGCGCAGCGGCGAGGTGAGGTGGTGGATCTCGGGATACGCGGCGGGCGCGTACGGACCGTGCTCCCGCAGGAACCGGTTGACGAGGCCACGCGCGGGCCGGCCCGAGAACGCCCGGGTCAACTCGGTCCGGACGAACAGGGGGTTGGTCAGCGCCTGCTTGTGCAGGGCGTGCGCGCCCGACTCGTGCGTGGCGAGGAAGGCGGTGCCCAGCTGGGCGGCGCTCGCGCCCGCCGCGAGCGCCCCGGCGATCTGGCCGCCGCGCATGATGCCACCCGCGGCGATGATCGGGATGTTGACGGCCTCGCGCACCTGGGCGACCAGCGACAGCAGGCCGATGCCGGAGCCGTCCGTCTCGGGGACGTCCCGGTGGGTGCCCTGGTGGCCGCCGGCCTCGACGCCCTGGGCGATGACGCCGTCCGCGCCCGCCCGCTCGACGGCCCGGGCCTCGTCGGGGGTGGTCGCCGCGGCCAGGACGAAGGTGCCGACGCGGTGCAGGGCGTCGATCACCTCACGGCTCGGCACGCCGAAGTGGAACGACACCACCGGCACGGGGTTGTCGCGCAGCACCACGATCTTGGCCTCGAAGCCGTCGTCGCGTCCGCTGTCGGGATCGCCCAGCTCGGCCTCGTACCAGGTGGCCTCGCCGGCCAGCTGATGAGCGTAGACGTCGACGGCGGCGGGGTCGGCGTACTCGGGCTGCGGCATGAAGACGTTGACGCCGAAGGGCCTGGCGGTCAGGCTCCTGAGCTGTTTGATCTCCTGGTACATCCCGTCGGCGGTCTTGTACCCGGCGGCGAGGAAGCCGAGCCCGCCCGCCTCGCACACGGCGGCGACGAGCTTCGGCACGGAGACGCCGCCCGCCATGGGGGCCTGCACGATCGGGAGCGGGAAAAGATCGGTCAGCGCGGAGGACATGACCGCATGTTGTCACGCCTTCCGAACAAGTCCGAAACCGGCCTGCCGGGTGGCATAGACCAGAGGAACAGGCGCCTCCTGCTACCCGGCACCCACCCCGTCACCGGCCGGGCCACCCCCGTCAGCGACCGTTGAAGGCGTCCTTCAGCCGCGAGAACAATCCTTGCTGCCCGGGCTGGAACTGCCCCGTCGGGCGTTCCTCGCCGCGTAGTTTGGAGAACTCGCGGAGCAGGCGCTCCTGCTCGGGGTCGAGCTTGGTCGGGGTCTGGACCTCGACGTGGACGATGAGGTCGCCGCGCCCGCCGCCGCGCAGGTGCGTGACACCGCGGGCGTGCAGCGGGATGGACTGGCCGGACTGGGTGCCCGGGCGGATGTCGACCTCCTCCATGCCGTCGAGCGTCTCCAGAGGCACCTTCGTGCCGAGGGCCGCCGCCGTCATCGGGATCGTCACCGTGCAGTGCAGGTCGTCGCCGCGCCGCTGGAACATGGAGTGCGGCAGCTCGTGGATCTCGACGTAGAGGTCACCGGCCGGGCCGCCACCGGGCCCGACCTCGCCCTCGCCGGCGAGCTGGATCCGCGTGCCGTTGTCGACACCTGCCGGGATCTTGACCGTGAGGGTCCGGCGGGACCGCACGCGGCCGTCGCCCGCGCACTCGGGGCACGGCGTCGGGACCACCGTGCCGAAGCCCTGGCACTGCGGGCAGGGCCGGGACGTCATGACCTGGCCCAGGAAGGACCGGGTGACCTGCGACACCTCACCGCGACCGCGGCACATGTCACACGTCTGCGCGGAGGTGCCGGGGGCCGCGCCCTCACCGCTGCAGGTGTTGCAGACGACCGCCGTGTCGACCTGGATGTCCTTCGTCGTGCCGAAGGCCGCCTCGTCGAGCTCCACCTCGATGCGGATCATCGCGTCCTGGCCGCGGCGGGTGCGCGAGCGCGGTCCGCGCTGCGACGCCGTGCCGAAGAACGCGTCCATGATGTCGGAGAAGTTCCCGAAGCCACCGGCTCCGAAGCCGCCCGCGCCGCCGCCTCCGGCCTGCGAGAGCGGGTCGCCGCCGAGGTCGTAGACCTGCTTCTTCTGCGGGTCCGACAGCACCTCGTAGGCGGCGTTGATCTCCTTGAACCGCTCCTGGGTCTTCGGGTCGGGGTTGACGTCCGGGTGCAGCTCGCGGGCGAGCCGCCGGAAGGCCTTCTTGATCTCTTCCTGCGACGCGTCGCGGCGCACGCCGAGTACGGCGTAGTAGTCCGTGGCCACTACGACTCCGCCAGGATCTGTCCGACGTACCGTGCCACTGCGCGTACCGCTCCCATCGTTCCCGGGTAGTCCATGCGGGTCGGTCCGACCACGCCGAGCTTGGCGACTGCCTCGCCGCCCGAACCGTAGCCGACCGACACGACGGACGTGGAGTTGAGTCCTTCGTGGGCGTTCTCGTGACCGATCCGTACGGTCACGCCCGGATCCTGCGCCTCGCCGAGCAGCTTGAGGAGCACGACCTGCTCCTCCAGCGCCTCCAGCACCGGCCGGATCGTGAGGGGGAAGTCATGACCGAAGCGGGTCAGATTGGCGGTGCCGCCGATCATCAGCCGCTCCTCGTTCTCCTCGACGAGCGTCTCCAGAAGCGTGGAGAGCACCATGGAGACCGTACCCCGGTCCTCGTGCTCGAACGCCTCGGGGAGATCCTCCACCAGACTCGGCACATCCGTGAAACGACGGTTCGCCACCCGGCTGTTGAGCCGCGCGCGCAGATCCGCGAGCGAGGCCTCGCCGAAGGGCGCCGGGCAGTCCACCACACGCTGCTCTACCCGCCCGGTGTCCGTGATCAGCACGAGCATCACGCGCGCGGGCGCCAGGGAGAGCAACTCCACATGACGCACGGTCGAGCGGGTCAGTGACGGGTACTGCACCACGGCGACCTGGCGCGTGAGCTGCGCGAGCAGCCGTACCGTGCGCGCCACGACGTCGTCGAGGTCGACGGCGCCCTCGAGGAAATTCTGGATCGCGCGCCGCTCGGGCGCGGTCATCGGCTTGACACCGGCGAGCTTGTCCACGAACAGCCGGTAGCCCTTGTCGGTGGGGATGCGCCCGGCGCTGGTGTGCGGCTGGGCGATGTACCCCTCGTCCTCGAGGGCCGCCATGTCGTTGCGGACGGTCGCCGGGGAGACGCCGAGGTTGTGCCGCTCGGTGAGGGCCTTGGAGCCGACGGGCTCCTCGGTGCCGACGTAGTCCTGGACGATGGCGCGCAGCACCTGAAGCCTGCGTTCACTGAGCATCGCGCACACCTCCAGATCGTCCGTCTGCTGCCCTGCCGGTCGCGGCCTGGCACTCTGCGTGTGCGAGTGCCAGCATCCCCCGGCCCAGTGTACGGCGGTGGGGTACGCCCCCGGCAAGGCTGGTCGTGCGTCGTCGTGCCCTGAGCGGGGGTGCACGGCTAGCGTCGCCGTATGAGGGTGACTTGGGAAGAGCTGGGGTGGGAGCGCGTGGCCGCCGGGGTGGGGCGGTGCCGGCTGCCGGTGTGGGACTGCACGGCGGGGCTGGTCGCGGGTGAGGGTGCGGTCCTCGTGATCGACGCCGGGTCGAGCCCGGCCGAGGGCGCGCGGTTGCGCGAGCAGGCGCAGTCCCTCACCGGTCACCGTGTGACACATCTCGCGCTGACGCATCCCCACTTCGACCATGTCTTCGGGGCGGCGGCGTTCGTGGGGGCGGAGCTGTTCGGCGCGGTGGGCGTGGACGCGGTGCTGACGCGTGTGCGCGACCGCGAGGAACTGCGCGCGGACGCGGTAGGGAACGGCTTGGCGGAGAACACCGCGCGGGAGTCGGCGGACCGGCTGGTCCCGCCCCGCCACCTGGTCTCCGGGGAGTGGACCCTCGACCTGGGCGGCGGGTGCCAGGTACTGCTGGCGAACGTCGGCCCGGGGCACACCGCGCACGACCTGGCGGTGCTGGTGCCGGGTGACCCGGAGGTGGTGTTCTGCGGCGACCTGGTCGAGGAGTCGGGTGAGCCGCAGGCGGGCCCGGACGCCGTGCCGTCGCACTGGCCGGCCGCCCTGGACCGGCTGCTCGACCTGGGCGGCGAGGACGCGGTGTACGTGCCCGGTCACGGAGCGGTGGTGGACGCGGCGTTCGTCCGGGCCCAGCGGGACGCGCTGGCGGCTCGGTTCGGCGTGTCTCCGTGACCGGTCGGCGGCTTCTCCTATCGTCATTCGAATGCGCCAGTACTCGCCCGATATGACTCCGCCGTGGAAGAAGCCGCAGCCGGTGCCCGAGGTTCCGGCGGAGCCGGGTCTGGTGGTCGAGGAGCCCGGGACCGGTTTCTGCGGCGCCGTGATCCGCTGCGAGGCGGGCACGGTGACGCTGGAGGACCGCTTCGGCAAGCACCGCGTGTTCCCGATGGAACCGCGCGGCTTCCTCCTGGAGGGCAAGGTCGTGACGCTGGTCCGCCCCTCCTCGCGCGGCCCCGAGCGCCCCGCCCGTACGGCCTCCGGTTCGGTGGCCGTACCCGGCGCACGCGCCCGTGTGGCCCGCGCCGGCCGCATCTACGTCGAGGGCCGGCACGACGCGGAACTGGTCGAGAAGGTGTGGGGCGACGACCTGCGCATCGAGGGCGTGGTCGTGGAATACCTGGAGGGCGTCGACGACCTCCCGTCGATCGTCACCGACTTCGCGCCCGGGCCGGACGCGCGGCTGGGCGTCCTAGTGGACCACCTCGTGCCGGGCTCGAAGGAGTGGCGCATCGCGCAGGCGGTGACCAGCGAACACGCCCTGATCGTCGGCCACCCCTACATCGACGTCTGGGAGGCGGTGAAACCGTCGTCCCTGGGCATCGGGGCGTGGCCCCGCGTCCCCCGCGGTCAGGACTGGAAGACCGGCGTGTGCAGGGCCCTGGGCTGGCCGGAGAACACGGGCGCGGCTTGGCAGCGGATCCTGTCGGGGGTGCGCTCGTACAAGGACCTGGAGCCGGTGTTGCTGGGCAGGGTGGAGGAACTGATCGACTTCGTGACGGCTCCCTGGCCGCAACCGCTCGCGCAGTAGCAGGGCGAGCCCGCACTGGGCCAGGCCGAAGGTGACCGCGGCCACCTAGCCGCGCCCAGCCGCCACCGACGCCGAGCACCTCATTCCACGAGGTCCCGCACCACGCCGTCCGCGAGCAACCGCCCTCGCAAGGTCAGCACCGCACGCCCGTCCGCGTACGGCCCCTCCTGGAGCAGCCCGTCCGACAACGCCCGGCGCGACGCGGCAAGCCCCTCCTCCCGCAGCAGCGACAACGGCACCCCGTCCCGCAGCCGCAGCTCCAGCAGAATCCGCTCGACCCGGCGGTCCTCTTCCGTCAGCAGCTCACGCCCGGCACCGGGCGACCGCCCCGCCGCAAGCGCCGCCGCGTACGCACCGGGGTGCTTCACGTTCCACCACCGCACACCGCCCACATGGCTGTGCGCACCGGGCCCGGCCCCCCACCAGTCGGCGCCCCGCCAGTAGAGCTCGTTGTGCAGGCACCGCCCCGCCCGCGAGGTCGCCCAGTTCGAGACCTCGTACCACTCGAACCCGGCTGACGAGAGGACCTCGTCCGCGATCAGATACCGGTCGGCATGCACATCGTCGTCGGTCATCGGTACCTCGCCCCGGCGGATCCGGCGAGCCAGCTGCGTCCCTTCCTCCACGATCAGGGCGTACGCGCTGACATGATCCGGCCCGGCCGCCAGCACCGCGTCCAGCGACGCCCGCCAGTCCTCGTCGGACTCACCCGGCGTGCCGTAGATCAGGTCGAGATTCACATGGTCGAACCCGGCCGCGCGGGCCTCCGCGACGCACGCCTCCGGCCGCCCGGGTGTGTGCGTGCGGTCCAGCACCTTCAGCACATGCTGCCGCGCGCTCTGCATCCCGAAGGAGATGCGGTTGAAGCCGCCTTCGCGCAGCGTCGCCAGATACGCCGGGTCCACCGACTCCGGGTTCGCCTCGGTCGTGACCTCGGCGTCCGCCGCGAGCCCGAACTCGTCCCCCACAGCCCTCAGCATCCGCACCAGGTCACCGGCATCGAGCAGCGTCGGGGTACCCCCGCCGACGAACACCGTACGAACGGGCCGCGGATCGTCGCCGAGGACCTTGCGGGCCAGGCGGATCTCGTCGGTCAGCGTCTCGGCGTAGTTGTCACGGGAGGCGAGCACGCCGCCGGTGCCGCGCAGCTCGGTGGCGGTGTACGTGTTGAAGTCGCAGTAGCCGCAGCGGGTCGCGCAGTAGGGAACGTGCAGGTAGAACCCGAGCGGACGATCGGCTGCGCCGGTGAGCGCGGACGCGGGCAGCGTGCCGTCGTCGGGGACGGGCTCGCCGTCGGGGAGTGCGGAAGGCATGCCTTCCATTGTCCAGCACCCGGGCACCCACCTGTTTCCCGCATGGCGGCCCCGGCGTCCACACAGGGGAGGAAGCGCGTCCCTTCAGGCACGGGAATCAATCCGCTTGGAGCACCAGCAGGGCGAGATCGTCCGCCGGGGGCCGCGCCCCGAACTCGTGCACGAGCCGCTTGATCCGCTCGGCTATCAGCTCCGCGTCCAGGCCGGCGCACCCGGCGAGCGCCGCGGCGAGCCCGTCCCCGTCGTCGAACTGGCGGGAGCCGGAGCGACGCTCGGTCACCCCGTCGGTGACGCACAGCAGCGTGTCGCCGGAGCGCAGCTCGAAGGTCTCGCTGGTGTAGGTGGCGTCCTCGACGACGCCCAGGAGGGTCTGCGGCTGGGCGGCCGTGTGGACCTCGCCGCCCGCCCCGAGCAGCAGGGGCAGCGGGTGTCCGGCGGAGGCGACCGTGCAGCGGACACCGCCGTCGAAGGGCACCAGCTCGCCGTAGAGCAGGGACAGGAAGCGCGTCTGCGGACCGTCGCCGGGCGGGGTCGGGCGCGCGCCCGCCGCCATCAGCGCCCGGGCCGCCGCGTCGGAGGCCTCGGTGGCGTCGTCGAGCAGGAGCTGGTTGAGGCGGTCGAGGACGTCGGCGACCCGGTAGCCCTCGCGGGCCAGCAGCCGCAGCCAGGGCCGGGCCAGGCCGATCACGACGGCCGCCTCGGGTCCCTTGCCCTGGACGTCGCCGACGGCGAAGCACCAGCGGCCGTCGCCGGCCGGGAACAGGTCGTAGAAGTCGCCGCTGGGGCCGCCCTTGTCGCACGGCTCGTAGACGAGCGCGCTGCGCACGCCGGGGATCTCGGCCACGGCGCCGGGCAGCAGGCCGCGCTGGAGCACGGCGCTGATGGTGGCCTGGCGGGCGTACTGGCGGGCGGCGCCGATCGCGAGCGCGACGCGGCGGCTGAGGTCCTCGACGAGGCCGGTGATCTCGTCGGGGAAGCCGGCCGTCCCGGACCGCCCGATGACGAGGGTGCCCAGCGGGCGTCCCCCGGCGACCAGCCGGTACGCCAGGGCCGAACCGGGCTCACCGAGCGCCTCGCCGGGCCAGTGGTACTCGGCGGGCCCCGACAGCAGTGGGTCGCAGGGGTGCGGCGGGTCCTTCTCCAGCGCCCGGCGCAGCTCCTCGATGCGGTTCTCGCTGCCGTGCCAGACCCGGGCGAGGCGGGGCCCGCCCGCGCCGGGCCCGCCGCTCCAGCCGCCGCCGGTGACCTCGTCCTCCAGCCACACCGCGCACCAGTCGGCCAGCCGCGGCACGATCAGCTGCCCGGCGAGGGCGGCGACCAGGTCCTCGTCGAGCTGCCCGGCGAGCAGGTCGGAGGCCTCGGCGAGGAAGGAGAGGGCGCCGCGGCCCAGCCAGGTGCCGTCGCCGCCGACCCGGCCCTCGTGGCGCTCTCGTCGGTCCCGGAGGTCGTTCCAGTCCCGCGAGTCCCGAAGGCCGCGGGGGTCGTGCGGGCCGCCGGAGTCGTGCGCGGCGCGGGAACCGTGCGGGTCGGGACTGTCCCGGGCGTCTCCTCCGTCACGCCGGTGTCCCGGCCCGGTCTCCCCTGCCTGCTCGGCGTCCCGGCCGGGACGCGGTCCGGGCGCCAGGATCTCCGCCACCCGGAGCCCTCGCGCCAGCGCGTGCTCCCCGGCGTACGCCTCGATCTGCTCCCCCGCCTCGCACCCCGCAGCGGGCAGCCTCGCCCACACGGTCTTCCTGCCGGTGCGGTAGGTGATCCCCCACGCCTCGGAGAGGGCGCCGACGAGCCGCAGGCCGCGGCCGTACTCGGGTGGGTCGTGGGGCGTGTCGGGCTCGCCGCCGCGCGGGGCGCGGGAGGGATGGTGGTCGGAGACCTCGACCACGAGCGCGGCCGTGTCCGGGGCGTCGCCTTCCAGGCGGCACTCCATCTCGACGTCGGTGCCGGCGTGCACGACGGCGTTGGTGACGAGTTCGCAGACGATCAGTGTGGCGTCGTCCGCCAGGCGCTCGGTGAGGTGCTCGGCACCGGGCAGGCCGGCATCGGCCCACTCGGCGAGCGCCGCGCGCACCAGGACGCGGGCGGCGCTCGGCGCGAGAGAGCTGCCGGGCAGGGTCGCGTGCGCCCGCGCGTGCTTCTGCGCGGGCTCCCACTCGTCGGAGCGGAGCGCCCCGGCGGCCTCGGCGCGTGCCTCCACAGCGGGTACGGGCTCCTCGGGAACAGGCCCTTCCTGAGCGGGCAGGGACGTCTCCCAAGCGCGTGCAGGCGCCTCTGAGGCACGGGAAGCGGTCTCCCGTTGCGTCGGAATGGCCCCCATGTGCAACTCCCCGGGCAGTTCGTACGAATACGCCACAGTCGATGCCGACAGAGTGACAGACTGACCGCGCGCATAAGCAAGGAGTTACTGAAGTGGGCCGCCATGAGTGAAAACAGTGCTCTTCATGCGGTCGAATACCGACACGAGAACGGTCAAATACGTGCATCCGATCTGCGTCCCCTGCTCGCTGCCATGGCAGCCGCGCGGGGCGGTGAATTCGCCAAGGTGCCCGAAACCGGCCACGACATGGTGGCCGAAGCCACCACTGGCTCGGTCCTGCCAGGGACCGCAGCGCCCCCTTCACCGGCGAGGTGCGGCGCGTCGGACGGGAGCCGTCCGCACGGCCGCCTCGACGAGCGGCTCTCCGGTCGAGCCTTCTGCCACCGGATGCCGAGGGCGAGAGTCAGCGTCGGACATGCGACGCCGGAAATGCACAGACCTGAGGGGCGCGGGGAACTGCGCGAGCGACCACGAACCGCAACCGCCGGCGCATCCCCGCGCCGCCCCCTACGCCTCGCGAGAGCCCTCGTACATCTCCTCGATCAGGTGCTTGTACTCCCGCTCCACCACCGGCCGCTTCAGCTTCAGACTCGGCGTGATCTCCCCGTGCTCCACATCGAGATCCCGCGGCAGCAGCCGGAACTTCTTGATGGTCTGCCACCGCTGCAGTCCGTCGTTGAGCTGCTTCACATACCCGTCGACCATCTCGACGGTCACCGGCGCCGCCACGATCTCCGCGTACGACTTGCCCTCGAGCCCGTTCTCCTTGGCCCACTCGGTGACGGCGGCCTCGTCGAGCGCGATGAGCGCCGTGCAGAAGTTCCGGTCGGCCCCGTGCACCAGGATGTTGGACACGTACGGGCACACCGCCTTGAACTGCCCCTCGACCTCCGCGGGCGCGATGTACTTGCCGCCCGAGGTCTTGATGAGGTCCTTCTTGCGGTCGGTGATCCGCAGGTACCCGTCGGGCGACAGCTCCCCGATGTCCCCGGTGTGGAACCACCCGTCCGACTCCAGCACCTCGGCGGTCTTCTCGGGCAGCTTGTGGTAGCCCTCCATGACGCCCGGGCCGCGCAGCAGGATCTCGCCGTCGTCGGCGATCCGCACCTCCGTGCCCGGGAGCGGCTTGCCGACCGTGCCGGTGCGGTAGGCCTCGCCGGGGTTCACGAAGGACGCGGCCGAGGACTCGGTCAGGCCGTATCCCTCGAGGATGTGGATGCCGGCGCCCGAGAAGAAGTACCCGATCTCGGGTGAGAGCGCGGCCGAACCGGAGACACACGCCCGGAGGTTGCCGCCGAAGGCCTCCCGGATCTTGGCGTACACCAGCGCGTCGGCGACCTTGTGCTTCGCGCCCAGCCCGAACGGCACGGACGCGGTCCCGGTGCGCCGGAAGTTGTCCTGCGAGACCTTGGCGTACTCGCGGGCGACCTCGGCGGCCCACTGGAAGATCTTGTACTTGGCCCCGCCACCCGCGCGGGCCTTCGCAGCGACGCCGTTGTAGACCTTCTCGAAGATGCGCGGCACGGCCGCCATGTACGTCGGCTGCACCACCGGCAGGTTCTCGATGATCTTGTCGACCCGGCCGTCCACGGCAGTGACGTGCCCGACCTCGATCTGCCCTGAGGTGAGCACCTTGCCGAAGACGTGCGCGAGCGGCAGCCACAGGTACTGCACGTCCTCGCCGCTGATCAGCCCGGTCGCGGCGATCGCCTTCGCCATGTACGACCAGTTGTCGTGCGGCAGGCGCACGCCCTTGGGGCGGCCGGTGGTGCCGGAAGTGTAGATGAGGGTGGCCAGCTGGTCCTTGGTGATCGTGCCGACCCGCTCCTTGATCAGGTCGGGGTCCTTCGCCAGCCGGGCCGCGCCGCGCCTCTCCAGCTCGTCGAGCGTGAGGATCCAGTCGGCGGTCTCGGCGCCGGCCGGGTCCATGACCACGACATGGGTCAGCTCGGGCAGCTCCGAGCGCTTCTCCTTCGCCTTGGCCACCTGCTCGGCGTTCTCCGCGATGAGCACCCGGCTCTCGGAGTCCGACAGGATGTACGCCGACTCCTCGGCGTTGGTCTGCGGATACACCGTGGTCGTGGCGGCGCCGGCGCACATGATGCCGAGGTCGGCCAGGATCCACTCGATCCGGGTGCTGGAGGCGAGGGCGACGCGCTGCTCGGGCTGCACGCCCAGCTCGATGAGCCCCGCCGCGATGGCGTAGACCCGCTCGGCGGTGCGCGCCCAGCTCAGCGACTTCCACTCGTCCGGCCCCGAGCCGGAGGACGAGGGGACCGGATACCGGTAGGCCTCGGCGTCCGGCGTGGCCGCCACGCGCTCCAGGAAGAGGCCCGCCACGGACGGCGGACGGTTCTCGATCAGTGTCTTTGTGTCGCTCACGACATCCTCCGGGGCCCGCGGCAGCGCGGCTGGCTCAGGTGCGGCTGGTTTGTACTCCGAGGTGCTGGTCACACCGTTGTTTAACTCGCGAGTAACTATCGAGCAGGGATCAGAGTAAAGGGCGACCGGCCGCTGCGTAAGGGTCCGCGGCCTGTCACTTCGTACACAGAGCTACCCCGCGCACGCGCAGGGCCCGCCGCACTTTCGCACGACGGGCCCTTGTTCTACCCGGTTTGCGGTGTAACCCGCGGTAACCCGTGGCTACTTCTTGCCCTTGCCCGACCCCGCACTGTCATCGCTCGACAGGACGGCGATGAACGCCTCCTGCGGAACCTCCACGGAACCCACCATCTTCATCCGCTTCTTGCCCTCCTTCTGCTTCTCCAGCAGCTTCCGCTTCCGGGAGATGTCACCGCCGTAGCACTTGGCGAGGACGTCCTTGCGGATGGCGCGGATGGTCTCGCGGGCGATCACCCGGGAGCCGATGGCGGCCTGGACCGGCACCTCGAAGGCCTGCCGCGGGATGAGCTCCTTGAGCTTGGCGACGAGCCGCACACCGTAGGCGTACGCCTGGTCCTTGTGGGTGATCGCAGAGAAGGCGTCGACCTTGTCGCCGTGCAGCAGGATGTCGACCTTGACCAGGCTGGAAGTCTGCTCGCCGGTGGGCTCGTAGTCGAGCGAGGCGTAGCCCCGGGTCTTGGACTTCAGCTGGTCGAAGAAGTCGAAGACGATCTCGGCGAGCGGGAGGGTGTAGCGGATCTCGACCCGGTCCTCGGAGAGGTAGTCCATGCCCAGCAGGGCACCGCGCCGGGTCTGGCACAGCTCCATGATCGAGCCGATGAACTCGCTGGGCGCCAGGATGGTGGCGCGCACGACCGGCTCGTAGACCTCCGAGATCTTGCCCTCGGGGAACTCGCTCGGGTTGGTGACGGTGTGCTCGCCGCCGTCCTCCATGACGACGCGGTACACCACGTTCGGGGCCGTCGCGATCAGGTCGAGTCCGAACTCGCGCTCCAGCCGCTCGCGGATCACGTCCAGGTGCAGCAGTCCGAGGAAACCGACGCGGAAGCCGAAACCGAGGGCGGCGGAGGTCTCCGGCTCGTAGACCAGCGCGGCGTCGTTGAGCTGGAGCTTGTCGAGGGCCTCACGCAGCTCCGGGTAGTCCGAGCCGTCCAGGGGGTAGAGGCCGGAGAACACCATCGGCTTGGGGTCCTTGTACCCGCCGAGCGCCTCTTCGGCCCCCTTGTGCTGGCTGGTGACGGTGTCACCGACCTTGGACTGGCGGACGTCCTTCACACCGGTGATCAGGTAGCCCACCTCGCCGACGCCCAGGCCGTCGGCCGGCAGCATCTCCGGCGAGTTGGTGCCGATCTCCAGCAGCTCGTGCGTGGCGCCCGTGGACATCATCCTGATGCGCTCGCGCTTGTTGAGCTGTCCGTCGATGACACGGACGTACGTCACCACGCCCCGGTAGGAGTCGTAGACGGAGTCGAAGATCATGGCCCGTGCGGGGGCGTCCTTCACGCCGACCGGGGCCGGCACCTGCTCGACGACCTTGTCCAGCAGCGCCTCGACGCCGAGCCCGGTCTTGGCCGAGACCTTGAGCACGTCGTCGGGCTCGCACCCGATGAGGTGGGCGAGCTCCTCGGCGAACTTCTCGGGCTGCGCGGCCGGCAGGTCGATCTTGTTCAGCACGGGGATGATCGTGAGGTCGTTCTCCATCGCCAGGTACAGGTTGGCGAGAGTCTGGGCCTCGATCCCCTGGGCGGCGTCGACGAGGAGGATGGTCCCCTCGCAGGCGGCCAGCGACCGTGAGACCTCGTACGTGAAGTCGACGTGCCCCGGGGTGTCGATCATGTTGAGGATGTGCGTGTTGCTCTTGTCGTGGGTCGGGGCCCACGGCAGACGCACCGCCTGAGACTTGATCGTGATGCCACGCTCGCGCTCGATGTCCATGCGGTCGAGGTACTGGGCGCGCATCTGCCGCTGCTCGACCACTCCGGTCAGCTGGAGCATCCGGTCGGCGAGCGTGGACTTGCCGTGGTCGATGTGCGCGATGATGCAGAAGTTGCGGATCAGAGCCGGGTCGGTACGGCTCGGCTCGGGCACGTGGCTGGGGATCGCGGGCACGCAGGGTCCTGATTCTTGAGGCGTCCGCAGTGTCTGCGGTCTCGGGTCGGATCGATACGTAGCCTCCATGGTCCCACGGGTGCGGACCGTGGACGGGTTTGGGCCGTGAATGGGCCCGCTGGTAGCCTGGGTGGCTGTGCCTCATGCCCTCTCGCAGGAGGCACGACCTCAAGAAATCATCGGTACGGGCCCCCTGCGGTTCCGTACCAGAACCTGAGAAGGCTCATTCGTGGCGAACATCAAGTCCCAGATCAAGCGGATCAAGACCAACGAGAAGGCGCGGCTGCGCAACAAGGCCGTCAAGTCCTCCCTCAAGACCGCGATCCGCAAGGCCCGTGAGGCCGCTGCCGCGGGTGACGCCGAGAAGGCCACCGAGTACCAGCGCGCTGCCGCGCGTCAGCTCGACAAGGCCGTCTCGAAGGGCGTCATCCACAAGAACCAGGCTGCCAACAAGAAGTCGGCGCTGGCTCAGAAGGTCGCCGCGCTCAAGGGCTGACATCTGATGTGACGCCGGAGGGAATCGAGCGGGCCCTCTCTCATCCGCTCCCGTCCGGCACCCCTTCGGATCCGCGCGCGGCCTGCGTTCGCCACGCGGGCGCGGATCCAGCAGCTTGATCCGATGGCCGGATGCCCTCCTGTTCCCCATGGGAAGGCACCCGGCCTTCGGCCTGTTCAGGACCAGAATTCGTTGTTCTTGTCGATGTCCTCGACACACTCGTCGAGGTCGGTGAACTTGTCCCCGACGATCCGGAAGATGATGCACCCGGTGTCGTCCAGGCTCTTGCCGTCGCGCTCGGCGGTGAAGTGGATCATCCCGACCGCGTGGCCCCGGCCGTCGACACAGGTGCCGATCAGTTCGGCCCGCGCCGTCCCGTTGGTCTCCGTGCCGAGCCGCTCGTACATCTCGATGATCGCGTCCACCCCTTTGAAGTCGCCCGACAGAGGGTGATCTCCGGGCACGTGGTGTGTGGCGTCCCCGGCGACCAGCTCGCGCAGGGTGTCCATGTCACCGCGTGAGAAGGCATCGAATCCCCTGCGGACCAGCGCTGCGTGCGGATGCTCAGCCATGTCCGTCGCCACCTCTCCGTCGCTTGGCGAGTACGGCTGCACTCCCGATTCTCCCTCCGGACGGTTCCGGCGGCGCAGTGGAGACATGGCCGCAGACGACAGGAACGTGCTGGCCGTGTCCCGTGTGGCGACCAGGCTTCCCGCCCAGGACCTGAACCGGGCACGGCGCTTCTACTCCGAGAAACTCGGGTTGGAGCCGGTCGACGAACGGCCCGGTGGGCTGCTCTACCGGTGCGGCGGCACGGGAGTTCGTGCTGCCGGTCGACCGGTGCCTCACCGGGGACCTTCACGCAGATGGCGCTGGAGGTCGACGACATCGAGGCGGCTGTGGCGGAGCTGAAGCGGCGGGGGGTGGTGTTCGAGGAGGTCGACGCACCCGGCTTCCGCACGGAGGGCGGAATCGCCGAGATCGAGGGGAACTACCCGAGCAAGGGGGCACGGGGCGAGCGCGGCGCCTGGTTCCGCGACAGCGAGGGCAGCCTGCTGGGGATCGGGGAGCCGGTGTACTGAGCCACTGCGTCCCCTCCCGAGGGCCGCCCGGGTGAGGGGGGCCGTCGGCCCGGCCCCGGGGACCTTCCGCCGGAGTGGGGGCACGCCCCAGCCGTTGGACGGCGCCGCTGACGCCGCTTCGGGAAGCGAGCCGCCACCATCGCGGGTCTTGTGGAACAGCCGGGCCGAGAGCCCGCCGCCGCGATGGCAGGCGCCACTAACCCCGGCCCCGGGAGCGAGCCGCGCGGGCGATCGTGACCACTGCCTTCTCCAGGGCGTACCCGGGGTCGTCACCGCCGCCCTTCACGCCCGCGTCCGCCTCGGCCACGGCCCGGAGCGCCACCGCCACCCCGTCCGGAGTCCACCCGCGCATCTGCTGCCGCACCCGGTCGATCTTCCAGGGGGGCATGCCCAACTCCCGCGCGAGGTCAGCCGGCCGCCCACCGCGCGCCGACGACAGCTTCCCGATGGCCCGGACGCCCTGCGCCAGCGCACTTGTGATCAGCACCGGCGCCACCCCGGTCGCCAGCGACCAGCGCAACGCCTCCAGGGCCTCCGCGGCCCGTCCCTCGACCGCCCGGTCGGCGACCGTGAAGCTCGACGCCTCGGCCCGCCCCGTGTAGTACCGGCCGACGACCGCCTCGTCGATCGTCCCCTCGACATCCGCGACCAGCTGCGAGACGGCCGACGCCAGCTCCCGCAGATCGCTCCCGATCGCGTCGACGAGCGCCTGGCACGCCTCCGGAGTGGCGGATCTCCCCACCACCCGGAACTCCTGCCGCACGAACGCCAGCCGGTCCGCCGGCTTCGTCATCTTCGGGCAGGCCACCTCGCGGGCCCCCGCCTTGCGCGCCGCGTCGAGCAGCCCCTTGCCCTTGGCGCCGCCGGCGTGCAGCAGCACGAGGGTGATCTCCTCGGCGGGCGCCCCCAGGTACGCCTTCACGTCCTTGACCGTGTCGGCCGACAGATCCTGCGCGTTGCGGACGACGACGACCTTGCGCTCCGCGAAGAGCGACGGGCTCGTCAGCTCGGCGAGCGTGCCGGGCTGCACCTGGTCCGGGCTGAGGTCCCGTACGTCCGTGTCGGCGTCGGCGGCCTTCGCGGCGGCCACCACCTCCTGCACGGCTCGGTCCAGCAGCAGGTCCTCCTGGCCCACGGCGAGCGTCACCGGGGCGAGGGGGTCGTCATTCGCAGTCTTCCTGGCCATCGCGACAAGCATCCCACGCACCACTGACAGCGAGGCCTACGGTTCTTCCCGCCAGCCCTCCCACTCGCCGGCGAACCGGTCCAGCTCGCCGGGATCGAGCCGCCCCTCCTCGTCCCGCAGGACGACCAGCCACTGCGCGTCCTCGGCGTCGTCCTCGCCGGCCAGCGCGTCCCGCACCAACCGCGGCTCCTCGACGACTCCGAACCGCTCGGGGAGCGCCTCCACCACCTCTTCGGCCGCGTCCCGGTCGGGCAGCACCAGCACATGTCGCACGTCACTCACGCCGGACATTGTCCGACACCGCGTCGCGGCCCGGCCGCTCAGCCCTTGCGGACGACCTGCACATCGAGGTCGACCTTGATGCTCGGTCCCACGACCGCGATGCCCCGCGCCAGCATCGTCTGCCAGCTGACGGTGAAGTCGTCCCGGTGCAGCTCGGTCGTGGCCCGGCAGGCCGCCCGCACCTCGCCCTCCATGCCGTTGCCCAGCCCCAGGTACTCCGTGTCCAGGGTGACCGTCCGCGTCACGCCGTGCAGCGACAGCGCCCCCGTCACGGCCCACCGGTTCCCGCCCTTGTGCACGAACCGTTCGCTGTAGAACTCCAGCGTCGGGAAACGCTCGACGTCCAGGAAGTCCGCCGACCGCAGATGGTCGTCGCGCATCCTCATGTTGGTGTCGATGGACGCCGCGTCGATCACCACGTGCATCGCCGACCGCTCCACCGGGTCGTTGAGCCGTATGACACCCGCGAACGACTTGAACTGCCCGTGGATCCGGGCCAGTCCGATGTGCCGCGCGCTGAAGCCGATCGAGGAGTGCGCCGGCTCGATCTCCCAGTCGCCGGGGCCGGGCAGCTCCGGCGGCCGGGCCACCTGCAGCGTCACCTCCCCGAGCGACGCGAGGGAGTTCTCGGCGACCTGCGTGGTCGCCCGGTACGGCGTGTACCCCTCCGCCGACACCGCGAGCCGGTACTCCCCCGCGGGCACCGTCGTCATGAACGACCCGTACGGATCCGCTCCGCCGCTGACCACCGGACGCCCCATGCTGTCCGTGACCGCGAACTCCGCATGCCTGACCGGCTCGTGGACGGGGTCGAGCACCCGGCAGGCCAGCACTCCAGCGCTCGGCGGTGTCGACACCGCCGCCAGGGGACTCATCCGTTGCACCCGGTTGGTGCGGCTTGCCCGCCAGCGGCCGATCATCCACGCCTCCCCTGTGTGACTCGAAAACGCCTGTCGGTCACTGCTGATCACAGATACCGAAGACGCATTCGACCACCCGTGAGGCTTTCGAGGCAACACGGGGCCACATCACGGGAATCCAGCACATGTGCCGGCACTGCGCACGAGTAGCCCCCGTGTGGGCCGAATTGGCCCCCTAGGCGGGATCGCGCAGCGTCGGCACCCGGGCGAGTTCGATCCCGAACCGCTCCCGGTAGACCCCGAGCACCTCCTCGTCCGTCCCCAGCTCCCGCTCCTCCCTCGTCCCGTCGGCCGCCGTCACCGTGAGCCTGCGCCCGCTGAGCGTGATCCGTCCTCCTTCCCGCGTCAGCCGTGAGCAGACCAGCGACCGCGTGAAATGCGACACCGACGAGGTGCTGTGCCACCACGCCCCGGCCACGAAGTCGCCGAGCGCCCGCGGCCGCACCTCCAGGCGGTACTGCGGCCGGCCGTCCCGGATCACGTCCAGGTCCGCCGCCTCCGCCGCGTCGTGCCCGCCACGTACCCCGGCCGCGTCCGGCCCCGCCTCGACGATCCGGAACGTGCCCGCCGGGTCCTCCTGCTCCCCGCGGTCCCCGAACGCCAGCGGCAGATGGCTGTGCGCCCCGAAGCCGACGTCGGCCAGCCAGTCGCCCCCGTCCACCGTTCGCACCCGCAGCGCGAGATGGTCGTACGGGATCCCGAGCCGCTTCTCGTCCCCGTAGACCCGCGCCGCCAGCATCGCCACGTCGTACCCCAACGCGGCGAGCAACGCCCCGAAGGAACCGTTGAGTTCGTAACAGAATCCGCCTCGGCGCGCCCCCACCACCTTGTCCAGCAGCCGCGTCTCCTCCAGCACGATCTCCTCACCGAGATGGATCGAGAGGTTCTCGAACGGCACGGTCTGCAGATGACGCAGGTGCAGCTCACGCAGCGCGTCGACGGTGGGCCACGCCGGCTGCTCGACTTTCAGGCGGCGGAGATAGGCATCGACCAGAGCAGGGTTCATGCCCTCAGTCTCGCGCCACCCTCAGCTCTCCGTCCTCTCCTTCGACCGCCAGTGCGCCGTCCCGGTCCGTGCGCAGCACCATCGCGCCCGCCGCATGCAGCGCCGCGACCGTGCCGGGCGCCGGATGGCCGTACGGGTTGTCCTCGCCGCAGGAGATGAGGGCGAGCCGCGGGGCCGCCCGGCGCACGAGGCCGGGGTCCTGGTACGCCGAACCGTGGTGGGCGACCTTGAGCACGTCCACGCCCTCCAGCGCCTGGGCCGCCGGTGATCTGGCCAGCGCCCGCTGGGCCGGGGGTTCGAGGTCCCCGAGAAGCAGCAGGCGCAGTCCGGCTGACCGGACCAGCATCGCGACACTGGCGTCGTTCGGGCCCTCCGGGGGCGGTTGGGCCGGGAGCAGCTGCGGCGGCGCGTCCGGCGGCGGGCTCGGCGGCGGCCACACCACCTGCCAGGACAACTCCCCCGTGCGCCGCTCCTCCCCTGCCGCCGCCCGCGTCACGGGCACCCGCCGCGCCGCCGCCACTCTCCGTACGAACGCGGCCTGATCGGCCGGCTCTTCGAACCCCGTGGTCGCGATCGCGCCCACCTCCCGTCCGCGCAGCACACCGGGCAGGCCCGCCACGTGATCCGCGTGGAAATGGGTGAGCACGACCAGCGGGATCCTGGTGATGCCGAGCGAGCGCAGGCAGTGGTCGACGAGCTGCGGATCGGGCCCCGCGTCCACCACCACCCCCGCTCCCGCGCCCGCGGCGAGCACCATGGCGTCCCCCTGGCCCACGTCGCACATCACCATCCGCCAGCCCGGCGGAGGCCAGCCTGTGAGGGTCCGGGTCAGCGGCGGCGGCTGCACCACGACCAGCACCAGCAGCAGGCCGCAGACCCCGCACCACCAGGGGTGGCGAAGCATCCGCCGTCCCACGAGCAGCCCGACCAGGGTCACGGCGGCGAGCAGCGCCGCGCCCGTCCAACTGCCCGGCCAGTCCACTCCCGCGCCAGGCAGCGCCGCCCCGGTCCGGGCGATCCCCGCGATCCACTCGGCGGGCCAATGGGCGCACCATGCCAGGGCCTCGGCCACCGGCATCGCCACGGGTGCCGCGGCCAGGGCGGCGAAGCCCAGCACGGTCGCCGGCGCGATCGCGAACTCCGCGAGCAGGTTGCACGGCACCGCCACCAGGCTCACCCGCGCCGACAGCACGGCGACGACGGGCGCGCACAGGGCCTGCGCGGCGCCGGCGGCAGCGAGTGCCTCGGCGAGCCTCGGCGGTGCCCCGCGCCGCCGCAGCCCGGCGCTCCAACGGGGCGCGAGCGTGAGCAGGGCGCCGGTGGCCACGACGGAGAGCAGGAACCCGTAACTCCGAGCCAGCCACGGGTCGTACAGCACCAGCAGCAAGACCGCCGTCGCCAGCGCCGGGAGCAGCGATCTGCGGCGGCCGGTCGCGAGGGCGAGGAGCGCGACGGCCCCGCAGGCCGCGGCCCGCACCACGCTCGGATCCGGTCGGCACACCACGACGAACCCGAGCGAGAGCGCGCCCCCGAGCACCGCGGTCCCGCGCAGGGAGATACCGAGCCGGGGCGCGAGCCCCCGACGCTCGGCATGCTGCGCCAGGCCCGGCGGTCCGAGCAGCAGGGCGAGGAGGATCGTGAAGTTGGCCCCGGACACGGCGAGTGTGTGGGTGAGGTCCGTCTCCTTGAAGGCCTCCTCCAGGTCGGGGGTGACCCGCGAGGTGTCCCCGACGACCAGTCCCGGCAACAGCGCTCGGGCGTCCGCCGGCAGCCCGTCGGTTGCCTCCCGCAGCCCGGCACGCAACCGCCCGGCGAGCCTTTGGGCCGCCGAGGGCTCACCCACCACCTCGGGTGCGCCCCGGCCCCGCACCCGCAGTACGGCAGCGACCCGGTCACCGCGCGTCGTCGCGGGCGCCAGGCGCGCGTCGACCCGCAGCCGCGTCGACGGCAGCAGCCCGAGCCAGGGGGAGCGCGCCGAGGCACCGGTGACCCGGCCCGGGGCGGACGAATCCACGTCGACGATCATCAACACCGGTGTCCGTGTCACCGCCGCCACGCCACCCGCCTCGTGCACGCCCCGCACCTCCGCGTCGATCAGCACGGCGGTCGGAGCCACGTGATCACCCCGGACCCTGGGCCGGGTGAGCCGCGGATCGGACGTGAGCTCCACCTCGGCGGTCACCGTCGCGTACTCCCGCGCCAGGCCGGGCACGGGCCCCCGGCGCAGATCCGCCCCGTGCAGTCCGGCCGAGGCGGCAGCGGCGGCGACGCACAGCAGCACGGCGGCGGCCGACGCCCGAGGCCATGCCGGCGCTCCTGGCCGCCGGGCCAGCGGCAGCAGGGCGACGGCGACCAGACAGCCGGCCACGACGCCCCCGGCCCACCCGGGCGGTGCGTCCAGCACCAGCGCCGCCGTGGCCCAGGCCGCGAGGGCGGGTGGTACGAGCCGTAGGTCGGTGGGGCCCTCCTGCCGTGGTCGGGCGCTGCCGAGCCGTTTCCCGGAGGAGGCGTGCACGGACGACCGGGCGGGGCGGAGCTCGGGGGCGGCCTCGTCCTGCCGCACCGACGGGCCGGCGGCGCGCCTCATGGCCGTACGAGATTCCGCAGGTCGGCGAAGCGGCGGTCGCCGATGCCGTTGACCTCGCGCAGCTCGTCCACGGAACGGAAGCCACCGTGCTGCGTCCGGTAGCCGATGATGTGCTGCGCCAGCACCGGGCCGACACCCGGCAGGGTGTCGAGCTGGTCGAGGGTGGCCGTGTTGAGGGAGACCGGAGCTGCCGGTGCCGCCCCGGCCGCGGCCGCACCGGCCGGACCTCCGGGTGCCGCACCACCGGCTCCGGCCCCGGCGGCGGGTCCCGGACCGCCGACGATCACCTGCTCGCCGTCCACGAGGAACCGGGCGCGGTTGAGCCCGTCGGTGTTCGTGCCGGGCTTCACCCCGCCTGCCGCGCGCAGCGCGTCCGCGACGCGCGAGCCGGTCGGCAGCCGGTGGACACCGGGTTCACGGACCTTGCCGCTGACGTCCACGACGATCTCCGCCGCCCCCGCTTTCGCCGCCCCGGCCAAAGCCCCGGCAGCCCCGGCAGGCAACCCGGCGGCAGCCGGCGCTCGCTCCTCCTCGGCCCGGCCACTGCGCTCCCCCTGTCCGTAGGGAGCTGCCGCCCGCACCACCTCGGGCGGCCGCACGGACTGGGTCCGGCCGGCCCAGAAGTGCTGCACGGCGAACCCGGCGGCGACGACGAGCACCACCGTCAGAGCGAGCACGCTCCGCCGCTCCAGACCGCACCTGGTCTGCATCCACAGCGGCATGCGCTCCCGCAGCGCGAGGCCGGTCCGCTCCCGCCAGTCTCCTTCCGCCAGGCGACCGTCCCGGCCTTCCGCCTCGGGGAGGACACCCACGGGCTCCCCTGCCTCTTCGTGGCCACCGAGCCCCCGCCCGGCCTCTTCACCACCGACGGGGCCCGGCGGCGGCCCCTGCCCCGACTCCCGCCGCTCCCCGACGCGTTCGGGCGGCCCGGTGCACTCGCCGAACAACGCTCCCGCGCGCCGCCGGAGTTCCTCCGCCGAGGCGTGACGCTGCCGTGCCCGCCCGCGTGCGACAAGCCGATGCCGGCGATGACGGACGCGGCCGTCGGACGCCGGTCGCCGGCCCGGCCCACTGGTCGCGGTCGCTGTGCGTGAAGGTGATCGAAGTGCCATGCGACGAGGATCGGCCACATCGACCCGCCCGCGATGATCTTGGTCGATTCCCGGGGACAACCCCCGGGTTGTGGACAACTCCGCCACTCACACGGGTGGTCGAAGCCCCACGCCAACGTTCACCGAGGCGAAACCACAACTCCCAGCAGCCCGGGTCCCGTATGCGCCCCGATCACCGCCCCGACCTCGCTGACATGCAGATCGGCCAGCCCGGACAGCCGTGCCCGCAACCGGTCGGCGAGAGCCGACGCCCGGTCCGGGGCGGCGAGATGGTGGACGGCGACATCGACCTGGGCGCTGCCGGCCCGGTCGGCCGCGATCTCCTCGAGACGGGCGATCGCCTTGGACGCGGTCCGCACCTTCTCCAGCGGTTCGATACGCCCGTCGGCCAGCTGCAACAGCGGCTTCACCGCGAGCGCCGAGCCCAGCAGGGCCTGCGCGGCACCGATCCGGCCGCCGCGGCGCAGGTAGTCGAGGGTGTCGACGTAGAAGTAGGCGGAGGTGCCCGCGGCCCGCTTCTCCGCGGCGGTGACGGCCTCGTCCACCGTGCCGCCCGACTCCGCGGCCGCCGCCGCCGACAGCGCGCAGAACCCGAGCGCCATCGCGATCATGCCGGTGTCCACCACCCGTACCGGCACCGGCGCCCGGCGCGCGGCGACGACGGCCGCGTCGTACGTGCCGGACAGCTCGGCGGACAGATGGAGGGAGACGATGCCGGTGGCGCCGGACTCGGCGACCTTGCGGTACGTCTCCTCGAAGACCTCGGGACCGGGCCGCGAGGTCGTCACGGGACGCCGCTTGTGCAAAGCCTGGGCGAGGGCGCGGGTGGAGATCTCGGTGCCCTCCTCCAGTGCGCGGTCGCCGAGGACCACGGTCAGAGGGACCGCTGTGATGCCGTGGCGCTCCATCGTCCGGGCCGGCAGATAGGCCGTTGAATCGGTGACGATCGCGACATGGCGGGACATGAGCTGGAGGTTACCTGCCGTACAGCCCGTGCGGCAGCCCGACCCCGGTGCCCCGGGGCGCGCGTGGCCGGATCAAGTGGTGCTCTCGGGGCGGGGCTTCTTCTGCCAGGGGTAGGTGGGGCGTGGTGCGGGCGGGGTGATGGCGGGTTGGGTCGCCGGCTCCTGCCGCGGGGTCTCCTGCCAGGTCTGCCCGGCTGTCGCGGCATCGGCGCTGGGCGTTTCGGGCCACGGCCGAGCGGCGGGCTGGGGCCTCGGCGCGGAGGCGGGCTGGGGCTCCGGTGTCGTCCAGTGCCGCAGGGCGCCGGCCTCGACGTCGATCTGCGCGCTGAGGGTGTCCAGGTCGTCCTCCGCGAAGCGGCGGGCGCGGTCGCGGGCCGCCCAGCGCAGCGCGTCGGCCGACTGCGTGATGCGTTCGGTGCGCTCGCGCAGCTCCGGCAGGCGCTCCCTCAGCGCGGTGCGGTCCGGCTCGGACTCCAGGCGCTTCAGCTCGTCGTCCAGCTCGTGTCCGTGCGCACTGAGCCGCTCGAACAGGCCGAGGGACTCCTTGAGGGACTCGTCCTCGGCGACGGCTGCCCGCAACGCGTCCTGAGTGGCCCGCATCGAGGTGCGCAGCTTGAGCCGGAGCTGGGCCAGCTCGCCGGCGGCGCCGGGCTGGGCGAGGGACTTGGCCCGCAGTGTGTGGTCCTCGACCGTGCGGCGGGCCTGGGTGATACCGCGGTCCACACCGCGCTTGGCGGCACCGACGACCTTCACCGTGGCGTACACCCCGAGCCCGAGAAAGAGCACGAAGAGCAGGGCGAAGACTGCGATCACTGCATCCACAAAAGCTCCTCCTCAGGACGTCAGGGCACCTCACGTCACTCTCCAACGGTAAACGCGACGGGCAGGTCCGGAGTTCCGAAAGAACCCCGAACCTGCCCGTAGGGGACCACCCCGACAGAGGACGGCCGGCTCCGACGCCTACGCCGGAACGATGTTCACCAGCTTCGGCGCCCGCACGATCACCTTCCGGATCCCGGCCCCGCCCAGCGCGGCGACGACCTTCTCGTCCGCCAGCGCGACCTTCTCCAGCTCGTCCTCGGAGATCGACGGCGAGACCTCCAGCCGCGCCTTGACCTTGCCCTTGATCTGCACGACGCAGGTCACGGTCTCGTCGACCACGTACGCCGGGTCGGCCACCGGGAAGTCCTGGTGCACGACCGAGTCGGTGTGGCCCAGCCTGCGCCAGAGCTCCTCGGCGATGTGCGGGGCCAGCGGCGCGACCATCAGCACCAGCGGCTCGGCGACGGAGCGCGGCACCGCACCGCCCGCCTTGGTCAGGTGGTTGTTCAGCTCGGTGACCTTGGCGATGGCGGTGTTGAACCGCATGCCCTCCAGGTCGCCGCGCACCCCGTCGATCGCCTTGTGCAGGGCGCGCAGCGTCTCCTCGTCGGGCTCGGCCTCGACGACCGTCACCTCGCCGGTCGTCTCGTCGACGATGTTGCGCCACAGCCGCTGGAGCAGCCGGAACTGGCCGACCACCGCGCGCGTGTCCCAGGGCCGGGAGACGTCCAGCGGGCCCATCGCCATCTCGTACAGCCGCAGCGTGTCGGCGCCGTACTCGGCGCAGATCTCGTCCGGAGTGACCGCGTTCCTCAGGGACTTGCCCATCTTGCCCAGCAGCCGGGAGACCTTCTCGCCCTGGTAGTAGTACGCGCCGTCGCGCTCCTCCACCTCGGCGGCCGGCACCGCGATGCCGCGGCTGTCCCGGTAGACGTAGGCCTGGATCATGCCCTGGTTGTACAGCTTGTGGAACGGTTCGGCGGAGGAGACGTGCCCCAGGTCGTACAGGACCTTCGACCAGAAGCGCGCGTACAGCAGGTGCAGCACGGCGTGCTCGGCGCCGCCGACGTACAGGTCGACACCGCCGTGCGGCTGCCCCTCGCGCGGGCCCATCCAGTACTGCTCGATCTCGGGGTCGACCAGCTTCTCGGAGTTGTGCGGGTCCAGGTAGCGCAGCTCGTACCAGCAGGAACCGGCCCAGTTGGGCATGGTGTTGGTCTCGCGCCGGTACTTCCGCGGACCGCGGCCGTCGCCCAGGTCCAGCGTGACGTTCACCCAGTCCTCGTTGCGCGACAGCGGCGTCTCGGGCTGGGTGTCGGCGTCGTCCGGGTCGAAGGTGCGCGGCGAGTAGTCCTCGACCTCGGGCAGCTCCAGCGGCAGCATCGACTCGGGCAGCGCGTGGGCGATGCCGTCCTCGTCGTAGACGATCGGGAAGGGCTCACCCCAGTAGCGCTGGCGGCTGAACAGCCAGTCCCGCAGCCGGAAGTTGACGGTGCCCTCGCCGATGCCCCGACGCTCCAGCCACTCGGTGATGCGCGCCTTGGCCTCGGCGACGCCCAGGCCGTCCAGGCTGACCTCGTCGTTGGACGAGTTGATGATCTTCGCGTCGGACGACGAGAAGGCGTTCTCCCAGGTGGAGGTGTCCGTGCCGCGGCCGTCGGTGGGCTCGACGATGCAGTGGATCGGCAGCTCGAAGACGCGCGCGAATTCGAAGTCGCGCTGGTCGCCGGCCGGGACGGCCATGATCGCGCCGGTGCCGTAGCCCATCAGGACGTAGTCGGCGATGAAGACCGGGACCTGCTCGCCGTTGACCGGGTTGGTCGCGTAGGCGCCGATGAAGACGCCGGTCTTGTCCTTGGCCTCGGCCTGGCGCTCGACGTCGGACTTCGAGGCGGCCTGGGCGCGGTAGGCGGCGACCGCCTCACCGGGGGTGGCGTGGCCGCCGGTCCACACCTCGTGGGTGCCCTCCGGCCAGGCGGCCGGGGTGAACTTCTCGACCAGCGGGTGTTCGGGCGCCAGCACCATGTAGGTGGCGCCGAACAGGGTGTCCGGGCGGGTGGTGAAGACGGTGATGCGCTCGCCGTCGATGGGGAAGTCGACGCGGGCGCCCTCCGAGCGGCCGATCCAGTTGCGCTGCTGCAGCTTGATGGCCTCGGGCCAGTCCAGCTCCTCCAGCTCCTCCAGCAGCCGGTCGGCGTAGGCCGTGATGCGCATGTTCCACTGGCGCAGCTTGGCCTTGAAGACCGGGAAGTTGCCGCGCTCGGAGCGGCCCTCGGCGGTGACCTCCTCGTTGGCCAGCACGGTGCCCAGCCCGGGGCACCAGTTGACCGGCGCGTCCGAGGCGTAGGCCAGCCGGAACTCGCCCAGGACGTCGGCCTTCTCGCCGGCGCTCAGCTCGCTCCACGCGCGCGTGTGCCCCGGTACGGGCCGCTCACCGGACTCGAATGCGGCGACCAGCTCGGCGATGGGACGGGCCCGCCGGGCGTCGGGGTCGTACCAGGAGTTGAAGATCTGCAGGAAGATCCACTGGGTCCACTTGTAGTAGTCCGGGTCGATCGTGGCGAACGAGCGGCGCTTGTCGTGGCCCAGGCCCAGCCGGCGCAGCTGGGACTTCATGTTCTCCATGTTGGCTTCGGTGGACACGCGAGGGTGCGTGCCGGTCTGCACCGCGTACTGCTCGGCGGGCAGGCCGAAGGCGTCGAAGCCCAGGGTGTGCAGGACGTTGTGGCCGGTCATCCGCTGGAAGCGGGCGAAGACGTCCGTGGCGATGTAGCCCAGGGGGTGGCCGACGTGCAGGCCCGCACCGGAGGGGTACGGGAACATGTCCATGATGAACTTCTTGGGCCGGGCGACGATCTCCCGGTCGCCCGCCAGGTCACCCTTCGGGTTGGGCGCGGCGTAGGTGCCGTCCGCGTCCCAGAAGTCCTGCCAGCGTGCCTCGATCTCGGCAGCCGTCGCGGCCGTGTAGCGGTGCGGCGCTGCCACCTCGGAGGGGGCAGCGGGGTTCGTCTCGCTCATGATCCTCAAAGCTCCATCGATCGTCTCTGCCTGCGGCTGTGTGGTTCTAGAAACGAAAAATCCCCTCGCACAGGAGGGGACGCCGCGCCGATTCCGGCCACTCGACTCGTCCGGTGGCCGGGACTGATCAGCGCGGCCCGCTAAGCAGAAGGCGTACGGCACGCATGGCGTTAGGGTACCGCAGGCCCCCAGCGCGCCGCGACGCGCTTGTCGAGGGCCTTCTCGCCACTCGAAGAGCTGAACGAAGGTCAAAGGTTACTCCGCGTAACAGCACCTAAGGGGCATCGCAACAACCACATCGTCTTTTGATAACAACGCAACGACGCAAACCTCGTACCCATCGGTATGGCTCCGCTTAGAGTGCGGCAGCGGGACCGCTGCTTTCCCGAACCGCTCGGAGTTGCCCCCATGAACCCTCATCGCAGTATCAGCTCGCCACCCCCGGTCGACGGGACGTGGGGAGGCAGGTCGTGAACCCCAACGACTCGACGGCAGACGACTCGTTCGCCGAGTTCCTCAACTTCGGCGCCGGCGTGCTGTCCCTCGTGTGTCTGACGTGCTCGGTGATCTGGGGTCTGGTCGCCCAGGACCGGGTCCTGCTCGACGCGCGCAGGCGCATCCTGGCGCAGGCCGTGCACCGGACCACGGCCGTCGCCTCGATCGCCTTCCTGCTGGTGCACATCGGGGTGAAGCTGGCGCTGTCCCACACCTCGTGGATCGCCGCCGTGATCCCCTTCGGGCTGCTGCTCACCGAGGACGAGCTGGTCACGGGCAGGTCGTTCCTGATCGGCCTCGGCACCCTGGCCGGCATGCTCATGATCTTCGTGGGCGTCACCGGCGTGCTGCGCAACCGCTTCGCCTCCCCCGCGCCCGTCGCGGCCCGCTGGCGGGCCATGCACATGCTGGCCTATCCGGCCTGGTGCGCCGCCCTGGTCCACGGCCTCTACGCGGGTCGCGCGGCCAAGCCGATCTTCGTCATCCTGTACGGCCTGTCCCTGGCCGGAGTGGCCGGAGCCCTCGCCCTGCGCGCGGCTCCTCGCCCGGTCAAGCGCAAGGTCGCCGACCGGTTCGCCTCGCTCATCGGGCCTGGTGAGGGCCAGGGCCGCAGGGACCTGGAGGAGAGCCGGGCCCGGGCGGGCGGCGGCTCCGCGCTGCCCGGCTACGAAGGCCGGGAGGCGCGCGCGGGAGCCGCGGCGTCCGCGCCGGGCCCGCGCTACGAGAAGGCGGAGCGCCCCGCACCCCAGGAGTCGACGAGCGGCTTCGCCGCCGCCTACCGGGCCGTCTCGGGCCCACCCCTGGGCCAGCAGGCCTTCGCGCCGGGGCCGACCACCCGCATGGAACTGCCGCTGGACCTGCAGGCCACCGAGACCATCCCGACCGTGGACGGCCCGTCCAGCACCTCGGGCAACTGGCCGATCCCGTCCCCGCCCCCGGTCGGCGAGGCCCCGCCGTCGGCCTACGACCCGCTCCAGGACACCGGCTTCAACATCCCGCCCTACGACCCCCTGCAGGACACCGGACAAAGCATCCCGGCCTATGGCAATCCAGGCGCCGCCGGCTACGGATCGAGTGACGTGTACGACACGGGTGAGACGAACGCCGTCTACGAGACGTACTACCCGAACGACACGTACAACAGCGGTCCCGCCACTGAAACACCGCCCGGTGCCTCCTACGACTTCGACGCACCGGGCTCGGGCGAACCTTGGAACACGCCTTCCGGAGGCTTTAAGTGAACGAGGCCCTGCCCGACGTACCCGAAGTCCGCGTGGTCGGTCTTCCCCAGCTCACGTCGGGCTTCGACCTTGTCGATCGGCTCGATCTGTCCATGCATCTGAAGGTGCACGGACCGCTCGAGCCGTTGGGCGGCGAGCAGCTCGCCCAACTCGCCGAACGCATCAACCTGAAGGGCCGCGGCGGCGCGGGCTTCCCCTTCCACAAGAAGCTGCGCTCGGTCGCCGAGGCGGCGATCAAGCGCGGCGTCCGGCCGGTCGTCGTCGTGAACGGAAGTGAGGACGAACCGGCCTGCCGCAAGGACACGGTGCTGATCAACCGTGCCCCGCACCTGATCCTGGACGGCGCGCTGTTGTGCGCGGAAGCCCTGGGTGCCCGCACGCTCGTGGTGGGGGTCACCCGTGAGTCCACGCAGCGCTCGATGGAGGCCGCGCTCGCCGAACGCGGCCTCAGCAACGGCCGCAGGTCGGCGTTGCGCGCACGTGTGCAGCGCAACCCGGTCCGCATGGTCACCGGTGCCGCCGCCTCGCTGATCCGCTCGATCGACGGCGGCCCGGCCATCCCATCCGGCCGCAAGGTCAGCGCCTCGCAGAACGGCGTCGGCGGCGCTCCGACGCTGCTGTCCAACGCCGAGACCTTCGCCCAGCTGGCGATCGCCGCCCGCATCGGCCCGGAGCGCTACGGCAACACCGGCCTGTACGACGAGCCGGGCACCGTCATGCTCACGGTCTCCGGGGCGGTCGCCCGCCCCATGGTGATCGAGGTCCCGACGGGCGTGCCGCTGCGCTACGTCCTGCAGCTGGCCGGCGCGCCGCCGGTGCCGCAGGGCGTGCTCACCGGCGGCTACCACGGCAAGTGGATCGACGCGGCGACGGTCAACGAGGCGATCGTCTCCCGCAATTCGCTGGACGCGGTGGGCGGCGCGCTCGGCGCCGGCGCGATCCTGCCGATCACTCAGGACACCTGCCCGCTGGGCGAGTCGCTGCGGGTGGCGCAGTGGCTGGCGGAGGAGAGCGCGGGTCAGTGCGGCCCCTGCTACCTCGGCCTGCCGGCCGCCGCGCGCGGTTTGGAGGACATCCTCAACGGCGGCGGACCGGCCGCCCTGGAGGCGCTCAAGCAGGTCGCCAAGAACGTGAAGCGGCGCGGCGCGTGCTCCCACCCCGACGGCTCCGCGATGTTCATCGAGTCGACCATCAAGGCGTTCACCGACGACCTGGCCGCCCACGTCCTCGGCAACGGCTGCGGACGGCGCGTGGAGGGCGTTCTGCCGCTCTTCGAGGGCGGCAGGGCGCCGACGGGCATCCCGGGCGGCGGCGAGTCCGAGGAGAACGGCCCCAGCCGCCAGAAGATCTACGTCGACTGGACGTTGTGCCGGGGCCACGGCCTGTGCGCGGACATCCTCCCCGAGGTGTTCCAGCTGGGCGCCGACGGCTTCCCGACCGTGGCGCAGGCACAGGTGCCGCGGTACGCCGAGGCCAAGGCTCTGCGCGCGGTGCGCCGCTGCCCCGCGCTGGCCCTGCGCATCGAGGAGGACACGCGCTCCCAGGGCGCCCCGTCCCGCAACCTGCCGGTCCTCTCCCAGGGCCGCGGCCGCCGCGCTCTGGGCCGCTGAGCACCCGTACGGCGGGCTTCCCTCAGGGGAGCCCGCCGTACGTGTACACGGACACCGCACACGAAGAAGGCGGGCCATCCGATCGGATGGCCCGCCTTCTCATTTGCTGTGGAGCTAAGGAGAATTGAACTCCTGACCTCCTGCATGCCATGCAGGCGCTCTACCAACTGAGCTATAGCCCCTTGCGGTGCGCCCCCGGGTTTCCCTGGCGGCGACGCCAACATTACTGGGCCACCGGGCCCAACACCAAATCCATTTCACCTCGCACAGAGATGCCCGCTATGCCGGATTTGCACCAACCTTGCGAACACTAGGCCGTGACGAACGAATAGAACCGCTTGAGCGTGCAGTGCTCCTCCAGAAGCCGACCGTAGATCGGCTCGCCCTCCAGCTCGCGGTACGTCTCGATCGGGTCGCCTTTTATGATCAGCGCCCGCGCGCACTCCTCGCACCAGTACTGGTAGTCGGGATTGATCGGCTCCATGTCGCGGACGATCGGAGTCCCGCTGCCGCACCAGTCGCACTTCCGCCTGTGTGCACCCATCGATCAGCTCCAGCTGTGGCCGCAGGCCGTGCACACGTAGGAGATACCGCCGTTGTCGCCGAGCATCTGGGCCACATGCGCGGAACCGCAGGAAGGGCAGCTGAGGCGGGTGGACATGTCCTGTGTCACCGCCGCTCCGAGGAGGTGGTCGACCTCCTCGCGGATGCTCGCAGGCATCGCTACTCCCTCCCGTCGGGTCGCGCCCCCTTCCGGCCGTTTGATTCTGCCACGGCCGGACCAATACGGTCAGCGACGCCTCAGCACCAGTCCGGACACGGCACCCGGCGGGGCCGTAGAGGTATACGCCCCGAAGGGTCAGAGTGACTCAAGCCGGGGCGTGAAAAAAATCCCGCCCCCTGACGGGAACGGGATCTTGATGTGGAGCTAAGGAGAATTGAACTCCTGACCTCCTGCATGCCATGCAGGCGCTCTACCAACTGAGCTATAGCCCCTGGTGTCCTTCCCGGCGGGCCGGGCGAACAAGAAGAACTTTAGCCTGCGACCTGCCGGAAAGTGAAATCCGGGGTCAGTCGTCGTCTCCGAGCACCGGCTCCGGCAGCGTGCCGGCGTTGTGCTCCAGCAGCCGCCAGCCGCGGGCGCCTTCGCCGAGGACGGACCAGCAGCAGTTGGAGAGTCCACCGAGGCTCTCCCAGTGGTGGGGGTCGAGACCCAGGAGGCGGCCGATGGTGGTGCGGATCGTGCCGCCGTGGCTGACCACGACGAGCGTGCCGTCCTCGGGGAGCTTCTCGGCGTGCCGGAGCACCACGGGGGCGGCGCGGTCGGCGACCTCGGTCTCCAGTTCGCCACCACCGCGGCGCACGGGCTCGCCGCGTTTCCACGCGGCGTACTCCTCGCCGTGCCGGCTGATGATCTCCTCGTGCGTCAGGCCCTGCCAGACGCCCGCGTAGGTCTCGCGCAGCGCCTCGTCGTGGGTCACGTCGAGGCCGGTGAGCAGGGCGAGCTCGGCGGCCGTGTGCGCGGCGCGCTTCAGGTCGGACGCGGCGATCGCGTCCGGCTTCAGGGAGGCCAGCAGGCGGGCCGCGCGGCGGGCCTGGGCCACGCCGGTCTCGGTGAGCTCGACGTCCGTGGTGCCCTGGAAGCGGCGCTCCACGTTCCACGAGGTCTGGCCGTGCCGCCAGAGGATGACGCGGCGGCCCCGGCCCGGCTTGCCGGCCTCACTGAAGACACTCACCGCCAGTCACCTTCCAGCTCCGTCGCCTCCTCGGCCGCCCGCAGCTTTGCGTGCTCCTCGGCCTTGCCGCGGCTGGCCCGGGCGTCCTCGGGCAGGTCGAGTTCGGGGCAGTCCTTCCACAGCCGCTCCAGGGCGTAGAAGACGCGCTCCTCACTGTGCTGGACGTGCACGACGATGTCGACGTAGTCGAGCAGGACCCAGCGGGCCTCGCGGTCGCCCTCGCGGCGCACCGGCTTGGCGCCGAGTTCCTTCTGCAGGCGCTCCTCGATCTCGTCGACGATCGCCTTGACCTGGCGGTCGTTGGGCGCGGAGGCCAGCAGGAAGGCGTCCGTGATGGACAGCACATCGCTGACGTCGTAGGCGACGATGTCGTGGGCCAGCTTGTCGGCGGCCGCCTGGGCGGCGGTGTTGATGAGCTCCTGGGAGCGGTCGGTCACGGTCACTACAAGGCTTTCGGTCGGCGGTCAGTTGACACCAAGGGTCTCACGGACCGCAGCGGGCTCCCCACGCGATGACGCCGGACCGCGTGGGGAGCCCGCTCCCGCCGCCTAGGCGGACGACGGCTTGTAGTCCCGGCCGAGGATCACGGCGACGTCGGCGCCCGCGGAGATCCTGCCCTTGGTGACGGAGCTCGCCGGCAGTCCCAGGGTCTTGGCGACCTCGGCGGCGTTCGCCTTGTCGGCGGCGTCGGCGTAGACGACCTCGGAGGTGGCCTGGGCGGCCCCGGCCGTGCCGCCGTCCAGGAAGGTGAAGCCGCCGTTGAGGAGCACCACGCGGGCCTTCTCGGTGTCGTCCTTGACGCCGGTGGCGTTCTGGACGGAGACGCTCGTGGCGGCGTCCTTGTCGGGGCTCTTGGCGGTGCCGCCGAGGACCTTCTTGACCACACCGGCGCTCGCCTGGGCGCTGAGCGTGCCGTCGCCCTGGACGGGCAGCAGGTCCGTCTTGTAGTCGCCGCCCTTGGCGAGGTCGGAGAGCCCGGCGAGGAAGGCACCCAGGTCCTTGTCGGTCAGGGACGGGTCGAGGATCTGCGCCAGGGTCTGGATGGTGGTGGTCGCGGCCCCCGGGTCGGAGGGCATCTTGCGCAGCACGCCCTGCAGGACCTGCCCGAAGCGCTCCAGCTGGGCGTCCTGGGCCTCGCCGGGGGCGCGGTAGGTGGCGTAGGCGACGGCCATCTTGCCGCTGAGGGTCTGGTCCCGGCCCTTGCTGACCAGGGGCGCCTCGCCCTTCTTCTTGGCGGCCGGGTCGGGCACGTCGGTGTTGGTGTCGACGTCGATGTTGCCGACGAGGTCGACGAGGTTCTGCAGGTAGGGGGTGTCCAGACGCCAGGTGCCCTGGATGTCGGTGCCGAGGACCGTGTCGAGCGCGCCGCGGGTGCCGTCGGAGCCGTCGTCGTCCACCGACTTGGCGAGGGTCGTCGTGGTGCCGTCGTCGCTGGTCAGGGCGAGCGAGTTGGGCAGCAGGACGGTGGTGCCCCGCTTGGTGGTGGTGTTGTCGACGAGGAGGGCCGTGGAGGTGCCGCCCTTGGTGTCGTGCAGGTGGACGACGATGACGTCGCGCTTCTGGGCGCCGGCGGCCGTCGCTGTGCCCGTGGCGGAGTCGTCGGAGGACAGGCCGGGCAACTTCCCCGCGTACCAGAGGTAGCCGACGCCACCGGCCGCGGCGAGTGCGAGGACGACGGCCAGGGCCACGATCCGGCTGCGGGCGCGGCGCCGGGCCTCCTCCCGGCGCTCGGTGCGGTTCTCGGTGAACTTCAGCCAGTCGATGACGTCTTCGGAGTTGTCGTCCGGTTCCTCGACGAAGGCGAACTGCTCGGTGTGGTACTCCCGTCGCGGCTCGGCGGGGGCTTCCTCGTGGTCGGCCGGGCCGGCCTGCTGCGGGATGTGCGCCGCCTGCTGTGCGCTCTGCCCGGCGGCCCGGGGCTGCCGTCCGGTGCCGTCCGCGGTCGCGGCCTGGCCGTACGGGTCGTGGGGTCCGCCCTGGTGCGGGACGGAGCCGTAGGGGTCGTAGCCGTAGGGGGCGGCGGGCTGCTGCTGTCCCGTGCCGTAGTCGGGCGGGGGCTGCTGCCCGCCCGGGGCGTACGGGTCGTAGGAGTGGCCCTGCTGTTGCTGCTGGGCGTACGGGTCGTACGGGTCGTACGTCTGCTGCCGCGTCTGCTGATGCTGGACCTGCCGGTAGACAGGTTGGCCGTACTCGTCGTAGCCGACGAGCTCGTACTGGTCGCCCCCGTACCCCGGGTCGTATCGGTCGTTCACCGGTGCCCCTCTCGGCTCACTCGCCGCGGTACAGCTCGCGCTTGTCGATATAGCGCACGACGCCGTCCGGCACCAGGTACCAGATGGGGTCGCCCTGGGCGACTCTCGCACGGCAGTCCGTGGAGGAGATGGCGAGAGCGGGAACCTCCACGAGCGAGACGCCCCCCTCCGGGAGTCCGGCGTCGTCCAGCTGGTGGCCCGGCCGGGTGGCTCCGATGAAGTGCGCCAGGGAGAACAGCTCCTCGCTGTCGCGCCAGGTGAGGATCTGGGCGAGCGCGTCGGCGCCGGTGATGAAGAACAGGTCCGTGTCCGGGTTGAGCGCACGCAGGTCGCGCAGCGTGTCCACGGTGTAGGTGGGGCCGCCGCGGTCGATGTCGATGCGGCTCACGGAGAACTGCGGGTTCTCGGCGGTCGCGATGACCGTCATCAGGTAGCGGTCCTCGGCCGGGGAGACGCTGCGGTGGCTCTTCTGCCAGGGCTGGCCGGTCGGGACGAAGACCACCTCGTCGAGGTGGAACGCCGCGGCGACCTCGCTGGCGGCCACCAGGTGCCCGTGGTGGATCGGGTCGAAGGTGCCGCCCATGACGCCGAGGCGGCGCTTGCCCGGCTGCGCGGCGCTCTTGCCGGGGCCGTCGATCCGGCGGGGCGCCGTGGCGGCACGGCGGGGCTCCGAGTGTCGCTCGGTGCCGCTCGCCGTGTCCTGTGCCGGGTCGTGCGGCGTCTCGTTCGCCGGACCGGTAGGCATGTCCTGCTCTCCCATGCGTGCAGACCCTACCGGCCCTGCCTGAGGGCTCCGGCCGCCCCCGTGGTCCCCGGGGTGCCCCGCGCGGGGCACCCTGCCGGGCTCAGCGGTCGCGGTTGAAGCGGGTGGTGATCCACAGCAGGAGCAGCAGGATGAAGAGTGCGGCACCACCGGTGAGGTAGGGGCTGAGGCTCTCGTGGTTTCCGCCGTGCTCCTCGCCCTCGGCGGCGAGGGTGACCAACTGGGCAGCGGTGCTGTGGAAGCTCATCTTCGGCAGGACCTATCGCGTGTGGGCGGGATAAAGACGTCGGCTCATCGTAAGCGGGCGCCTCGGCCGCGATCACCCCGACTCCGCCTGTTCGTGCCGCGGGCGACGGTACGCCCGGCCGCCGTGCCCGGTCCTGGGAGCCCGGCGGGGAACCTTCCCGGTCCCTCAGTCGTCCTTCTGTCTGTAGCCACGCAGCAGGAACCACGCGGTCAACGCGCAGCCCGCGATCATCACCAGGAGAACGACCCGGAGGAACCCCGGCCCCCCGTGCCCCTCGGCGGCGCTCGCGGCCTCGGTCAGCCAGGCTGCTGCGGGGTGGTGCTCCATGGCGGTGGTCTCCTTCGCTGAACTGCCCGACCACGGTAACTCCGCCTAGGCTGGGCTCTGCCTCGGGGAAGCAAAAGGCCGCACAAGGGGCCGCAAAGGTCATACAGACGCATGGGGGAAGACATGTCCGACGGCCACGAGCACAACGGGCACGAGCACGTGCCGAGCAGACAGCGCAGGCGCTTCCCCGGAATCTCCTCGCGTGCGTACGAGCATCCGGCCGACCGTTCCGCCCTGGTGGCGCTGCGCAAGCTGAGCGGTTTCGACACGGCGTTCAAGGCGCTCAGCGGCCTGCTGCCCGAGCGCAGTCTGAGGCTGCTGTTCCTGTCCGACTCGGTGCGGGTCTCGGACCAGCAGTTCGCCCATCTGAACGTGATGCTGCGGGACGCCTGCTACATCCTGGACCTGGAGAAGGTCCCGCCGATGTACGTGAACCAGGACCCGCAGCCCAACGCGATGTGCATCGGCCTGGACGAGCCGATCATCGTCGTCACCACGGGCCTCGTCGAACTGCTCGACGAGGAGGAGATGCGGGCAGTCATCGGCCACGAGGCCGGGCACGCGCTGTCCGGGCACTCGGTCTACCGGACCATCCTGCTGTTCCTGACCAGCCTCGCCGTCCGGGTCGCCTGGATCCCGCTGGGCAACGTCGCGATCATGGCGATCGTGACCGGGCTGCGGGAGTGGTTCCGCAAGTCGGAGCTGTCCGCGGACCGGGCGGGGCTGCTGGTCGGGCAGGACCTGCAGGCGTCCATGCGCGGCCTGATGAAGATCGCGGGCGGCAACCACCTGCACGAGATGAACGTGGACGCGTTCCTCGCCCAGGCCGAGGAGTACGAGGCCGGCGGCGACCTGCGCGACTCGGTGCTGAAGATCCTGAACGTGCTGCCCCGGTCCCACCCCTTCACCACCGTGCGGGCGGCCGAGCTGAAGAAGTGGGGCGAGTCGCGGGACTACCAGCGGATCATGGACGGCCACTACGCGCGCCGCGAGGAGGACCAGGACACCTCGGTCCGGGACTCCTGGCGCGAGTCGGCGAACCACTACAGCTCCAGCGTGAAGAGTTCCAAGGACCCGCTGATGAAGCTGGTCACGGACCTCGCGGACGGCGCCGGCGACCTGGGGGACCGGGTCCGCCGCGGCTTCGGCGGATTCACCGGCTCGGCTCAGCGGCCGCCGCGGGACCCGGAGGCGCCGGGCTCGCCGGACTCTCCGGGGGACGGCCGGCCGCCGCGCGACGACAGGTAGGGACACCTGCGGGTCCGCAGGGCTCCCAGGATCCGCCTCACACCTTCGGCTGCGCGCTCGTCGCCAGGGAGCCGCACAGGGCCGTGGCGCTGCCGGTGGCATAGGGGTCGGTGCCCGCGGGGCCGCCCTCCTTGGCCGTCTGGCCGGCGAGGAGAGGGCGGAGGTGGTTCGTGGAGTCCTCGGCGCAGGACAGCGGACCGGCCTGGACGTAGGAGACGACGAGCTGGGCCTGGTGCAGCCGCAGGTCGTCCCGGTCGAAGCGGAACTGCAGCTCGCGCCGCAGGGTGAACAGGGACACCTCGTCCTCGGCGCCGGCCCCGGCCGGCCGCAGCGCGTACACGAAAGTGTGGTCCGCGGTCACCTCGAGCGTGGACGCGTCGGCCTCGGCGGCCTGCAGGGTGCCCTGAACGCGGACCTTCTGGTCGGCGAGCTCGGCGCGGGAGGGGTCGAAGCGGACCAGCCAGCCGGTGGGCGCGTGGCGTCCGTCGGCGGTGGGGCGCGCGAAGCTCTGGTCGAACTGGTCCAGCTGGTCGGGGTCGAGCAGCACGCGGACGGCCCTGACCTCGCCGCCCGTGAGCACCTCCGGGTCGAGGGCGGAGCGGACGATGTAGTCCTTGGCGGTGGTCAGGGCGGCCACGACCTGGCTGTCCGAGAAGTGCGCGGTGCGCCGCGAGGCGGGCAGCGGCACGCCCTCCGCGCCGGACTCGAACTGGGCTGCGGGGCTGTGCTTGTACAGGAACGCCGTATCGGCCGTGCCGGGCACCCTGCCCTCGGGGGCGAGCGGGATGACGGTCATCCGCAGGGGCTCGACGGGCTCCCTGGCGGTCGGGGCTTGGTAGGGGTGGCGTACGCCCATGTAGATCGCGGTGCCGAAGGCGATGGCGATGAGCAGTACCAGGATGAGAGCCTGCCGGGACAGACCCCGGCGCAGGGGCGGGCGGCGGCGCACTGCGGGCGCGTGGTCGGCGATGCGCTCCTCGGCGGAGAACTCCTGGAGGCGGGCAGCGCGGACGAACGACTCGTCGAAGACGACGGATCGGTACTCGTCCTCGCCACCTCCGGGAGCGCCCTCGGGTACCCCCTCAGGTGGGTTTCCAGGCCCGCCCATATCTTCAGGGTAGGTCGCGGGGAGCACGGGTAAACGCCCTGCTGCGCCACAAGTTCTGACAGGTTCTCACCAGGACGGCGGCTTCCGGTCAGGGGGTACGCGGGATGACCGACATGGCCGGCTGGGAGTGGTCGGCGGAGGCGGAGGGGGCGGCCCGGCTGCCCTGTTCCAGGCCGGTCGAGGCGGGCGGCGGGACGGGTTCCTCGCGGTTGGAGGACGCGCCCCGGTAGACCGCCGTGAAGGCCAGGGCGACCATGCCGATGCCCATCACGAGCGCGAGCAGCCAGGCGACGGGGCGGTGCCAGCGGACCTGTTTGGAGTACGGCCCCGGATGGCCGTAGTGGTCCTCCAGGATGTCCGGGTCGTCGAACTCGTCCAGGTCGTGATCACGGCCCGAACCGCCGTGACCGTCCGAGCCGAACCCGTCGTCGTAGCGCTCGCCTCTGGCGTGGGCGCGGCGGGCCTCCGCCTCGGAGGCCTCGGCTCTCGCCCGTGCCGCGGCCAGGAGGCGCTCCACTGCGGTCGGCTCGTGCACCACGGCCGCGCGTACGAAGGCCTCGTCGAAGACCACGGAGGCGAACTCTTCGTCCGACACCCCGCGGTCGTGGTCGTCGTCGGGCTCCCGGCCGTCCTGAAACGGCGTGCCCCCCACGTCCTCCGGCACGGATCCAGAGTAGACCTGGGGGGTCAATTTGGGCAGACGGTATGGAAATTCATCCGCCGGTCGGGGCGGGCTCTCACGGGGTTCCGGGCAGCGCGCGCCCGGCTGATCCGCCCTCGCCGCACGCATACACGCCGCCCGTACCGGCCCGCGGGAGTATGCGGAACCCCGCATACTCCTCTACGCCGTCCGTGGCTCAGCGCCGTACGTGGCCGTCTCCGGTCACGATGTACTTGGTACTGGTCAGCTCCGGCAGGCCCATCGGGCCGCGGGCGTGCAGCTTCTGGGTGGAGATGCCGATCTCCGCGCCGAAGCCGAACTGGCCGCCGTCGGTGAAGCGGGTGGAGGTGTTGACGGCGACGGTGGTGGAGTCGACCAGCTGGGTGAAGCGGCGTGCGGCCTGCTGGGATGTCGTCACGATGGCCTCGGTGTGGCCGGAGGTCCACAGCCGGATGTGCTCGACGGCCTTGTCCAGCGAGTCCACCACCGCCGCGGCGATGTCGTACGACAGGTACTCCGTCTCCCAGTCCTCGGTCGTCGCCTCGACGACGGTGGCCTCCGAGTCCTTGGCGTAGGCCTGCACGCGCTCGTCGGCGTGCACGGTCACCCCGGCCTCCGCGAGGGCGTCCAGGGCGCGGGGCAGGAATTCGGCGGCGATGTCCTGGTGGACCAGGAGCGTCTCGGCGGCGTTGCAGACACCGACCCGCTGGGCCTTGGAGTTGATCAGGATCTCGACGGCCATGTCGAGGTCGGCCTGCGCGTCGACGTAGACGTGGCAGTTGCCGGTGCCGGTCTCGATGACGGGGACGACGGACTCGTTGACGACCGTGTTGATCAGGGAGGCGCCGCCGCGCGGGATGAGCACGTCGACCAGGCCGCGGGCGCGCATCAGCTCGCGCACGCTGTCGCGGCTCTCGCCGGGCACGAGCTGGATGGCGTCGGCGGGCATCCCCGCCCCGCCCACGGCGTCGCGCAGGACGCGCACCAGGGCGGTGTTCGACTGGTACGCCGAGGAGGAGCCGCGCAGCAGGACCGCGTTGCCGGACTTCAGGCAGAGGGCGGCGGCGTCGACCGTGACGTTCGGCCGGCCCTCGTAGATGATCCCGACGACGCCGAGCGGCACGCGGACCTGGCGCAGGTCGATGCCGTTGGGCAGCGTGGAGCCGCGGACGACCTCGCCGACCGGGTCGGGCAGGGCGGCGACGTCGCGCACGTCGGAGGCGATGGCACGGACCCGCTCGGGGGTGAGCGTGAGCCGGTCGATCATGCCCTCGCTGATGCCGGCCTCGCGGGCTTTGGCGACGTCCTTGGCGTTGGCTTCGACGATCTCGCTCGTGCGGACCTCCAGCGCGTCCGCGATGGCGAGCAGCGCGTCGTCCTTGTCGGCCCGCGGCAGCGGCGCGAGGCTCGCGGCGGCGGCCTTGGCGCGGTAGGCGGCCTGGGTGACCGGGGACATGGAGTCGTACGGAGAGAGCGTGGTCATGAGGGAAGGGTAGTGCGCCGGACGCATCCGTTCATCGTGCGTTCCACAGCCCGAGACACTCCATGGACCGGATCAGAACGGGTGAACTCCGACGGGCGAGGCAGGGGGCGGGCCGTACCCCTCGGCGATGCGCTGGTGGTAGGTCGCGCGGTCGATGACCTCCAGGCCGACGATCTCCCAGGGCGGCAGCCCGGCGGTCTGCCGGTGCTCGCCCCACAGGCGCAGGGCGACGGCGGCCGCGTCGTGCAGGTCGCGAGCCTCCTCCCAGTAGCGGATCTCCGCGTGGTCGACGGCGTAGCGGCTGGTCAGGAGGAAGGGATGGTCGTGGGCGAGCTGCTCCAGGGCACGCCGGACCTCGGGGAGCGGGGCCTCCTTGCCGGAGACGCTGAGGGTGACATGCCACAGGCGAGGGGTGTCCGCGGGTTCCTCGCCCTCGAACCGGTCCCCGGCCGCCACACTGGTCAGGGCGCGCTCCTCACCGGCCGAGCGGGAGCCGGCACCACCGCGGGACGCCGTGGTCCCAGGGCGCACTCGTCTCACGACGGCCTCCTTCGCTCAGTGGCGCTGCTGCGGAACAGTTCCCCGGGACAAAGTTGAGCAGGCCCGCAAGGGTTCGCGTGGCGGTTTTGCGGAACGTCCACCACCGGGGACGGACGTTTCGGCACATTAAGGGTGCAGGACCACCAGGTCGTCCCTGTGTACGACCTCACGTTCGTACGCGGGGCCGAGTTCCCGGGCCAGTTCGCGGGTCGAGCGGCCGATCAGCCGGGGGATCTCCCTGGCGTCGAAACTGACGAGCCCCCGGGCCACGGCGTGGCCCGTGCCGTCGCGCAGTTCGACCGGGTCGCCGGCACTGAACTCGCCCTCGACGGCGGCGATCCCGGCGGGCAGCAGCGACTTGCGGCGCTCCACGACGGCCTGCACGGCGCCGTCGTCCAGGGTCAGTGCGCCCTGCGGGGTGGAGGCGTGCTGGAGCCACAGCAGCCGGTCGGCGGAGCGCTTGCCGGTGGTGTGGAAGTAGGTGCCGGTGTCCTTGCCGGTCAGGGCGTCGGCCGCGTGGACGGCGCTGGTGAGGACGACGGGGACGCCGGCGGCGGCCGCGATCCGGGCGGCCTCGACCTTGGTGACCATGCCGCCGGTGCCGACGCCGGCCTTGCCCGCGCTGCCGATCTCGACATGGGCGAGCTCGGAGGGGTCGCGCACCTCGGCGATGCGGGACGTGCCGGGCTTGCCGGGGTCGCCGTCGTAGACGCCGTCCACATCGGACAGCAGGACCAGCAGGTCGGCGTGGACGAGGTGGGCGACCAGGGCGGCGAGACGGTCGTTGTCGCCGAAGCGGATCTCGTCCGTGGCGACGGTGTCGTTCTCGTTGACGATCGGGAAGGCGCCCATCGCGAGCAGCTTGTCCAGGGTGCGGGAGGCGTTGCGGTGGTGCGAGCGGCGGCTCATGTCGTCGGAGGTCAGGAGCACCTGGCCGACACGGACGCCGTAGCGGGCGAAGGAGGCGGTGTAGCGGGCGACCAGCAGGCCCTGACCGACACTGGCGGCGGCCTGCTGCCGGGCCAGGTCCTTGGGCCGACGGCGCAGGCCCAGCGGGGCGAGACCGGCGGCGATGGCACCCGAGGAGACCAGGACGATCTCGCGCTCCCCGCCACTGCGGACCTTGGCGAGCACGTCGACCAGCGCGTCCACGCGGTCCGCGTCCAGGCCGCCCGAGGCGGTGGTCAGCGAGGAGGACCCGATCTTGACGACGATCCTGCGGGCCTCGCCCACGGCCTGCCTTGCCCCAGCCACGTCCTCGTCCGTCCCCTCGCGTCGACTCGGTCCCTCACCGGGAAATCTACGGGACGGACCGGCGGGGCGCGGCGCCGGTCCACGCTACGGACGGTGCGGGAGGCGTCACGGGCGGGCTGCGGGGCCTGCCGTGCCAGGGGACCGGGCCTGCCGTGCCCCGGGGACCGGGCCTGCCCTGCCAGAGGACCGGGCCTGCCGTGCCCCGGGGACAGGGTGGCAGTGGCGCGGCGCCCTTCCGCCGCCGGCTTGTCGGCGCCCGGGCGCGGTGCGCACGCGCGTGAAGACGAGAGGCGATGGCGCGGCGTGACGTGTGCCTGGCGGCGAGCACTCAGGGGCGGTCCGGACGACAGGCGGTGCCGGGGCCGCGCGTGCCCGGTGGCGACGACTCAGGGTCGGCGTCGACGACAGGCCGGGGCATCACACGTGCTCTGCGATGAGCGCCCGGCGCCGGGCCCGCGGACCCGCCGTCCGGGCCCTCGACCACGCCCCCGGTCCAGATTCCGTCCCCCTCGTACGCCGCTTCGAACACACCTGCGCCCCACCCCCGCAGGCAGCCCCCGGACACGCGCGTGTCGTCAGGTGGTTGCCGCGCGTTAACCCGGACGGCCGTCCTGCGCCGAACCGACGCTCCTGGAGTGACCGCAGTGCCCGTACCTCTCCCCCGCCCGCCGGCCCTGCTCAAGGGGCTGGTCACCGTCGTCCTGGCCGCCGCGTTCGCCGCACAGGCGGTCGCGGCGCTGCTGCCCCACGTGCCGCTGCTGCTCGCCGCCACCGCCGTCTCGCTCGCCACCGAGGGCGCCCTGTACCGGTGGCAGCGTGGGGTGCTGTCGCTGTTCGCCAAGTCGCACGCGGACATCACCGTGCGGCACGTCCTGCGCGACCTGCTGCTGGTCGTGGGCCTGCTGCGGCTGGGCGAGCAGGACCGGGAGACGGTGTACGCCCCGTTGGTGGCCGGTCTGCTCGTCTTCTACGCGCTGCACTGCGCGATCCAGGCGGTCTCCGTCCTGGTGCGCCGTACCCGCACCCTGCCGGTGGTGACGCGGAACATCGACGCCTCGGCGCTGCGGCTTTCCCCCGCCCCGGCGGTACTGCTGCGCCGCCCCGGCCACCGGCTGCTGGTCTTCGGCCTGCCGTCGACGGCCGGGCTGCTGGCCGCCGCACCGGGCGACGAGCCGGTGTACGCGGCGGCGGGCATCACGGTCTCCCTCACCCTCTCCCTGACCGGTCTCGGTGCGCTGCTGCTCCGGCTGCTGCCGGGTCGCCGTCCGGCGAACGAGCAGGAGGTGCTCGAGTGGTTCGACGCGTGGCTCGCCGCGTACCGGCCGACCGTCGGGCTGTACTTCTCCGGCGGGGCCGCCTCGGCCTACCAGGCGAACATGTGGCTGGAGCCGCTCGCGCACGTCGACGGCAGGCCGGTCATCGTGCTGCGCGAGCGGTTCATGGTGCAGAAGATCGCGGCGACGGACATCCCGATCGTCTGCCTGCCGAAGGTGTCCACGCTGATGCGTCTGGAGCACTCCACGCTCCAGGTCCTCATCCACCCGTCGAACTCCGGCAAGACCTCCCAGGTCCTGCGCATCCCCACGATCAAGCACACCTTCGTCAACCACGGCGAGAGCGACAAGCTGTCCTCGTGCAACCCGTACGCGAAGGCGTACGACGAGGTGTGGGTGGCCGGGCCGGCCGCCCGCGAGCGGTACGCGCTGGCCGAGGTCGGCGTCGAGGACAAGGACGTGGTGGAGACGGGCCGCCCGCAACTGGACGGCGTGACACCGTACGCGGGCCCGCCGGCCGGGGCATGGACGACCGTCCTGTACGCGCCGACCTGGGAGGGCTGGGACGGCAACCCCGGCAACACGTCGGTGGTCGCGGCCGGGGAGAACCTGGTGCGGGCGCTGCTCGCGGACCCGGGCGTGCGGCTGCTGTACAAGCCGCATCCGCTGACGGGCTCGGTGGACCCGCGCGCGGGCGCGGCCGACCTGCGCATCCGCGAACTGATCCGGGCGGCGAACCGGGAGCGGACGGGGACGCCTCCGCCGACCGGTGCGGAGCTCGCCCGCCGCACCGCCGAGTTGGACCGGCTCACCACGTCGGTCTTCCGGACCGGGGCCGACACGGTGGAGCGGATGCTGGCGCAGTCGGCGCCGGAGCCGGGCCGTGCGGCGGTCGTGGCACGGGCGACGGCCGCGTGGGAGGAGGCGTACTGGGCCTCGCTGCCGGAGGGCGAGCACCAGATCATCACGGACGTCCGGCCCGCGCTGTACTCCTGCTTCGACGCGGCCGACCTGCTGGTCAGTGACGTGTCGAGTGTCATCAGCGACTTTCTGGCCAGTGAGAAGCCGTACGCGGTGGCCAACACCAGCGGGCTGCCCGAGGACGCCTTCCGCGCGGCGTTCCCGACGGTGGCGGCGGCGACGGTGCTGACGCCGGACGCGGCGGGGGTGCCGGGCCTGCTGGAGACCGTCCGGCATCCGGAGACGGACCCTCTGGCCGAGGCCCGTGCCGAGTTGAAGCTGCGCCTGCTGGGCCCGGCCGAGCCGTCGTCGCAGGAGCGCTTCAACGCGGCTGCCCGCGCGCTGTGCGAGAAGGCCCGGGAGCACCGGGCCCGAGTGTCGGAACGACTGACGGCGGAACGCCTGGCGGCGGAACTGCCGGGCCAGCGCACCGGGACGGCGAGCGACCCGACCGGCCTGCCGACCGCACCACGCTGACCGACAGCACTGCGAGAGGACCGCGGAAGCCGGCGACACACCGGCCGGCCACCCCGCCACGAGACGACCGCGCGGCCACCGGAACACCGGCCGACCGCACCGCGAACAGGACGACCGCGGGGCCACCGGAATCCGTCCGGTGGCCCCGCATCGCTGTCCACACGGCAGCGAATGCCCGCCCCGCCCGGACCACGCTCCCGGCCGACCGCGTTCACGCCGCCACCCGGACCACGCTCCCCGCCGGCCCGGCCCGCGGTCACGCCGCCACCCGCACCTCCCGGGACGCCAGCACCCGCCGCGCCTTGCGTACCGCTCGTCGCATGAACGTGTCGACGCCGCCCTCCCGGTAGCCCGGGAACGCGCGGGCCTCGCGGGGCTCGGCGAGGTACACCGCGTCGGGGATGCCCGCGGCGCTGTCGCGGAAGTGCGGGTAGGCCAGGTAGACGCGGCGGCCCTTCTTCTCCAGGAGAGCGGCGGCCTGCTTCTTGGCCTTGACGAACTTCACCACGTCCAGGAGCAGCTCGGGACGCTGCTCGGCGACCAGATGCAGCCGCAGCCGCTCGTGGACCTTGAGGCGCTGCGCGACGCCCTCCGTCCAGTAGGCGTCCGTCAGCGGCCTGGCCAGCTCGAACTTGTGCCGGCGGACCTCCTCGCTGTCGGTCAGGTACTTGGGCCCGAACTGCGGCAGCAGCGTCACGAGGAAGGGGCGGACCATCAGCTGGTCACGCCGGCCGCCCGCGGGGACGTGCTCGGCGATGAGGTTCATCAGGGCCCGCGCGGAGTCGAAGCGCAGCGTGTAACTACCGCTCTTCGTCACGTGCTTGCCGTCGTCGCGGCCCACCAGGTAGTAGCAGGTGTGGTCGGCGACCACGGAGACGCCGTCCGCCCGCAGGTACGCCTCCATCGTGAACAGTGCGTCCTCGCCGGTGAACAGCGACTCGTCGAACCGCATGCCGTGCCGCTCCAGCAGCTCACGGCGGAACAGTTTCTGCGCGCTGAGGGTGAACTTGATGTTGGAGGAGAAGACGTCCGTCCGTTCCACCGTCCTGCCCCACATGGACTTCGGCGCCGTGCGGTTGACGCCCTCGACCTTGCCGAGGACCACGTCCGTGCCGGCCCGGTCGGCCATGGCGACCATCCGCTCCAGCGCCTCCGGGCCCAGCCGGTCGTCGGCGTCGAGGAAGAAGACGTAACGCCCGCTCGCCTTGCCCAGGCCGACGTTGCGCGGGCCGCTGGGGCCGCCGGAGTTCTCCTGCCGGATCACCAGGACGTGCATGGGAGCCCGCTCGGCGAACTCCTCCAGGTACTTCCCTGTGCCGTCAGTCGATCCGTCGTCCACCGCGATGACCTCGACGCGCTCCGGATCGAGGGTCTGCGCTTCGACCGACGCGAGGCACTCGATCAAGTACGGCATCGCTTCGTACGCCCCGATGATCACACTCACATCAGGCTGCGTCACGGTCACGTTTCCCCCTAGTCAATGGGATATTCCTCCCGTATCGCCTCATTCGCTACTTGGTAGACGGGTGATCGAGGCAAGCGGTTGCCTCGCACGTACGTTTTCGTGAGTCACCTCACACGGCGAACCCGCACGGGACGGGAAAACGAAAGAGTTCGGCCCCGAGGAGCTGCTCCTCGGGGCCGAACTCTTCAGTCGGCGGCGGTTCAGGCCGTGCCGACTCCGTCCGTGTCACCGGCCGTCGACACCCGCTGCCCGGGCACGGCGTTCGCCAACTCGGCCTCGGCGCCGGCGACGGCCGCCCGTGACTGCTGGCCGACGTTGCGCGTCTCGGCCTTGAGCGCCAGGTCCGCGACGGCGGTGTTGAACTGCTCGAGGGAGGTCGGCTCGTCCGGGCCCAGCAGGTACTGCTTGAGCTCCTTGCGGTCCTCGGCCAGCGGGTCGGCGGCCGGGTCGCGGACGGCGCTGAGCAGCTCGCCCAGCTCGGTGGCGCTGTTGGAGAGGATCACCGCGGCGCGCACCGCCGTGTTGTTCCGCTTGAACTCCTCGGCACCCGTCTCCGCGGAGTCCGTGACCGCGTACGGCTTGCCGCTCGCGATGAAGTCGGACACCACGCTGGAGATGTCGGAGACCATCGCGTCGGAGACGTTGAAGCAGTCGTACAGCCGCGGCTCGGCGCCGGTGATGACGCGATGCTCCCAGGAGGGGAAGGAACGCCAGTAGGCGTCGTTCCACTCGGCGCGCAGCCGGGCGACCTCCTCGTGCCGCGCGACGTCGACCAGCCCGTCACGGGTGGCCTCGGCCTCGTCGCCCCGGTCGCCGCCGGAGCCGGACAGCTGGGCCAGCCGGGCCTCGATCCGCTCCAGCTCGGCCTTGGCCTGCGCCTGGGCGGCGGTGTCGGCGACGAACCGCGGGTCGATGGCGCGCTCGGCGGCGGCCTTCTGCACCAGGGCGGTGATCCGCCGGTGGGCGGCGCCGGCCTCCTTGCTGACGGTGCCGGTGAACGGGTGCGGCTTGTACAGGACGCGGACCGGCGGGTCGGCCGCGACCAGCTTCTTCACGATGTTCTCGCCGGCCAGCACGATCGAGGTGTTGCCCGGGTTGCCGTCCCAGCCCTCCCAGGTGGGGGCGTACAGCACGGTCGGGATGCGCCCCTCGGGCACGCCCTGCCAGGTCTGGATCGGGGCGAGCTGCGGGCGGCCGACCTCGACGATGTCGTCGTCGCGGACCCCGACGTCGGCGATGGCGTAGCGGTCGCGGCCCGCGCGCCCGGCCGTCCACACCTCGTCGTAGACCTTGCTGAACGGGTTGACGCTGGCGAGCTTGTCGCTGTCGCCGTGGCCGATGAAGACGTGCTTCATGGTGGGCACGCGCAGCAGGTGGATGTTCTTGCCGACGTTGGCCGCGTAGAGCGCCACCCGCACCGTGGACAGGTCCAGGTTCATCAGGTGCACCCCTCCGGGCACGCAGATGACGGGGACCGTGGTGGGCGCCAGATTGTTCAGGATGGCCCGCTCACGCAGGATGATCAGCGGCTTGGAGTCCAGCTTCTCCATGGTGTCCAGCCACATGTTGACCTGGTACGCGGAGTCCTTGGACCCGGAGAAGTACAGGACCGTCTCTGGCTTGTACTCGCCCAGCCAGTCGTCGACGGCGGCCAGGACCCTGTCGGCTTTCGGCGGGATCTTCCGGCCGCGCACGAACGGCATGAGCGCCAGGACGTACAGGGTGGCGAGGGCCACGGTGACGCCGATCCCGATGAAGCCGATCAGGGCCGACTGGACCTGGGCGGCGAGCAGGATGCCGACGACCGCCGCGAGGTCGAGGTGCAGCATCTTCTCGGCGGAGCGGTGCAGCAGCCGGCGCGGCGGGGCGTTGGGGATGCGGATGCGGGACTTGAGGTCGACGTTGCGGGTGGCGACCGGCATGCGACGGCGGTTGCGGATCAGCTGGACCAGCGCGCCGTGCGGGGCCTGCAGACCGTAGAAGGCGATGAAGCAGGCGATCGCCCCGTAGTAGATCAGGTTGTCCGCGTAGGACAGCCGGGCCAGCAGCAGGATCAGGAGGAGCTGCCGGATCAGGAAGCGGATCGACAGGCCGGCCCGGACCTTGCCGAGGCGGTTGATCAGGTAGCTGCCCTTGCGGTGCAGATAGTGGTCCGCCAGGTACGTCACGGCGGCCGCTGCCGCGAAGGCGGGGACGCTCGGGACGAGCGCGGCCAGCATGAGGGCGGGGAATCCCGCCACCATGAGGACCGCCGCGGCCAGCTCGGCCGCGCTGCCCACCCGGGCGACGCGAATAGCGGTGGATATCACGGAGAAACCTGCTCTTGGGAGGGGTGTGCCGGTCTTGTTCAAGAATGCGGCTGGTCTGTGAATATTCCGAGGGGTATTGATTCAGGCCCCTGCGAACACTCCTGTTACCGGATTCGTTAACAGAAGGGCGCAGAGGCCTGAATTACGGAAGTCTATTTGGCGCCAATTATTACACGCCGTCCTGCCGGTCCAGGACCGAGGCCAAGGCCTGCTCGAAACCGGAGGCCCGGGCCGCGCCGGCCGTCGGGTCCTGCTGCCGGACGTCGATGACGTGGCCGGTCAGCTCGGACAGCAGCACGTCGAGCGAGGTGCGGGCCACGGCCTCGGAGGACAGCAGCGAGCCTGCGGGCTCCTGGCCGAAAGCCTTGGTGCGCATCGGGGTGGCGGTGCGCTCGGGGTTGATGCAGTTGACGCGGACGCCGTCGCCGGCCCACTCGTCGGACAGGGCCTGGGTGAGGTTCACCATGGCGGCCTTGGTGGAGGAGTAGAGGCTGTACTCGGCGCGACCCCGGGTGTAGCTGCTGGAGGTGTACAGCAGCAGTTGGCCCTTGGTCTCGGACAGGTACTTGTACGACGACCGGGCGATCTGCACCGGGGCCAGGTAGTTGACCTTCAGCGCCTCCTCGATGGTGGCGTTGTCGGTCTCGGCGAGCTTGCCTATGCGCAGCACGCCCGCGGTGTTCACCACGTAGTCGATGCGGCCGGTCTCGGCGTACGCCTTGGACAGGGCGTCGTCGACCTCCTCCGGGTTCTCCACGTGGGTGCCGGTGGTGGAGCGGCCGAGCGCGTAGACCTTGGCGCCGTAGGACTCGGCGAGTTCGGCGATGTCCTTGCCGATGCCGTAGGAGCCGCCGAAGACCACCATCGTCCTGCCGGTGAGGAGTTCGCGGTAGGCCGCTTCGGAGACCTGCTCGGGCGCGGCGGTCGAGGCGAGCTGGAAGAGCTTGTCGGCGATGAAGACGTCGACGGGCTGGGTGACCTTCATGTTGTACTCGTCACCCGCGACGACGTGGATCGGCACGTCCGGCAGGTACTTGAGCACGACGGAGCAGTCGTCGGTGGCCTGGAAGTTGGGGTCGCCGGCGGCGACCTCGTAGGCCCGCTTGATCGTGGACAGCTTGAAGGCCTGCGGCGTCTGGCCGCGGCGCAGCCGGGAGCGGTCCGGGATCTCGGTGATGAACTCGCCGTCCTCGCCGTGCGTGCGCGTGACGATGATGGTGTCGGCGGAGGGGATGGCCACGTCGACGGCCTGGTAGCGCTCCAGCGCGGTGACGCAGTCGTCGATGACGCGCTGCGACAGCAGGGGGCGCACGGCGTCGTGGAAGAGGACGTTCGCGTCCTCGCCCTCGGCCAGGCCCTCGCCCAGGGCCGAGATGGCGCGCTCGGTGGTCTCGTTCCGGGTGGAGCCGCCCTCGATGACCTTCGAGACCTTCTTGAATCCGGCCTTCGCGACAATCTTCTCGATGTCGGGCACATAACCCGGCGCCATCAGCACGATGATGTCGTCGATCGAGTCGGCGTTCTCGAAGGTGGTCAGGGTGTGCTCGATGACTGCCTTGCCGGCGATCTTCAGCAGCTGCTTGGGGATCGACAGACCCACGCGCTGACCGGTGCCACCGGCCAGGATCACTGCGGTGGTACGGGGCTTGGCTATGTGCTGGGACACAGGTGACCTACCTTGGGGCGACAGGGAACTTCGAAATGGTCCCACTTGTGGTTACCGCAGTGCAAGGTGAGCGACCTCTGACGCATATGTGCGCGCAACCTGTCATTCACCTCCCACCCCTGGTGATTGGTGAGACGGCTGCGCGGGCCCCGAGTAAATGCGCTGTGAGTAACTCCACAGTGTCTCAGCGATGTCGGAGCCGCTTGAGACAGCGGTGACCGAGGACCTTCACGAGTTCCTTGGACGATGTCTGGTGCACGGTACGCGCTTTGCCGGTGCCCCGGGTGCGCGGTGCGGCCGGCAGCAGCGCCGGTTCGCCGGTGACCCGCACGCCGAGTCCCTCGATCCGCCGCGTGGCCTCGGCGCCGATCGCGGCGACGCCGGGCCCGGCCCAGCGCGGTGGCGGATCCTCACGCCCCCGGGCGCCGGGCTGCCCGCGTTCTTCCTCTGCATGGCCGCGTCGCCACGGATAAGTGGCGAATGCAGCTCGTCCGGCGGCTCATTGCCGCGGAATTCCCGGTCAAGATTCCGCAGCATTTCGGTCTCGACGAGAGTAAGGGGTCCTCGACCATGAGCGTCCGGTCAGGTCGCGTGGTCTGGTGCCGTGCATCGCAAGGCGAGGCGCGGTGCCAGGCCGCGCGACCCGGGCGGGCACAGTGCAAGGACCCCTGATGGAGCGAGTCGCCGCGTCCGGAATGGGCCGCAGGAGTTCGTCCGCAAGTCCGAGGAGCGCTTCGAGGGTGCGCAGAACGCCGCCACCGGACTGCTCGGCGGTCCGGGCGGCGGTCGCCTCACGCCGTACTCCGGCATCGCCTCTTCGGCGAAACACCCCCTGGACGGCCGTGGTCCCGGTCCCCTGCGGCCGATCCGCGGCAGGCGGGACTTCGGGGCAGCGGAGCCCGGGACCCCGATGGGTCCCGGGCTCGCGCGCCGTCCGGGAAGGGCGTCAGACGACCTCGACGCCGGGACGGCCCGCCTCGACCCTCAGCCGGGCCAGCGTGCTCGGCGCCGAGGTCGGCTGCCGCACGGTGTCGACCACCCTCACCTGCGCGTCGATTCCGCCGCGGCCGATGTCGAAGAGGTGGTAGCCGCGGTGCGCGTCGAGCAGCTTCCAGTGCGGGTTGTCCGGGCGCCTCGGGTCCCACTCCCTGCGGAAGGCCGCCTGGTCCTGGTCGCCGTTGCTGGAGATGGAGGTGCCCACGAACTCGGCGCCGACGACCGCGGAGTCCGGGTCGGCGTAGTCCTCCTTGAGGTCGCTGATCATCGTCAGGTGCCGGTCGCCGGAGAGCACGACCGGGTTGCGGACGTGCTTGAACTCCTCCATGAACCGGTTGCGTTCGGCCTGGTAGCCGTCCCAGGCGTCGTAGAACCAGAGCTTGCCCTCGCCGACCTTGAGGTCCGTCTCCGCCATCATGATCTGGGAGGCGATCAGGTTCCAGCGGGCCGGCGAGTCCTGCAGCCCGTCGAGCAGCCACCGCTTCTGCCGCGCACCCAGCATGGTCAGGGACGGGTCCTGGGCCCCGGCCTGGCTGGTGGCCTGGTCGCTGCGGTACTGCCGGGTGTCCAGGACGTTGAGCCGGGCCAGGCGGCCGAACTCCAGACGGCGGTACATCCGGATGTGCGGGCCGTTCGGGACGGCGGCGGCCCGGACCGGCATGTGCTCGTAGAACGCCTGGTAGGCCGCGGTCAGCCGGGCCACGAACGCGTCGTGCGGCTGCTTGCCCGGGTCCTGCGGGATCTCCCCGGCGAAGTCGTTGTCCACCTCGTGGTCGTCGAAGGTCACCACGAAGGGCGCGTTCGCGTGCATCGACGCGAGGTCCGGGTCGGTGCGGTACTGCGCGTACCGGTTGCGGTACTGGACGAGGCTGAAGGGCTCACCGGTCCCCTCGTGCCGCCGCACGCCCGTCGCCGAGGGCGTGGACTCGTAGATGTAGTCACCGACGAACACCACGACATCCGGGTCCTGCTCCAGCATGTCAGCGTATGGCGTGAAATAGCCGTGCTGCCAGTTCTGGCAGGACGCCAGGGCCACGCGCAGGGAGCCGCCGGAGCTGTAGGGGTGGGCCGCGGTGCGGGTGCGGCCCACGGGCGAGAGCTGTCCGCTGGTGCGGAAGCGGTACCAGTAGGCACGGTCCGGGCGCAGGCCCCGTACGTCCACGTGAACACTGTGCCCGTACTCGGGCCGGGCCTGGGCGGTGCCCCGGCGGACGAGCTTTCTGAACCGGTGATCCTCCGCGACCTGCCACTCCACGGGCACCACCCGGTCCGGCATGCCGCCGCCGTTCAGCGGGTCCGGGGCGAGCCGGGTCCACAGCACGACGCCGTCCGGCAGCGGGTCGCCCGAGGAGACGCCGAGGCTGAACACCCCGTCGGGCAGCGGTGTCTCGGCCGCGTGCGCGGCGGCCGGAACCCACAGCTGTGCGGAGGCCGCGGCGCCGAGCACCGCGGCGCCGGCGCTCAGAAAGCGGCGTCGGTCGGGGGATACTGCTCCGGTCATCGGCTGACTCCCTTACCTCGCTGGCCACTTGGACACCTGGGAAGCTTCACGCTCGCGGGCGGTCCGCCCGCTGAACGTCGGGGTTCACGTACATGACAACTAGGCAGACAAAAGAAGACCCGCCGCCAGCGCTGGAACAAGCCTTTGCCGGGGCGGGTCTGACGGGTGATCAGTAAGCGAGACCTGTGCCCAGGCGGGCGCCCGTCGCAGTCGTGCCGAGGAGGGTGTTGCCGAAGGTCGTCGTGGCGTTCGGGCTCACGACGGTGGTCGGGCCGGACCTGAAGTACCACACGGACCCGGCGTTGCCGTTCTCCCCCGGCGCGCCGACGGCCAGGTCGGCCAGGCCGTCGTGGTCGGCGTCGGCAAGGTGGACGGCCCTGCCGAACGCGTCGCCCTGCTCGGCGGCGCCCGGCACGTTGGGCGTGTTCTGCGTGACCACCTTCGCGCCTGCGCCGGTGAGCCCGCGCGCGGTGCCGGGCAGCACGACGACGGCTCCCGCGTCGGCCACACTGCCCAGGTTCTCACCGGGCAGCCCGGTCACCACGTCCGGGTATCCGTCGCCGTTGACGTCGGCGATTTGGACGTCGGTGCCGAAGCCGTCGCCCGCCTCGGCGTTGCCCGGCGCGCCGGGGCTGTCCTGGTCGAGGTGCTCGGCCTTCACACCGTCGGGCCCTTCCGGGCCGCCCGGGATCCACGTGACCCGGCCGCCCTTGGCGGCGGGGGTGTCGAGGTCGCTGTCGTACCCGTCGACGGCCCGGCCGACCACGATGTCGTCGTAGCCGTCCCGGTCGACGTCCCCTATGTCGAGGCCCTCGCCGCCCTGGAGCCGGTACCCGTCGCCGCCCTGCACGGTGATGTACGGCTTGAGTCCCTGCTTGGTGCCCAGCCAGTACACGACGCGGCGGGCGTCGAACTCGTCGCCGTCGTGCTGGGTGGCGGCCACGTCCGTGACACCGTCGCCGTTGACGCCGCCGGTGGCCAGGTCGAGGTAGCGGGTGTCGAACTCGTCCGTCACGAGCTGCTCGCCGTGGCCCGTGGAGGCGTCCCGGGGGAACGGGCCTTTCAGCACGCGCAGATCGAACTGGTTCTCCACGGTCACCAGGTCCTCGGCACCGTCGCCGTTGGTGTCCCCTGCGGTCAGGCGCCCCTTGCTGCCGAGCCGGTCGTAGGCCTTCCCGGTGGCCAGGACGGCCCCGCCGGACAGGCCCTGCGCACCGCCCCACAGGACCTCGATGAGTCCGGACTCCTCACCGCCGTCGGCCGTGTCCTCGCTTCCCACGCCGACCACCAGGTCCGCGTACCCGTCGCGGTCGAGGTCGGCGGTGGTGAGCGCGCTGCCGAACGCGTCGTCCGTCTCGGGGCTGCCGGGCACGCCGGCCGCGCTCTGGCTCAGGACCTGCCTCGTCGTGGTGTTCAGCCCGTTCTTCGAGCCGTAGACCACGGCGACGTAGCCGGCGCCCTTCTTCCCGCCGACGGTCGCGGCCGGGGCGGCGACCGCCAGGTCGGCGTAGCCGTCGCCGTTGAAGTCGTCGTGGAGCTTCGCCGCGCCGGCCGAGGTGCCGGGGGCGGCGTCGGCGGCGTGCGCGGCCACCGGGGCGGTGCCGGCCGCGACGACGGCGACGACCGCCGCGACTCCGACTCGCCCGATCCTGCGCTTGCTCTTGGACTGGGGCACGTGAACTCCGGTGATTCGCCGGCGATTGCAACGCGGCGAGGAACAAGATCCTCATCCGCGCTGCCCCGTACGACTCACCGCGATACGACTTGGTTGCCTTGGGGTCCGTTGCGAATGCGCTCTCCGTCGTCCGGCGGGCCGGAGCCGTCCGACCCGCCGGACCTACGAACCGGTCAGAACGGCTCGAAGTCGTCGAACTCCTGCTGCGCCTCGTCCCGCTCGGCCTGCCGGTCCCTGCGGCGCTGCGCGGCCGGCCGCGCCTCCTCCAACCGGTGGTCCTCACCGCGTCGGCCGAGCATCTCGGCCCCGGCCATCACGGACGGCTCCCAGTCGAACACCACGGCGTTCTCCTCGGGACCGATGGCGACACCGTCTCCACCCCGGGCGCCCGCCTTCATCAGCTCCTGCTCGACGCCGAGCCGATTGAGCCGGTCCGCCAGGTATCCGACCGCCTCGTCGTTGTTGAAGTCGGTCTGCCGCACCCAGCGCTCGGGCTTCTCACCCCGGACCCGGAACAGGCCGTCGGCCTCACGCGTCACGGTGAAGCCGGTGTCGTCCACGGCCTTGGGCCGGATCACGATCCGCGTCGCCTCTTCCTTCGGCTTCGCGGCCCGCGCCTTCGCCACGAACTCCGCGAGCGCGTACGACAGTTCCTTCAGCCCCAGGTGCGCAACGGCCGACACCTCGAACACGCGGTACCCGCGCGCCTCCAGGTCGGGCCGCACCATGTCGGCCAGGTCCTTGCCGTCCGGCACGTCGATCTTGTTCAGGACGACGATCCGCGGCCGGTTGTCCAGCCCGCCGTACTGCCGCAGCTCCTCCTCGATGATGTCGAGGTCGGAGACCGGGTCGCGGTCCGACTCCAGCGTCGCGGTGTCCAGGACGTGCACCAGCACACTGCACCGCTCCACGTGCCGCAGGAACTCCAGCCCCAAACCCTTGCCCTGACTGGCCCCGGGGATCAGCCCGGGCACGTCGGCGATCGTGTACACCGTCGAACCGGCCGTCACGACACCGAGGTTCGGCACGAGCGTGGTGAAGGGGTAGTCGGCGATCTTCGGCTTGGCGGCGCTCAGCACCGAGATCAGCGATGACTTGCCGGCGCTCGGGTATCCGACGAGCGCCACGTCGGCGACGGTCTTCAGCTCCAGGACGATGTCCCGCAGGTCCCCCGGCTCGCCGAGCAGCGCGAACCCGGGCGCCTTGCGCCGGGCGGAGGCCAGCGCCGCGTTGCCGAGCCCGCCCCGGCCGCCCTGCGCGGCGACGTAGGACGTGCCGTGCCCGACCAGGTCGGCGAGGACGTTGCCCGCCTTGTCCAGCACCACCGTGCCGTCCGGCACCGGCAGGATCAGGTCCTGCCCGTCCTTGCCGAAGCGGTTGCCGCCCTCGCCGGGCTTGCCGTTGGTGGCCTTGCGGTGCGGGGAGTGGTGGTAGTCGAGGAGCGTGGTGACGGACTGGTCGACGGTGAGGATCACGTCGCCGCCACGGCCGCCGTTGCCGCCGTCCGGGCCGCCCAGCGGCTTGAACTTCTCACGGTGGACGGAGGCACAGCCGTGGCCTCCGCTACCCGCGGCGACATGCAGCTCGACGCGGTCCACGAAGGTGGTCATGGTGTGTGCCTCCAGTGATGTACGGGTCGTACGGGTTGTTCTCTGCGTAACACGCGAAAGGCGGACCCGCTTCCCGTGAGGGAAGTGAGGTCCGCCTCGCGAAAGTCTCCGGTCAGGCGACCGGAACGATGTTCACGACCTTGCGGCCACGGTGGGTGCCGAACTGCACCGAACCGGCCTGCAGAGCGAACAGCGTGTCGTCGCCGCCACGGCCGACGCCGGCGCCCGGGTGGAAGTGGGTGCCACGCTGGCGGACCAGGATCTCACCCGCGTTGACGACCTGACCGCCGAAGCGCTTCACGCCGAGCCGCTGGGCGTTGGAGTCGCGACCGTTCCGGGTGGACGATGCGCCCTTCTTGTGTGCCATTTCTCCTCAGTCCCTTACTTCGCAGCCGTGGGGATCTCAGTGACCTTGATCGCCGTGTACTGCTGGCGGTGGCCCTGGCGACGGCGGTAACCGGTCTTGTTCTTGTAGCGCAGAATGTCGATCTTCTGGCCCTTGTGGTGGTCCACGACCTCGGCCTGGACCTTGATGCCGGCCAGCACCCACGGGTCGCTGGTCACGGCGTCGCCGTCGACAACGAGCAGGGTCGAGAGCTCGACCGTGTCGCCAACCTTGGCAGTGGAAATCTTGTCAACCTCAACGATGTCGCCGACAGCAACCTTGTGCTGGCGACCACCGCTGCGCACGATGGCGTACACGCGGAACTCACTCTCTCGCTCGGGAAACGGCACCCCCGCAGGCCAGCCGCCCGACGGAACGGGCAGCCTCTCCTGGGCGCCCGGCGCCCGGAGGATGAGGTTTACGGGGATGTGACGTGTCAGTCGACACGCCGACGGTCAAGGTTACGGGGCTGCGGCCGAAGGGGTCAAACCGAGCCGGGCCCACCACCTGTGCGACCGGTCACGCCGGCCGCGTCCGCCGGGGCGTGCGCAGGGTTCACGCACGCCCCGGCGGACGTCGATGTCAGCCCTCGTCGGTGGAGGCCGTGACGGAGGGCAGGGACTGCTCCGCCGCCACCGTCTTCTTCGACGCGGTCTTCTTGGCGGCGGTCTTGGTGGTCTTCGCCGCCTTCTTGGCCGTCGTCTTCTTGGCCGCGGTCTTCTTCGCCGCGGTCTTCTTGGTGACGGCCGTCTTGGTGGCGGCCTTCTTCGCCGTGGCCTTCTTGGCCGTCTTGCGGGCCGTCCTCTTGGCCGGGGCCGACTCCTCGGCGGCCTCCCCCGTGGCCACGCCCTCCGCCGCGGCGGCCTCGGGGGCCTCCTCGGACGCGGCCGACGGGACGACCACGACGGCCGCCTCCTCGGACGCGGTGGACGCGGTGGGCTTGCGCACGGCGCGGCGCCGTGGACGGGCCGGGGCGGCACTCTCGGCGGGCGCCTCGGCGGCCGGCTCGGGCTGTTCGACCTGCTCGGGCGCCTCGGTGACCGCGGGCGCGGCCTCGGAGATCGTCACCACGGTCGCCTCCGCACCCGCCGGGGAACCGGCCGGAGCGGACACCTTGCGCGTCGCCCGCCGACGGCCACGGCCCTGGGGCGCTGCCTCCTCGGCGGCCGGGGCCGCTTCGCCGGCGACCGGGGCAGGGGCCTCGACCACCGGGTCCTCGACGGCCATCGGCTCGGCCTGCGCCTCGGCGGCCGTCTCCGGCTGCACCGGGCGGGCGGCCTCCTGCTCGGCCGTCACGTCCTGAGCCGTCGGCACCTCGGCCTGCCCGGCCCTGGCCTTGCCCCGCTTGGCCCGGTCCTTGCCCTGCTCCTCGTTCGGCTCCGCCGCCTCACCGCGCGGGGAACCCGCCGGAGCCGACGCCCGCCGGCTCGCCCGGCGCCGCGTCCGCCCGCGCGTGGCCGCGGCCTCCGCCTCGGCGGCGCTGCTGTACAGCTCCTCGTCGGGCTCGAAGGACGGCTCGGGCAGTGCGACCGGCTCGGCGACCTCGGCGACGATCTCCGCCTCGGCCTCCGCCTCCTGCTCGGCGGTCTCGACGGCCGCCTCGTGGACGTGCGGCTGCTCATCGGCACCGGCGCGCGCACGCTTCTTGCGCTTGCCGCCGCCTCCGGGGGCCGTCGGCTGCTCCATGTGCACGATGACACCGCGCCCGTTGCAGTGGACGCAGGTCTCGGAGAACGACTCCAGCAGCCCCTGCCCGACGCGCTTGCGGGTCATCTGCACGAGCCCCAGCGAGGTCACCTCGGCGACCTGGTGCTTCGTACGGTCGCGGCCCAGGCATTCGAGCAGGCGCCGCAGCACCAGGTCCCGGTTGGACTCCAGCACCATGTCGATGAAGTCGATGACGATGATGCCGCCGAGGTCGCGCAGCCGCAGCTGGCGGACGATCTCCTCGGCCGCCTCCAGGTTGTTCCTGGTGACGGTCTCCTCGAGGTTGCCGCCCTGACCGGTGAACTTGCCGGTGTTGACGTCGACGACGACCATCGCCTCGGTCCGGTCGATCACCAGCGAACCGCCGCTGGGCAGCCAGACCTTGCGGTCGAGGGCCTTGGCGAGCTGCTCGTCGATCCGGTACGTGGCGAAGACGTCGACCTCGGAGGTCCACTTCTGCAGCCGCTCGGCGAGGTCGGGCGCGACGTGCGAGACGTAGCCGTGGATGGTCGACCAGGCCTCGTCGCCGCTGACGACGACCTTGGTGAAGTCCTCGTTGAAGATGTCGCGCACGACCCGGACGGTCATGTCCGGCTCGCCGTAGAGCAGGGTCGGCGCGTTGCCGTTCTTGGCCTTCTTCTGGATGTCCTCCCACTGCCGCTGCAGCCGCTCGACGTCGCGGCGCAGCTCGTCCTCGCTCGCGCCCTCGGCGGCGGTGCGCACGATGACGCCCGCGTCCTCGGGGACGATCTTCTTGAGGATCGTCTTCAGCCGGGCCCGCTCGGTGTCGGGCAGCTTGCGGCTGATGCCGGTCATGGAGCCCTCGGGGACGTACACGAGGTAGCGGCCCGGGAGGGAGACCTGGCTGGTCAGACGGGCGCCCTTGTGCCCGATGGGGTCCTTCGTCACCTGGACGAGCACGGGCTGCCCGGACTTCAGGGCGGACTCGATGCGCCGCGGCCCGTGGCCCATGCCGAGCGCCTCGAAGTTGACCTCACCGGCGTACAGGACGGCGTTGCGGCCCTTGCCGATGTCGATGAAGGCGGCCTCCATCGACGGCAGCACGTTCTGCACCTTGCCGAGGTAGACGTTGCCGACGTACGAGGTCGACTGCTCCTTGTTGACGTAGTGCTCGACGAGCACGTCGTCCTCGAGGACGCCGATCTGCGTACGGTCTCCGTGCTGGCGGACGACCATCACACGCTCGACGGCCTCGCGCCGGGCCAGGAACTCCGCCTCGGTGATGATCGGGACGCGTCGGCGGCCCTGCTCGCGGCCTTCGCGGCGGCGCTGCTTCTTGGCCTCCAGACGGGTCGAGCCCTTGATGGACTGCACCTCGTCGGACGGCTCGGCCTTGGGGCGGGGCTCGCGGACCTTGACGACCGTGCGCTCCGGGTCGTCGTCGGAGGGCTCGGGCTCGACGCCGGAGTCACCGGCACGGCGACGGCGGCGACGGCGACGGCGGCTGCTGCTGGAGCCACCCCCGCCGGCCGACTCGTCGCGGTCGTCCTCGGAGTCCTCCTGGTCCTCGTCGGCGGTGTCCTCGTCGTCCTGCGCGGCGGCCTGCTCGGACTCGGCGTCCGTGGTCGCGCCGTCCTCGGCGTCGGACTCGGCGGACTCGCCGCGCCGGCGGCGGCGACCGCCGCGGCGGCGGCGACGGCGCGAGCCGCTGCCGTCGGACTCGTCCAGGTCCTCGCCGTCGGCCTGGTCGTCGGCGGAGTCCTCGGACTCGTCCGTCTCGTCCTCGGCGGACTCGGCGGTCCGGGCCGCGGGGGCCTCGGTGGCCTGGGCCTCGGTCTCCTCACCGGAGCCCCGGCGCCGGCGGCGGCGACGCGACCCGGCGGGCTGCTCCTCGCGGGCCTCCTCGACCTGTGCGGAGTCCTCGGTCTCCTCGGGCTCGTCGGCTCCGGCCGCCTCGGCGGCCGCGGCTGCGGCGGCCCGCTCCGGCGTCTGGAACTGCGGCTCGGTGAACACGGGCGCCTGGAAGAGGGCGACAGCGGGCCGCGCCGGACGCGCCGTCGACTCGCTGTCACCGTCAGCCGTGTCGGCGGCAGCGGCGGATTTGGGGACCCTCTTCGCGGACTTCGCGGGCCGGGCAGGCTCGGCGAAGCCGCTGGCGGCCCGGCGGACGGCCCGGCGACGGCGACGCGGAGCGGCGTCTTCGGCAGGTTCGGCGGCCTCGTCGGCCTGGGCCACGCGGGCGGGCTCGGGGGCAGGGGTCTCAGCGGGCTCGGCAGCGGCGGTCTCGGCGGCAACGGCCTCAAACGCGCGGGCGGGCTCGGGGGCAGGGGTCTCGGTCACGGGGGCCTCCGCCTCCTCGGCGTTCCCTTCCACGGGGGCCCCGGCGGGCGCGGACACCCGTCGCGAGGCACGTCGGCGGGTCCGACGCGGAGCAGCGTCCTCGGCGGCGGCCTCGGCACCGTCGTCGGCGGCAGCCGGCTCGGAGCCGCTCGCCGCGGTCTTCACGGCCTCGGCCTCCGCCTCGGCCGGAGCCGCGGCAGGCGCGGTGACACTGCGCGTGGCCCGCCGCCGGGTACGCCGGGGAGCGGCGTCCTCGGAGACGGCGGGCGTGGACTCCTCCGCCTGCTCCGGCGCCTCGGTGACGGCCGGAGCACCGGCGGTCGCCGGGACCACGGTCTCGGCGGCGTCCGCGGCCGCCGGGGTCCCGGCAGGCGCGGAGGCGCGGCGCACCGCGCGCCGCCGCTTGGGAGCGGCCGGCGCGACGTCTTCGGCAGCGGCCTCGGGGTTCTCTTCCACCTCGGCGGCGGCTTCCTCGACCTCGTCGCTCTCCACGCCGTCGGCCGCGAGTTCGGCGGCCTCAGCGGCCGGTATGGCCGACGCGACGGTCTCCGCCGACGCGTCTGAGGAGGCGCCGGCGGGGGGACCCGCGGGGCGGGACGCGGCACGGCGCCGCCGGCGGGGCGGCAGGGTGTCGCTGGGGGTGTTGTTCTCTTCGGAGCCCGTGGAGGACTCTGCGGATTCGGTCGGTTCGAGCATGCGGGTGTATCTCCCGTCAGGCTCCCGGGCGCCGCGCCTGGTCCGGCGATGCCGGTGACGTCCGCGGCTCGCGCTGTGCGCGTCGCCGCCGTCCGGGGCGCGGGCGCCGCACGGGAGCTCTCCGTGTCCTGTCTCGCCGGTTCCGTACGCCGAATGCGTACGGCCTGGCGAAAGTCTTCTGGGCGGTGCGCTGCCCGACCCAGGTGGCTCCCGAGTCCGAGGGCGGCGCTACGACGTCCGTCCCTACGCGGAACCTTCCTTACGCCGGCGCCGTCGCGGCGGCAGTCACTTCGGCCGTTGTGGGGGCCTCGGCTGCCTCGCGGTCGGGCGCGAGCGGGTCGGTCACCGTGCCGGTCTCTTCATCGAACAGCCCCTGCGCCAGCCTGGTCACCGCTGCGGGGACCGGCGGCGCCAGGTCGGCCACGGCGCGGAGACCGGACAGGACGTCGTCGGGTCGTACGGCAGGCGTCACGTGCCGAACAACCAGCCGCAGTATCGCACAGGGCTGGTCGGTCGGCCTATCAGCCTGGGAACTGTGTGTTTCCGAGAGGTCGCGCGTCTCCAGGCTCGCGACGGCGGAGCGGGCGTCGAAGGTGCGGACGCCGTTCTTGGCGAGGCGCTGGACCTCGACGGTCTCCGCCGCGTTGAAGGCGTCCGCCGCTCGGCGGGCCTCCTCCTGCGACACGCCGTCCAGCCGCAGCTCCCAGACGGAAGCCGTCAGCCGGTCGGCGAGCCCCGAGGTACGGGCCTCGACCGCCTCGACGATGTCGAGCCCGGCGGGCATCGAGTCGTCGAGGAGAACCCTGAGCTGCTCCGGGTCGCGCGGCGCGGTGAGCGCGATCTCCAGGTACTCCGCCTCACTGCCCGTGCCGGTGGGTGCGGCATTGGCGTACGACACCTTCGGGTGCGGTGTGAAGCCGGCCGAGTAGGCCATCGGCACCTCGGCACGGCGCAACGCACGCTCGAAGGCGCGCTGGAAGTCACGGTGGCTGGTGAACCGGAGGCGGCCGCGCTTGGTGTAGCGCAGTCGGATGCGCTGCACCGCGGGTGCGGGCGGCGGGCCTTCGGGCTGTCGCTTGCCCAGTGTCGTTCAGTCCTTCGTGAGAGCGGTCGTACTGATACCAAGAGTACGTGCCTCGCGTCCCGATGGTTCCCCGAGGTCGACGGGCCGGGGCTGCCGCGCCTCGCCGAAAAGCATCCGCCGGAAGCCGGCGCGTGCCTGCCGTACGGACTCCCGGGCGGAGGCCAGCGCCTGCCGGGTGGCCCGTCCGACGCTGCGGGCGGCCTCGGCGGCGGGGCGCAGGACGGTGTCCCGTACGACGTGACCGAGGGGCGTCAGCACGCCGCGGTACACCCACCGCAGCGACGGCGAGGCAGCCCTCGGGCGCCTCCGGCTCGCGCCGGGCAGGCGGTTCGGCGGGCCGCTGGTGCGGATCGACCCGCGGCTCGGAACCCTCGCCTGACGGTTTTTCCAGGTCCATACCGTCGTAGACGCCTCAGCGGCCCGTCCGGATCCAGCTCCGCACGGTCGTCATACGCCTCACGTACCTGCGAGGTGCGCCTGCAGCAGCCGCGGCGACTCCTGGAAGCCGCAGCGGGCGTAGGCGGGGATCGCCCGGGAACTCGAGTGCACGGTCACCCGCTCGAGACCGAGCTCCCGGGCTCCGTCCAGGACCGTCCGGATGAGCCGCCCGCCGAGTTTGCCGTCGCGCGCCTCGGGTACGACGTACACGCACTGCACGTCGCCGGAGGTCCGCCGCGGCGCCCGCGGTGCGGGGACCCGCTGCACCACGGCCAGCCAGGCCATGCCGATGACCACGCCGTCGCGCACCAGCACCACGCACCGGTGCGACGCGGCGTTGCGCCGCGCCCAGGTGACGAAGTGCCGCACGAAGTCCTCGCGTTCGCCGCCGGGCTCGCCGCTGGTCTCGTCGCCGTTCTCCACGAGCCAGTCCCACCGGAGTGCGGCCACGGCGGTCAGGTCGCGGGGCCGGGCCGGGCGGATGGTGATGGTCTCCATCAGGGGATTGTCCGGTCCCCGGACCCGTCCGTCTCCCACCGAAGGAGATCTCCCGGCTGGCACTCCAGCACCTCGCACAGAGCGGCCAGGGTCGAGAAGCGGACCGCCTTGGCGCGGCCGTTCTTGAGGACGGCCAGGTTGGCGGGGGTGATGCCGACGCGTTCCGCCAGCTCACCCACGGACATCTTGCGCCTGGCCAGCATGACGTCGATGTCGACGGCGATCGGCATCAGATGACCTCTTCCAGCTCGGCCCGCATCCGGCCCCACTCCTTCGATCGAACGGCGATGGAAATCTATCGAAACTCGATAGATCGGGCACGTGGGCGTTCTCCCGGAAGCGCACGGCACATGGCACGGTGGCAGGAGACACGCCGAGCATGCGGACCGAGGAGGACGACAGTGGACTGGCGCGTGTTCGCACAGGAGATGGCCTCCATGGCGCGTGACCTGCTGTCCCAGGACTCGGTCGGCGCCACTCTGGAGCGCATCACCGGCTCGGCCACGGAACTGGTGGAGGGATGCGACGCGGCCGGCATCCTCCTCCTGCACGGCGACCGCGTGGAGACGCTCGCCCCCACCCACGACCTGGTCGTCGAGAGCGACCGGCTCCAGGAGAGCCTCGCGGAGGGCCCCTGCTTCGACGCCGCCCGCACCAGTACCGGGGAGCGGGTGTTCCGCATCGCCGACTTCACCGACGAGCAGACCCGCTGGCCCTCGTACGCCGTACGGGCCAAGGCACTGGGCGTGGGCAGCATGATGGGCTTCCTGCTGTACACCGAGGACGAGGACCTCGGCGCGCTCAATCTCTACTCCCGCCGGCCGGGATCCTTCTCGCAGGACAGCGAGACCGCCGGCTGGCTGCTGGCCTCGCACGCGGCCGTCGCCTTCTCCAGCGCCCGCAGTCACGCCCAGATGGAGCAGGCCATGGCCACCCGCCACCTCGTCGGTGAGGCCATGGGCATCCTCATGGGCAGACACCGCGTCACCGAGGAGCAGGCCTTCGACGTGCTGCGCCGCTACTCGCAGGAGAACAACATCAAGCTCCGCGAGGTCGCCCGGCGGGTCTGCGAGCAGGGCGGCCTGACCTGACGGCTCCCCCAGCACACATTCTGAACTGGGGGAACCTGGCCGGGCCGGCCCCCCGGGGGGAGCGTCACCGACTCGGCCTGTTCAGCGGGTCCCCCTCAGGACCGGCCTCTCACCTCCCGTTTCTCCCGCGCGTAGGGCGCGACCGTGATCCGGTCGATCAGCGGGGCGTAGCGGGAGCGGAGCAGCACCCCGGGGAAGGTGTCCGAGGCGTAGGTGCTGCCGTCGAAATTCGGCAGTTCCTCGGAGCGGAAGGCGATCGTGTTCTTCCCCTTCCTCAGGTGCACCGGGACGGTCAGCTCCCAGAAGTTGTTCCGGTGGAAGGTGTGCGGGAAGCCGACGCGCTGCGTTTTTCCGCCGTTGACGCGGAGGTCGGCGTGGCGGGCGAGCGGGTCGGGGTTGTAGTGGGTGGCCTCGGACTGCTCCGGGTTGGAGTAGCGGATGCGCAGCGCGTGCAGCCCGGGCCGGTCGGCCGTGACGGTGAACGTGGCGGTGTTGCCGTTGCCGGGATCCCCGCCGATGCCAGTGATCGCCGTGCCGGCGGTGGCCAGCGAGAGCGGGGCGAGCGTGGCCGAGCCCGCCAGCCGGGCGTCCCCCGCCTCATAGGTGCGGGTCGGCAGTGTGCCCTCGGTCGGGGTGACTGCCAGGCGGTCGACGAGGGTCGTGGCGGCGCCTGCGGTCACCGTCACCTTGTTGACGCCGCCGGAGAGGGAGACCGCCGCGCTGCTCCGGTTCTTGCCCAGACGCAGGACGTCGTGCCCGTTGACGGCGAGCCGGGCGCCCGTGCCGCCGAGGGTGTCGACGTCGAGGGTGGCCTCGCGGTCGGCCGGTGAGTAGACCCAGAACGTGGCGGTCTGGCCCTTGGCGAGCCGGGCCGCGCCCGAGCCGGTTGCCGCCTTCTTCGGCGGGTCGTAGACCGGGCGTGCCCCGCCGGCCAGCCACGCCAGCTCGCCCTCGTACACCTGCGCGCCGGCCGAGGCCCCCGGGAGGGAGAGGGTGAGCCGGTCGACGATGGCGTCACCCTTGGTGGCGCGCTTGCCGTCGAGGCTCTTGGCGGCGAGCGTCAGGGTGTGCTTGCCCTTGGTGAGCTTCACCTCGGTGTCGGTGTGGTCCCAGACGACCCACTTGTAGCCGAGCGGCAGGTACAGCTCCTGCTCGCTGTCGGCCTTGCCGTCGACGCGCAGGAAGACGTTGGTGGGGCCCTGCTCCTCGACCTTGTCGAAGGTGTTGAGGGAGTTGGCGAAGACGCTCAGGTCGTAGGTGCCGTCCTCGGGCACGTCGACGGTGAAGTCGAGCGTGACGTCCGAGCCGGTGCGCAGACCGCCCACGTCGTAGCGGCCGGAGGTGTAGAACTTCGACACGTCGCGCGGCGAGCCCTCCGGGCCGTTCTTCGACCAGCCGGAGCCGGTGTGCGCGGCGTCCTCCGCCTCGTAGGAGCCCTGCCAGCGCACGGGCGGGGACTGCGTGGCCTTCGCCTCGCCGGCCGGGCTGAGGACGATCTCGTAGGCCGAGGACTCCTTCAGCCGCGGCAGCGCGCCGTCACCGAAGTCGACGACGACCGTGCCGTCGGCGCCGACCTCAAGGTTCTGCTCGGCGAGCAGCTTCGGGCCGGAGTGGTCGCCGATCTGGCCGCTCCACTCGATCTCCCGCACCCAGGCGTGCACCCGGTCCCCGAAGAGCTTCTTCGGGACGCCCGCGAAGGTGACGTGCCCCTTGCCGGTGGAGCCGCCGAAGATCAGCCGGGACTGCTTCTTCTTCTCGTCGAGGGTGGCGACGCCCTGCATCGTGTAGTTCTCGCCCGGGAACGGCGGGGTCACCTTCACCGTGTGGCCGCTCATCGAGGCGTAGGAGTTCAGGAGCCACCACTGGCCGTTGCCGCGGCCCGACTGCACCGCGGAGTCGGACAGGTTGCCGTCGATGTTCCAGTACGCGATGTCGGCGTCGACCTTGGACTCCTCGATCGCGGACACCCACTGGATCATCTGGCCGGGGACCGAGGTGTGGTAGTTGAAGGCGTACTCGTTGATGTTGACGGGTAGGCGTGTGCCTTCGCGGTCGGTGCCCCGGAACAGGTCCTTCTCCCAGGCCCGGTACTTGGCGACGCTCTGCCGCACCGCCTCCGGGTGGCTCAGCTCGTGCCAGGTGATGACGTCCGGCAGGGTGCCCGCGGCCAGGGTGTGGGTGAGGAAGCCCTTCACCTGGTCGTACAGGACGCTGGTGTTGGGTCCGGCGATGCGGGCGTCGGGCATCTTGCCCTTGATGAGCTGGTAAGCGTCGTCCCAGGCGGCGAAGAAGGCGTGGGGGTCGTTGAGCCAGCTGACCTTGTCGTAGCTCCACTCGCCGGTGCCGAACATGTTACCCTCGGGCTCGTTGAAGGGCACGAAGACGATGTTGTCCTGGTACTGCTCCGGCAGCTTCAGGACCTGGTCGACCTGCTCGGCGATCTTCTCCTTGTAGAGCTTGAGCTTCTCCTCGGGGCTGTCGCCCGGCCACTGGTAGGGGAAGCCGCGGTGGATGTCCGTCATGTAGATGTACACGTCGCCGTCGGTGGAGTCGGCGAGCGGCTTGACCACTTCCAGGGCGTCGGCACCGGGGTGCTGCGGGCCGTCCTGCGCCTTGGTGGAGACCGTGCGCAGGCCCATGCCCTCGATGAGGTTGTTGGTGGGGACGTCCGGCCCGTACACGCCGTAGAGGGTGCCGGAGGCGCCGCCGTGGAACGCGCCGGTGTCCGAGCCGAGGTCGACGGTGAGCTGTCCCTCGCGGACCACGGTGACGGTGGCCTTCACCGCGCGTCCGGCCGCGGTCCCGGCGACCGCGAACGTCCCCGGCTGCGCGTACTTCCCGGACGGTACGGCGTCCCAGGTGACGGGCGTGTCGCGGTCGTAGCCGTCGGAGAAGGAGGCCCGGACTGCGGCGGGCAGGGACGGGGCGGTCCCGGTGGTGGTACGGACCTCGAAGGACGTCCGTGAGAGCTCCTGGACGGTCGGCACGGCACCGACCGTACCGGCCACCTGTTCGGCGCTCAGGGCCGAGTGCCAGACGGTGAAGTCGTCGATCGCGCCCTTGAGCAGTGGGTCCGGGTAGAGCGACTTGCCTATGTAGCCGGCGGCGGTGGCCGAACCGTCCAGCAGCTCCCCGGCCTTGATGCCGGTCGCGGACGAGGAGACCGCCACGCCGTCGAGGTAGGTGGTGAGCCGGCCGGCTCCGGTGTCGAGGGTGACGGTGACCGTCCGCCACTCGTTCGCGGGCAGGCTCGCGTAGCCGCGGACCTGGGTCTCCCCACCGCCCCCTCCGGTGGTCACGGAGGTCTGGAAGAGCCCGTTGCTGTTGTTCGGGGTGGCGAAGAGGTACCTGGTGGTGTCGGTGCCAAGGTCGAAGATGCGCTGCCAGGGCGCCTTGTCTCCGCTCCACTTCACGCGGGCGGAGACGGTCAGGTCGGTGGCGCCGTCGAGCACGTGGCGGGGCAGGCGGACGTACGCGCCGTCGGAGGCGGGCGCGCCGCCGGGCAGGGCCAGGGCCTTGCCTCCGGCCGCGCCCGCGACCGCCTGGGCGGTGGAGCCGTTCACCAGGGTCGCCGTCTGACCGTTGCCGGAGCTGTCGGTGATCTTCCCGGAGGCGAGGTCGTCCTGGTCGAAGGTGTAGTGGGCGGCGGGTCGCGGCGCCTCGGCGGCGTGCGCGGGGGCGGCCGGCGCGGCCAGCAGGCCCGCGCCGAGGGTCAGCGCCACGGCGGCCGGGGACCGGCGTCGCGTGGGTCTGTCTGCGGATGGCATGGATGGCGTCCTCAGTCGTCGTGTGGCGGATTGCGCGTCGGCCGCTCGTCGAACCGGTTCGATCAAGGAATCACGCGGGCCAGGGGCACGGGTCGGGGTGGTGGGCACGGCGGCTTCAACGGATGAGCGCAAGAAGGTCTGCCCCCTGCGGCCTGGAGGGACGGATGCGTCGAACCGGTTCGGGAAGCTAGCACTGAGGCTCCCGGCCAGCAATCCCTTGGACACCGTCATCTTTCCGACCGTCGCGTCCGACCAGGGGAGTAGCGCACAGGTGTTGACAGGCGCCCGGGCAGTTCCTACCTTCCTGCCAAGCGAACCGGTTCGACGAGCTAGGAGTTGCCGTGAACATCGGTGAGATCGCCCGGCGGGCCGGTGTCTCACGGAGCACCGTGTCCTACGCGCTGAGCGGCAAGCGCCCGGTGTCGGAGGAGACCCGACGGAAGATTCAGCAGGTCGTCGACGAACTGGGCTACCGGCCCAGCGCCAGCGCCCGCGCCCTGGCCAACGGCCGGACCAGCACGATCGGCCTGGTCTTCCCGCCGGCCGGGAACCACTACACGGGCATGCAGCTGGACTTCATCGGCAGCGTGGTCGAGGCCGCCGCGGCCTACGACTACGACGTGCTGCTGTCACCCAGCGGAGTCGACAGCGACCGTTCCTTCCAGCGGCTGCTGGGGGAACGCCGGGTCGACGGCGCGATCATGATGGAGATCCGGCTGGAGGACGACCGGGTGGACCATCTGGCAGCCCTGGACTTCCCGTTCGTCGCCATCGGCCGCACCGCCCACCCGGAGGGCGGATGGTGGGTGGGCCTGGACCACACCGCGCTGGTGCAGGCCTGTGTACACCACCTCGCGGATCTCGGCCACCGCCGGATCGCCTTCGTCAACCGTCCCGAACAGCTCCTGCGGGCCGGGTACGAGTCGGCGCACCGCGGTCTGGACGGCTTCACCAAGGCCGCGGCCGAACGCGGGCTCACCGCCCGGACGTACTGCTGCGGGGACGACGCCGCGTCGGGCCAGGCATGCCTGGAGCGGATCCTGCACGACGACCCGGAGACCACCGCCCTGGTCACGCTCAACGAGGCCGCCCTGGGCGGCCTGTACCGAGGACTCGCCCGGGCGAGCCGCCATGTGCCGCGCGACTTCTCCGTCACCGGGGTGGTGGCGAGCCGGTGGGCGGAGACGGTGACCCCGCAGCTCACCGCGGCGGACGTGCCGGCGGAGGAGATGGGCCGTCGCGCCGTCGAACTCCTGGTGGAACGGCTGGACCAGCCCGACGCCCCCGCCCGGCACCATCTGCTGGCGCCCCCGATCTCCCTGCGGGCCAGCACCGGACCCGCCTCCGGCTCCCCGCAGCCCTGACCTCACCCCACTCCCCCACTCCCCCACTCCCTCACCCACCTTCTTCGAACAGGCACCCCTCACCGCCTCCGTTCGGCGTGCCCGTTTCTCCCCACGTCGCCCCTGCCACGGCACCCGTGTGCCTGAAACGAAGGAACCCGCGATGCACTGCACCTCCAGACGGCGTCTCGCCGCAGTGGCCCTGTCGACCGTCCTCGCCGCCGCCGGCACCGCCTGCTCCTCCGGTTCGGGCAGCGCCGACACGAAGGGCGCCGACAGCGGCACCTACACGATCTGGGACCCGTACCCGCAGTTCGCCAAGGGCTCGGCGTGGGCGAAGCTGCTGGACGCCTGCGGCACCGAGGCCGGCGTGAAGGTCGAGCGGACCGGCTTCGACACCAGCGATCTGGCCAACAAGACCCTGCTCGCCGCCCAGCAGGGCAACTCACCCGACGTCCTCGTCGTCGACAACCCGGTGGTGTCGACCCTGGCCGAGGCGGGCGTACTCACCGCGACCGACGAGAGCAAGCTCGACACCTCGGCCGTCGACCCCAACCTGCTCGCGGCCGGCCAGTCGGGCGGCAAGACGTACGGCACCCCGATCGGCGCCAACACCCTCGCCCTCTACTACAACAAGAAGGTCCTGAAGGAGGCCGGTGTCGACATCGCCTCGGTGAAGGACTGGACGTCACTCACGGCCGCGCTGGCGAAGGTGAAGGCGGCGGGCAAGAAGGGCATCACCTTCTCCGCGATCGGCACGGAGGAGGGCACGTTCCAGTTCCTGCCCTGGTTCTGGGGCGCGGGCGCCGAACTGACCGCACTCGACTCCGCCCGGGCCGCCTCGGCGCTGTCACTGTGGAAGGACTGGCTGGAGCAGGGCTACGCCCCCAACTCGGTGCTCAACAACACCCAGACGACCAGCTGGCAGGAGTTCGCGAGCGGCGACTACGCCTTCGCCGAGAACGGCACCTGGCAGCTGGCCAACGCCGGGAAGACGGGCTTCGACTACGGAGTGCTGCCCGTGCCGGCCGCCGACGGAGGCAACGCCGCCACCCCGACCGGCGGGGAGTTCGTCACCCTCCCGGTCCAGGCCGACACCGGCCGCTACGGCACCTCACGGAAGCTCGCCACCTGCCTGACCAGCACGAAGAACCTCTACGACACCGACACCACCCTGTCGTACGTGGCGCCCACCCGCGAGGTGCAGGACAAGCAGGTGGCGTCGAACCCCGGGCTCAAGCCGTGGGTCGACGCGGTCAAGACGGCCAAGGGACGCACCAGTGACGACCTGGGCACCAAGTACCCCAAGATCTCCGAGCAGTTGTGGAAGGCCGTCCAGTCCGCCCTCAGCGGCTCCAAGTCCCCCGAGGACGCGCTCGCTTCCGCCCAGGCAGCGGTCAAGTGACATGGGCCCGATGAAGACGCCCCGCGAGCAGTGGGCCGCCTGGGCCTTCCTCACCCCGGTGACCCTCTACCTCGCCCTCTTCTACGCCTATCCCCTCTACCGCAACCTCGACCTCAGCCTGCGCAACTACACCGTCCGCTCCTTCGTCCAGGGCGACGCGCCCTTCACCGGCCTGCAGAACTACCGCACGATCCTCGACGACCCGGTCTTCGCCCCGGCCCTGCTCCACACCGTGGTGTTCACGGTCGTCTGCCTGGCCTTCCAGTACGCCATAGGCCTGGCCCTCGCGGTCTTCTTCAACCAGCACTTCCGGCTCTCGGCGACTTTGCGCGCCCTGTTCCTCGTCCCCTGGCTGCTACCGCTGATCGTGTCGGCCTCCACCTGGTCGTGGATGCTCAACAGCGACTCCGGCATCGTCAACGCGGCCCTGCATGTCGTGGGTGTGGATCCGGTGAACTGGCTGACCTCGCCGTCCTGGTCGCTCACCTCGGTGATCATCGCGAACATCTGGATCGGCGTCCCGTTCAACCTGGTCGTCCTCCACAGCGGCCTGCAGTCCATCCCGTCCGGCCTGTACGAGGCCGCCGCACTGGACGGGGCGGGTGCCTGGCGCCGGTTCTGGAGCATCACCTTCCCGCTGCTGCGCCCGGTGTCCGCGATCACCCTGCTTCTCGGGCTGGTCTACACCCTCAAGGTCTTCGACATCATCTGGATCATGACCAAGGGCGGCCCGGCCGACTCGTCCACCACCTTCGCCACCTGGTCCTACCAGCTCGGCTTCGGCAACCTGCTGCCCGCCTTCGGCCCCGGCGCGGCCGTCGGCAACCTGCTGGTGGCGGCCGCCCTGGTCTTCGGCCTGGTCTACCTGAGGGTCCAGCGAAAGCAGGCGCTGTCATGAGCCGACGCACCTGGGGCAAGACCACCGTCGGCGTCCTGCTGACCGGGATCATGCTCTTCCCGGTCTACTGGATGCTCAACGTGTCCCTCACCCGTGACCAGGACATGCGCAAGAACCCACCCGGCCTGTTCCCGGTCCACGGCACCCTGGCCGGCTACCGCACCGTCCTGGACGAGCAGTTGCCCTACCTCGGCACCAGCCTCGTCATCGGCCTGGGCACCGTCGCCCTGACCGTGGCCCTGTCCGCCCCCGCCGGCTACGCCCTGGCGAAACTCCGCCCGCGCGGCGGCGGTGTCCTGAGCTTCCTCCTGCTGACCGCGCAGATGATCCCCGGCATCATCATGGCGATGGGCTTCTACGCCATCTACCTGCAGCTCGGCCTGCTCAGGTCCGTCCCCGGCCTGATCGTCGCCGACTCCACCCTCGCCGTGCCCTTCGCGGTGCTCATCTTCACCGCGTTCATGTCCGGCATCCCCGGCGAGCTCCTCCAGGCGGCCCGGACGGACGGCGCCGGACCCCTGCGCACCTTCTGGTCGATCGTCCTGCCCATGAGCCGCAACGCCGTCGTCACCGTCTCCCTGTTCGCGTTCCTGTGGTCCTGGTCCGACTTCGTCTTCGCCGGCACCCTGGTCAACGGCGGCGCACACGAGCCGATCACCCTCGGCATCTACCACTACATCGGCAACAACAACCAGGAGTGGAACGCCATCATGGCCACCGCCGTCGTGGCCTCACTGCCCGCCGCGGTCATCCTCGTCCTGGCCCAGCGCTACGTCGCCGCCGGCGTGACAGCCGACGCGGTCAAGGACTGAAGCATCCACCAGGGCGTGACCAGCACCACCCCCTGACGATCCCTGCTCGAGAAACGAGTGACACCACATGACCGCCGACCGTTCCGGCCCGGCCTTCTCCGTCCAGGACATCCCCTTCAGCACGGACGGATCCTGGTTCGGCTTCTCCCCCGTCGTGGCGGAGAAGACGTACGCCGAAGACCTCCACCTCGTCTCGCACCAGAACGGCATGCACGCCGTGCTGCGCCTGACCCCGCTCCACGCCGTGACGGGCGAACGGGCCGAGACCCGGGTGGAGGCCACTCCGGACCTGCTCACCTGGACCGGCGAGAGCGGCCGCATCGAGCTGACCTACGCCTCACCGGACACCGTGCGCCTGCGCGGCAGGACGCTCCCGCTGCGCGTCTCCTCGGCGGCCCGCACCCTGACCCCGTTCAGCGGCACGTACTACTTCCGGGACGCGGCCGCCGGCGCCCACGTCTTCACCTCGTACGAGACCGGCCGCCGCTACCGCGTCACCGTGCTGTCCGGCACCGTGACCCACGTCGACGGCGACCAGGCCCTGGGCAGCGCCGACCGCGGCCTGACGATCACCGCGGACGCGGACGCCCCCTGGGAGATAGCCCTCGAGGAACTCGACACCGCCCGCCCCCCGTACACCTCGACGACGCCCTTCACCGCCCTCGTCGAAACGGCCCGGAAAGCCTTCACCGACTTCGTCGACACGGTGGCCCCCTGGCGCTCCTCCGCCACCCCGGCCGCCGAACTCGCCGCCTACGTCCTCTGGTCCGCGACGGTACGCCCCGCCGGACTGCTCGCCCGCCCCGCCGTCCTCATGTCCAAGCACTGGATGGACAAGGTCTGGAGCTGGGACCACTGCTTCAACGCCCTCGCCCTGGCCCCCGGTTGCCCGGACCTGGCCTGGGACCAGTACCAGCTGCCCTTCGACCACCAGGACGAGACAGGGGCACTGCCCGACTCGGTCACCCACTCCGAAGTCCTGCACAACTTCGTCAAACCGCCCATCCACGGCTGGGCCCTGGCCCGCCTCCGCCGCCGACTGCCGCACCCCCTCGACCGAACCCGGCTGACCGAGACCTACGACAGACTCCGCCGCTGGACAAACTTCTGGCTCACCGCCCGACGCGCCCCCGGCGCCGCCCTCCCCCACTACCAGCACGGCAACGACAGCGGCTGGGACAACGCCACGACATTCGACCCCGAGCGCGTCACCGTCACCGCGGACCTGTCCGCCTTCCTCACCCTCCAGCTCCACGAACTGGCCGTTCTGGCGGCGGACTTGAACAGACCGGACGAGGCCGGCCACTGGAGACGGGCCGCCGGGACGACGCAGGCGGCCCTGCTCGACGAACTCTGGACCGGCGACCGCTTCGTCACCCGGGGCGTCCACAGCGGAAACACCTGGACCGGCTCCAGCCTCCTCGACCTGATGCCCATCACCCTGGGCGAGCACCTCCCGCCCGAGATCAGCGACACACTGGCCGCCCGCATCGAGGCCCACCTGACCCCCCACGGCCTGGCCACGGAGCTGCCGTCCTCCCCGCACTACCTCGCCGACGGCTACTGGCGCGGCCCCATCTGGGCCCCCGCCACGGTCCTCATCGAAGACGGCCTGCGCCGCGCCGGGCACCACCGCCTGGCAGCCGACATCAGCACCCGCTTCCGCACCCTCTGCGAAACCCACGGCTTCGCGGAGAACTTCGACGCCCTCACGGGCACGGGCCTCCGCGACCGCGCGTACACGTGGACGGCCAGCAGCTACCTCCTCCTCGCGGAGGCGGCCGCGAGGAACTGAGAACCCTCGGCTCTGGGGGCCGGTCATGCCGACGCAGACACGCCGGGAGCCCCCTCCGCTGTGAAGGGGGCTCCCGGCGTGCTGGTCTCAGTGCGCGTGGCCGCTCGGCGCCGGCGCCGCGTTCTTGACCGTCAGCGGCAGCAGCTTCTTGCCCGTCGGGCCGATCTGGATGGCCGTGTCCATCTGCGGGCACACCCCGCAGTCAAAGCACGGCGTCCAGCGGCAGTCCTCGACCTCCGTCTCGTCGAGGGCGTCCTGCCAGTCCTCCCAGAGCCAGTCCTTGTCGAGGCCCGAGTCGAGGTGGTCCCAGGGGAGGACCTCCTCGTAGGTGCGCTCGCGGGTGGTGTACCAGTCGACGTCCACGCCGAACGGCTCCAGTGCCTTGTCGGCGCACGCCATCCACCGGTCGTACGAGAAGTGCTCGCGCCAGCCGTCGAAGCGGCCGCCGTCGTCGTAGACCGCGCGGATGACCGCGCCGATGCGGCGGTCGCCCCGGGAGAGCAGGCCCTCGACGATGCCGGGCTTGCCGTCGTGGTAGCGGAAGCCGATGGAGCGGCCGTACTTCTTGTCGCCGCGGATCTTGTCGCGGAGTTGGGCCAGGCGGGCGTCGGTCTCCTCGGCGGACAGCTGCGGGGCCCACTGGAAGGGCGTGTGCGGCTTGGGGACGAAGCCGCCGATCGAGACCGTGCAGCGGATGTCGTTGGAGCGGGAGACCTCGCGGCCCTTGGCGATGACCCTCGTCGCCATGTCGGCGATCTGCAGGACGTCGTCGTCGGTCTCCGTGGGCAGGCCGCACATGAAGTACAGCTTCACCTGCCGCCAGCCGTTGCCGTAGGCCGTCGCGACCGTGCGGATCAGGTCCTCTTCGGAGACCATCTTGTTGATGACCTTGCGGATCCGCTCCGAGCCGCCCTCGGGGGCGAACGTGAGGCCCGAGCGGCGGCCGTTGCGCGTCAGCTCGTTCGCCAGGTCGATGTTGAAGGCGTCCACGCGGGTGGACGGCAGCGAGAGGCCGATCTTGTCGTCCTCGTAGCGGTCGGCGAGGCCCTTGGCGATGTCGCCGATCTCGCTGTGATCCGCCGAGGACAGCGACAGCAGGCCGACCTCCTCGAATCCGGTCGTCCTCAGGCCCTGCTCGACCATGTCGCCGATGCCCGTGATGGAGCGCTCACGGACCGGGCGGGTGATCATGCCGGCCTGGCAGAAGCGGCAACCCCGGGTGCAGCCGCGGAAGATCTCCACCGACATGCGCTCGTGGACCGTCTCGGCCAGGGGAACCAGCGGCTGCTTGGGGTACGGCCACTCGTCGAGGTCCATGACGGTGTGCTTGGACACCCGCCACGGGACACCGCTGCGGTTCGGCACGACACGGGCGATCCGGCCGTCGGGGAGGTACTCCACGTCGTAGAACGCCGGGATGTACACGCCGCCCGTCTTCGCCAGGCGGAACAGCACCTCCTCGCGGCCGCCCGGCCGGCCCTCGGCCTTCCACTCGCGGATGATCCGCGTCATGTCCAGGACGGCCTGCTCTCCGTCGCCGATGACGGCGGCGTCGATGAAATCGGCGATCGGCTCGGGGTTGAACGCCGCGTGGCCGCCGGCCAGGACGATCGGGTCGTCGACGGTCCGGTCCCTGGACTCCAGCGGGATCCCGGCCAGGTCCAGGGCCGCCAGCATGTTCGTGTAGCCCAGCTCCGTGGAGAAGGACAGGCCGAACACGTCGAAGGCCTTCACCGGCCGGTGACTGTCCACCGTGAACTGCGGGACGCCGTGCTCCCGCATCAGCTTCTCCAGGTCCGGCCACACGCTGTAGGTGCGCTCGGCGAGGACGCCCTCCTGCTCGTTCAGCACCTCGTAAAGGATCATGACGCCCTGGTTGGGCAGGCCGACCTCGTAGGCGTCCGGGTACATGAGCGCCCAGCGGACGTCACAGGAGTCCCAGTCCTTGACCGTGGAGTTGAGTTCTCCGCCGACGTACTGGATCGGCTTCTGCACGTGCGGGAGCAGAGCTTCGAGCTGCGGGAAGACCGACGCAGCGACTTCGGCAGGCATGTCGCGCACCTTCGTGAACTGGACTGAACTGACAGGGGTGACCATCCAGCCTAACGCGACCGCGGCGCACCTTCGTACGCCCGCGCGGTCACAGGCCCCCCGGCCCGCCCTTGATCCCGTCCCAGAACCCGGGCAGCTCGGCCTCCGCGCGCAGGGCCCGCTGCTCCTCGCGCTCGTGGAGCAGGCCGTAGGTGAAGGCGCTCTCCCCGGCCGCGTGGGCGACCGCCGACAGTTCGCGCAGGGTCTGCCGGGCCATCACGCTGTCCTGGTGCTCGCCGAGCAGGTTCTGCAGCGCCTTCATGGACTTGACCATGGTCTTGGCCGGCCTGCCGAGGACCGGCCGGGCCGCCTCGGCCGCGTAGCGGGTGCGCTTGGCCTTCTTGCGGGCCTCGTGCAGGGCGACGTCCCGGTCGGTGCCGGGCTCCAGGTCCAGCGCCCGCTCGACCAGCGCGGTGACCGTGCGGAAGTCCTTCTTCACCGCCCGGGCGATCGTCTTGCGGGGCTTCTTCCCTGCCGCCCTCAGCAGCGGCGGGTCTGCGATCAGCGCGTCGAGGGTGTCGAGCAGGGCGAGGTAGCGGCGGGAGTCGAGAACGCCGATGAGGTGACTGCGGGCCCCGCTGTGCTCGGCGTTCGACCAGGAGAGCAGCCGCTCCTTCATCGGGCCTCGGACGAGGCCGACGGGCACCTCGTCGAGGGTTTCCGTCAGCCGCTCGGCCAGCACCTCGCGGTCCCGGTCCACGCCCAGCTCACCAGCCAGCCATTTCAGCTCGTCGCCGACGGGGTCCGTGACGGCCCGGTCGAGGACGTTGCCGAACGACTTGAAGGTGCTGCGCAGCCGGCGGGTGGCCACGCGCATGCTGTGCACGGCGTCCTCGGTGTCCCGGCGGACGGCGGGGTCGAGCTCGACGATCGCGTCCCGCTGGGCGCGTACGTACGCCAGCACGTGGTCCCCGGCGGTCAGCGGCTCCCCGGCGGGGGCGGCCGGGCGCCGCCGCCCGGGCGCCGTCTCGGCCAGCGCCCGCGCCAGTTTCGACGCCGACCTCGACGGCCGTACGCCCGCCTTGCGCAGCCGCTTCTCCACCTTGTCGAGGAACGCCGGGTCACCCCCGTCGGCGAGCTCCACCTCGATCTCGGTCCACCGCGCCCGGCCCCCGTCACCGGTGAGCCGCTCGGCGCGGACGGTGTCGGCGCTGACCTCGGCGAGCAGCCGCCCGTCGGCGTCGACCAGGTGACGCACGTCGCGGTCCGAGCGCAGCCGCACCACGGGCGCCAGCTTCTTGCCGCGGACCCGGGAGCGGACCAACCCGGCGAGGTCGTCGGGGAGGGTGTCGGAGAGCGGGGCCTGGATCTCGTCGCGGACGCCGGGGCCGACCGGGAACTTCAGATGCCAGCCGGCGTCCGAGCCACCGGTGCGGCGCCGCAGCGTGACGGACGACGCGGCGAGGCGTTCGTCGGTGGTGTCGTAGTAGGTGGCGTCGAGGTGGGCGACCCCTCTGTCGACGACGGTCGCGACCCCGGCCACTCCGGTCAGGTCGGGCAGCCCACCGTCCTGGGCCTCGTACTTCCGCTCGATCTCGCGCTTGGTGTCCGCCATGAACCGAATCTAGTCGCCCCGCGGGCGAGGCGGTATGGGGCACCCCACAGGCGCCCCATACTTGCTCAGGCCGACATCGGGCGCTGCACTCTGATCGACTGCAGCAGTCCTACCGCTATCCACACCGCGAACATCGACGATCCGCCGTACGACACGAAGGGCAGTGGCAGGCCGGTGACCGGCATGATGCCGAGGGTCATGCCGACGTTCTCGAACGTCTGGAAGGCGAACCAGGCGACGATGCCCGCGGCCACGATCGTGCCGTACAGGTCCGTGGTCTCCCGGGCGATACGGCAGGCACGCCACAGGACGATGCCGAGCAGCAGGATGATCAGGCCGCCGCCGAGGAAGCCGAGCTCCTCCCCCGCCACGGTGAAGACGAAGTCCGTCTGCTGCTCGGGCACGAACTGGCCGGTGGTCTGCGAGCCGTGGAAGAGGCCGGAGCCGGTCAGTCCGCCGGAGCCGATGGCGATACGGGCCTGGTTGGTGTTGTAGCCGACGCCGGCCGGGTCGAGCTCGGGGTTGGCGAAGGCGGCGAAGCGGTTGATCTGGTACTCGTCGAGCACCCCGAGCTGCCAGACGGTGATCGCTCCGATGGCGCCCGTGCCGAGGAGGCCGAACACCCAGCGGTTGGACGCCCCGGAGGCGAGCAGCACGCCGAGCACGATGATGACCATGACCATGACCGACCCGAGGTCGGGCATGAGCATCACGATCGCCATGGGCACGGCGGCCAGGCCCAGGGCCTGTACGACCGTGCGGTGGTCGGGGTACTTCTTGTCGCCCGCGTCGACCCGGGCCGCCAGCAGCATCGCCATGCCCAGGATGATCGTGACCTTCACGAACTCCGAGGGCTGCAGGGAGAAGCCGCCGGGGAGCTTGATCCAGGAGTGGGCGCCGTTGATCGTGGAGCCCAGTGGGGTGAGCACGAGCAGGATGAGCAGCACCGAGACGCCGTACAGCAGCGGTACGACGGTGCGCAGGGCGCGGTGGCCCAGCCAGACCGTGGCGACCATCAGGCCGAGGCCGATGCCGGTGTTCAGCAGGTGCCGGACGAGGAAGTAGTACGGGTCGCCCTGGTTGAGCTCGGTGCGGTTGCGGGTCGCCGAGTAGACGAGCAGCGTGCCGAGCAGCGACAGGGCCGTCGCCGCCAACAGGATCGGCCAGTCGAGCCGCCGCGCCACCGAGTCACGGGCGATGAGCCGGGTCCAGCCGGAGCGCTCGGGCCCATAGCCGGAGACCTGGAAGCTGTTCACACCGCCGGTCATGTCGGCAACCTCCGGCTTCCCCGCCGGCGCCGGCGCCTTCGGGTGTCACGGTTCTCCGGCGTCGGCGGGGCCGCCGTGGCCGGCTGGAGCGGGTCGGCCGGGGCGTTCGGGTCCTTCTTGTTCGCCTGCTGGTCCTTGGCCGGGTCCTTGGAGACCTTCGGGGAGGCGATGGTGCCGTCCGTCCTGACCTTGGGCAGGGCCTTCTGCGGGGTGGGCAGCAGCGCCTTCTTCGTGTCGATGTCGCCGTCCGGGGAGACGCCGTACAGCGCGTTGTAGATGTTGCGGACGGCCGGGCCGGAGGCGCCGGAGCCCGTACCACCCTGGGAGATCGTCATGACGATCGCGTAGTCCTTGGTGTACGTGGCGAACCAGGAGGTCGTCTGCTTGCCGTAGACCTCCGCCGTACCCGTCTTCGCGTGCATCGGGATCTTGTCCTGCGGCCAGCCGCCGAACCTCCAGGCGGCCGTACCGCGGGTGGCGACTCCCGCGAGGGCTTCGTCTATCTCGTCGCGCGTCTTCTGCGTCATCGGGAGCTTGCCGTGCGCCCGGGGCTTGATCGGCGTGACCGTCTTGCCGTCGGCGCTGATGACGGCCTTGCCGACGGACGGGGTGTACATCGTGCCGCCGTTGGAGATGGCTCCGTAGATGGTGGCCATCTGGATCGGCGTGACGAGCGTGTCGCCCTGGCCGATGGAGTAGTTGACGGAGTCACCGGCGCGCATGCGGTTGCCTTCGAGGCAGTTCTCGTAGGCGATCTGCTCGGCGTAGCTGCCGTTGCGCTTGCCGGTGCGGCACCAGGCGTCCTTGTTGGCCTTCCAGTAGTCGGACTTCCACTGGCGGTCGGGGACGCGGCCGGTGACCTCGTTGGGCAGGTCGATGCCGGTCTCCTTGCCGAGGCCGAACTGGTGGGCGGTCTTGTAGAACCAGTCGTTGGCGTTCTTCTTCGGCTTGGTGCCGCCGTCCTTCTTCCACTCCTCGTGGGAGAGCCGGTAGAAGACGGTGTCGCAGGAGACCTCCAGGGCGCGGCCGAGGCTGATCGGGCCGTACCCCTTGGACTCGAAGTTCTTGAAGACCTGGCCGCCGATCGAGTACGAGCTGGAGCACTGGTAGGGGCCGTTGAAGGAATAGCCCGCGTTGACCGCGGCGGCGGTGGGGATGACCTTGAAGATCGAGCCGGGTGCCGACTGGCCCTGGATCGCGCGGTTGAGCAGCGGGTAGTTGGAGCTCTTGCCGGTGAGCCGGGCGTAGTCCTTGGCGGAGATGCCGCCCACCCAGGCGTTCGGGTCGTACGTCGGGTTGGAGGCCATGGCGACGACGCGGCCGGTCTTGGCCTCCATGACGACGACGGCGCCGGAGTCCGCCTTGTAGTTCGTGCCCGTGTTGCGGTCGTGCTCCTTGCGGGCCTGCTTCATGGCCTCGTTCAGCTCGTACTCGGCGATCCGCTGGACCCGGGAGTCGATGCTGGTGACGAGGTTGTCGCCGGGGTGGGCCGGGTCGGCCTCGGCCTGGCCGATGACGCGGCCGAGGTTGTCGACCTCGTAGCGGGTGACGCCGGCCTTGCCGCGCAGCTGCTTGTCGTACTGGCGCTCCAGGCCCGAGCGGCCCACCTGGTCCGAGCGCAGATACGGCGAGTCGGTGTTCTGCGCCTTCTTGATCTCCTCGTCGGTGACCGGCGAGAGGTAGCCGAGGACCTGGGCGGTGTTGGCCTTGCCGGGGCTCGGGTAGCGGCGCACGGCCTGCGGCTCGGCGGTGATGCCGGGGAAGTCCTCGGCGCGCTCGCGGATCTGCAGGGCCTGCTTGGCGGTGGCCTCGTCGGTGATGGGGATGGGCTGGTAGGGCGAGCCGTTCCAGCAGGGCTGCGGCGTCTTGGCGTCGCACAGCCGGACCTTCTCCTGGACCTCCTTGGGCGACATGCCCAGGACTCCGGCGAGCTTGGTGAGGACGTCCTTGCCGTCGTCCTTCATCTTCAGCAGGTCGGTGCGGGACGCGGAGACCACCAGCCGCGTCTCGTTGTCCGCGATGGCCACGCCGCGGGCGTCCAGGATGGAGCCGCGGACGGCGGGCTGGACGACCTGCTGGACGTGGTTCCCGGAGGCCTCCTTGGCGTACGCGGCGCCCTCACGGATCTGGAGGTACCACAGGCGTCCGCCGAGGGTGAGCAGCAGGGAGAGGACGAGGACCTGGATGACGACGAGCCGGATCTGGACCCGTGGGTTCCTGCCGGTCTCGGGAATGTTGGTCACTGCGGCTGCCTCCCCCTCTCGGTGCGCGTACGGATGTGCGGATACGCAGGTGCGTCCGGGCACGTGTGTGCGGTTACGTGTGATGAACGACGGCCCCACGAGCCGGCGTTCCTTCTGGACCGACCCCTTCGGGTGAACTTCCCTGCGGTCACAGCCGCTTGACCCCCTTGATGCGCCCGGCGCGCGCCATCCGCGCCCGTGCCGCCTTCACGCGCAGCCCGTTCCGCTGGCTGCCGATCCTCAGGCCGGTGCCGCCGGAGAGCCAGCCGGAGGAGATGTCCGTGGTCTTGGCGGCCGCGGAGGTGGACTCGGCGAGCGGATCGTTCTCGGCGCGCCGGGCCAGGGCCATGATCCCCGGCACCACGAACGGGGCGAGCAGCAGGTCGTACAGGGTGGCCGTGAACAGCAGGCTGCCCAGGCCCACATGGCGGGCGGCGGTGTCTCCGACGAGGGCGCCGACCCCGGCGTACAGCAGGGTGGAGGCGACCGCGGCGGCGGCCACCACGACCATGGGGCCGGTGGCGGACCTCAGCCGGCCCGTCTCCGGCTTGACCAGGCCCGCGAGGTAGCCGATGAGGCACAGCACCAGGGCGTACCGCCCGGCGGCGTGGTCGGCGGGCGGTGCCAGGTCGGCGAGCAGGCCCGCGCCGAAGCCGACGAGGGCGCCGCCCACATGCCCGTAGACCAGCGCGAGGCCGAGGACGGTGAGCAGCAGCAGGTCGGGCACGGCACCCGGCAGGTGGAGGCGGGCGAGGACGCTCACCTGGATCACCAGGGCGACGACGACCAGGGCGGAGGAGAGCAGGATCCGGTTGACGCGCATGAGGTGACAGCTCCTACTGCTCTTGCTGGTTCTGGCCGTCCGCGGGGGCCCCGGCGGACGGTGTCACCGTCACCGTCACCGTCGGCCTCGGGGTGGGCTTGGGCTTGGGCGGGAGCACCGTGTCACGCGGGTTCTTCTTGGGGGCCTCCACGACGACACCGACGATGTCGAGCTTGCTGAAGGCGGCGTACGGCGTGACGTAGAGCGTGCGGGTCAGGCCGCCGCCGGAGGGATCGACGCGGGAGACCACGCCGACGGGCACGCCGGGTACGAACGGCCGGTCCGCCTGCGAGCCGAAGGTGACCAGGCGGTCGCCCTTCTTCACCTCGGCCTTGCCGTTGAGGAGTTCGACGCGCAGCGGGCGGTCGCCCTGGCCGGAGGCGAAGCCGAGTTCGTCGCCGGCCTCCATCCGGGTGCCGACCGTGAAGTCGGGGTCGCTGGCGAGCAGGACCGTGGCGGTGTCGGGTCCGACGGTGGTGACCCGGCCGACGAGTCCGTCGCCGTTCAGGACGGTCATGTCGCGCTTGATGCCGTCCTTGGCGCCGACGTCGATGGTGATGGTCCAGGAGAAGCCCTGCGCCGCTCCGATGGCGATGACCTCGGCGCCCTTGATGCCGTACTGGCCCTGACCGGCGATCTTCAGCATCTTGTCGAGCTGCTTCAGCCGGCTGCGGCTGCGGTCGTCGCTGCCCAGACGCGCCTTCAGAGCCGCGTTCTCCTCCTCCAGCGCGGCGAGCCGGTCGTGCCGTTCGCCGGAGTCCCGGATGGCGGATACCGCGTTGCCGACCGGGTCGACCGCGGCCGAGACACCGCTCTCGATCGGGCCGAAGACCGTCGCCGCGGCCTGCCGGGCACCGTCGACGGGCGAGTCCTCCCCACCGCGGATATCCACCGTGATCAACGCGAACGCGATGGCGATCAGCAGCACCAGGAGCAGCCGGCTCTCTCGTGTGTCCCTCACGTGCGGCGGCCGTGCCCTTCCTCATAGGAATTCGGGAAGCCCCAGGGAAACCCGAGGGCTGCTTTGTGGGAGCTATGCCTGTATATCAACGAGCCGCCGTACGAGAGAGGATCGTCCCGTACGGCGGAATCGAAGAGTTACGTCATCTGCGCGGCTGAGCGTCCAGCACCTGCTGGAGCGCCTCGAACTCCTCGACGCACTTTCCGGAACCGAGCGCCACGCTGTCCAGGGGATCCTCGGCGATGTGGATCGGCATGCCGGTCTCCCGGCGCAGCCGCTCGTCCAGCCCCCGCAGCAGCGCTCCGCCGCCGGTCAGAACGATTCCCCGGTCCATGATGTCGCCGGACAGCTCCGGCGGACACTTGTCGAGGGTCGTCTTGACGGCGTCGACGATCGCGTTGACCGGCTCCTCGATCGCCTTGCGGACCTCCGCGGCGGAGACGACGACGGTCTTCGGCAGTCCGGAAACCAGGTCCCGGCCACGGATTTCGGTGTGCTCGTCGGAGTCGAGGTCGTACGCCGAACCGATCGTGATCTTGATCTGCTCGGCCGTCCGCTCACCCAGCAGGAGGGAGTACTCCTTCTTGATGTGCTGGATGATCGCGTTGTCCAGCTCGTCGCCCGCGACACGGATGGACTGGGCGGTGACGATGCCGCCGAGGGAGATGACCGCGACCTCCGTGGTGCCGCCGCCGATGTCGACCACCATGTTGCCCGTGGCCTCGTGGACCGGCAGGCCGGAGCCGATGGCCGCGGCCATGGGCTCCTCGATGATGTGCACCTGGCGGGCGCCGGCCTGGGACGACGCCTCGATGACGGCGCGGCGCTCGACGCCGGTGATGCCCGAGGGCACACAGACGACGACCCGCGGACGAGCCAGATACCGCCGCTTGTGGATCTTCAGGATGAAGTAGCGGAGCATCCGCTCGGTGATCTCGAAGTCGGCGATCACGCCGTCCTTCAGCGGACGAACGGCAACGATGTTGCCGGGCGTGCGCCCGATCATCTTCTTCGCTTCGGCACCGACCGCGAGGATGCCACCGGTGTTGGTGTTGATCGCGACGACGGACGGCTCGTTGAGTACGATCCCGCGACCCCTGACGTACACCAGCGTGTTGGCGGTCCCGAGGTCGACAGCCATGTCACGGCCGATGAACGACATTGAGTTCCCCATCAGGATTCGTCTGGCCTTCCCACTAGCTTTTGAGGGCTTTTCAGGTAGGCAAAGGTGGGTGCTGTGACGTGAAGGCTTCCATCGTAGACGCGCCTTCGCGAACACTGCGGGAGGGTCTCCGCCATTGTCAGCAGATGCCGACCGCGTTCGCTTCTGGAGACGGGCGTTCGGGCACCATCGTTCCCTCGATCGCCACGCATATGCCGCAAAGTCCGGGGGCGTCAGCCCCCAGACCTGCCGTTTGTGCCGGTGAGGTGCGGACGCTACGCCCGGCCGGGGAAGAAGATCTTCACCTCGCGCTCGGCGGACTCCTCCGAGTCGGAGGCGTGGATCAGGTTCTCCCGCACGATCACGCCGTAGTCGCCGCGGATGGAGCCGGGCGCCGCGGCGATCGGGTCGGTCGGGCCGGCCAGCTGACGCACCCCTTCGACGACCCGCTCACCCTCCACGATCAGCGCCACCACCGGGCCGGAGGCCATGAACTCCACCAGCGGCTCGTAGAAGGGCTTGCCCTTGTGCTCGCCGTAGTGCTGCTCCAGCGTGTCCTGGTCCAGCGTGCGCAGCTCCAGCGCGGTGATCGTCCAGCCCGCCTTGCGCTCGATGCGGCTGATGATCTCGCCGGTCAGGCCACGACGGACGGCGTCGGGCTTGAGGAGGACGAGGGTGCGCTGGGTCACGACGGGCTCCTTATGCATCAGTTGTGCGGTGGGACGAGATTACCCGGCGTGTCGGGACGCCTGTTACACAGCGTCAGGTGTGGAAGAGCCCGCCTGGGCGGCGAATCTCGCCTTCGCCTCGTCCACCTTCCGGCCGTAGTGCACCGACGCCCACCACAGGGCCGCGAAGACCACGCCCAGGAAGAACATCATCGGCACGACGAAGCCCGACGCGATGAGCGCGATCTGCAGCGCCCAGCCGAGCGCGACCCCGCCCGGGCGCGTCACCAGTGCGCACAGCACCAGGCACAGGAACATCGCGACGCCGCTGACCGTCCACACGGTCGTCATGGACAGGTCGACGTCCTTCATGGCGACCAGCCCGGCGAAGCCGATGATGAAGAACTCGCCGATCAGCGTCGAAGAACAGAGCGTACGCACGGGATCTCAGCCCCTCCCCAGGAGCAGTCGGGCCTCGCCGACGGTGATGACGGAACCGGTGACGAGCACACCGCCGCCGGCGAACTCGCCCTCCTCCTCGGCCAGGGTGATCGCGGCCTCCAGCGCGTCCGGCAGCCTCGGCTCGACCTGGACGCGCTCCTCGCCGAACACCTCGACGGCGATACCGGCCAGCTCGTCGGCGTCCATCGCGCGGTGGCTGGAGTTCTGCGTGACGACGACCTCGGCGAACACCGGCTCGAAGGCCTCCAGCAGCCCCCGCACGTTCTTGTCGCCGCTCGCGCCGACCACGCCGACGAGGCGGCTGAACTGGAAGGCTTCCCCGATCGCCTCGGCCGTGGCCCGGGCGCCCGCCGGGTTGTGCGCGGCGTCCAGCACCACCGTCGGGGAGCGCCGCACGACCTCCAGCCGGCCCGGGGAGGCGACCGCCGCGAAGGCCTTGCGGACCGTGTCGAAGTCGAGCTGCTCGGCCCGCTGCGCGCCGACCCCGAAGAACGCCTCCACGGCGGCGAGGGCGACAGCCGCGTTGTACGCCTGGTGCGCGCCGTGCAGCGGCAGATACACCTCGGGGTACTCGCCGCCCAGCCCGCGCAGCGTCAGCAGCTGCCCGCCGACGGCCACGTGCCGCTCGACGACGCCGAACTCCAGCCCCTCCCGGGCCACCGTCGCGTCCACCTCGACGGCCTTCTTCAACAGCACCTGAGCGGCGTCGACCGGCTGCTGCGCCATGATGACCGTCGCACCCTGCTTGATGATGCCGGCCTTCTCCGTGGCGATCTCGGCGTGTGTGTCGCCGAGCCGGTCGGTGTGGTCGAGGTCGATCGGCGTGACGACGGCGACGTCACCGTCGATCACGTTCGTGGCGTCCCAGGAGCCGCCCATGCCGACCTCCACGACGGCCACGTCCGCGGGGGCGTCGGCGAACGCCGCGTACGCCATGCCGGTGAGCACCTCGAAGAACGACAGCCGGTACTCCTGCTGCCCGTCGACCATCTCCACGTACGGCTTGATGTCCTGGTACGTCTCGATGAACCGCTCTGCGGAGATGGGGGCGCCGTCGAGGCTGATGCGCTCCGTGATCGACTGCACGTGGGGCGAGGTGTAGCGGCCGGTCCGCAGCTCGAAGGCGCCGAGCAGGGCCTCGATCATGCGGGCGGTGGAGGTCTTGCCGTTCGTGCCCGTGATGTGGATCGACGGGTACGAACGCTGCGGCTCCCCCAGCACGTCCATCAGCGCGGCGATCCGGCTGACGGAGGGCTCCAGCTTGGTCTCGCCCCAGCGCGTGGCGAGCTCCGCCTCGACCTCGCGCAGGGCCTTGTCGACCTCCGGGTCGGCGGGGCGCGTGGGGATGTCGGCGTCGGGCGGGCCGCCCTGGGTGCGCAGGGTTCGGCTGCCGGCTTCGATGACGGCGAGGTCGGGGTCGCGGGTGGTTTCCTCCGCGATGATCTCGTCGAAGGCGTTGAGGGGGTCGGGCCGGTCGTCGTCGTGGTCTGGAGGGAGCTCGCTCACGGGGCCAGTCTACGGAGCGCGGGTGACATGGGTCGGGGGTGGTTTGTGTCGTCCCTTGTCTACGGGTTTGCCGTGGCTCGGCGCGCCCGTGCGGCGGAGCCGCACATCGATGCGACCCGGCGCGCCTCGGGGGCGCGCCCCCGAGCCACGTCCGAGGCCCCCGGGCTGACGACAGCTCCGGGGGCCTCGCAACCGTACGAACCCTTAACCCTGCGGCAGCCTCTCCAGCTGGGCCTGGATGCGGGCGATGTCCTCCTCCGCCTTGGTGAGGCGGGTGCGGATCTTGTCCACGACGTGGTCGGGCGCCTTCGCCAGGAACGCCTCGTTGCCGAGCTTGGCGCCCGCCTGCGCCTTCTCCTTCTCCGCCGCCGCGAGGTCCTTCGCGAGGCGCTTGCGCTCCGCCGCCACGTCGATCGTGCCCGAGAGGTCGAGGGCGACCTCGGCACCGGCGACCGGAAGGGTCGCCGTGGCCGTGAAGGCCTCACCCTCCGGCTGGAGGCGCAGGAGCTGCCGGATGGCCGCCTCGTGGGGCGCGAACGGCGTGCCGTCCAGGGTCAGCCGGGCCGGGACCCGCTGGCCGGGCTGCAGGCCCTGGTCGGCGCGGAAGCGGCGGACCTCGGTGATGACCGACTGCAGGCTCTCGATCTCGCGCTCGGCGTCGGCGTCCCGGAAGCCACTGTCCTTCGGCCAGTCGGCGATGACGACCGACTCGCCGCCGGTCAGCGTCGTCCACAGCGTCTCCGTGACGAACGGGACCACCGGGTGCAGCAGCTTCAGCGTGACGTCGAGGACCTCGCCGAGGACGCGCTTGCTGACCTCGGCCGCCTCGCCGCCCGCCTGGAACGTCGTCTTGGACAGCTCGACGTACCAGTCGAAGACCTCGTCCCACGCGAAGTGGAACAGGGCGTCGGACAGCTTCGCGAACTGGTAGTCCTCGTAGAACGCGTCGACCTCGGCGACGACCGTGTTCAGGCGGGAGAGGATCCAGCGGTCCGTCGACGACATCGCCGACGGCTCCGGCAGCGGGCCGTCCACCGTCGCGCCGTTCATCATCGCGAAGCGCGTCGCGTTCCAGATCTTGTTGGCGAAGTTGCGGGAGCCCTGGACCCAGTCCTCGCCGATCGGCACGTCGACGCCGGGGTTCGCGCCACGCGCGAGCGTGAACCGCAGCGCGTCGGAGCCGTACTTGTCCATCCAGTCCAGCGGGTTGACCGCGTTGCCGAAGGACTTCGACATCTTCTTGCCGAACTGGTCGCGGACCATGCCGTGCAGGGCGATGGTGTGGAACGGCGGGGTGCCGTCCATCGCGTACAGGCCGAACATCATCATCCGGGCGACCCAGAAGAAGAGGATGTCGTAGCCGGTGACCAGGACGGAGTTCGGGTAGAACTTCGCGAGCGACTCGGTCTGTTCGGGCCAGCCGAGCGTGGAGAACGGCCACAGGCCGGAGGAGAACCAGGTGTCGAGGACGTCCGTGTCCTGACGCCAGCCCTCGGCCTCGGTCCCGGGCGGCTCCTCGTCGGGGCCGACGCAGACGATCTCGCCGTTCGGGCCGTACCAGACCGGGATGCGGTGCCCCCACCACAACTGCCGCGAGATGCACCAGTCGTGGAGGTTGTCGACCCAGTCGAAGTAGCGCTTCTCCATCTCCTGCGGGTGGATCTTGACCCGGCCGTCGCGGACCGCGTCACCGGCGGCCTTCGCGAGCGGGCCGACCTTGACCCACCACTGCATGGACAGGCGCGGCTCGATGGTCGTCTTGCAGCGCGAGCAGTGGCCGACGGAGTGGACGTACGGCCGCTTCTCGGCGACGATCCGGCCCTCGGCGCGCAGCGCGGCGACGATGGCGGAGCGGGCCTCCAGGCGGTCCTGGCCCTGGAAGGGGCCGTGGGCGGTGATGACCGCGTGCTCGTCCATGATCGTCAGGGCCGGGAGGTCGTGGCGCTGGCCGATCTCGAAGTCGTTCGGGTCGTGCGCCGGGGTCACCTTGACGGCACCCGTGCCGAACTCCGGGTCGACGTGCTCGTCGGCGACGACCGGGATGGAGCGGTCGGTCAGCGGCAGCTTGACCAGCTTGCCGACCAGGTGCTTGTACCGCTCGTCCTCGGGGTGAACGGCGACGGCCGTGTCACCGAGCATGGTCTCGGCGCGGGTGGTGGCCACGACGATGGTGTCGTCCCCGTCGCCGTACTTCATGGAGACGAGCTCGCCGTCGTCGTCCTGGTACTCCACCTCGATGTCCGAGATGGCGGTCAGGCAGCGCGGACACCAGTTGATGATGCGCTCGGCGCGGTAGATCAGCTCGTCGTCGTAGAGCCGCTTGAAGATGGTCTGGACGGCCTGGGAGAGGCCCTCGTCCATGGTGAAGCGCTCGCGCGACCAGGCGACGCCGTCACCGAGGCGCCGCATCTGACCGCTGATCTGCCCACCGGACTCGCCCTTCCACTTCCAGACCCTCTCGACGAAGGACTCACGGCCCAGGTCGTGCCGGGACTTGCCCTCCTTGGCGAGCTCGCGCTCGACGACGTTCTGCGTGGCGATACCGGCGTGGTCCATGCCCGGCTGCCACAGCGTCTCGTACCCCTGCATGCGCTTGCGGCGGGTCAGGGCGTCGATGAGCGTGTGCTCGAAGGCGTGCCCCAGGTGGAGCGAGCCCGTGACGTTCGGCGGCGGAATGACGATGGTGTACGGCGGCTTGTCGCTCTTCTCGTCCGCCTCGAAGTAACCACGCTCTACCCAGCGCTCGTACAGCGGCCCCTCTACGTCGGCCGGCGCGTACTGGGTCGGCAGGTCGGTGCTGGGCGCTGGTGGCTGCTGCTGAGCGTTCTCGGTCACGAGGGTCAGTTTAGAGGTGTCACCACCCCGTCCCGAAACGCGTTTGCCGTGTAACGGTGGGGGGCCCGATGCCATGCACACGGCGGGTCTGCGCCAGGATGTCTCGAACGCATAAGCATCTGGAGGGGAACCCAGAACATGAGCTACAACCAGCCGGGCCCGTACGGCGGGCAGCCCCAGCAGCCCGGACCGTACGGTCAGCCAGGGCAGCCCGGACCGTACGGCCAGCCTCCGCAGGCGCCCCAGCCCGGCCACGGCTATCCCCAGCAGGCCCCTCCACCCCAGCCCGGCTACGGCTACCCGCAGCAGGCCCCTCCGCCCCAGCCCGGTTACGGCTACCCGCAGCAGCCTCCACAGGGCGTCCCGCCCCAGCCGAACCCCTACGGCCAGCAGCCGCCCTACGGCCAGGCCCCGTACGGCGTCCCCCAGCCCCCCGCCCCGGGCGGCGGCAAGAAGAAGACGGGCATCATCATCGGCGCCGTGGCCGTCGTGGCCGCGATCGGTGTGGGCGCGTACTTCGTGATCGGCGGGGGTGGCGGCGGCCTGGAGGACGACGGTCCGCACAAGCTGGCGACGCCGGCGAAGGTGCTCACCGACTACAAGCGCACCACGAAGGACGGGCAGACCGCCGGCGCCGACTCGACGGCGGAGCTGGAGAAGAGCGGCGTCAAGAACGCCAAGACCGCGGCAGGCCTCTACTCCACGGTCGACCTGAGTGACTACGACCCCGACGATCCGGCGTCCGTGGCGAAGATGGCGACGGCCAAGACACTTTCGATGGCCGGCGCCTACGGTGAGATCTCCGACCCGGAGGCGACCCTGGACACGTTCTTCGCCAACTTCAAGAAGTCGGCCGAGAAGGAGTCGTCCACCGGGTCCGGCAAGCCCGAGTTGGTCGGCGAGCCCGAGGAGGCGGACCTCGACGGCGCGGTCATGAAGTGCCAGTCGGTCAAGGGCCCGGACCAGCGGACCAAGCAGGAAAAGACCAACTGGTTCTGCGCGTGGGCCGACTACAGCACCATCGCCATCATCTCGCCCGGTGACGCCGCGCAGGGCGTCACCAAGGACGTGGCGATCGACCTCACCACCAAGGCCCGCGAGGAAGTCCGCGTCAAGGCCTGACGCCACCAACGACGAAGGCGCCCGGCAGCAGTGCCGGGCGCCTTCGCGTGGAGTGAACGGTCAGGCCGTCTTCTGCTCGCCCGGGCCGCGTCCGTTGCGCGCATCCCGCGGGATCAGCGTCGGATTGACGTTCGACTGGACGACGTCCGCCGTGATGACGACCCGGGCCACGTCCTTGCGGGACGGGACCTCGTACATCACGCCCTGGAGGACTTCCTCCATGATGGCGCGCAGGCCGCGCGCGCCGGTCTGGCGGAGGATGGCCTGGTCGGCGATGGCCTCGAGGGCCTCGCGCTCGAAGTCCAGCTTGACGCCGTCGAGTTCGAAGAGGCGCTCGTACTGCTTGACGAGCGCGTTGCGCGGCTCGACCAGGATCTGGAGCAGCGCCTCGCGGTCGAGGTTGTGGACCGAGGTGATGACCGGCAGGCGGCCGATGAACTCGGGGATCATCCCGAACTTCACCAGGTCCTCCGGCATGACCTCCTGGAACTGGTCCTTCGACTCCATCTCGCGCTTGGAGCGGATCTGCGCGCCGAAGCCGATGCCCTTGGCGCCGGCCCGGGACTCGATGATCTTCTCCAGCCCGGCGAAGGCACCGCCCACGATGAACAGCACGTTCGTCGTGTCGATCTGGATGAACTCCTGGTGGGGGTGCTTGCGGCCGCCCTGCGGCGGGACCGAGGCCGTGGTGCCCTCCAGGATCTTCAGCAGGGCCTGCTGGACACCCTCGCCCGACACGTCGCGCGTGATGGAGGGGTTTTCACTCTTCCTCGCGACCTTGTCGATCTCGTCGATGTAGATGATCCCGGTCTCGGCCTTCTTGACGTCGTAGTCGGCGGCCTGGATCAGCTTGAGCAGGATGTTCTCCACGTCCTCGCCGACGTAGCCGGCCTCCGTCAGGGCCGTGGCGTCCGCGATCGCGAAGGGGACGTTGAGCATGCGCGCGAGGGTCTGCGCGAGGAGGGTCTTGCCGGAGCCCGTGGGGCCGAGGAGGAGGATGTTGGACTTCGCCAACTCGATGGCGTCGTCGCGGCCGTTCGCCCCGCCGTTCTCGCCGGCCTGGACTCGTTTGTAGTGGTTGTAGACCGCTACGGAGAGGGCCTTCTTGGCGGCCTCCTGGCCCACCACGTAGCCCTCGAGGAACTCGTAGATCTCGCGGGGCTTCGGGAGCTCCTCCCAGCGGACCTCGCTGGTCTCCGCGAGTTCTTCCTCGATGATCTCGTTGCAGAGGTCGATGCACTCGTCGCAGATGTACACACCGGGCCCTGCGATGAGCTTCTTGACCTGCTTCTGGCTCTTGCCGCAGAACGAGCACTTGAGCAGATCGCCGCCGTCACCGATGCGTGCCACGGTGTGCTTCCCCTTCGCCTGGGAGACTCCTGGACGCCGACGTCCAGCGGACTCCTGGTGCTGCCTTATGTCCGACGGTACCTTGCCGGGCCCCTCGTTCGGGCCCCCCTTGGCGCGGTTCGCTTTGACGTGAACCGTGCCAAACCGTGCCAAGGGGCGGCAGACGATACAGCCTCTCGCCTCAGCGCAGGCTCGAGTTGTCCATCTTCCGGGTGGTGATGACCTGGTCGATCAGGCCGTAGCTCAGCGCGTCCTCGGCCGTGAGGATCTTGTCGCGCTCGATGTCCTCGCGGATCTTGTCGATCGTCTGGGTCGAGTGCTTGGCCAGCATCTCCTCCAGCTGCGTACGCATCCGGAGGATCTCGTTGGCGGCGATCTCCAGGTCGGACACCTGGCCGCGGCCGGTCTCGCTGTAGGGCTGGTGGATCAGCACGCGCGCGTTCGGCAGGGCCATGCGCTTTCCCGGAGTGCCGGCGGCCAGCAGGACGGCGGCGGCGGAGGCGGCCTGGCCCATGCAGACCGTCTGGATGTCCGGCTTCACGTACTGCATCGTGTCGTAGATCGCGGTGAGCGCCGTGAAGGAGCCGCCGGGGCTGTTGATGTAGACCGAGATGTCACGGTCGGGGTCCATCGACTCCAGGCACAGCAGCTGCGCCATGACGTCGTTGGCGGAGGCGTCGTCGATCTGGACGCCCAGGAAGATCACGCGCTCCTCGAAGAGCTTCGCGTACGGGTCGTACTCGCGAATGCCCTGGGAGGTGCGCTCGACGAAGCGCGGGATGATGTAGCGGGACTCGGCCTGCGGGCCGGTGTAGCGGCCCTGCGAGGCGTTCATGTCCTGCACGGCGGGCATACGGTCGTAGATCCCGCTGCCGGGGAACTGGTTCACGGTGTCTCCTGAAAAGGGCTGAGGCGGTCGCTGGGGCTGTCTGGGGTCGCTGGGGCCCGGGAGGGCTCCGTGGGCCTCACGGGGCCCGACAGGCCCCGTGGGGACCGCTCAGGCCCCGGTGCCGCCGCCGCCCGGCATGCCGGCGGCCGTGGGGATCACGTCGTCGATGAGGCCGTACTCCTTGGCCTCGAACGCGTCGAACCAGCGGTCGCGGTCCGAGTCGCGGGTGATCTGCTCGACCGACTGGCCGGTGTGCTGGGCGGTGAGCTCGGCCATGCGCTTCTTGGTGTGCAGCAGCCGCTCGGCGTGGATCTTGATGTCCGAGGCCGAGCCGGCCAGGCCGGCGGAGGGCTGGTGGATCAGGATCTCGGCGTTCGGCAGCGCGAAGCGCTTGCCGGGGGTGCCCGCGCTGAGCAGGAACTGTCCCATCGAGGCCGCGAGACCCATGGCGATGGTCACCACGTCGTTCTTGATGAACTGCATGGTGTCGTAGATCGCCATGCCGGCCGTGATCGAACCGCCCGGGCTGTTGATGTACAGGTAGATGTCCTTGTCCGGATCGGCGGCAAGGAGCAGCAGCTGTGCGGTGATCTTGTTCGCGATGTCGTCGTCGACCGGCTGGCCGAGGAAGATGATCCGCTCGTTGAGCAGCCGGTTGTAGACCTGGTCGCCGAGGCCACCACCGATGGAAGGCTCGCCGGCGGCTGAAGGCATCAGATTCGTCACGTATCCACCTGCTCGTCTTGCGACGGCGCCGGGCCGTCTCACGTTTCCCTGCGGGGCTGGAGCCGCTCGGGGACTCCACTGCCCTGGTATTCATGGACCCTAACGCGCGGGTCCCTTCGGGGAATCCCGGAGACGGGAGTGTTCGCCGGGGGCGTAGCGCTGCCCGGGGCCGCCGGGGTGGTTTCCGTCCCGGTGCGACCGCGGGTTCGTCGCGGCTGTTCGCGCAGTTCCCCGCGCCCCTGGGGTGCGCCGCCCTCGCGGCGGCAAGAAGGCCCTGGGGTTCGCACCCCAGGGCCTTCCCTGTGACCTCGCCGGTACCGGGGGCTCAGCCCTGGGTCTTCTCCTCGGCGGACTCGGACTCGGCCGGGGTCTCCTCGGCGGAGGCCTCGGTGGCGTCCTCGTCCTCTTCGTCGTCGAGGTCGATGATCTCGCCGTTGGTGTCCTTGACCGTGGCCTTCTCGACCACGACGGCCAGGGCCTTGCCGCGGGCGACCTCGCCGACCAGGAGCGGAACCTGGCCGCCCTCGACGACCGCCTGGGCGAACTGGTCGGGGGACATGCCGGAGGAAGCGGCGCGGCGCATGAGGTGCTCGGTGAGCTCCTCCTGGTTGACGTTGAGCTTCTCCTGCTTGACGAGCTCGTCGAGCACGAACTGGGTCTTGATGCCCTTGACCGCGGCCTCACGGGTCTCGGCGTCGAACTCCTCCTCGCTCTTGCCCTGGATCTCCAGGTACTTCGCGAGGTCGAGGCCCATCTGGCCGAGCTGGTGGTGCTCGAGGTTGTGCTTGCGGGTGTTGATCTCGTCCTCGAGCAGCTTCTCGGGGACCGGGACCTCGACCAGCTCGAGCAGCTTCTCCAGGACGCGCTCCTGGGCCTGCGTGGCCTGGTCGTACTGCTTCATGTTCTCGAGGCGCTTGCGGCTGTCCGCGCGCAGCTCCTCGATGGTGTCGAACTCGGAGGCGAGCTGCGCGAACTCGTCGTCCAGCTCGGGCAGTTCACGCTTGGCGACCTGGGTGACCTTGACGGTGACCTCGGCCTCCTTGCCGGCCGCCGAGCCACCCTTGAGCTCGGAGGTGAAGGTGGCCTCGCCACCGGCCTCCAGGCCCTTCACGGCGTCGTCGATGCCGTCCAGCAGCTCGCCGGAGCCGATGGTGTAGGAGACGCCGTCGGCGACGCCGTCCTCGAGGACCTCGCCGTCGACCTTGGCCTGAAGGTCGATCGTGACGACGTCGCCGTCCTCGGCGGCGCGCTCGACCGGGGCGGTGGAGGCGAAGCGCTCGCGCAGCTCCTCGACGGCCTTGTCGACGTCCTCGTCGGTGACCTCGACCGCGTCGACCTCGACCTCGATGCCGGAGAAGTCCGGGATCTCGATGGTCGGGCGGATGTCGACCTCGGCGGTGAAGTTCAGCGTCTCGCCGTCCTTCAGCTCCGTGATGTCGACCTCGGGCTGGCCCAGCGGGCTGAGCTCGGCCTCGTTGACCGCGTCGGTGTAGAACTTCGGAAGCGCGTCGTTGACGGCCTCCTCCAGCACCGCACCGCGGCCGAACCGCTGGTCGATGACCCGGGCCGGGACCTTGCCCTTACGGAAGCCCTTCACCGTGACCTGCTGGTTGATCTTCTTGTACGCCGCGTCGAGGCTGTCCTTGAGCTCCTCGAAGGGCACCTCGACAGTGAGCCGAACCCGAGTCGGGTTCAGGGTCTCCACGGCGCTCTTCACGGTTCGGTCTCCTTGTGGCTGACTTCTTGGGTTCTGCCGGGGCCAGAGCGGCCCGGCGGATTTCGCCGCCCGGAGGACTGCAGACGATGAGACACACGGGCGTGCAGCTTGCATAGTAACGGCAGCGACTACACCGCCCAAAAGGCGATCACGTGAGTGACCCGGAGCCGATCACGCGAGGTGATCGGGTGGCTGGTCGGGGTGGCGGGATTTGAACCCACGGCCTTCCGCTCCCAAAGCGGACGCGCTACCAAGCTGCGCCACACCCCGTCTGGTGCGACACGTAGGGTACATGCCGGCAGGCGGTGCGGCCGCCGCATTTCCACAGCGCCGGTGCGGCATCGGCCCGGGCGGGAATGCGGTGTGCGGCAAAGGGGGGCGACCCGCTACGATGCCTTCAGTGCCGCGGTCACTCCGACCTGCGGCGCGTGCCGTGCGGGCGTAGCTCAATGGTAGAGCCCTAGTCTTCCAAACTAGCTACGCGGGTTCGATTCCCGTCGCCCGCTCCATACGGCTCAGGGCCAGGTCAGAGGATCATTCCTCCGCCTGGCCCTGAGTGTTTCCTCGGGTTGCGCTCAGTCCAGCGTTGCCCCCCGCGTGGCGCTGGGCACCTTGCTCGTTGTGTTGATCATCACGGGCTGGGCCGTCGGGTACAGGGTTCGATGGGCCTGGCGATGGTAGGAGGCGCCAGAACGCCCTACCGGTCCCGTGGGCGACGACTGGGCCCTGGCCGTATGTGCCCCCTGCGTGCCCGATCTGTCAGCGACCAACGGGGGACCGGACATGACGTCGGCTCCGGGGCCATGATCCGGGCTCCGGCGCACACCGGGGCCGTGTCCACGGCGGCGCAGCGCTGGATGGAGGAGTCGCCCGGGAAGCGCCCGGCCCTCTCCCGGGCCTTCGTCCGGGCGGCCCGGGACTTCCGTCCCTCGGGGAGGTCGGCCGGCTCGGCGGTGGACAGGGCGCGCGATCGGGGTCGGGGTCGCGGGACCAGGGTGATGGCGGCGGTGACGAGTGCGGCGAGGCGGACTGCCCCGGCGGCCGGGACCAGCGGCAGCCCCTGTCTGCGGCGCTTGCGGGTGCGCTCGGTCCGAGGTGCGGGCCTCCGGCCGGATCGCGGGGCGGTCGGCGCTGCTCGGTCGGGGTTCCGTCGGGCCGGTGGCGCCGGATATCGTCCCGGCCGGCGCTCGTCTCGCCGGGCCGGGGGGGCGGTGTTTCTCCCCGCTCCGTGCGCGCCCCGTCGGGCCACGCCGTACCGGCGGGCTCGGTCGAGCGGTGTCCGGCCATGGCCCCCGTCACGCACCGTCCCGTGGTCGGGGCGAACGTCTCCGTCCGTGCCGGGGATCCACAGCGCGGAGGCGCGCCCCTCCTGTCAGAAGCTGATCGAGTTGATGGTCTCCGCTATCGAGTTGAGGAAGCGGTTGATGGAGGGGGCCATGCCGGTCGAGGCGAGGAAGAAGCCGAAGAGGATCGCCACGATCGCGGGACCTGCCTTGATGGAGCCCCCTCTCAGCAACACCACAAGGATGATCGCCAACAGCACCACCACAGACAGTGAAACGGCCACAACTGATCACACCCTCGGTCGGTCCGCTCTCCCGGCCCGGGGACGCGACCCCGCGCACCCCGCCAGAACCATCGTGCCACCAACACGGCCGGGCTATGCGGCCGGCGACAGAACGACCACCCCTCCGTGCCCCCGGGCCGGGCGTGTCGCCCGAGGGCGCCCACCCAACGGCACGGTGTCGCACAGTAATTCGAGGCACCACTCGCACAGGGAATTCAGCCGAATCGTTTCCGTCCCCACACAACGCGTCCGCGGCTAATTCGAATTGTTGCCACGAATCATCAACGACCCCGAGAGCAGCTCGTGAAGAGGATGGAAGCGGACATTCCACTGGAGTCGCCTGCCGCTCTCATGCCCCACTTAGTCCAGACGTATCATGACAAGCCGACTCTGGATGGTGCACACCTCCACCTCGGCAGATGTGTTGGCCATCACGTCGACCGTGATGTCAACTCCCTGTAATCCGGGGGTACGCGCAGCGAATAGCCACGATTCACGTCCGGCGTTTTACGAATATCCGCAGGGAACGCTAGGGTGCCTCAGATGTTCCACGCTGCCCCGTCCCCCGCACGCGCAGCGAGGTCCCGGATCGTCTCCCCGAGCTCCTGGTGGGAGGGTCTGTGACGAACTCGCTGCGACCGAACGGCGACCGCAAGGCTCCACTTCCCCCGGCACAGTCGCCGGCCGACGGAGTGCCGAGCCCGCGCTCGCCGCAGAGCACGCAGAAGAAGCAGAACGGCAAACAGCGCGACGCGTTCTTCGACAACGCCAAGTACCTCGCGATCGTGCTGGTGGCCATGGGTCACGCCTGGGAGCCCCTCAAGGGCGACAGCCGGGTCCTCGAGGCCGCGTACCAGGTCGTCTACGCCTTCCACATGCCGGCGTTCATCATCATCTCCGGCTACTTCTCCCGCAGTTTCGACATGCGGCCCGACCGGCTGAAGCGCCTCATCACCGGCGTCGCCGTGCCCTACATCATCTTCGAGACGGCCTACCCGCTCTTCAAGCGGTGGATCGACAACGACCCGCACCAGGAGATCAGCCTCCTCGACCCCTGGTACCTGACCTGGTTCCTGTGCGCGCTGTTCATCTGGCGGATGACCACCCCCATCTGGAAGACGGTGCGCTGGCCGCTGCCGCTCGCCCTGGGTCTCGCCATGCTGGCGAGCGTCACCCCGGAGATCGGCGACGACCTCGACCTGCAGCGCGTCCTGCAGTTCCTGCCGTTCTTCGTGCTGGGCCTGGTGATGAAGCCCGAGCACTTCCACATGGTGCGCCGCCGTTCGGTGCGGATCGCCGCGGTCCCCGTGTTCGCGGCCGCGCTCGCCTTCAGCTGGTGGGCGGTGCCGCGGATGAACACCGCGTGGTTCTACCACCGCGACGCCGCGCAGGAGCTGGGCGCGCCGTGGTGGGCCGGCCCGGTCATGGTGCTCGCCATGTTCGGCTGCTCCCTGGTGCTGACCGCCTGCTTCTTCGCCTGGGTGCCGCGCCGCCACATGTGGTTCACCGCGCTCGGCGCCGGCACGCTGTACGGCTACCTGCTGCACGGCTTCCTGGTGAAGGCCGGTGACTACCAGGGCTGGTTCGAGGCGTCCTGGCTGCACCGTCCGGCCGGCGAGATCCTCGTGACCGTCCTCGCGGCCGCCGTCGTGACCGTGCTGTGCACCAAGCCGGTGCAGCGCGTGTTCCGGTTCGCGATGGAGCCGAAGATGGAGTGGGCCTTCAAGCGGGACGCGGCCGAACTGGCCCGCGAACGGCAGAGCGTCGAGCGGCGCGAGCGCGAGAAGGCGACCGTGGGCTGACCGGCCGGCCCACTGTCGACGACCGGACGGCCCGTACTCACCGGTGAGTGCGGGCCGTCCGGGCCACAACGGCCGGCCGCTCCCCCACCGCGACTCTCTCTGCAATCCTCGTCACAACGCGGCAGTCGCCTGTGCCATCGAGGTCCGAGCCGCTTACAAGCGGCAGGAAGCCATGACCAAGCCGTGGGTCGGGCGGCCCGGACGTCAGCGGGTGGACGCAGCCGTCGGGCCCTCTCGGCAGATGAGGAGCAGGGCCCGGTCGTCGTTGACGTCCTTGGCGACCGACTCGATGAGGTGCCAGGCGGCGCCGTGGAAGCCGCCGGCCACATAGCGGTCGGCCTCGCCGGTGAGCCGGTCGATGCCCTCGACGATGTCGCGGTCGGCGGTCTCCACCAGACCGTCCGTGAACAGCATCAGGACGTCCCCCGGCCGCAACGAGCCCTTGACCGAGTCGAACTGGGCGCCGTCGTACACACCGAGCAGCGGGCCCTCCGCTGCCTTCTCCTCCCAGCGGCCGCTGCCGGCGCTGAGCTGGAGGGCCGGCGGGTGGCCCGCGGAGTAGAGCTCGTAGTCGCCGGAGTCCAGGTCGAGGACCAGGTGGATGGAGGTGGCGAAGCCCTCGTCCCAGTCCTGGCGGAGCAGGTAGCCGTTCGCGGCCGGGAGGAAGGCGTGCGGGGGGAGGGAACCGAGGAGCCCGCCGAACGCGCCGGACAGCAGCAGCGCGCGGGAGCCCGCGTCCATGCCCTTGCCGGAGACGTCGGTGAGGACGACCTCGAGCGTACGGCCGCCGTTGGTGCGCGCCGCCACCACGAAGTCGCCCGAGAAGGACTGGCCTCCCGCCGGGCGCAGCGCCATCTCGCGGTGCCAGCCGTCCGGCAGGGCGGGCAGTTTGCTCTGCACCCGGATGCGTTCACGCAAGTCGAACAGCATGGTGCCGCCACGCCGCCAGGGCACGCCGACCCGGCTGCGGAACTGGGCCAGCAGCAACCCGAAGAACCCGCAGGCCGCAACCACGAGCACGATGCCCGGGGTGACCCTGGACGGGCCCTCCGTGTACGGCCCGAGCTGCACCGACTCCACGATCAGTGCCGTGGCCGCAGCCGCGTACAGGCCGAGCAGGCTCGCCGGGCGCAGCAGCAGGCCGCCGACGACGACCGGCAGGACCAGCGCGGCCGGCGAGAACCACACGGAGTTCGCCAGTGTCGCCGTCGCGATCAGCGGGACGGTCAGGAGCAGGCCGGCCAGGGCGATCCAGTCCGAGCCGTCGCCTCGGAAGTAGTCCACGGCGGCTCGGCGCACGCCGACGCGGACCCGGTGCCACTGCTTCTTCAACCGGGCCGTGAACGTCTCGGCTTCCGCGCGCCGCTCTCGTCCTGCTGCCATTAGTTCGGGACCCTATCCATCGGAGCAGCCGCCTGGCACGGGAGGTCCCACTTGTCCCCCGTCCGAGGGCCGACTTCACAGTGAACTAGGCAGCGTGCGGCCGCGCCGCCGCCTGGGAGAAATTCCCTCGCTGGACCCGCACGGCCCTGGTAGGCATGGTCCATGGCAACTGACGCGAACGGCTCTTCGACGGACCTGCGGGTACTGCGGCAGGACGATTGGGGCAAGTGGTACGACACCCTCCTCCGGAGCTTCGGCGGGGTGCCGGAGTCCGCCGAGGAGCGCGCGTTGTGGAACTCGCTGACCGAGTTCGACCGTTCGCTCGGTGTCTGGGACGGGGACGAGTGCGTGGGGACGGCCGGGGCGTTCAGCTTCCGGCTCACCGTGCCCGGCGGCGCGTCGGTGCCCGCCGCCGGCGTCACGATGGTCAGCGTGGCCGCGACGCATCGCCGGCGCGGGGTGCTGACGTCGATGATGCGGCGGCAGTTGGACGACGTGCGGGCCTGGGGCGAGCCGCTCGCCGTGCTCACGGCCTCCGAGCCGGCGATCTACGGCCGCTTCGGATACGGCAACGCCACCGTCCAGTTGAACGGCGAGATCGACACGAGCCGGGTGCGGCTGTCGGTGCCGCCCGGCACGGATGACGTACGCGTGCGGTACGCGGTGCCGGCCGATGTCCTCGACGTGTGCGAGGCGTTGTACGCCCGGCTGGTGCCGTCACGGCCCGGGATGCTGGCCCGGCGGCCCGGCTGGGAGCGGCTGGTGGTGCTCGATCCGGAGAGCGGGCGGGAAGGGGCGTCGCCGCTGCAGTGTGTTCTCGCCGAGCGGGACGGCGAGACGGTCGGGTACGCAAGGTACCGCGTGAAGCCGGGGTGGGAGCCTTCGGGGCCCAACGGCACGGTGGTTCTCGAGGACTCGGCCGCGCTGGATCCCGCGGCGGACGCGGCGTTGTGGCGCTTCCTGTTCGGGATCGACCTGACGTCGAAGGTGGCCGTGCGGGGGCGGCCGGTGGACGACGCGTGGCAGTACCTGGTGTCCGACATACGGCGCTGTCAGCCGCGGCTGCGGGATTCGCTGTACGTGCGGCCGGTGGAGGTCGGGGCCGCGTTGGAGGCGCGGACGTATCAGACGCCGGTGGATGTGGTGTTCGAGGTGGAGGACGCGTTCTGCCCCTGGAACGCCGGGCGTTGGCGGTTGAGCGGGGATGCGAAGGGGGCGTCCTGCGAGCGGACGGCGGATGCGGCGGACCTCGCCCTGTCCGTGCGGGAGTTGGGGGCGGCGTATCTCGGGGGTGTGTCGCTGGCGTCGTTGGGGGCCGCGGGGCGTGTACGGGAGCTCCAGCCTGGGGCGTTGGCGGAGGCCTCGTCGGGGTTCGGCAGCGGGGGCCTGGCTCCGTGGTTGCCGCACGGGTTCTGATGCCGGGGTTGTTCTTCGTCTGTCGCCTCTGACGCCGTTCGCGGTCAGGGGCGTTGGCAGGTCGGGCACCAGAAGAGGTTGCGGGCGGCGAGGTCGGCGGTGCGGATCCGGTCGCCGCAGATGTGGCAGGGCTGGTCGGCCCTGCGGTAGACGTACACCTCGCCGCCGTGGTCGTCGACGCGGGGCGGGCGGCCCATCGCCTTGGGGGTGTGCTCCGGGCGGACGGTGTCGATGCGGTTGTTGCGGACGCCCTCGTGCATGAGGGCGACGAGGTCGGCCCAGATCGCGTGCCACTCGGTGGGGGTGATGTCCTTGCCCGCGCGGTACGGGTCGACGTTGTGCCGGAAGAGGACCTCCGCGCGGTAGACGTTTCCTACGCCCGCGATGACCTTCTGGTCCATGAGGAGGGCAGCGATCGTCGTACGGCTGCGGCTGATGCGGCGGTACGCGGTGTCCGGGTCGGCGTCGTCGCGGAGGGGGTCGGGGCCGAGGCGCTCGTGTATCGCCTGCTTGTCCGGGGGTGTGATGAGGGCGCAGGTGGTGGGGCCCCGGAGGTCGACGTACGCGGTGTCGTTCGCGAGGCGGAGGCGGACGGTGTCGGTGGGGGGTGGGGCGGGGGTGGGGCCGAAGGTGACCTTGCCGAAGAGGCCGAGGTGGATGTGGATCCAGTCGGTGGCGCGGAAGCGGAGGAAGAGGTGTTTGCCGTGGGCCTCTGTCGCGGTGAGTTCCGTGCCGGTGAGGAGGGTGGCGGCGGCTTGGAACTTGCCCTGGGGGCTGGTGACCCGGGGGTGCGTGTGGAGGAAGGCGGTGGCGTAGTCCTGGGCCAGGCGGTGGATGGTGTGGCCTTCCGGCACGGGTGCTCCCTGTGATCGTCTGGTGTTTTGCGCACGGGCCCGCCCGTCGGTCGGTCCAGACGCTGGACGCGGCGAGCCCCGGGGCTCCGCCCCGGCCCTCGGAGGGGTTCGCCCAACCCGACCGCCCGACTCGGTCGGTCAAGAGACTGAGGTCGAAAGACCCGGGCTCCGCACCTGCCATCCCACTAGGGCTGAACCCCGCCAGGGCTGCCTCTCCGGAACCCCGCCAGAGGCTATGCCTCATGCCCTCGGTGAGCCCGCCGCCCTTGGCTTGGATGCGTGCGGGCCCCACCGTGCGTAGCTCAGGCGCTGCCCCACCGCGTAGCACTCGGGCCCTGGCCCGCACTTCGAGGCTCGGACGCAGAGCCCCACGGCCGGCTCCGGCACCGGGCTCACTCCTGGCCGAAGCCCCGGGCCGGACGTCCGAATCGGACACCGTGCCCCACTTCGGGCTCGGCCGCCGTCGGGGGCGGCGTCAAGGTCATGTGGGGCGGGGCCGCCGGCCCCGCCCCACTCGCGTTCGTTCGACCCGTGAGCTCTACGCCTGCGGGTGGTGCGGCGGGATCGGCGGGAGGTCGCCCGTCGACTCGTACGCCGACAGCATGTCGATCCGGCGGATGTGACGCTCGTCACCGGAGAACGGGGTGTTGAGGAACGCCTCCACGAACTTCGTCGCCTCGTCCTGGGAGTGCATGCGGGCACCGACGGCCACGACGTTGGCGTTGTTGTGCTGGCGGCCGAGGGACGCCGTCTCCTCGCTCCAGGCGAGGGCCGCGCGGACTCCCTTGACCTTGTTCGCGGCGATCTGCTCGCCGTTGCCGGAGCCGCCGATGACGATGCCGAGGGCCTCGGGGTCCGCGGCCGTGCGCTCCGCCGCGCGGAGGCAGAACGGCGGGTAGTCGTCCTGGGCGTCGTAGATGTGCGGGCCGCAGTCCACGGGGTCGTGACCCGCCGCCTTCAGCCACTCGACGAGGTGGTTCTTGAGTTCGTAGCCCGCATGGTCCGAGCCGAGGTACACGCGCATGGGACGAGTGTGACACGGGAGTTTCGGGGCAGGCGCGCGGGGTGACGCTCAGGAAAACCTGAGCTGATTGTGAGGCGCATTACGGAAGCTCAGGAAAACCTCAAGTAACAATCTGAATTCAAAGGTTCTCCTGTACGTTCGCCTCCGATTCACTGGACCGGCTCGTACACCGCTCGTACGAGCCCCTGTACGCCGTCGTGCCGCGACACACCCCGTTCGTACGGCTCGTGCGGTTCGTACGGACAACAGCTCCCCGGCGCAAAGGAAATCCGTTCCATGACCTCGCAGCCGACGATGAAGACGACCGGAAATGATCCCGGTGGACCAGGAGACCCCGGTGGCCCCGGCGGCTCCGGCGGACCGGGTGGCAGTGGCGGAGCCGACGGCTCCGGACTGCAGGCCGGGCTGAAGAACCGGCACCTTTCGATGATCGCCATCGGCGGTGTCATCGGGGCCGGGCTCTTCGTGGGGTCCAGTTCCGGTATCGCCACCGCCGGGCCCGGCATTCTCCTGTCGTACGCCCTCGTCGGCACGCTCGTGGTGCTGGTGATGCGGATGCTCGGTGAGATGTCGGCTGCCAACCCGACCTCGGGTTCGTTCTCCGCGCACGCCGACCGGGCGCTCGGGCCGTGGGCCGGGTTCTCCATCGGCTGGCTGTACTGGTTCTTCTGGGTGGTGGTCCTGGCAGTCGAGGCGACCGCCGGGGCCGTGATCCTGGAGGGCTGGATACCGGCCGTGCCGCAGTGGGCCTGGGCCCTGATCGTGATGGTCGTGCTGACCGCCACCAACCTCGTCTCCGTCGCCTCCTACGGCGAGTTCGAGTTCTGGTTCGCGGGGATCAAGGTCGTCGCCATCGCCGCGTTCATCGTCATCGGCGGGCTGGCCGTGTTCGGGCTCCTGCCGGGTGTGGACAGCGAGCAGGCCGGGCTGAGCAACCTCACCGAGCACGGGGGCTTCCTGCCCCACGGTCCCGGGGCGATCCTCACCGGTGTGCTGCTCGTCGTCTTCTCCTTCATGGGCAGCGAGATCGCCACCCTGGCCGCCGGCGAGTCCGAGAACCCGCGGCAGGCCGTCACCAAGGCCACCAACAGCATCATCTGGCGCGTCGCCGTCTTCTACCTCGGTTCGATCTTCGTCGTGGTGTCCCTGCTGCCGTGGGACAGCAAGTCCATCACCAAGGACGGCTCGTACGTCGCCGCGCTCGACTCCCTCGGCATCGCGCACGCCGGGCAGATCATGAACTTCATCGTGCTGACCTCGGTGCTGTCCTGCCTCAACTCCGGCCTCTACACCGCCTCCCGCATGGCCTTCTCGCTCGGCCAGCGCGGAGACGCGCCGAAGGCCTTCGCCCGCACGACCTCCAACGGCGTGCCGCGCACCGCGATCCTCGCGTCCGTCGCGTTCGGCTTCGTCGCCGTCTTCTTCAACTACAAGTTCCCGGACTCCGTCTTCCTCTTCCTCGTGAACTCCAGCGGCGCGGTCGCCCTGTTCGTGTGGCTGGTCATCTGCTTCTCCCAGCTGCGCATGCGGAAGATCATCAAGGCCGAGGCGCCGGAGAAGCTCGTCGTGAAGATGTGGCTGTACCCGTACCTGACCTGGGCCACGGCCGCGCTGATCGTGTTCATCCTCGGCTACATGCTCACCGACACCGAGCACGACGGGCGCACGACCATGCTGCTGTCGCTGCTCGTCGCGGCGGTGGTGCTCGTCATCGCCTTCGTGAAGGAGAAGGCCCGTGGCGGGCCGCGGGCCGCTGACGCCGCCGCGGCTCGGAACGAGGAGCGGAACGAGGTCTCGGCCGGCTGACCCTTCCGGTGCTCCCCTGCGGCGCATGGCGTTCGGCGGTGAACGGGCGGGCCTGCGATGCGTGTTGCCCAGCGGCACGCACCGCAGGCCCTTCTTCTTTCCCCCTACAGCACCGTGAAGGGGACGGGAAGAAGACGTTCTGGCAGCGGGGTCCGGTGCCGTTCGGCACGAACAACCCCTCCCCCGACACCCCGGCCACTCCTCTGCTGGTGAGTGAGGACAACAAGACGGCGGGCCCGGGCGGCGCCGAAGACCGGTCCGGAGCACACACGAGAGGCCCGCCGGGGAAGCACACCCCGGCGGGCCTCGACATCACCTGCGACGTCTGCGACGTCTGCGGGCTCAGCGCTTGTTCGCGAACTTCCATGCCGTCGGCAGCGCCCCCATCGCCAGCGCCGCCTTCAGCGCGTCGCCGATGAGGAACGGCGTGAGGCCGGCCGCGATCGCGGCGGTGGCGGACATACCGGTGGCGAGGGCCAGGTAGGGCACGCCGATGGCGTAGATGATCGCCTCGCCCACGAGCATCGTGCCGGCCATGCGCAGCATCGAACGATCGGCGCCGCGGCGGGCCAGCGCGCCGACGACGGTGGCGGCGAGGATCATGCCGAGGATGTAGCCGAACGAGGGGGCGACACCGGAGGTGCCGCTCGCGAACCACGGCACACCGGCGATGCCCGCCACCGCGTACACCGCGAGCGCGAGGAAGCCGCGGCCGGCACCGAGGGACGTGCCGACGAGCAGCGCGGCGAAGGTCTGGCCGGTCACCGGCACCGGGGAGCCCGGCACGGGCACCGAGAGCTGGGCGGCGAGACCGGTGAGCGCGGCGCCGCCGAGCACGAGGGCCGCGTCCCGGACACGGGAGGCGGGGAGCAGGTCGGCGAGGACCTGCCCGGTGCGGGCGGGTGTGGCGGCAGCGGTGCTCATGGGGACTCCGCGAGGGTGAGGGCCGTTGGGACACCGCGACGCTATCCCAGCGCCCTCGTCCCGATCACCGTCAGCGATCGACAAAGGCACGAGCCGGCGCTTGGTCGGCTCCGAACAAAGGGTGCGGGTTACACCGAGTACGGCGTGATGCCGGTCACGGAGCTGAGGTGGCGCAGGGCACGGGAGCGAGGCGCGAGGCGTCTGTAGATTTCCACCAAAGACGCCGCGTCAGGACCGGGCACCCGCACCCCGTCTCGCGGCACTTCCCGTCGCGTCGCCACGTCGACCTGCGGTGCCAGGGCGCGGTCACCTGTCGTCGCCCGGCGCGGGTCGAGGCAAGGAGAGCTGCGTCGTCGAGGGCGAGCCCTCACACCACGCGCCGTTCGCCACATGGCCACGCAGAGCGACGCGGTCGTCCACATCGTGGGATGCCTCTCCGCTCCGGCTGGGAGGCATCCGAGACTGGCGGCGTTTTTGCCCTCGCACACGCCCCTCACGCATTGGACGAACCGCGCCCATGCCCAGCACCACCACCGGGACGCCGCCCAGCACGGACGACGTCGCCCTCTCCCACGGCCTGAAGCAGCGCCACCTGTCGATGATCGCCCTCGGCGGTGTGATCGGCGCCGGCCTGTTCGTCGGCTCCGGTGCCGGCATCGCCGCCGCCGGTCCGTCGATCGTGGTGGCCTACGCCCTCTCCGGTCTCCTCGTGATGCTGGTGATGCGGATGCTCGGCGAGATGTCGGCCGCGTACCCGTCGTCCGGCTCGTTCTCGGCGCACGCCGAGCGGGCGATCGGCCCCTGGGCCGGGTTCACCGCCGGCTGGTCCTTCTGGGTGCTGCTGTGCACGGCCGTCGGTCTGGAGGGCATCGGTGCCGCGAAGATCGTCAGCGGCTGGCTGCCGGGCACCCCGGAGTGGGTGTGGGTGGCGCTGTTCATGGTCGTCTTCTGCGGTACGAACCTCGCGGCCGTGAAGAACTTCGGCGAGTTCGAATTCTGGTTCGCGGCCCTGAAGGTCGCCGCGATCAGCCTGTTCCTCGTGCTCGGCGTCCTGGCGATCCTCGGCATCCTGCCCGGCACGGATTCGCCCGGCGCGAGCCACCTCACGGACTTCCTGCCCAACGGCGGCGAGGGCCTGGTCATCGGCCTGCTCGCCTCGGTCTTCGCCTACGGCGGCCTGGAGACGGTCACCATCGCGGCGGCCGAGTCGGAGAATCCCGTCCAGGGCGTGGCGAGCGCGGTCCGGACGGCGATGTGGCGCATCGCGCTGTTCTACATCGGCTCCATGGCGGTCATCGTCACCCTCGTCCCCTGGGACTCCAAGGAGGTCGTCGAGAAGGGCCCGTACGTCGCCGCCCTCGACGAGCTCGGCATCCCCGGCGCCGGCCAGCTGATGAACGTGGTCGTGCTGGTGGCCCTGCTGTCCGCGATGAACGCCAACATCTACGGCGCCTCCCGCATCGCCTACTCGCTGGTGGAGCGCGGCCAGGGCCCCAAGGGGCTGGGCCGGGTCTCGGGCGGGGTGCCGCGGATCGCCGTGCTGGCGTCCTCCGTCTTCGGGTTCCTGTGCGTGCTGCTGAGCTACTGGCGGCCGAACGACGTCTTCGCCTGGCTGCTGAACATGATCGGCGCGGTGATCCTGGTCGTCTGGATCTTCATCGCGGTCTCGCAGCTGCGGCTGCGCCGCCGGTTGGAGCGCGAGGAGCCCGGGAAGCTGGCCGTGCGCATGTGGGCGTTCCCGTGGCTGACGTGGATCGCGCTGGCCGGCATGGCCGCCGTGTTCGTCCTGATGGCCCGTGAGCCGGACACACGGGTCCAGTTGTACTCGACGGGCGGGATGGTCCTGCTCCTGGCGGCCATCGGGTACGCGTGGCAGAAGGTGCGCGCCGAGCAGTAGAAGGCAGACGTGAAGGGCCCCCGTGGAAACCCGCGGGGGCCTTTTCGCGTGCCGGAGCACCCACCACCACCCTCCTGCTGCTAGCGTGCAGTTGCAATCTACTTGCAATAAGAGGTTTCGGAGGGGGACCCCATGCCCGTCTACACGCTGCCTGAACTGCCCTACGACTACTCCGCGCTCGCCCCCGTGATCAGCCCCGAGATCATCGAGCTGCACCACGACAAGCACCACGCGGCCTATGTGAAAGGCGCCAACGACACGCTGGAGCAGCTCGCCGAGGCGCGGGACAAGGAGACCTGGGGGTCGATCAACGGGCTGGAGAAGAACCTGGCCTTCCATCTGTCCGGGCACATCCTGCACAGCATCTACTGGCAGAACATGACCGGCCCGAAGGACGGCGGCGGCGAGCCGCTGGCACAGGACGGCGTGGGCGGACTCGCCGACGCGATCACCGAGTCCTTCGGCTCCTTCGCGCACTTCAAGGCGCAGTTGTCCAAGGCTTCCGCGACCACGCAGGGCTCGGGCTGGGGCGTGCTGGCCTACGAGCCGCTGAGCGGCCGGCTGATCGTGGAGCAGGTCTACGACCACCAGGGCAACATCGGCCAGGGCTCGACCCCGATCCTGGTCTTCGACGCCTGGGAGCACGCCTTCTACCTGCAGTACAAGAACCAGAAGGTCGACTTCATCGAGGCCATGTGGAAGGTCGTCGACTGGCAGGACGTGGCCCGGCGTTACGAGGCCGCCTCGTCCCGCGCGGACGTGCTGCTGCTGACCCCCTGAGCCTTTGATGTCCCCGAAGCGTCCTGCCTCGTGATCGTCTTCTCACCCTTCACGCACGGCAGGCGGAGAGAGGCAAACCCCCGCGAGGACGTGACTCGCGGGGGTTTTCCCTGGTTCGGGGCCGGTCAGGGCTTGCGGCCCAGGCCTGCGTGCTGGCCGACCGGTGCCGGCAAGGTCCCCGGCTCGGGCCGCCACCGCGACACGGAGACCACACCCGGCTCCACGAGCTCCAGCCCCTCGTAGTAGGCCTCGATCTGCTCCACCGGCCGCAGGAAGTACGGAACGGCGCCGGTGTCGTTGTAGGCGTCCTGGGCCTGCTCGTACGCCGGGTCGGTGCCGCGCGAGCCGTCGCTGACGCACAGGTAGCTGCCGGAGGGAAGGCCGTCCATCAGCCGGCGGACGAGGTCGCGGCCCTGGTCGTGGTCGGCGACGTGGCCCAGGACGCCGCTGAGGATCAGGGCGGTGGGCCGGGTGAGGTCCAGGGTCTTCCCGGCGGCCTGGAGGACGCGCTCCGGCTCGTACAGGCTGATGTCCTCGAAGGCGGTCGCGCCCTGCGGTGTGGAGGTGAGCAGGGTGCGGGCGTGCACCAGGACCAGCGGGTCGTGGTCGACGTAGACGATGCGTGACTCGGGGGTGAGCCGCTGAGCCACCTCGTGGGTGTTGTCGACGGTCGGCAGACCGCTGCCGACGTCGAGGAACTGCCGTACTCCCGCCTCCTGGACGAGGTGGCGGATCGCACGGCCGAGGAAGGCGCGGCTGCTGCGGGCGATGGTGACGATGCCGGGGAAGACGGCGGTGTAGGCGTCGCCGGCCGCCCGGTCCACCGGGTAGTTGTCCCTGCCGCCCAGCCAGTGGTTCCAGATCCGGGCCGAGTGGGGCACCGAGGTGTCGATCTCCGTCATGGGCTCGCCTCCAGAGTCGGTCGCGCACCCATGTTCCCATGCACGTAAGGAAGTTGACCTAGGGAACGTCCGGCTCGCACGGCACGTTCAGCGACAGCAGGGCGGCCGTCTCGCCGTCCAGGCGGATCTCGCTGATCGCCGCGTTGCGCAGGCGCGGGAACACCCGGCGGTACTCGCCCGCCGGGATCGACAGCAGCCTGCACAGCACCAGGCGCAGCAGGGTGTTGTGGGCGACGACCAGGACACGCCCGCCGGGGTGGGCGGCGGCGATGTCCCGCAGGGCGCGGGCTCCGCGGGCCGCCGCCGCCGACGGGTCCTCGGCGCCGGGGAAGGAGTTCGCCACCGGGTCGGCGCGGTAGGCCGCGGCCCACTCCGGGTCCTCGGCCTCGAACTCGGCGAGCGTACGGCCCTCGACCACGCCGAAGTCACATTCCCGCAGCCCCGGTTCGCGCTGCGGGGTGAGGCCCAGGGCACGGCAGGCGGGCTCGGCGGTGGCGACGGCCCGGGACAGCGGGGACGTCCAGATCGCGTCGACGGGGTGGGCCGCGGCCCACCGGCCGAGGGCCTCGGCCTGGGCGCGGCCGGTGTCGGTGAGGTCGATGTCGCTTATCCCGGCGTAGCGGTTCTCGGCGTGCCAGACGGTCTGCCCGTGGCGGGCCAGCAGGAGGGTGGTGGTCATGGGCCGGTCCGTTCGGATGCGGTCGGGCTGTCGGTGCGGGGCGACACGCCGGGGCGGTCTGCTCGCCGGTGCGGGCCCGCACCAGGGTCGTGGTCATGACTGCCCCGTGTCCAGGTGCAGCCGGGTCCGGGCGTGTTCCGCCACCGGGGCGGGCAGCCAGCCGCGTTCCCGGAGGGCGTCGACGAGACGCGCGTACGGCTCGGCGAAGGCCGCCGTCCGGTCCGGGCGGGGTTCGAGGACGGTCCGGACACGGACCATGCGCTCGGCGACATCGGCCAGTGCTCCCCCTCCCGACGCCCCGTACGCGGCCAGCGCCGCCATCCCGAGGGCCGGTTCGGTCTGCTCGGGCACGCGGGCCGGGCGGCCGAGGATGTCGGCGCGCAGCTGGTTCCAGTACGGGCTGCGCGCGCCGCCGCCGGTGAAGGTGAGCGGGCCGTCGAGAGGGGCGCCGAGGTGGTGCAGGTAGTCCAGGCACAGGCGTTCCGCGAAGCCGACGCCCTGGAGCAGCGCGGCCCACAGGTCGGCGTCGTCCCGAAGTTCTCCGAGGACCAGCGGTGCCGCCTCCGGCGCCCGGAACGGGAACCGCTCCCCCGGCGAGACGAGGGGATAGGCGACCGCGCTGGACGGCTCGAACGCCATGGCCCGTTCGTCCATCGTGGCAGGGCAGGCGTCCGGGAAGTGCGCCGCGAGTGCCCCGGCCCCGACGCTGGACGCCCCGCCGGGCAGCCACGTGCCCTCCGGGGCACGGTGGTTGTAGACCACGCCGGTGGGATCCCGGACGGGGTCCCGGGCCGCTCCCTTCAGCACGAGGGTCGTGCCGAGCACCGAGTTCCAGGAGCCGGGCCGCAGCGCGCCCGAGGCGATCTGGGCCGCGCAGCCGTCCGTCATCCCGGCGAGCACCGGGGTGCCCGCGGGGATGCCGGTGGCGTCGGCGGCGCGGGCACAGACCTCGCCGAGCCTCGTCCCCGGGCGTACGACGTCGGGCAGCAGGCGCTCCGGCACACCCAGTCGGGCCAGGGCGGTGTCCGGCCAGCGGTCGCCTTCGAGGTCGTAGCCCGTCTTCAGGGCGTGGCTGGAGTCGGCCGGGGGCGGCTCCCCGATGAGCCGGGTGACGACCAGGTCGGGCTGGTGACGCAGCCGGAGCCCCGGCCCGTACTCCCCCACCAGCCACAACGCCTTCGGCAGCGCCCACGTGTCCTGGACCGCGAGCCCCGCCTCCCGGGCCCGCGCCGCCTCCTCCGCGGCGCGCCCGTCGTCGTACATCAGCGCCGGGCTCACCGGACGGCCCGAGTCGTCCGTCAGCAGTACCGTGCCCGACGTGCCGCACACCGCCATTCCGCCGATCGGCACGCCGGGCGCGGAGCCGAGCGCGGCCCGCGACGCCGTGCACAGCGCCGCCCACCACCGCACCGGGTCCTGCTCGTGCCGCACCCCGTCGCGCCGCCCGGTCAGCGGGGCGGAGCCGCTGCCGAGGACCGTGCCGTCGGCGCTGACGAGCAGCACGCGGACGCTCTGCGTGCCCAGGTCGACGCCCAGCCAGCCCGCACCCTCGTCCGCCATCCGGAACCTCCCACGCCGTCGCAGCTGGATCTGTGAACTTCTCACTGTGCCCCGATATTTTCCCGTGCGCGAGGGATTGACGCCCAACTTCAGCCGTTCCACCCTCTGTTGACGAGTCGACTCGACGTGTTGACCAGGCTCCACGCGGAGGTACGGATGGACACGCACGTGCACGACCGCCGGCGCTTCCTCGCCCTCGCCGCCGGGGCGGCGGCCGCCCCGCTGCTCACGGCCTGCGGCGCCGGTTTCGGCGGGAACGACGACAAGAGCGACGGCTCCGCCGCGGACGACGTCACCGGTTCCTTCGACTGGAAGCGGGAGAAGGGCACGACGGTCAAGGCGCTGCTCAACAAGCACCCGTACACGGACGCGCTCATCGCCGACCTGAAGTCCTTCACCGCGAAGACCGGCATCGAGGTCGAGTACGACGTCTTCCCCGAGGACAACTACTTCGACAAGCTCACCGTGGACCTGTCCAGCGGGCGCGCCTCCTACGACGTCTTCATGCTGGGCGCGTACATGGTGTGGCAGTACGGGCCGCCGGGCTGGCTGGAGGACCTCGGGCCGTGGATGCGCAACTCCTCGGCGACGGGCGCCGAGTGGGACCAGGCCGACTTCTTCCCGAACCTGCTCCAGGCCGACCAGTGGTCGCTGAAGGCGGGCGCGCCGCTCGGCCGGGGCGGGCAGTACGCGCTGCCGTGGGGCTGGGAGACGAACGTCGTCGCCTACAACACCGAGGTGTTCCACAAACTCGGCCTCAAGCCGGCCGAGTCCTTCGACGAACTGGACGAACTCGCCGGAACGATCAAGCGGAAGGCGCCGGGCGCGGGCTTCGACGGGATGTACGGGATCGCCGTACGCGGCTCACGGAGCTGGGCCACCATCCACCCCGGCTTCATGACGATGTACGCCCGCAACGGGCTGGAGGACTTCACGGTCGACGGCGGGAAGCTCACACCCGCCATGAACAGCCCCGAGGCCGTGGCCTTCACCGAGGACTGGGCGCGGATGGTGAAGCGGGGCGGCCCGCCGTCCTGGACCTCCTACACCTGGTACCAGTGCTCCAGCGACCTGGGCGCGAAGAAGGCCGGGATGCTGTTCGACGCCGACACGGCCGCCTACTTCCAGGCGGTGAAGGGCGCCGGCCCCGCCTCCGGGAAGATCGCCTTCCACCCCGGGCCCAAGGGGCCGGACGGGTCGCTCGCCACCAACATGTGGATCTGGTCGCTCGGCATGAACGCCAGGAGCGAGAAGAAGAGCGCGAGTTGGCTGTTCCTCCAGTGGGCCACCGGCAAGGAGCACCTGCGCAAGGGTGCGGTCACCCACAACCACATCGACCCGGTGCGCAAGTCGGTCGCCGACGACGCCGCGTACAAGGACAAGATGCGGCATCTGCCGGGCTTCCTGGAGACCTTCGAGACGGTCGTCGACCAGACGAAGATCCAGTTCACCCCGCAGGCCCAGTTCTTCGACGCGACGACCAGCTGGGCGGCGGCCCTCCAGGAGATCTACGGCGGCAAGGGCGCGCAGTCCGTCCTGGACGGACTGGCGGACGACCTCGCCGGCAAGGTGGGCTAGCCATGCGGCTCGCGCTGCGCCCGTACCTCCTGATCGTCCCGGCACTGCTGCTGACCTGCGGGATCCTGTACCCCTTCGGGCTCGGGCTGTATTACACGCTGTTCGACTTCTCGGCGAGCAAACCGCAGCCGGACATGGTCCGGTTCGAGAACTACACGACCGTCTTCACACAGGAGGCGTTCTGGAACTCGGCGTGGGTGACGGTGCTGTACGCGGTCGGGGCGGCCCTCGCCGAGACGGTGCTCGGGGTGACCGTCGCGCTGTTGCTGCACCGGTCGACGCTCCTCGGCCGGATCCTGGAGAAGATCCTGATCCTGCCGCTGATGATCGCCCCGGTGATCGCCGCGATCATCTGGAAGCTGATGCTCCAGCCCTCGGTGGGGGTGGTCAACCATCTGCTCAGGCCCTTCGGTCTGGGCGGGGTGCAGTGGACCGACACCCCGGCGGGCGCCCTGCTGTCGTCGATCGCCGTGGACGTGTGGGTCTACACCCCGTTCGTGGCGATCCTCGCCCTGGCCGGTCTGCGGTCGCTGCCCGCCTCCCCGTTCGAGGCGGCGGCCGTGGACGGCGCGGGGTGGTGGTACACCTTCCGCCGGCTGACCCTGCCGATGCTGTGGCCGTACGTCCTGGTCGCGGTGATCTTCCGGTTCATGGACTCGCTGAAGGTGTTCGACATCATCTACGCCCTGACGGAAGGCGGGCCGGGTGACTCGACCGTCGTCCTCCAGATCCGGGCGTACCTGGAGGCCATCCGCTTCCAGCGCTACTCCTTCGGGATCTCCTACACGATCGTGCTGTGGGCCGTGGTGTATCTGGCCGCGATGGTGCTGGTGAAGCACCTCGGGAAGATCCAGCGCCGGGCCGCGGAGGTGACCACGTGAGAAAGCGGGTGCCGGGGTGGCTGGCCGATGCCGCCCTCGTCCTCTACTTCGTCTTCGCGCTGTTCCCGATCGCCTGGATGGTGATCCTCTCCCTCAAACCCGCCGACCAGCTGTTCAGCACGTACTTCTCCTTCTCCCCGACGCTGGACGGCTACCGGACGGTCCTCGGCGACAGCGAGGGCATCCCGTTCGTGCGGTTCTTCGTCAACAGCCTCGTGGTGTCGGTGGGGGCGGTCGTGCTGTCGCTGGTGGTGGGACTGCCGGCGGCTTACGCCTCGGCGCGGTGGCGGTTCAAGGGCTCGGAGAACCTGATGTTCACGCTGCTGTCGTTCCGCTTCGCCCCCGAACTGACCGTCATCATCCCGCTGTTCGTGCTCTACCAGAAGCTCGGGCTGTTCGACACGTACGTCGGCATGGTGTGGGTGCTGCAACTCGTCACCCTGCCGCTGATCGTGTGGATCATGCGCTCGTACTTCGCCGACCTCACGCCCGAGCTGGAGCAGGCGGCCCTGCTGGACGGCTACACCCGCAAGCAGGCGTTCTTCAAGGTGGCCCTGCCGCTGGTCAAGCCGGGCATCGCGGCCGTGTCCCTGCTGGCGTTCATCTTCGCGTGGAACAACTTCGTCTTCCCGCTGATCCTCACCTCCAACGAGGCCCAGACCGTGACCGTGGGCGCGCTGTCCTTCCTCGGCGGGGACCGGCCCAAGTACAACCTCACGGCCGCCGCCGCGCTGGTGTCCGTCGTACCGCCGCTGCTGCTGGCGCTGACGATCCAGCGGTATCTGGTGCGGGGCCTGTCGTTCGGGGCGGTGAAGTCGTGATCACGCTGAGCGGGATACGGAAGACGTACGGCAAGACCGTCGCTCTCGACGAGCTGGAACTGGAGGTGCGCGAGGGAGAGTTCTTCTGCCTGCTGGGCCCGTCGGGTGCCGGCAAGACCACGACGCTGAAGACGATCGCGGGGCTCGAACCGCCCGACTCGGGCACCGTCGTCCTCGACGGCAAGGACATGCGGGGCGTCGAGCCCTACGACCGGGGCGTGGCGATGTGCTTCGAGAGCTACGCCCTCTACCCGCACCGCTCGGCCTACGACAACCTCGCCTCGCCCCTGCGCTCGCCCCGGCACCGGCTGCCCGCCGCCGAGGCCGAGCAGCGGATCGGCAGCATCGCCGAACTGCTCGGCATCTCCGGCCTGCTGGACCGGCCCGTCGGCCGGCTGTCCAACGGCCAGCGGCAGCGCGTGGCCCTCGGCCGGGTCCTGGTCCGCCCCGCGCGGGCCTTCCTGCTCGACGAGCCGCTCTCCCACCTCGACGCCAGACTCCGCCAGCAGATGCGGGCGGAGCTGAAGGCGATCGGGGCCGTGCAGCACACCACCACGCTGTACGTCACGCACGATTCGGTCGAGGCGCTGGCGCTCGGCGACCGGATCGGGGTCATCCGGGAGGGCCGGATCGTGCAGACGGGCACGCGGGAGGAGATCTGGTACCGGCCCCACGACACGGAGGTCGCGCGGGCCTTCGGCCGGCCCCGGATCAATCTGCTCCCGGGCGTGGTGACGGAGAGCGGCGTGCGGTCGGACGGCGGGGTCGAGCTGCCGGTCCGGGCGCGGGCCACGCCCGGCACGGACGTCCTGGTGGGCGTCCGCCCCCGGGACATCGCCCTGCACGGCGAGGGTCACGAACTCACCGGGACCGTGTACGTCACCGAGGTGCTCGGCCGGTCCGTCGAGGTCACCGTCCGGCTCGGGGCCGGGGAGCAGCGGGTGTCCCTCGTGGCCCCTCGGGCCGACGCGGCACGCCTTCGTCCGGACGATCCGGTGCGGCTCGTGGTCCGGCCTGAGAACCTGCTGCTGTTCGAGGCCGACCGGCCGGAGCGACCGGGACGACGGATAGAGACCCAGTCATGAGCAGCAACAGCAGTGGTGGACCGCAGGGGCCCGCGGCGCGGCAGGCCGCCATGGCCGAGCAGGTGCTGGCCGACGGCTCGGCGACGGCGGCGGAGCTCGCCGAACGGTTCGGCGTGAGCCTGATGACCATCCACCGGGACCTCGACGAGCTCGAACGGCAGGGCATCGTACGGAAGTTCCGGGGCGGAGTGACCGCGCAGCCGTCCGGGGTCTTCGAGTCGAACGTGCAGTACCGGCTGAAGACCATGCGCGCCGAGAAGGCCGCCGTCGCCGAGCACGCCCTGCGGATGGTGGAGCCCGGCATGGCGATCCTGCTCGACGACTCCACCTCCACCCTGGAGATAGCCAGGCGGCTGCGCACGGGCGAGGTCACCCCGCTGACGGTCGTCACCAACTTCCTGGAGGCGATCAACCTCCTCTCCGACCAGCGGGGCATCCACCTGATGGCGCTCGGCGGCGACTACGACCCGCTGCACTCCTCGTTCCTGGGGGTGTCGTGCGTGGAGGCGGTCGGGCAGCTACGGGTGGACGTGTGCTTCGCGTCGACGTCGGCCGTGCACGGAGGTTACGCGTACCACCAGGAGCAGCACATCGTGTCCGTGAAGCGGGCGATGCTCGACGCGGCGGCACGGAACGTCCTGCTGATCGACCACACCAAGCTCGGCCGGGTCGCCCTGCACCGGGTCGTCCCGCTGTCCCGCTTCGACACGGTCCTCGTGGACGACGGGGCGTCGCCGGAGGCACTGCGGGATCTGGACGAGCACAAGGTCCGTTACGAGGTTTGCGCGATGAAGGGCGGCCATGACGGGACTGGAGCTACGTGAACTCAGTAAGACCTATCGGTCGCGGGGGCGGCCTTCCGTGGACGCCGTCCGCGGCATCGACCTGAGCCTCGGTTCCGGGGAGCTGCTCGGGCTCCTCGGTCCCTCCGGCTGCGGCAAGTCGACGACCCTGCGCATGATCGCCGGTCTTGAGCCGGTGACCGGCGGGGACATCCTGATCGGCGGGGCGTCGGTGGTCGAACGGCCCGCGCAGCAGCGGAACATCGGCGTCGCGTTCGAGAACTACGCGCTGTATCCGCCGCTGTCGGTGGCGGAGAACCTGGCGTTCGGGCTGAAGGCCCGGAGAAGAGCCGCCCGCGGTGACGTCGACCGCAAGGTCAGGGAGATCGCCGAACGGGTCGGCCTGACCGACCTCCTCGACGCCCGCCCGGCCGGCCTGTCCAGCGGTCAGAAGCAGCGCGTCTCCCTGGCCCGGGCCCTCATCCGCGAACCGGACGTGCTGCTCCTCGACGAACCCCTCTCCCACCTGGACGCGGCCCAGCGCGACACCACCCGCCGCGAACTCAGGCGCATCCAGAAGGACCTGGGCCAGACCACGATCCTCGTCACCCACGACCAGGAGGAGGCCCTCTCCCTCGCCGACCGGATCGCCGTCATGAAGGACGGCGTCATCCAGCAGCTCGGCACCCCTTACGAGATCTACGACAGACCGGCCGACGTCTTCGTCGCGGACTTCGTCGGCGAGCCGGCGATCACCCTGCTGCCCGGCATCGCCGGCGGCGACGGCCACGCCCGCCTCTCCGACTCGGTCCGCGTCGCACTGCCCGTGCCGGTGGACCAAGGTCGTGAAGTGGTGGTCGGCATCCGCCCCGAGGACGTCCGGCTCACCGGCGAAGGCGGGCTGCCCGCGCGGGTCGTCGCCCACGAACCGCTCCTGGAGGCGGGCCTGGCGACCCTCGCCCTCGACGGAGTCGAACGGCATCTGGTCGTCCTCACCGCCCCGGAGGTACGGCTCGCCCACTACGACCGGGTCCGGGTCGCCGCCGACCTTCAGCACACCCACGTCTTCGACGCCGAGACAGGAGAGGCCCTGCGATGACTGACGGAAACAGCGTGCGCGTCGTGGCCGCCGGTGACCACTTCGTCCTGCCGTCGCTGATCACACGGGCGGTGGAGCAGGCGGTGGAACGGACCCAGGTGACGGAACTGAAGCTCGGCTGGCCGCTGGAGCCGTTCGGGCCGGTCGCCGAGGTGCAGGAGGCCAGTGACGCCGAGGACGAGATGATCGAGGCGCTGGCCGGGGCGGAGGTGCTGGTCACGCAGATGGGGCCGGTCACCGAGAAGGTGCTCGCCGCGTGCCCGGATCTGAGGCTGGTCGTGGTCTGCCGGGGCGGGCCGGTCAACGTCAACCTGGCCGCGGCCCGGCAGCGGGACGTGCGGGTGTGCTTCGCGCCGGGCCGCAACGCCGCCGCCACCGCGGAGTTCACCGTCGGCATGATGCTGTCGGCCCTGCGCCGCATCCCCCAGGCCCACGACCCGCTCGTCCGGCGGGGCAGCTGGGAGGGCGCGACGTACTACACGTACGAGCAGAGCGGTCTGGAGCTGGAGGACCTGCCCGTCGGGCTGGTCGGATACGGGGCCGTCGGCAGCCGGGTGGCACGTGTGCTGTGCGCGTTCGGGGCGCGGGTGATGGTGTACGACCCGTACGTGCACGGCGAGATCCACGGCCTGCGCGTGACCTCGCTCGACGAACTCCTGCGCCGCTCCCGGGTGATCAGCCTGCACGCCCGGCTCACCCCCGAGACCCGGGGGCTGATCGGCGCCCGCGAGCTGGCGCTGCTGCCGCCGGGCGCGGTGGTGGTGAACGTGGCCCGGGGCCCGCTGCTTGACGAGGACGCGCTGTGCGACGCCCTGGGGAGCGGCCAGGTGTCGGCGGCGGCGCTCGACACGTACGAGCGGGAGCCGCTCCCGGGGGACTCCCGGCTGCTGAGACTGGCCGAACACGTGGTGCTGACCCCGCACTTGGGCGGTGCGTCGCGCGCGGTCGCGGAGAAGGCCGCGCGGATCGCCGCCGAAGAGGTGGGCCGCTGGGTGCGCGGAGAGCCGCTCGTGCACTGTCTGACCTGAGGACCGGGAGGAGAGCCGCATGTACGTCGGCATCGATGTGGGCACGTCCATGGTCAAAGCGGCGGCTTTCGACTTCGAGGGCCGTCAACTGGCCGTCGAGTCCCGGCCGGTGGGTCTGTCGCTGCGCGGCGGGGTCGTCGAGCAGGACATGGAGGAGGTGTACGCGGCGGTCGTGGCGGTGCTCGGCGCGCTGACCTCAACCGTGGCGGAACCGGTGGAGCTGGCAGGGCTCACCGGGCAGGGGGACGGGGTGTGGCTGGTGGACGGCGAGGGCCGGCCGGTGCGCCCCGCCGCCTCCTGGATGGACGGGCGGGCGCACGAACTGGTCGACCGGTGGCTGTCGGACGGCACGTTCGAAGCGGTGTTCCGGCGGACCGGCAGCGCGATGTTCCCCGGATGCCCGGGACCGCTGCTGGCCTGGCTGGACCGCCACGAGCCGAAAGCCCTCGACGCCGCGAAGGCCGCCCTGTACTGCAAGGACGTCGTGTTCCAGCGGCTGACCGGAGCCGGCCCGACGACGGACGTGTCCGACGCGTCGATGCCGTTCCTGGACCCGCGGACCCGGACGTACGACGACCGGGTCGTGGAACTGCTGGGGCTGGGCCACCGCCGCGGTCTGCTCCCCCCGGTCAGCGACCCGGTCGCGACGGCCGAGGCGCGGGGCGAGGGCCTGCCGTCCGGCACCCGGATCGCGAACGGCCCGTACGATCTGCCGGCCTGCGCGCTGGGCGCCGGAGTGACGTCCCCCGGCGACGGGCTGCTGATCGTCGGCACCTGCCTGGCCAGTCTGGTCGCGACGAGCGAGCTGGACCTGACCGGTGAACCGGCCGGCCTCCACATCTCCACCGACCGCCCGGGGCACTGGCTGCGCGCCATGCCCGCGATGGTCGGTACGGCGGCACTGGACTGGGTGCTGTCCACGACGGGCGTGCTCCACGACGAGGTGGACGGCCTGCTGGCCGAGACCCCGCCGGGCGCCGACGGCGTCCGCGTGCTGCCGTACTTCGCGCCCTCCGGTGAACGCGCCCCGTTCGTCGAACCGCGCCTGCGCGCCGAACTCACCGGCATCTCCCTGGAGTCGACCCGGGGCGATCTGGTCCGCGCCACCTGCGAGGGCATCGGGTACGCCGCCCGGCACTGCCTGGAGGCGGCGGGCCTCACCGGAAGTCTGGCCGTTTGCGGCGGAGGCACCCGCAGCCCCGCCTGGATGCGGCTGCTGGCCGACGTGCTCGGGCGGCCCCTGCGGGTCGTCGAGGGCGAGGTCGGCGCGCGGGGGGCGGTGCTGTCGGCGGCCGAGCGGTACGGGGTGCCGCTGGACGCGGCGGTGTGGACACGACCGACAGACGTGGTCGAGCCGGACCCGGACCGGGCGGCCTTCTACACGAAGGGCTACGAGGAGCACGTGGCCCGGCTCGCCGCTGCACGGACCCGCGCGAGGACCTGACACCCCTATGGAGAAGAGGACTCGGATGCGACTGAGACGCCGATCTCTGCTGCTCGCGGCCGCCGCCACTCCGGCGGCCGCGGCCGTGCCCGCGCACGCGGCCCCTGCCGGTGGGCCATTGGTGATCGGCCACCGGGGTGCGGCCGGCTGGCGCCCGGAGCACACGGCGGCCTCGTACACCTACGCCGTGCAGACGGGCGCCGACTGGATCGAACCGGACCTGGTGCCGACGAAGGACCATGTGCTGGTGGTCCGGCACGAGAACGAGATCTCCCAGACGACCGACGTGGCCCGCCGGCCGGAGTTCGCGGACCGCCGTACGACGAAGACGGTAGACGGGCGGGCGGTCACCGGCTGGTTCACGGAGGACTTCACACTGGCCGAGCTCAAGACGCTGCGGGCCGTGGAGCGACTGCCGCAGGTCCGCAACCGCAACACCGTCTTCGACGGGCGCGAGCGCATTCCGACCTTCCAGGAGGTCGTGGACCTGGCGCGGCGGCTGTCGCGGACGTACGGCCGGACGATCGCCGTTTTCCCCGAGACCAAGCACCCCACGTACTTCCGGTCCATCGGTCTGCCGCTGGAGCCGAGACTGGCGTCCGTGATCCGCCGCAACCGGCTCGGCAGGCGCGAGTGTGTCGTGCAGTCCTTCGAGCCGACGAGCCTGCGGCGGATCGCCGCCGCGCGGCTGGGCGTGCCGCTGTGGCAGGCGCTGGGGACCACGGGCGGGCCGTACGACCTGGTCTCGTCCGGGGATCCGACGACGTACAAGGACATGATGAGCCCGGCGGGGCTCGCGCGGATCGCCGCGTACGCGGACTGGATCGGGCCGGACAAGTCCTCGGTCGCCGGCACGACGCTCGTCGCGGACGCGCACGCGGCGGGGCTGCGCATCGGGCCGTACACCTTCCGCGCGGAGAACCAGTTCCTGCCTGCGGACCTGCGGCGGGGAACCGGACCGAACGATTTCGGGGACGCGTTCACCGAATACGCGCTGTACTACCGCATGGGCGTCGATGCGGTCGTAACCGACTTCCCGGACATGGCGGTGATGGCGAGGAGAGGCTGATGTTCTTCAAGGACAAGCACTGCCCGACATGTGGCGGCAGTGGTACCCAGGTGTTCACGCCGCTCGAGCCCGAGGAGAGGAAGGCGCTCGGCACGGACCGCACGGACCTGTGGCGCTGCACCGCTGCGGGCTGCCGGTGGTACCAGCCCTGGGGCCATCAGGCCGGCGGCGGCCGGCTCCCGGAGGATCTGCGGAACCCGGAAGCCGACGCCGCGCGGTGACCGCTACAGGTTGGAGAAGTCCGGCCCCTTGGTACGGGTGCGCTTGATCTCGTAGAAGCCCGGCACCGAGGCCACGGCGAGGGTGCCGTCCCAGAGACGGGCGGCCTCCTCGCCCTGCGGAGCCGGGGTGACGACCGGGCCGAAGAAGGCGATCTGCTCGCCGTCGGCGCCGGGCACGGCGATGACCGGCGTGCCGACCTCCTGGCCGACCTTGTCGATGCCCTCCTTGTGGGAGGCGCGCAGTTCGGGCTCGTAGGGGGTGGCGTCCCAGTGCCCAATGAGGGACTCGGGCAGGCCGACGTCCTTCAGGGCGGCGGCGACGGTCTCCTTGCCGGGACCCTCGCCCTGGTTGTGGATGCGGGTGCCGAGCGCGGTGTAGAAGTCGCCGAGGACCTCGGCGCCGTGCTCCTGCTGTGCGGCTATGACGACCCGGACGGGGCCCCACGCCTTGGTCTCCAGCAGCTCGCGGTACTCCTCGGGCAGTTCGTCCAGCTTGTCCTCGTTGAGGACGGCGAGGCTCATGACATGCCAGCGGACTTCGATGTCCCTGACCTTCTCCACCTCCAGCACCCAACGAGAGGTCATCCACGCCCAGGGGCACAGCGGGTCGAACCAGAAGTCGACAGGGGTCTTGTCCGACATGTCTCTCCTCACGAGGGAACCGTTTCTCCGGGAACGCCGGTGCGCGCTCGCCTCATTCCCGGCTGCCCGCCGTCAGGGGCACGTGGCAGGATCGGTGCTGTTCAGCCGTACCCGACGACATCCGAGGAGTGCCGCCCGTGCCCGGTGAGAATCTGTCCCGCGACGAGGCCCGCGAGCGGGCCGCCCTGCTGAGCGTCGACGGGTACGAGGTGTCCCTCGACCTGCGGTCCGCGGTCGGTGAGGACGCGGGTGACGGGCCCCGCACCTTCCGCTCGGTCACGACGATCCGCTTCCGCTGCAACGAGCCCGGTGCGAGCAGCTTCGCCGACCTGATCGCGCCGAGTGTGACGGCCGTCTCGCTCAACGGCCGCGATCTGGACCCCGGTGAGGTCTTCGACGGCTCCCGGATCACCCTGGAGGACCTGACCGCCGACAACGAGCTGGTCGTGGACGCCCGGTGCGCCTACTCCCGCACCGGCGAGGGCCTGCACCGTTTCGTCGACCCGGAGGACGGCGAGGTGTACCTGTACACGCAGTACGAGCCGGCCGACTCCCGCCGGGTCTTCGCGAACTTCGAGCAGCCCGACCTCAAGGCCCCGTTCCGCTTCGAGGTGCGGGCCCCGGAGGGCTGGACGGTGTGGAGCAACGGCGCCGGTGAACAGGCCGACGGGGTGTGGCGGTTCGCCGAGACCAAGCCGATCTCGACGTACATCACCTGTGTGGTGGCCGGCCCGTACCACTACGTCACGGACTCCTACTCCCGTACGTTCGCTGACGGCACGACCCTGGAGATCCCCCTCGGCGCCCTGTGCCGCAAGGGCCTGGCGCCCCACTTCGACGCCGACGACGTCTTCCTGGTCACCAAGCAGGGCCTGGACTTCTTCCACGACCACTTCGACTACCCGTACCCGTTCGGGAAGTACGACCAGGCGTTCGTGCCCGAGTACAACCTGGGCGCGATGGAGAACCCGGGGCTGGTGACGTTCCGGGAGGAGTACATCTTCCGCGGCAAGGTGACGCAGGCGTCCTACGAGGGCCGGGCCAACGTCATCCTGCACGAGATGGCGCACATGTGGTTCGGTGACCTGGTCACCATGGAGTGGTGGGACGACCTGTGGCTGAAGGAGTCCTTCGCGGACTTCATGGGCGAGTTCTCGCTCGTCGGCGCGACCCGCTTCGTCAACGGCTGGATCACCTTCGCCAACCGCCGCAAGGCCTGGGCCTACCGCGCCGACCAGCTGCCCTCCACACACCCGGTCACGGCGGACATCCGCGACCTGCAGGACGCCAAGCTGAACTTCGACGGCATCACGTACGCCAAGGGCGCGTCGGTGCTGAAGCAGCTCGTGGCGTACGTCGGTGAGGAGGCGTTCCTGGAGGGCGCCCGGCGCTACTTCAAGCGGCACGCGTACGGCAACACGCGCCTCGGTGACCTGCTGTCGGTGCTGGAGGAGACCAGCGGCCGGGACATGAGCGCCTGGTCGCGGTCCTGGCTCCAGACGGCCGGGGTCAACTCACTGACGCCACAGGTGCTGCTGGGCGCGGACGGCCGCGTCGAGGAGCTGGCGGTGGTGCAGGAGGCCGCCGAGTCCCACCCCGAACTGCGTCCGCACCGGGTCGCGGTGGGCCTGTACCGGGTGACGGACGGCGGGACGCTGGAGCGGTACGCGCGCGTGGAGACCGACGTCGACGGCGCGCGGACGGTCGTGGCGGAACTGGCCGGTGCCGACGCCCCCGACCTGGTCCTGGTCAACGACGACGACCTGACCTACTGCAAGATCCGCTTCGACGCGACCTCGCTGGCGACCCTGCGCGAGCGCCTGGGAGCAGTCACCGACCCGCTCGCGCGCGCCCTGTGCTGGTCGGCCCTGTGGAACATGACGCGTGACGCGTTGCTCCCGGCGCGGGACTTCGTGGACCTGGTGCTGCGGTTCGGCGGGCGCGAGTCCGAGATCGGCGTCGTGCAGATGCTGCACGCGTGGGCCGAGTCGGCGGTCACGCACTACACGGCGCCCGCCCGGCGCGAGAGGGCCGCCCGGCTGCTCGCCGAGGGTGCGCGGCGCGAGCTGTACGCGGCCGAGGCCGGCGGCGAGCACCAGCTCGCCTGGGCGCGGTTCTTCGCCCGGACGGCCGCCGCCGAGGCCGACTTCGAGCTGCTGCGGGAGCTGCTGGAGGGCACGGCGACGGTCGAGGGCCTGGACCTGGACCAGGAACTGCGGTGGGTGTTCCTGGAGCCGCTGGCCGCGCACGGGGTCGTGGACGAGAAGGCGCTGGCCGAGGAACTCGCCCGGGACGCCACGGCGTCCGGCAAGCGGCACCAGGTGCGCTGCCTCGCCGCGCGCCCGTCCGAAGCGGTCAAGGCGCAGGCGTGGGCACAGGTCGTGGAGTCGGACGCGCTGTCCAACGCCATGGTCGAGGCGACCATCGCGGGCTTCGCCCCGAGCTCGCAGCGGGAGCTGGTCGCGCCGTACGCTCAGAAGTACTTCGCGGCGATCGAGCGGGTGTGGGCCGAGCGGTCGATCCAGATCGGCATGCACGTGGTGCAGGGCCTGTTCCCGTCGCTCCAGCAGTCCCAGCAGACCCTGGACGCCACGGACGCCTGGCTGGACGCTCACCGGGAGGCGGCCCCGGCCCTGCGCCGACTGGTGCTGGAGGCCCGTGACGATCTGGCACGGGCGTTGCGTGGACAGATGTGCGACGAGGCCTCTGACCAGTAGCTTTGGCCTGAGATCCGGGCGTTCCGCCATCGTTACGAGATGAGTGCCCGGTGAGCCGTAACCCCTGGCCCGCACCCGAACGGACCAGGGGCTTTCGGTATCCGAACATCCGTCTTTTAGCACCTGGTTGTCCAGGTTTGTCGACGGACTTGTAACAGCGGTTAAAGGGCGGTCCGGACGCGGGAAATTGCGGGTCATGACCCACAACACCCCGCTCTCCCCCCGCCCCCTGCACGACCTGTCCGGCCGTGGCCGCCCCCGGGTGATGACGGCGGCCCAGCTCCGCTCGCACGGTGTCTCCACGGCCGAGACGAACGAGCAGTGCCGCCCCGGCGGCCCCTGGCGGCAGCTCCTCCCCGGCGTGATCCTCCTCCACCCGGGCCCGCCGACCAGCGAGGAGCGATTGCACGCGGTGCTGATGTACGCGGCACGGGAGCGCGGCACCGGGGTGCCGGCCCAGCCCGGCGCGGGCGAGGCACACGCTCCCGCCTACCCGGAGGTGATGATCACCGGACTGGCCGCACTGACCCTGCACGGCTTCTCCTCCACGCCCTCGCTGCCGTCCCTGGACGCCTTCGACGTCCTGGTCCCGCGCATGCGGCGGCTGCGCTCGACGGGCTGCGCACGTATCGTCCGCACGTCCGTGCTGCCTGTCCCCGACGAGGTCACGGGCCTGCCGGTGGCCCCGGCCGCCCGCGCCCTGGCCGACGCGGTGGCCGAGTTCGCGGACGCCGACCTCGTGCGCCGCCTGCTGACGGAGGCGGTGCGCGGCGCCCACTGCGACGCGACGTCCGTGGTCCGCGAACTGAACCAGGCGCGGCTGCTGAGCCGCCCGCACGTGGTGGACGCGGTGGACTCCCTGCTCGCCGAGGGCCGGGCACGGGCGGAGGACCGCCTGTACCGCATCGTCGGCCGGTACGGGCTGCCCGACCCGGTCTGGAACGTCGACCTGCGCCTGCCCGGCGGCCCGTATCTCGGCGGCCTCGACGCGTACTGGCCCGACCAGGCGGTGGCGGTCGAACTCGACACCCGTGCGCCCCGCCAGGACGACGACGCCCTGTGGTCCGAGTACGCCCGCAAGCGCGAGCACCTGGAGCGCCTCGGCATCACGGTCGTCCACATCACGCCCCGCAAGCTCCGCGACTCCCCGGAACAGCAGGCGACGGTGATCCGCACGGCCCTGATGGCAGCGGCCGACCGCGACCCGGCCGCGTATGTCGAGGTACTGCCCCGGTCATGAGGGACCGGGGTCAGGACCAGGAGGGGAGCGGAGGGGCCTGCGGGTTCTCACCGGCGGCCCCACGCGGGACGACCAAGCGGGCGTCAGCCCTTCTTGAGGACCAGTTCGGTGTTGCGGTCCTTCGGGTCGCCGCCGAGGGTGGTGCTCGCTCCGGGGGCGTTGAGCGACAGCTCGCGGTAGAGGGCCGCGAGACCGGTCTGGGACAGGTCGGAGAAGTCCGTGCGGTGCGGGGCCGAGGACTCCACCAGTGTGGTGAACAGGGAGATCGTGCCGTCCTTGTTGTCGGTCAGCTCGATGACCCGCGCGAGCTGGGGGAAGTCGACGTGGGAGGCGGTGGAGATCTCCCAGAAGGAGCGGCCGTCGGGCGCCGAGTGCGGCGTGATGACGTTCTTGTGGATGTGGCCGTTCACCCAGGCGAGGACGTTGCGGTGGCTGCCGAGCAGGGCGAGGACCTCCCGGCCGTTGTGCCGGCGCTCGTCGGGACGGGCCGGGTCGCGGCGGGTGTTGGTCATCGTCTTGCTGGTGTGGTGGCTGAAGACGACCGCGTGGGAGTCCTTGTTGTCCCGCAGTGTCTTGTCGAGCCACCGCAGCTGGGCGCTGCCGAGGGAGCCCTCGTAGTGGCCGCCCGCGTCGGTGGTGTCCAGGCTGATGCCGATGACGTCGTCGGAGATGCGGAAGGCGTAGTACTGGGTGCCCGCGTCGAGGTTCGCGGAGGAGTAGCCGTGGCCGGCCGGGCCGACGCCCCGGAAGGCCGGGTCCAGGTGCGCCTTGAGGTAGTCCGTGGACGTGAAAGGGGCGCGGCTCTCGTCGGCAGTGACCGAACGCATGGCGCGGGCGTGGGACTTCAGGAAGTCGTGGTAGCGGACGCCCTCGGGGTCCCGGGCCTTCTTGATGAGGGTCTGCAGTTTCTGAGCCTCGGCCGCGGAGACGTTCATCAGCTTCTTGCCGCCGACGGCCAGTTCGGTGAGGTACGAGTCGCCGTGCGAGGCGTAGCAGCCCATCGGCAGGGAGTCGTGGTTGCCGACGGTCGAGTACCAGGGCAGGTTGAGGCCGGGGCTGCGCACCTCGCGGATCGCGGCCTTGAGGAAGCCGTCGAGCCGGGGGAAGCCGGCCTGCTTGTCGCTGTCGCGGACGGCGGCGTCCGGCTGCCAGTACTGCTTGAGGCCGCTGTTCTGGACGCCCTCGTAGTGGCGCGGGTCGCCCGTGTTGGGCGTGATGCGCCCGCCGCTCATGATCTTCAGGAACCACTCCAGCTCGGACTTGGCGTTGTTGTCCGTGTTGTCGCCGGTGGTCATCGCGAAGTGCAGCGGGGCACCGGTGACGGGGGCGCCGCGCAGCGCGTTGATCCGCTCCACGAGCGCGATCGCGCCCTGCACGGTCAGCGCCTCGTGCGGCCGCCAGGCGTGCACGTCGGCCGAGCGCAGGTACTCCAGGCGCAGCGGGTGCTGGGCGTCGATGATGTGCAGGTCGGTGAGCTGCACGAACGCCGCGAGCGCGGTACGGCGTCCGGCGCGGCCGGACTTGGGCGCGGCCAGCTCGGAGCGGACGACCCGCGGCCAGCCGGGTCCGTCGCCCAGGCGCCGGTAGCCGGATCCGCCGCGCGGAGTGGCGACGTTCGCGAGGGTCGTGCCCTTGGCGTAGGGGGCCAGCGGTGCGGCCGGTGCCCGGCGTGAGGAGGCGGCCACGGCCTCGGTGGCTTCCTTGGCCGTGGCGGCCTGGCTGTCGCTGGGCCGCAGGGTGTAGCCGACGCCCGCGGAGAGGGCGACCGCTCCGGTGGCGGCGAGGACGGAACGACGGTGGATGCCCTGGCCGGAGCCGGCGACTGAGCGTGTGCGCGACATGCGCTTCTCTCCCCGAGTGCGAACGCGTCGGCAGTGGTCGCGGGGCGTTCTTGTGCGAACGCCCCGCTCGTACTGGATCGTTGGCACCGGGGATGACCTGTGCGTAAACGCGGCGGCAACGGGCAGCGCCGATCACCGAACGTGGATCTTGGACTACCCTGCGCGTCGGCGACCGCTCCGGGAACGGCCCGGAGTCGGTCACTCCGTGTTCATCTCCCGGGGTAACCGGAGTCCGGAGGGGCCGGATCACGCCTCGGGGAGAGCGGCTCCCTCCTCGTCGGTCAGGTGCCCCGTCACCGGTCGCTCACGCCACATCCGCAGCGCGATGTCGACCATCGGCACCCGCGCCAGCCCGGGTACGGCGTCCAGGTCCTGCCAGGCGGCGAGGTCGGTGGAGCCGTTCACCTCGTTGCGCAGTTCACCGCCGGTGATCCGGCCCTCGTAGACGAACCGGACGGCGTGGTGGTCGACGGCGCGTCCGCCGAAGCCGTCGCGGAACACGCTGTGGGTGGAGTCCACGCCGAGCAGCCCGGCCACCTCGATGCGGTAGCCGGTCTCCTCCTCCACCTCGCGTATCACGGTGTCGTAGGGGTCCTCGCCGTGCTCCATGCCACCACCGGGCACGACCCACTCGGGCGTTCCGTCCCTCGCGGGTGAGCGGGCGAGCAGGATCTGTCCGTCACGGACGCATACGGCGTAGGCCGCCACCCTCAACCTCTGTCGCATTCCGGGACGTTAACCCGCCACGCCGGACGGGTGGGCCGATTCGCCGCGTTCGGGGCCCTTGCCCGTAAAGCGCATAGCGGGTTTTCCCCATGCGTCCATTTCGTTTCGGTCAACCATCCCCAAACAACCGTCCCTTGCGTAAAGCTGTGCGATCGTCCGGGGTTGCGCTCCGGACCGTCGCGACCAGGACCGATCGGCCCCGGTCGCTCTCCGCTCGTTCCTTTACCTACAAGGGATGCCGATGACCCTCACCCCCCAGCACGACCCGATACCGGGCCGGAGACGTGTGGCACGCATCGCCGTGGCCGCCGGGCTCGTCGCCGCGCTCACCGCGGCCGGTCCGATCCCGATGGCCTTCTCCGCCGACGGCCCGTCCGCCTCGGCCCCGGCCGACGCGGACGCCGAGTCCGCGCACGACAAGCTCGGCTCGGACGACGCGGACCTGCTCGCGGAGGCCAAGGCCGACGGCGACAAGACCGTCACGATGATGATCGCCACCGCGCCCGGGAAGACCGAGCAGGTCGCCGGGCAGCTGGACGCGGTCGGCGGCGCGCTCGTCGGCAAGAGCATCGACCGGCTCGGCTATGTTCGGGTCACCGTCCCCACCAGCCGGGCCGACAAGACCATCGAGTCGGCGGGGAAGCTCCCCTCCGTCCAGGCGATCGACCTCAAGGAAGAGATCGAACTGGACGACCCGGCCCCGGGCGGCAAGAACTCGGGCGGTACCGCGGCGGCGGGAGCGGGATACGCGGCACCCGACAAGAACACCCCGGCCACCAACCCGTACAACCCGTCCTTCGAGACGGGTGCCGTCTCCTTCGTGCAGGACCACCCGAAGTACGACGGGCGCGGCGTGACCATCGGCATCCTGGACTCCGGTGTCGACGTCGCCCACCCCGCGCTCCAGAAGACCACCACCGGCGAGCGCAAGATCGTCGACTGGGTCACGGCCACCGACCCGGTGTCCGACCGGGACGGAACGTGGCTTCAGATGACCGGCTCGGTGACCGGTCCGGTGTTCACCGCCGGGGGCCGCACCTGGCAGTCGCCCGCCGGCTCGTTCCAGTTCCGGACGTTCGCGGAGTCGGCGGCCGCGGGCGGCGACGTGGCCGGCGACCTGAACCGGGACGGCGACAAGACGGACGCCTGGGGCGTGCTGTACGACCAGGCCGCCGGCACGGTCCGGGTGGACCTCGACAACGACGGTGACTTCACCGACAACGAGGCGATGAAGCCGTACAAGGACGGCTTCCAGATCGGCTACTTCGGCACGGACGACCCGAACACACCGGTCGCCGAACGCATCCCCTTCGTGGTCGAGATCCGCAAGGACGTCACCTTCAACCCGGCCGGTGACAAGGCGGACTACGTCAGCATCGGCGTCATCACCGGCCGGCACGGCACGCACGTCGCCGGTATCGCCGCCGCCCGCAGCCTGTTCGGCGGGAAGATGAACGGCGCCGCCCCCGGTGCGAAGCTCGTCTCGTCCCGCGCCTGCTCCTGGTCCGGCGGCTGCACCAACGTCGCACTCACCGAGGGCATGATCGACCTCGTCACCAAGCGCGGCGTCGACATCGTCAACATGTCCATCGGCGGCCTTCCGCCGCTGAACGACGGCAACAACGCCCGCGCCCGCCTCTACACGCGGCTCATCGACGAGTACGGCGTCCAACTGGTGATCTCCGCGGGCAACTCCGGCCCCGGCACCAACACCATCGGCGACCCCGCCCTCGCGGACAAGGTCATCTCCGTCGGCGCCGCCGCTTCCCGGGAGACCTGGGCCGCCAACTACGGCTCGGTGGTGGAGAAGAAGTACGCGATGATGCCGTTCTCCTCGCGCGGCCCGCGTGAGGACGGCGGTTTCGCCCCGACCATCACGGCGCCGGGTGCGGCCGTCAACACCATCCAGACCTGGGCGCCGGGCGCCCCGGTCGCCGAGGCCGGCTACTCCCTGCCGCCCGGCTACGGCATGCTCCAGGGCACCTCGATGTCCTCCCCGCAGGCCGCCGGCGCCAGCGCGCTGCTGTTGTCCGCCGCCAAGCAGCGGAAGATCGACCTGTCCCCGCTCACCCTGCGCACCGCGCTCACCAGCACCGCTCGTCAGATCAAGGGCGTACAGGCGCACGAGCAGGGCGCCGGTCTGATCCGCATCGTGCAGGCCTGGGACGCCATCAAGGACGGAGCCACCGCCCACGGCTACACGGTGAAGGCCCCGGTCGACACCGCGCTCGACCAGTCCCTGAAGGAGCCCGGCTTCGGCACCGGCCTCTACGACCGCGAGGGCGGTCTCAAGGCCGGCCAGAAGAAGACGTACGAGGTGACCGTCACCCGTACCACCGGCCCCGACCGCCCGCTGCGGCACGAGCTGGAGTGGAAGAACAACGACGGCACCTTCCGGCTCCTCGGCGACGACGACGTCGTGCTGCCGCTGAACAAGCCGGTCACGGTCGAGGTCCAGGCCCGGGCGAAGACCGCGGGCGTGCACAGCGCCATCCTCGAGGTGGACGACGAGCGCACCGAGGGCGTGGACCAGCAGATCCTCACCACCGTCGTCGCGGCGAACCAACTGGCGAAGCCGTCCTACTCGTTCAGCGCCTCCTCCTCGGTGCAGCGCAACAGCAGCGTGTCGTACTTCGTCACGGTCCCCCAGGGTGCTAAGACGCTCGAGGTGGCGCTCGGCGGTCTGAAGGAGAAGAGCCAGACGCGGTTCATCTCCCTGCAGCCGGCGGGCCTTCCCGTCGAGGACTCGGCGACGGTCTACTGCTACCCGCACTATTCGCTGCCGTCCAGCCCCAACACCTGCCGTCCCGACGTGCGGACCTACACCGATCCGCAGCCGGGCGTCTGGGAGATCGAGATCGAGTCGCGGCGCACCTCCCCCGACCTCGACAACCCCTTCAAGCTGGACGTGTCGGTGCTCGGCACCGTCTTCGACCCGGCGGTGACCACCGTCCCCGAGGCGAAGCCCGGCACTCCGGTGGCCGCCACGTGGACCGTCACCAACGACTTCGCAAGCCTGGAGGGCAAGCTGGAGGGCGGCTCGCTGGGTTCGGCCGCGCTCGGCACGCCGAGCATCGGCCACCAGCAGGTGCGGACGACGACGGTCGAGGTGCCCGCGGGCGCGGAACGGCTGGACGTCTCCATCGGCAAGGTCTCCGACCAGGGAGCGGACCTCGACCTGTTCGTGGTCAAGGACGGGGTGACGGTCGGTCAGTCCGCGGACGCCGACTCGGAGGAGTCCGTCCGTCTGGACAAGCCCGCCGCCGGCACCTACACGATCCGGGTCGAGGGCTACAGCGTGCCGTCCGGTTCGACGACGTTCGCCTACAAGGACGTCTACTTCACCTCCGCCCTGGGCTCGGTGAACGTCGCGCCCGGCACCACGGTCGCCCTGCCCGGCGGCGCCTCCGCCAAGGTCACCGCGGACGTGCTGGTCAAGACGGCCGGTCCGGCGGGCCGTCAGTTCTTCGGCGAGGTCAAGCTGGTCAACGCCCGTGGCAGCGCGGCGGGTATGGGCACGGTCGTCATCGAGAAGGTCACCGGCTGACGGCGGTCCCCGCCAACACGATGAGGGGCGGGCGCTCCCCTGCGGCACCCGCCCCTCACCTGTCCCCGCGCCCCCCTGTGCGCGCGGGGACGCTTCACGCCGGAGCCTCGCTCACTGCCCGACGGACAGCGCCCACCGGACCCCGGAACCCGCGGTCACCTGAAGCACGGCATCCTTGCGCGCCTTCTTCAGAGCGATCTGGTTGTAGGTACTGCTCACCTCCCCGGCGACGCACTCCAGTGGGAAGCTCAGCCCCACGGGCTTCAGTTCCACCTTCAGTGTGCCCTTGCCCTGGCAGTTCACGGCGATGGAGACCGGCCCGCCTCGCACCCCGCCGTCCAGCTGTACGGTCCGGTTCCCGCGGGCGTCCGTCACCGATGCGATCACTTCGCCGTCGACGACCTGGGGCGCCTTGGTCACCGTCTCACCGGCGATGTGCTCGGCCCGGTCGGTGGTGGCCCCGGACTGTGCGGGCGGCGTGCTCTGCCGGACCGTGTCCGCCCGCCGGGAGTCGTCCGCCGTGCAGCCGCTGCTCATCACCACCATCAGGCAGACCGCCGCGAGCACGGCGGCCCGGCCGGGGCCGGTCACGCTCAGTTCTCCCACAAGTACCAGCCGACCTTCAGCGGTGTGTAGCTGGTGACGGTCTTCTTCGCCGACGTCTGGCAGTTGTCGGATGCGGACCGTCTACCTGGACAGCGTCCGCAACGACCCGGCGACCGTCGAGTACGCCACGTGGCTCGCCTCCGTGGGCGGAGAAACCCGTACCGCGCCCACAGTGCCCATGCGCATGATCCTGTGCGACCACGAGGCGGCCGTGATCCCCCTCGACGCCGACGACAGCAGGAAGGGCGCGCTGCTGATCCGCTACCCCAGCATGGTGCGCGCGCTGGAGGAACTCTTCGATCTGGTGTGGGAGAACGCGCGGCCGCTCGGCACGGTGGCGCGGGACGCATCCGAGAACGCGCCGACGGATCGGGATGCGGCCCTGCTCAGGATGCTGGCGGCGGGGCTGACCGACGAGGGGATCGCCCGCAAGATGGGTGTCTCACTGCGCACGATCCGCCGCAACACGGCGGAGCTCCAGAAGCGCCTCGGGGTACAGAGCCGTTTCCAGGCGGGTGCCGAGGCCGTCCGGCGCGGCTGGATGTGACCGCACGGAGCGTGTCGGCTGCGGCCCTCGCAGGGTGTACTGGCCGCTCTCTGCCATGACCGCGGGCGGTCAGCCCTGGAGCGTCCGCGCGGCCGCGTCTCGTGCCTAGGGTCGGGCGGGTGTACGCAGTCAAGGTCGTTCTCCTGCCTTCGCCCGAACCCGTCGTCCCCGACGGTCCCGACCCGCCCGTGGGCATGCCCGGTGACCGGCGGCTCGGCGAAGTCGCCGACCGGACCCGGAGCGACCCCCAGCCGGGCATCGCCCATGTGTCGCTGGCCCGGTGGGGCCCGCGTCTCGTGGGCATGACCTTCGTCGAGGCCGCGGACCTCGACGAGGCTGTGCTCCGGGCCCGGAGCGGCTGGGACCGGTGGCTGAACCTGCCGGGCCTGCTGCCCGGCTGGGTGCTCGGTGACTGCAGGGCCGACGGTTACCTGACCGCCGGTCGGCACGCCCGGCCCGCGACACGTGGCTGGCATGACGGTGCCATGTCCACCTGAGGCCAGCCCGGACCTGCTGACACCGGCAGCTGCGATCCGCATGATCGTGCTCGGCGCACGCTCGCCGACCAGCAACCAAGGAAGACAGAGGCACAGAATGAGACACATCACCGGGCGAGTCCGGACCGCCGCCGGCACCACGGCAGCCCTCGCCGCCCTGGCGCTGCCCCTGGTCATCGCAAGCGCCTGCCTCACCGGCCCGGACGGCGCAGGCGTCGTCCGGGCCGGGCAGCCGACGGCCGTCGACGGCACCGAACCGGGAGAGTCCGGGGAGCTTGTGGTCCCGAAGCCGAAGGACCCCGTCGACGGCAAGGGCAGCTGGGTGTGGGACAAGGAGAAGCCGTAGGGGGCGGAACCGGACCGGCTGCGGGACGAAGGGGCGGGTGTCCGGGGGACACCCGCCCCGTTCGCCGTTCCGCCAGCAGGGTGCGGTGGACTCGGACGCGGCGGGGGCAGGGGCGCCTACTCGCAGCTCGGCACTCTCGCCGTCGGCAGCTCCCTCAGGATCCACGCCCGGTCCCTGGCGATCGCCTTCTCCCCCGTGGTCAAAAGGTCCGGCTGGGCCTGACCCTGCTGGATACCGACCAGGACGTGATCACCCGCGCGCAACCGGGGCTCGACGTCGGTCTCCCTGGGGAAGACGACCTGGGCCGGGCCCTCGGCGGGCTTGTAGTACCGGGTCGCGTCGAGGGTGACGCGGTCCTGCCCGGTCCCGGGGACCTGTTCGACCGCGGCGACAGTGCCCTCGACGACGATCCGGGCGCAGGCGAGGTAACCGGCGTGACTGAGCATGGCCTCCTCACCTGCTTGCGGCCGGCCGGCGGAGCTGTCGGCAGCGGAGGATGCGCCCTGATCGCTCCCGGCCCCTACGCCGCCGCTCTGCACCACGAGCCAGCCCATGCCGATCACGACGGTGGCCCCGACGGCCGCGACCAGGCCTTTCAGGGCGACGCCGTGCGGTACGCGCCGGGTGCGCCGGACGGACAGCGAGGTCACGCGGGCCCCGCCACCGGTCTCCGGCTCGGGCTCCGGCACTGCGGGCACAGATCTCACGGAGGGACCGCCGCCGTCCTGCGCCAGCGCGTCCCCGAGCAGCCCCAGCTGTTCTCGCAGCACTGCCACATCCGCCGCCGCCGAGCGGTGGGCGGCCATGAAGTCCACGTCCCGGCGGGCCGCCTCCGGCAGGGGTTCGCCGACCAGTACGGCCATCAGCGCGTCCACGCCGCCGTACTCGGGACCGTCGTACTCGGTCCCGTCGTGTTCGGCCCCGTCGTCACAGCCGGCGTCGAACCGGTCGTCGTCGTTCCGGGCGGTCACGTCACACCACCTCGTCCTCGTGCAGGCGGGAGCGCAGGGCCCGTACCGCCGTGTGCAGCCGGCTCTTGACCGTGCCCTCCGGGACGCCGAGCTGTTCGGCGATGGACCGGACCGGCAGGTCGGCGTAGAAGCGCAGGACGACGACCTGCCGCTGGGCGTCGGGCAGCTCGTCCAGGCCCTGGGCGACGGCGACGGACAGCACGCTGGTGTCCTCGCCGGAGGGATTCTCCAGTTGCCGCAGGGAGGCCAGCCGCTCTCCGAGCCGCTCCTGGCGGCGCTTGGCCCGGTGCCAGTCCATGGCGAGGTTGGAGGCGACGACCGCCGCCCACGCCGACACGTCCCGCGGTGCCTCCCGCCCGCTCGCGGCCCGTTCCAGCAGCCGCAGGCGGACCTGCTGCACCCCGTCCGGCAGGTCCGCCTGCGGCACCCCGCCCAGCGCGAGCACCGCCCGCACCCGGCGCTCCTGTGCCGCGTCCAGCGGATCGGCCGCGCGCACAGGATCGGCCGCGTCCAGCGGATCGTCGCCGGTCCCGGCGTGCGCCTCCCGGCCGCGCCGGGCCCTTCCGCGCAGCAGCACAAGCCCACCCCCTCACCGTGTTTCTCCTATGACGCCGGCAGGGCCCGGAACGTTCGGTCGTTCTCCTGACGCGTCCCGGCGAGGCGACAGAGGCGTACATCACACTTCCGTGTGGCCGAGACCGACAGGGGCAGGCGAGCTTGCGGCACACGACCCCTGCCGGACGAATATCTCCAGCTCAGCGGGGTCGACACCGCAGGTCCGCAACCATGGAGCGGGACACGTCGTCCCACTCTCCGGGCAGTGGCGGGGAAAGAAGTGGACAGGCGGGCCGTGGTCGGCCGCATGATGGAAAAGCCTCGGCCAAGCAACGAGCATGTGAAGAGACGCAGGAGAGGGAGTCACCGTGAGGGTCGGAATCGTCGGAGCCACCGGACAGGTGGGCACGGTCATGCGCAGGATCCTCAAGGAGCGGAACTTCCCGGTCACGGAGCTGCGCCTGTTCGCCTCGGCCCGTTCGGCGGGTTCGGAGCTGGACGGCGTGACGGTGGAGGACGCGGCGACCGCCGACTACACCGGCCTGGACATCGTGCTGTTCTCCGCGGGCGGCGCGACCTCCAAGGCGCTGGCCGAGAAGGTCGCCTCCCAGGGCGCCGTGGTGATCGACAACTCCTCCGCGTGGCGCAAGCACCCGGAGGTGCCCCTGGTCGTCTCCGAGGTGAACCCGCACGCGATCAAGAACCGCCCCAAGGGCATCATCGCCAACCCGAACTGCACGACCATGGCAGCGATGCCGGTGCTGCGTCCGCTGCACGAGGAGGCGGGCCTGGAGGCCCTGGTCGTCGCCACGTATCAGGCGGTGTCCGGCTCCGGCCTCGCGGGCGTGGCCGAGCTGCACGGCCAGACGCAGAAGGTCGTCGCCGACGCGGACAAGCTCACGCACGACGGTGAGGCGGTCGACTTCCCCGAGCCGGGCGTCTACAAGCGCCCCATCGCCTTCAACGTGCTGCCGCTGGCGGGTTCGATCGTCGACGACGGCCTGAACGAGACCGACGAGGAGCAGAAGCTCCGCAACGAGTCCCGCAAGATCCTGGAGATCCCCGAGCTGAAGGTCTCCGGCACCTGCGTACGCGTCCCGGTCTTCTCCGGCCACTCCCTCCAGGTCAACGCCCGCTTCGCCCGCCCGATCTCCCCGGAGCGCGCGACGGAGCTGCTGAAGGACGCCCCGGGCGTAGAGCTCTCCGACATCCCCACCCCCCTCCAGGCCGCCGGCAAGGACCCGTCCTACGTCGGCCGCATCCGCCGCGACGAGACGGTGGACAACGGCCTGGCCCTGTTCGTCTCCAACGACAACCTCCGCAAGGGCGCGGCCCTGAACGCGGTCCAGATCGCGGAACTGGTGGCGGAGGAGCTGAAGGGCTGACACGGCAGCCGTACGACACCGGGCCCGGCCCCTGCTCCCGACACCTGGGGAGCAGGGGCCGGACCCTTCGCGGAGGTCAGGGTCGGTCGGTGGACTCGACGGCCCCCCTGCGCACCTCATAGAGGAAGCACCCGTACTCGACAGCCCTGACGTGGACGAGCGCCACCCTCGGGTCGGCGAACGCTTCCCTGAAGGCCTGCGCGAAGGCATCCGGCTTCTCGACCAGCCGCCCGCCCAGGATGCGGCCCTCGGCGGAGTAGCGGCGGACCGTGCGGTGGGCGTCGGTGAAGGGGAGGGCGTCTCCGGCCGGGCCCTCGCACTCCTCCGCGTGGATGAAGACCGGGCCCTGTTCGTCGTAGGCACCGGGCGTGGCGCCCGTTTCCGAGGCCCAGCGGCGGAGAGGGGCGTAGGAGACCAGCGCGAGGCGTTCGCCCGGCTCGCCGCGGCGCAGGCAGCAGCGGAGCGGCGCGCCGCCCTCGATGTCGGTGAAGGGGACCATGGCGCGACCCGCGTCGTCCGTCGTGCGCAGGTCCTTCAGGGCGAGCGGGGCGATGGAACAGATGGTGTACGTCGTCGTCATGTTCGCCAGGCTCGCTCGCGCGCGACCGCGTCACCGGCGGAATCCGGACGTGGCGTTCGTGCCGGTGGAGGGCGTTCCCGGGTCGGCGCTCGGGCTGGTGCGCCACCGGGGCGGGGAGACGGCGGCGGTGCGCGCGTTCGCCCGGACCCTCGCCACCCCCCGAGGGGTATCCCTCGAAGACGCCCCGGTCGTCGCCTGACGCCGAGCCTCCGTGGAAAGATGGCGCAACCCACCCATAACGAGGAGATGACCGCGTGCCTGGCACAAACCTGACCCGCGAAGAGGCGCAGCAGCGGGCGCAGCTGCTCGCCGTTGACTCGTACGAGATCGAACTCGACCTCTCCGGTGCGCAGGAGGGCGGCACCTACCGGTCCGTGACCACGGTGCGCTTCGATGTGACCGCCGAGAACGGGGCCGAGTCGTTCATCGACCTGGTGGCGCCGGCCGTGCACGAAGTGACCCTCAACGGGGACTCCCTCGACCCGGCCGAGGTCTTCGCGGACTCCCGGATCGCCCTGCCCGGCCTCCTCCACGGCCGCAACATCCTGCGGGTCGTCGCCGACTGCGCGTACACCAACACCGGTGAGGGCCTGCACCGGTTCGTCGACCCGGTCGACGAACAGGCCTACCTCTACACCCAGTTCGAGGTCCCGGACGCCCGCCGGGTCTTCGCGAGCTTCGAGCAGCCGGACCTGAAGGCGACCTTCCAGTTCACCGTGAGGGCCCCCGAGGGCTGGACCGTCATCTCCAACTCGGCCACGCCCGAACCGCGGGACAACGTCTGGGTGTTCGAGCCGACCCCGCGCATCTCGACGTACATCACGGCGCTGATCGTCGGCCCGTACCACTCGGTGCACAGCGTGTACGAGAAGGACGGCCAGAGCGTACCGCTGGGCATCTACTGCCGCCCGTCCCTCGCCGAGTACCTGGACTCGGACGCGATCTTCGAGGTGACCCGGCAGGGCTTCGAGTGGTTCCAGGAGAAGTTCGACTACGCGTACCCGTTCACCAAGTACGACCAGCTGTTCGTGCCGGAGTTCAACGCGGGCGCGATGGAGAACGCGGGCGCGGTGACCCTCCGCGACCAGTACGTGTTCCGGTCGAAGGTGACGGACGCGGCGTACGAGATGCGCGCGGAGACCATCCTGCACGAGCTGGCCCACATGTGGTTCGGCGACCTCGTGACCATGGAGTGGTGGAACGACCTGTGGCTGAACGAGTCGTTCGCCACGTACACCTCCATCGCCTGCCAGGCGCACGCGCCCGGGTCGCGCTGGCCGCACGCGTGGACCACCTTCGCCAACTCCATGAAGACGTGGGCCTACCGGCAGGACCAGCTGCCGTCCACCCACCCGATCATGGCCGAGATCCGGGACCTGGACGACGTCCTGGTCAACTTCGACGGCATCACCTACGCCAAGGGCGCCAGCGTCCTGAAGCAGCTCGTCGCCTACGTCGGCATGGACGAGTTCTTCCGGGGCGTGCAGGCGTACTTCAAGCGCCACGCCTACGGCAACACGCGCCTGTCGGACCTGCTGGGCGCACTGGAGGAGACCTCCGGCCGTGACCTGACGACCTGGTCGGAGAAGTGGCTGCAGACGGCCGGCATCAACATCCTGCGGCCGGAGATCGAGACGGACGCGGACGGCGTCGTCACGTCCTTCGCGATCCGCCAGGAGGCCCCGGCCCTGCCCGCCGGCGCCAAGGGCGAGCCGACGCTGCGCCCGCACCGGATCGCCGTCGGCCTGTACGAACTCGACGACGCCGCCGGCAAGCTGGTCCGCGACGAGCGGATCGAGCTGGACGTGGACGGCGAACTGACGACCGTGCCGCAGCTGGTCGGCAGGCGCCGCCCGGCCGTCATCCTGCTCAACGACGACGACCTGTCGTACGCCAAGGTCCGCCTGGACGAGCAGTCCCTGGCCACGGTCACGGAACACCTGGGCGACTTCGAGTCCTCCCTGCCGCGCGCCCTGTGCTGGGCGTCGGCCTGGGACATGACCCGCGACGCCCAGCTGGCGGCCCGCGACTACCTGTCCCTGGTGCTGTCCGGCATCGGCAAGGAGTCGGACATCGGGGTGGTGCAGTCGCTCCAGCGCCAGGTGAAGCTGGCGATCGACCTGTACGCCGACCCGGCCGCCCGCGAAGCCCTGCTGGCCCGCTGGACCGACGCGACGCTCGCGCACCTGCGGGCGGCTGCGCCGGGCAGCGACCACCAGCTGGCGTGGGCGCGCGCGTTCGCCGCGACGGCCCGCACGCCGGAGCAGCTGGACCTGCTGGACGCCCTGCTGGACGGCTCGAAGACCATCGAGGGCCTGGTCGTCGACACGGAGCTGCGCTGGGCGTTCGTGCAGCGGCTCGCGGCGGTGGGCCGGTTCGACGAGGCGGAGATCGCGGGCGAGTTCGACCGGGACCGCACGGCCGCCGGTGAGCGCCACGCGGCCACGGCCCGCGCGGCCCGCCCGACCCCGGAGGCCAAGGCGGAGGCGTGGGCGTCGGTCGTCGACTCCGACAAGCTGCCGAACGCCGTGCAGGAGGCGGTCATCGCCGGCTTCGTCCAGACCGACCAGCGCGATGTGCTCGCCCCGTACGCGGACCGCTACTTCGAGGTGGTCAAGGACATCTGGGAGTCCCGCTCCCACGAGATGGCCCAGCAGATCGCCGTCGGCCTCTACCCGACGGTCCAGGTCTCCCAGGAGACTCTCGACAAGACGGACGCCTGGCTGGCCTCGGCCGAGCCGAACGCGGCCCTGCGGCGACTGGTGTCGGAGTCCCGCGCGGGCGTGGAGCGCGCGCTGAGGGCGCAGGCGGCGGACGCGGCGGCGCAGTAGCCGACCGTACGGCGATGAGGGGCGCCCGGCACAGTGCCGGGCGCCCCTCGTCCGTGCCGGGGGTTCCTCAGTCAGGTCCAGCGGCGGGTGAGGCGGGTGAGGGTGACCCCGTTGGGGAAGGCGGTGCGTTCGGCGACGTCGAAGAAGGAGCGGGACCTACCGTCGCGGTGTCACGTCCATCGAATCCCTCGAAGCCTTCCTTTCAGGAAAACCGAGGACTCGCCCGCCAGAGGCCCCCCGGACCGCTTCCGAGCCCGACGGCTTCCGCCCCGGCCCGATCTGACCCGCCACCGTCGCCCCGAACGCCAGCGCCATGCCCGCCAGCTGCACCGGCGTCAGCGCCTGGCCGAGCGCCGCCCAGCCGACGACGGCCGCGGTCAGCGGGGAAAGCGGGCCGAGGAAGGTGACCTGGGTGGCGGTGAGGCGGCCGATGCCGCGGAACCACAGCGAGTACGCGATCGCCGTGTTCGCGACGGCGAGGTAGAGGTAACCGCCGAGCGCCCGGCCGTCCAGCGCCGGCGGCGCGCCCTCGACGAGGACGGCGAGGGGCGCCATGAGCAGGCCGCCCGCGGTCAGCTGCCAGCCGGTGAGGGCCAGCGGGCCGACGCCCTCGGGGCGCCCCCACCGCTTGGTGAGCACCGTGCCGGTGGACATGGACGCGGTGGAGGCGAGGGCCGCCAGCACGCCCAGCGCGTCCAGCGCCCCGGCCGCCTGGAGCACGACCAGGCTGACGCCGAACACGGCCGCGACCCCGGTGAACAGCGTGCGCGGCGACGGCCGCTGCCCCAGCAGCAGGACCGACAGGCCGACCACGAACAGCGGGCCGACCGAGCCGACGACCGCCGCCATGCCGCCGGGCAGCCGGTACGCGGAGAGGAACAGCAGCGGGAAGAAGGCGCCGATGTTCAGCGCGCCGAGCACCGCCGCCTTCCACCACCAGGCACCGCGCGGCAGCACCCGGGCGAGGGCGAGCAGCAGCAGACCGGCCGGCAGGGCACGCATGAGGCCGGTGAACAAGGGGCGGTCGGCCGGGAGGAACTCGGTGGTGACGGCGTAGGTCGTGCCCCAGGAGACGGGTGCGAGGGCGGTGAGAGTGGTGAGAGCCGGACGGGAGGTGGCCATCGGAGGCGCCCTTCGAAGTAGGTCGATGGAAAGTAGCTTAGCTGTAAGCAACTTTCGGTCAAGCTACTTTCTTGCCGACGACTCACAGCCGTCGGATACTCGTGCCATGAGCGAACGCCCCGAACAGCGCAAGGACCCCGTCGACGCGATCATCGACCAGTGGGCGACGGTGCGGCCCGACCTCGACACCGCCGCCATGGAGGTCTTCGGCCGCATCTACCGGCTCTCCCGCGCGATGGGCGAGCGGACGGAGAAGGCGTACGCGCGGTTCGGGATCGGCCGAGGGGAGTTCGACGTCCTGGCGACCCTGCGCCGCGCCGGCGAGCCCTACACGCTCTCGCCCCGGCAGCTCTCCGCCACGCTGATGCTCACGACAGGCGGCATGACGGGCCGTCTCGACAAGCTGGAGCGCGCCGGTCTGCTGCGCCGCTCCCCCGACCCGCACGACCGCCGGGGCCTGAAGGTCACACTCACCGACAAGGGCCTGGAGCTGATCGACGAGGCGGTCGGCGCCGGACTCGCCGTCCAGACGGAGGCGCTGTCCGGCCTCGGCGCCGAGCAGGCCGGACAACTGGCGGAGCTGCTCAGGGAGTTGCTCCGGACGACGGAGAGGCCGCAGGACTGAGGGCCGGCGCCGGCACCCGGGCGCAGGATGAGGGCCGGTGCCGGCATCGGGCGGGCCCGCCAGGTGCTACCCCACGTGGGCGGCGACGGCCGCCTCGATCGTCCGGGCGTCCGCCGCGTCGGCCGCCCACGCCGCGTACCCGTCGGGCCGCACCAGCACGGTCGTACGGCGCTCGCTCGCCCAGCGCTCCACGGCCAGCCGGTCCTCACGCTCGGCCCCGGCCCTGTACGGCTCCGGGGTGATCAGCACGAACCGGCCACCCCGCATCGCCTCGTGGAGGCGACCGCCCCCGGCCAGGGCGACGTCCGGGACGCGGAGGCCGGTGAAGCGGTGGGAGCCGCGGGGGGCGGGGTAGCGATAGCCGATGCCGGTGACCTGGCCGAGCGCCTTGCGGCGGGCCGGGCCGGCGGTGCCGAGGAAGGCCGCGAAGGCGGTGCGCAGGGCGATCGTCCAGGGCCGCCGGGCCATGGCGGCACGCACGATGCCGCCGCTGCTGCGCAGCACCGTCCTGCCGATGGGGTGGCGTTCGGCCTCGTAGGTGTCGAGGAGCGGGTCGGCCGCGTGCCCCTTGAGGACGGCGGCCAGCTTCCAGCTCAGGTTGGCCGCGTCCTGGAGACCGGTGTTCATGCCCTGGGCGCCGGCCGGGGTGTGGACGTGCGCGGCGTCCCCGGCGAGGAAGACGCGGCCGACCCGGTAGGCGGGCGCCTGCCGCTCGTCGCTGTGGAAGCGGGACATCCAGCGGGGGTCGTGCATGCCGAAGTCACGGCCGAGGGCGCGCCGGGTGGTCTCCCTGATCTCGTCGAGTCCGACCGGCGCGTCGCCGGGGAGCTCGCGGCCGCGGTCCCAGCAGACGACGCGGTGATAGCCGTCGCCGAAGGGGACGAGGAAGGCGAAGGCGTCGCCGACGGCGTCGAAGGTGAGCAGCTCTCCGGGTTCCTCGGTCACCCGTACGTCCGCGAGCATGACGGAGCGGATCACCGAACGGCCGGGGAACGGCAGCCCGATGGCGTTCCGCACCGTGCTGCGCATCCCGTCGGCGCCGACGACGTACGCCGCGCGCAGCGCCTCCGTGCCGCCGCCGGGTCCGCGGACCTCGACCGTCACGCCCTGTGCGTCCTGCGTCAGCCCGGTCACCTCGGTCTCGTGCCGGAACTCCGCGCCGGCCTCCAGCGCCCGCCGCTGCAGGACCTTCTCCACCTCGTACTGCGGAAGGACGAGGAGGTGGTTGAAGCGGGACGGAAGCGTGGAGAGGTCGAGGCTGAGGCGGCCGTAGAGGCGGAACCGGCCGAGCCGCCGGCCCACGGCGTCCAGTTCGCCGGCCAACGCTCGGGCGTCGAACTGCTCCAGCGTGCGGGCGTGCAGGACGAACGCGCGGGAGAGGTTGCTGATCCCGCGCGGGCGCTTCTCGACGACGGTGACGGGGACGCCGGCGGTGGCCAGATCACCGGCCAGGAGAAGTCCGGTGGGGCCGGAGCCGACGATGATCACGGTGCGGGCGGTGTCGCTCATCAGAGCCTCCCTGTAGGCCAACGCGTGTTGGTCGACGACCGTTGGTCAACGCCCGTTTGCCAACGGCCGTTGACCAACGATCGTTGACCAAGGTAGAGCCCCACCCCTACGCCGTCAACACTTGTTGGCCTACGCTCGTTGGCATGCACGACAACAAGCCCACCGCCCCCTCCAGGCGCTCCGACGCCACCCGCGCCGCCATCCTCGACGCCGCCCGCGAGCGGTTCGCCGCAGACGGCTACGAGCGCGCCACCATCCGCGGTATCGCGCGGGACGCGGGCATCGACCCGTCCATGGTGATGCGGTACTACGGCAGTAAGGAGGGCCTGTTCGCGGCCGCCGTCGCCGTCGACCTGAAGCTGCCCGACCTGGGCCCGCTGCCCCGGGAGGAGGTCGGGTCCGCCCTTGTGACCCACTTCCTCGCCATGTGGGAGGAGAACGAGGTGCTCACGGCCCTGCTCCGGGTCGGCGCCACCAACCAGGCCGGGGCGGAGCGGATGCAGGGCATCTTCCAGGAGCAGCTGCTTCCGGTCGCCCGCCAGGTGTGCCCCGACCCCGAGCAGGTCCCGGTGCGGGCGGCGCTCACCGCCACGCAGCTGCTCGGGATGGCGCTCACCCGGTACGTCCTGCGCCTCCCGCCGGCCGTGGCGCTCAGCCGCCAGGAGATCGTGGCGTGGCTGGCGCCGACGGTGCAGCGCTACCTGACGGCACCGAATCCCTGACTCCGGCCGATTCCCCGCCGACTTCCGGCTGACTCCCGGCCACCGGGAAAGCCGAGGGCGCCGCCCCGGTCGCCATACGACGGCATGCGCGTACGTACGGCGGGGGGCGGCGCCCTCGGAAAAAAGGTGCGTGACGGACTCGAAGCGAGCCCTGGTCAGGCCTTGGCGTCGGCCTTCGCGTCGGCCTTGGTCCTGATGTTGGAGCTGGTCGGGTCCTTCTTCTTGTGCGACTTGTCGCCGATCATCACCAGAGCGTGGATGACCAGGTACAGCAGGATCGGGGCCACGACGAAGAGGCCCAGCGTCTCGATGACGCTCAGGCCCGGACCGGGGTCGTCACCGTCGTCGCGCGTGAGCGCGGAGGCGGGCGACGACATGAGCAGCATCATCAGCGTCGTACCGGCTGCCAGGGCGCCGGCGCGCAGGGCGTTCTTCTTGTCCACGGTGTCAAAGTATCCAACGCCGAGTGGGGACGCGCGTCCGGGGTGTCGTAAGAGGCCCTGGTGTCATGTGCCGCTGTCTCGCAGCACCTCCATCAGGGCGTGCAGCCGCGGCGAGGCCGCCAGTTCCTCCAGCGTCACCGGACGCCCTTCCGCGTCCGCGATCGGCAGCCGCCAGTTCGGGTACTGGTCCCACGTCCCCGGGAGGTTCTGCGGGCGCCGGTCGCCCACCCCGTCGGGGAGCCAGACGCCCACCATGCGGGCCGGGGTGCGCAGCAGGAAGCGGTGGACGGCCTGGATCTCGGCCTCCTCCGAGGAGGTGTCGGTGCCGCCGGTGCCGTGCAGCAGGCCGAGCTCGGTGAGCAGGGTCAGCCACTCGGCGGTGTCGGCGGCGGCCTCGGCACGCTCCTGCTGAAGCGGGCGGGTCAGCAGGCCCAGGCTGTCGCGGAGTTCGACGTGCTCGCCGGTGAGGCGGGCGGCCGTGGAGGGCAGGTCGTGGGTGGTGGCGGTGGCCAGGCAGTCGGCGCGCCAGCGGTCGGGGGGCAGCGGGCGGCCGTCGCCCTCCCAGTCGCGTTCGAACCACAGCACGGACGTGCCGAGCACCCCGCGCTCGCGCAGCGCCTCACGGACACCGGGTTCGACGGTGCCGAGGTCCTCGCCGATCACCAGCGCCCCTGCCCGGGAGGCCTCCAGGACGAGGACCGCGAGCATGGCCTCGGCGTCGTAGCGGACGTAGGTGCCCTCGGTGGGCGGGTGACCCAGCGGCACCCACCACAGGCGGAACAGGCCCATGACGTGGTCGATGCGGAGGGCTCCGGCGTAGCGGAACAGGGCCCGCAGCAACTCGCGGAACGGGGCGTAGCCCGACTCGGCCAGGCGGTCGGGGCGCCACGGGGGCAGGCCCCAGTCCTGGCCGCGGGCGTTGAAGGCGTCCGGTGGGGCGCCGACCGACATGCCGGCGGCGAAGTACTCCTGCTGGGCCCAGGCGTCGGCGCCGCCGGGGTGGACGCCGACCGCGAGGTCGTGCACGATCCCGACCGGCATCCCGGCCTCGCGCCCGGCGCGCTGCGCGGCGGTCAGCTGGCTGTCGGTGAGCCAGGCGAGCCGGGACCAGAAGTCCACCCGGTCCAGCAGTCCGTTGCGGGCCCGGACGGTCGCGGCCGAGCGCGGGTCGCGCAGGCCGGTCGGCCAGCGGTGCCAGTCGGAGCCGTGCACCTCGGCGAGCGCGCACCAGGTGGCGTGGTCCTCCAGGGCCTGGCCCTGCCCGGCGAGGAAGTCGCAGTAGGCGGCACGCCTGCCGGGGCCGAGGGGGACCTCGCCGAGCAGTTCCAGTGCCTCCCGCTTCAGCTCCCACACGGCGTCCCGGTCGATCAGCGCGCCCTTCTCCAGCACCGCCGCGCGCAGCCGGCCGGACCTCTCCAGCAGCGTGCGCAGGCGCTCGCGGTCCTCGACGTAGGCGGTCTCGGGGATGTCCTCGATCCGCAGGTGCACCGGGTCGGGGAAGCGGCGCGAGGAGGGGCGGTACGGGGAGGGGTCGGTGGGGGCGCCGGGCACGGCCGCGTGCAGCGGATTGACCTGGACGAACCCGGCGCCGAGCGACCGCCCGGCCCAGCCGGCCAGCTCGGCGAGGTCGCCGAGGTCGCCCATGCCCCAGGAGCGGCGGGACAGCAGGGAGTACAGCTGGACGAGGAGCCCGTACGAGCGGCCGGTGGTGGTGGGCAGGCGAGGCGGGGCGACGATCAAGTGGGCGCCGGCCGTGCGGCCGTCGGGGGTGGTGGCGGTGAGCCGGTGGACGCCGGGCGGGAGCTCGTCGGCCGAGGCGCGCACCTCGCCCTGCTCGGTGTCGATGCGCAGCCGGGTCCCCTCGGGGAGCGCGGCCAGCGCGGCTGGGGAGCTGCCGCTCCAGCCGACCACGGTCGGCGGCAGCAGCCGTTCGGCCTGTTCCCGCTCCCGGGCGGCGAGCGCGGCGCGGACGGCGCCGGGTGTGCTCGCGTCCACACCGAGAGCGGTCAGGACGAGGGTGACCGCGGTGGCCGAGGCCGCCACCGTGCGGTCCGGGGACGGGCTGTAAGAGGTGGCGACGCCGTGCAGGGCGGCGAGGCGGGACAGGTCCTCGGAGGGCGGGCCGGCCGGCCGGGGTGCGGTCATCTACGGCCTCGAACAGTCCGGGACGAAGGCCGGGGGCTCGCTGGTCAGGGGGGCGGCTTCGGCGAGCGGCGGCTCACTGGTGAGGGGCTCGGCGTCGGGCAGCGGGGGCTCGCTGGTCAGCGGGGGCTCGGTGCGGGTGCTCTCGGAGCTGAAGACGCAGTACTGAGGGTCGTCGCAGGAGGGGTCGTCGAGGTCGGCGGACGGGTCCGCCACGGGTTTGGACGGGGCCGGGAGCGGGAGGAACGTCATCGCAGCCACGGGTGGCCTCCTTGTCGAGTACGGGATTCGACGGGTCATCGCAGCCCTACCCAGTCGACGCGAAGGCAGACGCCCCGGGCCGGACATCGTGCTTCTGCTCACATTCCACTCCCCTCCACTTCGTCCATGTTCCGGCAAATCGGTGCACTACGGCCACTCTCGTTGACACGTTCACCTGCCGGGTGGTGGGCTCGTTCTGCCGGTCGAACACCTGGAGGGGGCCTGTGGGACTGCGGCGTGGGAAGCGGGCGGCGGCCCTGGCGGTCGCCGTCGTCACCGGAAGCCTCGGCCTCCCGCCCGCCGCGGTGGCTGCCCCGCCGACGCCCGGCACGGCCGCGACACCGGCCCCCGGCATCGCCGACGCGGGCCTCTCCGTCTGGCCGCGCCCGCAGTATGCGCGCGGGAACGGTGCCCCCGTCGCCGTGCCGGACGAGGTCGCCCTGATCACCGACGCGCAGGCCGATCCCTCTGCCGTCGAGGCCCTGCGCGAGCTGCTGCGGCAGGCCGGGGCGCGGCGGATCACGGACGTCGCCGGGCCGGGCGCCCTGGTCGTGCGCGCACAAACCGAGCCCGTGCGCCCGGGCGACCGGCACGCCCTCCCCTCCGGGGGATACGAACTGTCCGTGGGCCAGGGCGGCATCTCCCTCACCGGCACCGGCGAGGACGGCCTGTTCCACGCCGTCCAGACGCTGCGGCAACTGCTGCGGCCCGGGGGGTCCCCCCTGTCCGGGCGCAGCCGAGAACCTGGGGGAGGCAGGATCGCGGCGGCCGTCGTACGCGACTGGCCCGGCACCGCCGTACGCGGAATCACCGAGGGCTTCTACGGCACCGCGTGGACGCACCGGCAACGGCTGGCGCAGCTGGACTTCATGGGGCGCACCAAGCAGAACCGCTACCTGTACGCCCCCGGCGACGACCTCTACCGGCAAGCCCGCTGGCGTGAGCCGTACCCGGCGGAGCAGCGGGCGGAGTTCCGCGAACTGGCCGAGCGGGCGCGCCGCAACCACGTCACGCTCGGCTGGGCGGTGGCCCCGGGCCAGGCGATGTGCTTCTCCTCGGACGCCGACGTGCGGGCGCTGACCCGCAAGATCGACGCGATGTGGGCGCTGGGTTTCCGGGCGTTCCAGCTCCAGTTCCAGGACGTCAGCTACAGCGAGTGGCACTGCGAGGCGGACGCCGAACGGTTCGGCTCCGGCCCCGGGGCGGCGGCGCGGGCCCAGGCGCGGGTGGCGAACGCGGTGACCCGGCACCTCACGGAACGGCACCCCGGCGCGGCCGGTCCTTCCCTCATGCCGACCGAGTACTACGAGGACGGCGCGACCGACTATCGGCGGGCCCTGGCGGACGCGCTGGCCGAGGGGACCGAGGTGGCGTGGACGGGTGTCGGGGTGGTGCCCCGCACCATCACCGGCCGGGAACTGGCCGAGGCACGCGAGGCGTTCGGGCATCCGCTGGTCACGATGGACAACTACCCGGTCAACGACTACGACCCCGGCCGCATCTTCCTCGGCCCCTACCAGGGCCGCGAGCCGGCCGTCGCGACCGGCTCGGCCGCCCTGCTCGCCAACGCGATGCAGCAGCCGGAGGCATCCCGCATCCCGCTGTTCACCGCCGCCGACTACGCCTGGAACCCGCGCGCCTACCGCGCCGGGGACTCCTGGCGCGCCGCGATCGCCGACCTCGCGGGCGGCAACCGGCGGCGCGAGCAGGCCCTGGCCGCGCTCGCCGGGAACGACGCGTCGTCGGTGCTCGGCGACCAGGAGTCGGCGTATCTGCGCCCGCTGACCGAGGCGTACTGGACGTCCCGCACGGCGGGAGACGCCGGGGCGGACGACACCGCCGCCCGACGGCTGCGCGAGGCCTTCACCGTGCTGCGCGAGCTGCCCCGCCGGCTGTCGGGCACCGGCCTCGCCACGGAGGTCGCTCCCTGGTCCGGGCAGCTCTCCCGCTACGGCGAGGCGGGCACGGCCGCTCTGGACATGCTGGACGCGCAGCGCGCCGGTGACGCGGCGGCGGCCTGGAAGGCTTACCGCAGGATCGGCGCCCTGCGGGCCCGGCTGGAGTCGGCGCCGGTCGAGGTCGGCACGGACGTGCTGGACCCCTTCCTTCAGCGGGCGCAGAAGTCCTACGCGGCCTGGTCGGGCATCGACCACGAGCCGCCCCGCAACCCGGGTGACGGCCGGACCCTGCGCTTTCCGCGGTCCCGTGCGCTGACAGCCGTGACCGTCCTGACCGAGCCGGGTACCGACGGCGTCGTCGAGGTGCGCGTGCCGGGGCAGGGCTGGCGTGAGCTGGGCCGGCTGGACGGGTCGGGCGCGACCGAGGTGCGCGTGCCGGGGCGGGAGCGGCCGGGTGCCGACGGGGCGGCCGGGCAGCGGGCCGACGCCGTTCGGGTCACCGGGGCCGCGCCGTCCCGCGTGCGCCATCTCGTCCCCTGGTTCACGGACTCCCCCGCCACCTCCCTGGGCCTGACCCGCGACCGCGCGGACGTGGAGACCGGCAGTACCGAGAGGCTGACGGCCCGGTTGGGCTCACTGCGGCCCGCCGACGCCCGCAGCCGGCTCACCGTCGAGGCGCCCGAGGGGGTTCGGGTCCGGGTGCCGAAGGCCGCGCTGAGCGTTCCGCGCGGCACGACCGTGGAGGTCCCGGTCGAGGTGAGCGTGGAGCGCGGCACGCCGATGCGGTCGTACGACGTCCGGCTGCGCTTCGCGGGCGCGACCCGCACCCTCACCGTCCGCGCCGTCGCACCCACCGGCGGGCCCGATCTGGCCCGCACCGGCACCGCCCGTTCCTCCGGCGACGAGACGCCCGACTTCCCCGCGTCGGCGGCGAACGACGGTGACCCGGGCACCCGCTGGTCGTCCCCGGTGGACGACGGCGCCTGGTGGCAGGTCGAGCTGCCCCGCCCGGTACGGCTCGGGCAGGTCGCGCTGCGCTGGCAGGACGCCCACCCGTCGGCGTACCGCGTCCAGGTCTCGCCCGACGGCCGCCGCTGGCGCACGGCGGCGGCGGTACGGGACGGCCGGGGTGGCCGGGAGAGCGTCCGCATGGACGAGCGGGACGTGCGCTTCGTACGTGTGCAGGGCGAGAAGCGGGCCACGCGGTACGGGTACTCGCTGTGGTCGGTGGAGGCGTACGCCGTCACGGAGTGAACCCCTCGCAGGTTCGGCGGCGGATTCTTCCGGTCGCACTATTCACTCAGTACATGTACTCAGTACATAATGATCGCCATGAGCACCCGCCACATCCTGCTGGGCCTGCTCGCCACGGGTCCGAGCCACGGTTACGACCTGAAGCGACGCCACGACGAACGCTTCCCGCAAGCCCGCCCGCTGGCCTACGGGCAGGTCTACACGACCCTGCAGCGCCTCGTCCGGGACGGTCTCGCCGAGGTCGAGGGCACCGACTCGGACGGCGGCCCGGAACGGACGAGATACCGCGCGACAGACGAGGGGACGCGCGAACTGTCCCGCTGGGCCGGTCAGATCGCCCCGCCCGCGCCCTTCGTGGCGAACGAGATCTTCGCCAAGGTCGTCGTCGCGATCCTCTCGGGCGGTGACCCGTCCGGATATCTGAGCGCCCAGCGCGCCGCCCACATGGAGCGGATGCGGGAGCTCACGGCGGTCAAGGCCGCCAAGGGCGCCGACCTCGCGACCGTGCTCTCGGCGGACTACGCCCTCAACCATCTCGACGCCGATCTCCGCTGGATGAACACCACGGCGGCCCGGCTCACCACCCTGACCGCGGAGGTCGACGCAGCATGAACGAACCCGTGCCTCTTCTCACGGCCGGCGGCCTCACCAAGGCGCACGGCAGGACGCCCGCCCTGCGCGGCGCGTCGGTCGAGCTGCACGCCGGGGAGATCCTCGCCGTGACCGGCGCGAGCGGCAGCGGCAAGTCGACACTGCTGCACTGCCTGGCCGGGATCGTCCGGCCGGACGCGGGCTCGGTGACGTACGACGGCCGGCGGCTGGAGGACCTCCCCGAGAAGCGGCTGAGCGAGCTGCGGCGCACCGAGTTCGGCGTGGTGTTCCAGTTCGGCCAGCTCATCCCGGAGCTGACGGTCCTGGACAACGTCGCCCTGCCCCTGCTCCTGGCCGGCATCGACCGGGCCCGCGCACGGGCGCGGGCCGGTGAGTGGCTGGAGCGCTTCGGCGTGCGCGGACAGGAGGACCTGCGGCCGGGCGAGCTGAGCGGCGGTCAGGCCCAGCGGGCCGCCCTGGCCCGGGCCCTGGTCACCGGCCCGAGGATCGTCTTCGCCGACGAGCCGACAGGGGCACTGGACTCCCTGGCCGGCGAACAGGTCATGACGGCCCTGGTCCACACGGCCCGCGAGTCGGGCACGACGGTCCTGCTGATCACCCACGACGCCCAGGTGGCGGCGTACGCGGACCGCGAGATCCAGCTGCGGGACGGCGCCGTGGCGGAGCTGGGGGTGACCGCGTGAGGTCCCTGCGGTCCGATCTGCGCCTGGCCCGGGAGCTCACCCGCGGTTCCGACCGCGGGGAGTGGTGGCGGGTGTCGCTCACGGCGGTGGGTGCCGCGCTGACGACGGGGTTCGCACTCGCGGCCGTCACCCTGGCCTCGATGCGCGGCAGCTATCGGGTGCCCTTCGCCGCGGGCCTGCTGGACGAGCCCGGCACCCGGTCCGGGGTGGTCATGGGGCTGCTGCTCCTGCTCCTGCCCGTGCTCGGTTTCCTCGGCCAGTGCGCCCGAATCGGGGCGGTGCACCGCGACCGACGGCTGGCCGGGCTGCGGCTGGCCGGGGCGACACCCTGGCAGGTGCGGCGGATCGCCGCGCTGGAGACCGGGCCGGCCTGTCTGCTGGGCTCGGCGGTCACCACCGTCTTCTCGATGCTTCTCCTGCTGCGCCTGTGGGACCGGCCGACCGCCCTGGCCTGGGCCGGTATGGCCCTGGTCGCCCTTGCCGTACCGGTGCTGGGCGCGATGGCGGGGGCACTGGCGCTGCGCCGGGTCGTGGCCTCCCCGCTCGGCTGGGTGCGCCGGGTCGGCCCGCGCGACGGCCGGGGGCCCGGGCTGCTGTTCCTGGCCGGATTCCTCCTCGTCGCGGTCTTGGCGCTGCTGACCGTGGCCACCACGTCGGCCGCTCCGAACCGGCCGGCCGGCGGGCCGCCACTGACGCTGACGGGTGTGATCCTCGCGGTCGGCGCGGGCGCGGTGTGGCTCTCGGGGGCCACCGCGAAGGCGACCGGGCGGATCCTCGCGGTCCGGGCCCGGTCGGCGGCGACGCTGATCGCGGCGGAACGGCTGCGCGACGACCCCTGGGCGGCCGCCCGCTCCCACGCGGCGGTGCTGCTGGTGACGGTCGTCGGGACCGGCTTCATGGGCATCCGGCAGGTCCTGAGCGACGCGGTGCGCGACAGGGGGAACGCGTCCTACTACCTCACCGGCCTCGACCTCACCGGCGCCGCCATCGCCATCGCCTTCGCGATCACCCTGTCCGGTCTCGCCGTCGGCACCGCCGAGTCCCTGGCCACCCGCCGCCGGGGCCTCGCCGCACAGGCCGCCGCCGGGGTGCCGCACGCGGTGCTCGGCCGGGCCCTGCTGCTGGAGACCGCGCTGCCGCTGGCACCCGCGGTGCTGCTCGCGGGCCTGGGCGGGACGGCCATCGGCATGTGGTACGCCCTGCTCGACGATCACCCGGTCCCCTGGGCGATCGTCCTGGTCCCCGTCGCCGTCTACGCAGCCTGCCTGCTGGCCGCGGCCACCGCGCTACCCCTGCTGCGCCGATCGGTGCGCCCCGGGGAGCTGCGGTACGCGTAAGCGGGCTCCTCATGACGGGCCGGCCCGGGGGAACGGGGGTTCACCGGGCCGGTCGGCCGGCCGCGGGCACCCACACGAAGGCCCGGATCATCGTCAGGCGGAAATGCCGTCGATCCGGGCCAAGGCGTCGTCCGCGCCGAACGGCTGCAAGTAGGGCAGCCAGCGCGGGTCCCGATGGCCGGTCCCGATGATGCGCCAGGCCAGGCCGGTCGGCGGGGCGGGTTTGTGGCGCAGCCGCCAGCCGATCTCGACGAGATGGCGGTCGGCCTTGACGTGGTTGCAGCGACGGCAGGACGCGACGACGTTGTCCCAGACATGCTTGCCCCCGCGGCTGCGCGGGATGACGTGGTCGACGCTGGTTGCGACGCCACCGCAGTACATGCACCGGCCCCCGTCGCGGGCGAACAGCGCCCGGCGGGTCAGAGGAACGGGCCCCCGATAGGGAACCCGGACGAAACGCTTGAGCCGGACCACGCTGGGTGCGGGGACTGTGACGGTCGCGCTGTGCAGATAGGCGCCGGACTCCTCGAGGCAGACGGCCTTGTTCTCGAGGACGAGGACGAGCGCGCGGCGGAGCGGTACGACGCCTAGCGGCTCGTACGACGCGTTGAGGACCAGGACATGCGGCACGGATGCCTCCTTGGACGCCGGCGGCGCGTGGCTCGCGCCGGGACGATTCGTAGCCAGTTTCCCCTCATGCCTGGTGGAAGCGCCACCATGTCCTCGTAACGGGCTGGGAGTGTTTTCGACCACATCTGATTCATCCCCCGGCCCACGGCCCGTTCAAGCCCAGGTGAGCACGGTCTCTCCTTCGCACATTCTTCGGAAGCACACACAATGCCCCGTTAGTGTGGTGGTTCTGCCCCTTCGGTGACCCAGTCGTGACCTTGACCCCCCGGAACCGCCGCACCGGGGCAGACCGCTGCACCTGGAGGTACCTGCCGTGTCCCTGTCCGCCGTCCTGCTGGCCGCCGGCCCGTCCCCGTCACCGGTCCCCTCGGAGACGGAGACCCCTAGAGTGCCCTCGCTCCAGGACGCCCAGGAGAGCGCGACGAACGCCGCCGGCTGGGTCGAGCAGAACTGGTCGACGTGGCTCGCGATCGGTCTCCAGGTCCTGCTGGTCCTGGTGATAGCGGCGGTGCTGAGAGTCGCGGTACGGCGGGCGATCACCAAGCTGATCGACCGGATGAGCCGCACCGCGCAGACCTCGGAGGGCACTGCCCTGGGCGGCCTGCTGGTCAATGTCGAGCGCCGTCGCCAGCGCTCGCAGGCGATCGGCTCGGTGCTGCGCTCGGTGGCCAGCTTCCTGATCATGGGCACCGCGGCCCTGATGATCCTCTCCGCCTTCAACATCAACCTGGCCCCGCTGCTGGCGTCCGCCGGTGTCGCGGGCGTGGCGATCGGCTTCGGCGCCCGCAACCTGGTCACGGACTTCCTCTCGGGTGTCTTCATGATCCTTGAGGACCAGTACGGCGTCGGCGACACGATCGACGCGGGCGTCGCCTCCGGCGAGGTCATCGAGGTGGGCCTGCGCGTGACCAAGCTGCGCGGCGACGGCGGCGAGATCTGGTACGTCCGCAACGGCGAGGTCAAGCGCATCGGCAACCTCTCGCAGGGCTGGGCGACGGCCAATGTCGACGTCACGGTCCACGCCGGTGAGGACCTGGACAAGGTCAAGTCCGCCTTGGACGAGGTCGCCACGAAGATGGGCGCCGAGGATCCCTGGAACGAGCTGCTGTGGGGCCCGATCGAGGTCCTCGGGCTGGACAGCGTCCTGCTGGACTCCATGGTCGTGCGCGTCTCCGCCAAGACCATGCCCGGCAAGTCCCTGACCGTGGAGCGCGAGCTGCGCTGGCGCATCAAGCGGGCCTTCGACGCGGCGGACATCCAGATCGTCGGCGGCGCCACCGCCCCGGTCGAGGAGACGCCCGCCGACCCGACGGCCGGGATGGCGGCTCCGTCGGTCTACGCGAACGCCACGTCCCCGCAGTCCGCGGCGGCTTCCCCACTCGCTCCGCCCGCTCCCACGAGCACCACGAAGTAGCGGTCAGGCCGCTACGGCGAGGGCGGCCCCCGGCAGGTCCGGGTGCCGCCCTTTCGCATGCCCGGGCGCCGCCTCTCCCACGGCCGGGTACCGCCTTCTCCCATGCCCGGGTGCCGCCCTCTCGCCCGCCCGGCTGGCACCTTCTCGCACGGCCGGGCGTCGCCCTCTCGCACGGCCGGGGCGTCGCCCTCTCGCCCGCCCGGGTGCCGCAGACCGTCCCCTCTTGACGCCCCGCGCGGCGCCGGGCCTGCCTTCCCCCCGCCAATAGGGAACTTTCCCGACAGCGATGCAAGCTCACCGGCCTTGTCCCAGGGGTTGGCGCGTCAACGCGAGTGAGTCGGTGTCCGACCCCAGCGCGCCGTTCCGAGGACGGACACCCCGGGCGCGGCCCCGACCCACCACCCGGCGTCAGGCGCAAGCCCGCACCCCAACGGAACCAGGCAGGGCCGCCGCAGCATCCCCCACCCCACGGGAACCGAACCCCCTCCCCGCTCGTGTACCTGGGCAGGGGTGGTGCTCCACGCCGCGATCCGATCAAGATCCAGGCAAGGCCGGTGCGAATGTCGGTCCCGGCAGCGATACTTGCGGCGATGGATGACCATGGGGGAGGTCACAGTGACACACACGCCGAAGAGCAGCACACCACCACCGGGCCCCAGCATGCCCATCCTGCCGGCCGTACCCGCACAGCCGGCCCCACCGGCCCGGCCCTCCGGCGGCAGCCCCACAACACCCCCACCCCCGCCCGCGCACCAGTCTCCGACCCCCCGCCGCCGCACCGCCTTCGCCGAGGGCCTGGACCGCCTCCGCACCGCCGCCACGACAGAACCCGGCCGCCTCCGCATCATCGGCGCCCTCGTCGCCGCCCTCGTCGTCGCCTTCGGCGCCGTCAGCGCCTGGCAGATGACCGACCGCGCGGCCGCCGCCGACGACGTCCTCACCAGCAGCCAGCCCCTCAGCTCGGACGCGGCCGACATCTACCGCTCCCTGGCGGACGCCAACACCGCCGCGTCCAGCGGCTTCCTCGCCGGCGGCCAGGAATCGGCGGCGTCCCGGGACCGCTACGAGAAGGACATCCGCACGGCCGCGGGGAAACTCGTCAACGCCGCCGCCAACTCGGACCCGGACTCCCCGTCCGCGGCGACCATCGCCAAGCTCAACAGACTCCTCCCCGAGTACAAGGGCCTGGTGGAGCGCGCCCGCACGTACAACCGCCAGGGCTTCCCCGTCGGCGGCGCCTACCTCCGCTACGCCAACGAGAAGATGCAGCAGCAGATGCTCCCGGCCGCGGAGGACCTGTACAAGAAGGAGAACCAGCGCCTGAAGGCGGACTACGGGGACGCCACCCCCTACCCCTGGGCGGCGATCGTCCTCGGCGTCATCGCCCTCGCCGCCCTCGCCTGGGCCCAGCACCGCAACTACCGGCAAACGAACAGGGTCCTGAACCACGGCCTGGTCGCAGCCACGGCGACGGCGACCGTCGTCCTGCTCTGGCTGATCGTCGGTCAGAGCGTCGCCCGCGCGGGCCTGAACGACTCCTTCGACCACGGCGTCCGCTCCCTGAACGTCCTGCACGACGCCCGCATCGCCTCCCTCAGGGCACGCGGCAACGAGAACCTCACCCTGGTGGCCCGCGGCGCGGAGACGAAGAAGGTCGGCGACAGGACGTACGACGCCTACGACCACGACTTCGGCACGGACATCAAGGCGCTCGGCAGGCACCTGGCGGAGGCCGAGAAGCTCGCCGACGACGCCTCGGGCGAGAAACCCGTCACCACCGCCGTGGGCAACATGGCGGAGTGGAAGAAACGCCACACCGCGGCCCGCCAGCAGGACGAGAAGGGCAACTACCAGCAGGCACTGGACATGGTCATCGGCGCCAAGGGCGCGACCGGCGAGTGCTTCGACAGCGTCGACGAGAACCTGCGCACGGCACTCGCGCACGAGGAGACGGAGTTCAGGCGCGCGGCCGGCGACGGCCGTGACGCACTGACGGGCCTGCCGGCAGGCGCGGCGGTACTGGCGGTCCTGGGCGCCGCGGGCGCGGTCCTGGGCATCGGCCGCAGGCTCTCGGAGTACCGATGAACGGGCCACGGACGAGAGGAGGCACGACGATGCGAAGCGCTCTCAAGGGCTGGGGCGGAGTGACCGCGATGGCAGTCGCCTGCGCCCTGGTGGCGATCATCGCCCTCTGCCTCCCCAGGACGCCCGTCACCACGAACGCCGCAGGAACAGAAGCCACACGGACCACGAGCACCAGCACCGTCGCCCGGACCGAAGCGGAAGAGGACTGCGAGTCCCCGGAAAAGCAAACCCTCTCCCCCTCCTCGGCCGACGGCGACACCATCCAGGCGATCAAGAACCGCAAGGACGAGAAGCGCAAACTGATCGTCGGCATCGACCAGAACAGCTACCGCTGGGGTTACCGCGACCCCAACAGCGGCAAGGCCGGGGAGCTGGAGGGCTTCGACATCGACCTGGTCCACCGTATCGCCGAGGAGATACTCGGCGACCCGGAGGCGGTCCAGTTCAAGGCGATCCCGACCGACCAGCGCATCCCGGCGATCCAGGACGGCCGCGTGGACATGGTCGTCCGCACGATGACGATCAACTGCGAACGCATCAAGGACGTCGCCTTCTCCGCACCGTACTTCAAGACGGGCCAGCAGGTCCTGGCCCCCAAGTCGTCACCCGTCAAGGGCTACGACGACACGCTCGCGGACCGCAGGATCTGCACGGCGGCGGGCTCCACGGCGTACGCGGAGCTGAAGGCGGACAAGGAGGACGGCCGACTCCCCGGCACCACCGACATCTCCACGACGGTCCCGAACCAACTCGACTGCCTGGTTCGGCTCCAGCTCGGCGAGGTCGACGCGGTGGTCACCGACGGCGCGCTCGCGGCGAGCCAGGCGGCACAGGATCCGACGGTCCAGCTCAAGGGTGACGCCTTCACTGCCGAGTACTACGGCGTGGCGATGAAGAAGGACGCGGACGATCTGGTACGCCGGGTCAACCACATCCTGGTGGACTACCGCAAGGACACCGCGAGCGGCTGGCAGGCGTCGTACCAGAAATGGCTGTCGGCAACACTGGGCAAGGATGCGAAGAAGTCGGAACCCCCGGCCCCGGAGTACCTCCGCACAACCTGACACCTGCTGAACCGAGAACCCGAATACCCGAACACCCGAACAGAACACTCAACCGCAGCGAGAGGTGATCGATGGGCGTCACGGGATCCACCGGGCCGGTGATGGACCGGGACGAGGTGGACCGTGCGCTGGCGCGGCTCGGCGCGGAGCACGAGGCGATCGAGACCTCGCTCCTCGCCCTGCAGGACCACGCGGGCCGCAGACTCCTGGAGGGCGCCGAGCTCACCGGTGTCACCCAGGAGCGCTGGACGTCCACGGAGGCGTCGGTCACGCTGCTGTGGACGTACTTCGACGCGTACACGGACGCGTTGCGGTCCGCACGCGAGATCCGCTCCCGCCGCCGCTGGTCCAGCCGTGAGGACCTGGTGGAGCTGACAGAACTCCTCAACGGCGAGTCGGTGACGGTCGCGGGCAGCGCGGCGGCGACGGCCACCGCCCCCACCCTGCACGGCGGCGGGACCAGGCTCAGCGAGCGCTATTCGCTCGCCACCCTCGTCGACCGGATGAACGAGCTCTACGCGACGAGCCTGGACATGGTCGTCGCCGCGGACGCGGTCTGGTCGGCGCTGCCGGCCCGGATCGACCTTCTGGCGGCCGAACTCCAGCGCACCCGCCGGCTCGCGCACTCGGTCGGCGTGCGCCCCGGCGAGCATCCGGCGGGCGACGACCTGGAGCGCATCACACGCACACTGACGAAGCTGCGCGAGCAGGTGGTCTCGGACCCGCTGGCGTTCTGGGTGGCCGCGCAGGGCAGTTCGGCGCCGGGGGGCGGCCGGCCGGACACGACGGTGTACGACCGTGAGGCCCGCGCCCTGGAGGACGTACGGCGCGAGATCGACGCGGTGCTGACGGTACGCCAGGACGCGGAGCAGCGGATCGTGAAGCTGCGGGACATCCTCAGCCGCGCCGACCGCACGCTCGCCGAGGCGCGCACCGCCCGGGGCGAGGTGCTGGCGAAGATCGCGGCGACGGAGGTGCCCGTCGTCAGCGGGCCGCCGACCGCCTTGCAGGAGCAGTTGGCGGCGGCCGCGGAGTACCGCAGGCAGGCGCAGTGGCACCGGCTGTCCCCGCTGCTGGAGTCGCTGGAGCAGAAGGCGGAGGACGAACTGCTGCGCGCCCGCGAGTCATTGACTGCGGTGACCGCGCCGCTGGCGGTCCGAGCCGAGTTGCGCGGCCGTCTCGACGCGTACAAGGCGAAGGTCGCCCGGCACGGCTTCGCCGAGGACACGCTGCTGGTGGAGCGGTACGAGAAGGCGCGCCGCATGCTGTGGAGCGCCCCGTGCGACCTGCGCGCCGCCGAGCAGGCGGTGCTGCGCTACCAGCAGGCGGCCGCGGAGCTGCTCGGCGGCCCGCGGGTGCCGGACCAGGGCGTGCCCGAGAACGACCGGAGGGGGCCGGGCGCATGAGCGACAAGGGGGAGTCCATGAGTCAGGCACCGCACGAACCACCCGGCTCGCCTCCACGCACCTGCCAGCGCCCCGGCTGCGGCGGCACCTACGAGGACGTGGGCGGCGGCGAGCTGTACTGCGGCACCTGCGGCCTCGCCCCGGTCGTCGCGCCGGACGGCATGGTCGGTTCACCCCCCACCGGCATCACCGCCGGCGGCCGGGGCGGCTCCCGCGGGTCCGCGGGCAGCGACAGTTCCCGCGCCGGCACCCGCAGTTCGCGTACGTCGTCGCAGTCGTCGAAGTCGCGCCGCTCGGTGTCGGGGCGCCTGTCGCGCTCCCTGTCGGGCAAGCCGACGGGCCGCTCGGTGTCGGTGCGCAGCTCCGGTTCCGCCGCCGGTTCCTCGTCCCGGGGGCGGCTGGGCGCGGGGCTGGTCCAGGTGCCGCCGATCCCGCGGCCCGACCCGCGCGCGATGGTCCTGGACAACCCCGAGGTGCCCGAGCGGAAGCGGTTCTGCTCGCGCTCGGACTGCGGCGCCCCGGTGGGCCGGGCGCGCGGCGACCGGCCGGGCCGTACGGAGGGCTTCTGCACCAAGTGCGGGCACCCGTACTCGTTCGTGCCGAAGCTGAAGGCCGGGGACGTGGTGCACGGCCAGTACGAGGTGGTGGGCTGCCTCGCGCACGGCGGGCTGGGCTGGGTCTACCTCGCCGTCGACCGGGCGGTCTCGGACCGCTGGGTGGTCCTCAAGGGCCTGCTGGACACGGGCGACCAGGACGCCATGGCGGCGGCGATCTCCGAGCGGCGCTTCCTCGCGGAGATCGAGCACGCCAACATCGTGCGGATCTACAACTTCGTGGAGCACCTGGACCAGCGCACGGGCTCCCTCGACGGCTACATCGTCATGGAGTACGTCGGCGGCAAGTCGCTGAAGGAGATCGCCAACGCCCGCCGCACACCGCAGGGCAGGCGCGACCCGCTGCCGGTGGAACAGGCCTGCGCGTACGGCATCGAGGCGCTGGAGGCACTCGGCCACCTGCACAGCCGCAACCTCCTGTACTGCGACTTCAAGGTCGACAACGCGATCCAGACCGAGGACCAGCTGAAGCTGATCGACATGGGCGCGGTGCGCAGGATGGACGACGAGGAGTCGGCCATCTACGGCACGGTCGGCTACCAGGCGCCCGAGGTCGCCGAGGCCGGCCCGTCCGTGGCGAGCGACCTCTACACGGTCGCCCGCACCCTCGCCGTCCTGACGTTCGACTTCCAGGGCTACACGAACGTCTTCGTCGACTCCCTCCCCGACCCGGACCACATCGAGGTCTTCCGGCAGTACGAGTCGTTCTACCGCCTCCTGGTCCGCGCCACCGACCCCGACCCGGCCCGCCGCTTCGCCTCCGCCCAGGAGATGACCGAGCAGCTGACGGGCGTCCTGCGCGAGGTCGTCTCCCTCCAGACGGGCCGGGCCCGCCCGGCCCTGTCCACCCTGTTCGGCCCGGAACTGCGGGTGACGGACACGGAGTTGTTCCCGAAGCTCGACGGGGAAGTGTCCCGGCTGGGTGCCCGGGGGGTACGAACCGGGCGCCGCCCCGCCGCCGCACTCCCCGGCCCCGGCACACCGCCGACCGCGCTGCCCGCCGCAGGCGGACACGGCCCCGGCGGCACGCCCGGCCTCGTCAAACCGGTGGCCGCCCTCACCGCCGCCCTGGCCCTCCCGGTCCCCCGGGTCGACCCGACCGACCCCAACGCCGGTTTCCTCGCGGGCCTGATGACCTCCGCCCCGGCCGAGTTGCTCGGCGCCCTGGCGGCCGCCCCGGCCGGGTCGACCGAGACGCGGCTGCGGCAGATCCGGGCCCGGCTGGAGACCGGTGACCGCGGCGCGGCGCTGGAGGCGCTGGTCGCGCTGGAGGGTGAGCGGCCCGACGACTGGCGGGTGGTCTGGTACCGGGGTGTGACCGCGCTGGTGACGGGCGACGACGAGGGCGCCGCGCTGGCCTTCGACGCGATCTACGACGCCTTCCCCGGCGAGATCGCACCCAAGCTGGCGCTGGGCCTGTGCGCGGAGCTGCTGGGCCAGCTCGACAACGCCGCCGAGTACTACCGGCTGGTGTGGTCGACCGACCCGAGCCATGTGAGTGCCGCGTTCGGCCTGGCCCGCGTCCAGCTGGCGACCGGGGACCGGCGCGGCGCCGTACGGACGCTGGAGTCGGTGCCGGAGTCGTCCATCCACTACACGGCGGCGCGCGTGGCGGCGGTACGGGCGCGGCTGCGGCAGCGCACGGCGACCGCCTCGGACGTGCCGTTCCTGGAGGATCTGACGGCCGCCGCGGCGCAGGTCGAGGCGCTGGAGGCGTACGGTCTGGATCCGGCGCGCCGTGAGCAGTTGTCGGCCGAAGTCCTCGGTTGTGCCCTGGACTGGGTACTCTCCGGGGGCCAGGGTTCCGACCCTCCCGCCGCCGGGGGACGGACGCTGCTCGGCAGCGGCCTGGACGAGCGGGGCCTGCGGTTCGGTCTCGAACGCTCGTACCGCACGCTGGCCCGGCTGGCGCGTGGCGGCGAGGAGAGGATCGACCTGGTGGAACGTGCCAATCGTTACCGCCCCCGGACGTGGGTGTAGTTGATGTCGCAGATGCCCCAGTTGTCCGCCTGCCCGAGTTGCGAGGAACCCCTCGAATCGGGTGACCGTTTCTGCGGCGCGTGCGGATACGACCTGTCCGCCGTGCCGGCACGGCCTCAGGACAACCCGACCATCACCATGAACGGCTCGGTGCCCGTCCAGGGCGCTCCGGCCGGTGCGTATCCCGCGCCCCCGCCGGCGCCACCCGCCGGCGCGGCCTGGCCGACCGCCGGGCCGGACGGCGCGGGCGCCCCGGACGCGGTGCACCTGCCGACGGATCTCCAGGGCACGGACTCGGGCGGCTCCCCCTTGCCGCCGGACACACCCCCGCCTCCGAGCGCCCCGCCGGCTTCGGCCGCGGGCGTACGGTTCGACCGGCCGCCGCAGCCCGACGGGTCTGCCGCGTCGCCGGAGATCTACCGGACACAGCCCGACGAGTACCTCCTCCAGGCGCCGGACCCCCGGGTGTCCGCCGAACCGGCGGCCCGGGCCGCGGGCGCCGGCGGCAAGGTCTGCGTGGCCTGCCGGGCCGGCCGCGTGGACGACGACGGCTATTGCGAGAACTGCGGCCACGCCCAGCCGCGCGAACGGGACCACATGGAGCAGCAGTCCGGCCCGGTGGCCGCGGTCAGCGACCGCGGACTGCGCCATCACCGCAACGAGGACGCGTTCGCCATCGGCAGCACGGCGCTGCCCGACGGCTCGCCCGCCTCCGTGGCGATCGTCTGCGACGGCGTCTCCTCGGCGACCCGCCCCGACGACGCCTCCGCGGCCGCGTCGAAGGCCGCGAGCGAGACCCTGCTGGCGGCGCTGCCGCGCGGCACGCACCCGCAGCAGGCGATGCACGACGCGATCATCGCCGCCTCCCGCGCCGTCAACTCGCTCGCCGGGGAACCCGCGACGGCCCGCGAGCACGCACCGCACCAGAACGCCCCGGCGTGCACCATCGTCGGAGCCGTGGTGACGTCGGGTCTGCTGATCGTCGGCTGGGTCGGCGACAGCCGCGCCTACTGGGTCCCGGTCGACCGCGGCGCGCCCCCGGCCCGGCTCACCGAGGACGACTCGTGGGCCGCGCAGATGGTCGCCGCGGGCCTGATGAACGAGGCCGAGGCGTACGCCGACGAGCGCGCCCACGCGATCACCGGCTGGCTCGGCGCGGACGCCTACGAACTGGAGCCGCACACCGCCGCGTTCAAGCCGGACCGGCCGGGCGTGGTGGTGGTCTGCACGGACGGCCTGTGGAACTACGCGGAGGCGGCCGAGGAGATGGCCCGGGTCGTCCCGCTCGAGGCCGCCGCGCACCCGCTGCACAGCGCCCGGGTGCTCGTCGGCCACGCCCTGGACGGCGGGGGCCACGACAACGTAACAGTGGCGCTCGTGCCGTTCCCGGCGGTGCCCCAGGGGGCAGGATCGGCCTGAGGCCGCGTTACGGGGATGCCTCGGCGGACCGGAGGGGACCGGTCCGCCTACCGTCATCACCCCGCTCCGGTGGGGGCTTTCGAGGGGGATCGAAGCAGGCATGGCCAATTTCTCGAAGTCGAACGTGCCCCAGTTCTCGGTGGACGTGTACCAGAACGAGTACCTGCCGGAGGGCGCCGGCGAGGTCAACGCCATCGTCACGGTGACGGCGACCGGCGGCGGCACGATCGGCAGCGCGGTCTCGGCGCCCCACCTCTTCTCGCCCGGCCAGGGCCCGTCCGCGGCCGTGGCGATCATGGTCGACTGCTCGGGGTCGATGGACTACCCGCCGACCAAGATGCGCAACGCCCGCGACGCCACCGCCGCGGCGATCGACACCCTGCGCGACGGCGTGCACTTCGCGGTGGTCGGCGGTACGCACGTGGCGAAGGAGGTCTACCCGGGCGGCGGGCGCGTCGCGGTCGCCGACGCCACCACCCGTGAGCAGGCCAAGCGGGCGCTGCGCTCGCTCGACGCCGGCGGCGGCACCGCCATCGGCACCTGGCTGAGACTGGCCGACCGCCTGCTCTCCTCCGCGGACGTCGCCATCCGGCACGGCATCCTGCTCACCGACGGCCGCAACGAGCACGAGTCGCCCCAGGACCTGAAGGCGGCACTCGACGCGTGCGCCGGGCGCTTCACCTGTGACGCGCGCGGCGTGGGCACCGACTGGGAAGTGAAAGAAGTCACAGGGGTCGCCTCCGCCCTGCTCGGCACGGCCGACATCGTCGCCGACCCGGCCGGGCTCGCCGCCGACTTCACGCGGATGATGGAGACGGCGATGGGTAAGGAGGTCGCGGACGTCTCCCTGCGGCTGTGGACCCCGGTCGGCACGACGGTGAAGTTCCTCAAGCAGGTCGCGCCCACGGTCGAGGAACTGACCGACCGGCGCACCGAGGCGGGGCCCCGGGCGGGCGACTACCCCCTGGGTTCCTGGGGAGACGAGTCCCGTGACTACCACGTCTGCGTGGAAGTCCCGGCCGCGCACATCGGCCAGGAGATGCTGGCGGCCCGTATCTCGCTGGTCATTCCGCAGCAGGACGGCAGCGTCCGGAACCTCGGTGCGCAGGGCCTGGTGCGGGCCGTGTGGACGGACGACATGGTCGCCTCGACGTCGATCAACCCTCAGGTCGCCCACTACACCGGGCAGGCCGAACTGGCGCAAGTCATCCAACAGGGGCTGGATCTCCGTAAGTCGGGAGATATGGACGGAGCAACGGCCAAACTGGGCCGGGCCGTTCAGCTCGCGAGTGCCTCCGGCAACGCCGATACTGCGAAACTGCTTGCGAAGGTGGTGGACGTGGTCGACGCCGCGACCGGTACTGTGCGACTGAAGGCGAAGGTCGCGGAGGCGGACGAGATGACGCTCGAAACCCGGTCCACCAAGACTGTTCGCGTCAAGAAGTGACCTGGAAGAGATCGAAGGAGGGACGCGCCGACATGCCGACCTGCCCGAACGGACACCAGTCGGGTTCCGACGACTGGTGCGAGGTCTGCGGTCACCGCATGGCGAGTGCCGTGCCTCCGCCTCCTCCCCCGCCGCCCCCGCCCGGCGGCGGCTACGGCTTCCCGCCCCCCGCCGGCCCGGGTGGGCCCGGTGGCCAGCCGGGTGGACGCCCGCCGCACCTGTCCGCCGTGCCGAACGCCGAGCCGGAGCTCTGCCCGCAGTGCCGTACGCCGCGTGAGGGCGGCGCCCCGTTCTGCGAGGAGTGCCGGTGGAACTTCCTGACCAACACGGCGACCTCGTACACCCCCGCGGCCCCGCCTCCGTCCGGCCCGGGCGTGCGTTTCCAGCCCCCGGGCCAGCCCGGCCCGGCCGGACCGTCGTACGGCGGCGGTGACGCGTACGACTACCAGAGCTCCCGACCGTCGCAGGTGAACCGCCCGGCCGAGCCGATCCCGCCGTTCGGCGGCGACCCGTCCGGCCGGCCCGGCCCGGGCGGCTCCGGCGGCTACCCCGGCCCCGGAGGGCCTCCCGGCCCTGGTGGACCCGGCGGACCCGGCGGCCCCGGTGGTCATCCCGGCGGTCCTTCCGGTCCGCCCGGGTTCGGTGCCGACCCCTCGCGGCCGGTCCCGCCCCCGCCCGGCCCCGGCGGCCCTGGTGGACCCGGCGGCCCCGGTGGGGCTCCGCAGGCCTTCCACCAGTCCGGCCCGCCGGCCCCGCCCGGGTTCCCGCAGGAGACCCGGCGGCCTCCGCAGCAGGGCGGCCCGTCCTTCGGCGGCGGTGACGACGACTGGGTGATCTCCCCGCCGTCGTCCACCGCCCCGGGCGGCCAGGGCGGCCCGGGGGGACCCGGCGGCCCCGGTCAGGGCGGTGGCTACGGCTACCCGCAGCCCGGCGCGACCCAGGCCCCGCCCGGACCCGGCGGTTTCCCGCCGCAGCCCCAGGCGCCGCAGGGACCGGCGACGTGGACCGCGACCATCGGCCCGGACCGCGACTACTTCATGGCGATGATGCAGCGCTCCGGCCCCGAGGCCGCGGGTCTGAACCTGCCCGCGTACTCGCCCGAGCAGCAGCGCACCCTCACCGGCAACCAGCTCACGATCGGCCGCCGCCGACACTCCACCGGCGACACCCCCGACATCGACCTGTCGGTGCCCCCGGAGGACCCGGGCGTCTCGCACCAGCACGCGGTGCTGGTCCAGCAGCCGGACGGCAGCTGGGCGGTCGTCGACCAGAACTCGACGAACGGCACCACGGTCAACGGCTCGGACGAGCCGATCCAGCCGTTCGTCCCGGTACCGCTGCAGGACGGCGACCGGGTGCACGTGGGCGCTTGGACGACGATCACGATCCGCCGCGGCTGAGCCCGCAGCAGCCCCGTCAGGACGGGAGGGCCCAGACGTACGGCCCCTCCGGGTCGTCCAGCCAGGCCCACTCCCGCTCGCCGCTGACGGTGATCCCGTAGCGCTCACGCTGCGGCCTGCCCTCCTGCTCCCACAGCGCGTGCGCCTCCTCCGGGTCGAGGGTGCCGCGGGTCAGGGCCAGCAGGAAGCGGAACAGGTCGTCCTCCCTGGCCCGGCGCGGCACCCCGCCCAGCTGGAACGGCTCGCCGCCGGGCGGGCCGGCGCCGCGCAGCGGCACGAAGTAGGCGGGCGTGTGCAGGAAGCGTCCCTCCGTGTGCGAGGCGTCGGTCACCGTGAGCACGATCAGGCCGGTGGCGAGCGGCAGGAGGATCCGGCCGCCGGGGCGGCTCTGGGCGAGCCAGGCACGCGGCACGGTGCTCAGGGCACAGGTGGCGATGATCCGGTCGAAGGGGGCGCGCTCCGGCACGCCCCGGGCGCCGTCACCGGTGACGACGACCGGGTGGTACCCGGCCGCGGCCAGGTGCCGGCGGGCCGACTCGGTGATCTCCGGGTCGAGGTCGACGCTGGTGACCTTGTCGTCGCCGAGCCGGTGGCACAGCAGCGCGGCGTTGTAGCCGGTGCCCGCGCCGATCTCCAGGACCGTGTGCCCGTCCTCCACCTCCAGCGCGGCCAGCATGTCCGCCATCAGCGAGGGTTGGCTGCTGGAGGACAGCAGCTCGCCGTCCCGCAGCCGGGTGGCCAGCGGGGTGTCCTCGTAGGCGCCCCGCAGCCACCGCTCCCGCGCGCCGGGGTCGGGGCTCTCGCCCCAGCGGCGTTCGTAGCCGCCGACGACGCCGACGTAGTAGTACGGCACGAAGAGGTGACGCGGGACCGCCGCGAAGGCCTCCCGCCATGCCGGGTCGGCGGCCCAGGCCCCGCTCGCCTCGATCCGCCGCACCAGCTCCGCCCGCGCGGTGGCGCCGAGGTCGTCGAGTTCCCTGCCGGGTGCGTGCCCGCCCATGTCTCCACAGTAAGCGGCGAGTCCTAGGTCTTGAGTCCTATGCCGGGGTGTCTGAGACCATGGATCGCGTGAAAGAGATTCGGCGCGGCACGCTTCAGGAGCAGACCTTCTACGAGCAGGTCGGCGGGGAGGAGACCTTCCGTCGGCTCGTCCACCGTTTCTACGAGGGAGTCGCCGAGGACCCGCTGCTGCGGCCCATGTACCCCGAGGAGGACCTGGGCCCCGCCGAGGAACGCCTCGTGCTGTTCCTCATCCAGTACTGGGGCGGTCCCACGACGTACAGCGACAACCGCGGCCATCCGCGCCTGCGGATGCGGCACGCGCCCTTCACGGTCGACCGTGCGGCGCACGACGCGTGGCTGAAGCACATGCGGGTCGCCGTCGAGGAACTCGGACTGTCCGAGGAGCACGAGCACACGCTGTGGAAGTACCTGACGTACGCGGCGGCCTCGATGGTGAACACCCCGGGCTGACGCCTCCGGGCGCCGCGGTCGGGGGCATGGTCAGCGGACGCTGACGTCCAGCGCCCCGAGCCCGGCTCGCCGTACGGCGACCGACCCGTACGGCGTGCGCAGCCGCAGCCACGCGCCCGACGAGAACAGCCCAAGCTGGGCCCCGGGCCGCAGGAAGCCGAGGGACTGCGCCGCGTGCACGGCCCGGACGGGGAGCCGGGTGTCCCCGACCGCCCGGGACCAGATGTCCTGCCCGATCCGGTCCAGCTCGGCCCGGGTGCGCCGCTCGGACGGCAACTCCCGCGTACGGGACCGGAACTCGGCGACCGCGGCGGCCACCAGGGACCGCAGCGCGTCGGGCGCCGGCAGCCCCGGCTCGGCCCGCCAGCCGCTGCGCGGGGGCAGCACACCCGCCCATGGCGGCCCGGTCACGGCCTCCGGCACGACGACCGTGCCGGCCTTCTCGTCCACCGACTCGAGGAACTCACCGGCGGACACGGTCACGTCCAGGGTGCCCTCGAGCCCCTTCTCGTACGGCTTCGCCAGCCGCACCGCCCGCACGGCCAGCACCTCGAAGGACGGCGGCCGCCCGAACACGGCGAGCGCGGTGCCCGCGGCCTGAAGGCGTACCGCGGCCCCGCGGTCGTAGTGGAGCAGCCGGGAGAGGAAGGCCGCGAGATCCGCCGCCTCCCCCTCGTCGGCAAGGTGGAGGACCGTCATGCGGCGACGGCCTCCTCCTCGTCGTCGTCCATGTACTCACGGAGGAACTCGCGCTCCTCCTCGGTGATCCGGCGCGGGCGCTGCGCCTCGAAGTCGAACGGCACGATCACCGTCGAGGCCCGCACATAGACCTGGTCGCCGTCCTTCACCTCGTAGGTGAGGGTGAACGACGCGGCCCTGATCTCGGTGACCCACAGCTCGATGTCCACCGGGTGGTGCCGGTGCACGAGCTGCCGCTTGTAGTCGATCTCATGGCGTGCCACCACGGACCCCTGCTTGAAGTCCTTCTCCGGGCGGAACAGGAAGTCGATACGGGCCTCCTCCAGGTAGCGGAGGAACACCACGTTGTTGACGTGGCCGTACGCGTCCATGTCCGCCCAGCGCAGCGGGCAGCGGTAGATGTGCCGCAAGATCAGCCCCGGGTCAGCTTCTTGTAGGTGGCGCGGTGCGGACGGGCGGCGTCCGGGCCGAGCCGCTCGATCTTGTTCTTCTCGTACGACTCGAAGTTGCCCTCGAACCAGAACCACTTGGACTCGCCCTCGTAGGCGAGGATGTGCGTGGCCACCCGGTCGAGGAACCAGCGGTCGTGGGAGACGACCACGGCCGCACCCGGGAACTCCAGCAGCGCGTTCTCCAGGCTGCTGAGGGTCTCGACGTCGAGGTCGTTCGTCGGCTCGTCGAGGAGCAGCAGGTTGCCGCCCTGCTTGAGGGTGAGCGCGAGGTTGAGCCGGTTGCGCTCACCGCCGGAGAGCACACCGGCCGGCTTCTGCTGATCCGGTCCCTTGAACCCGAAAGCGGAGACGTAGGCACGCGACGGCATCTCGACCTGGCCCACGTTGATGTAGTCCAGCTCGTCGGAGACGACAGCCCACAGGGACTTCTTCGGGTCGATGTTCTCGCGGCTCTGGTCGACGTAGGAGATCTTGACGGTGTCGCCGACCTTGATGGCGCCGGAGTCCGGCGTCTCGATGCCCTGGATCATCTTGAACAGGGTGGTCTTGCCGGCACCGTTCGGGCCGATGACACCGACGATCCCGTTCCGCGGCAGCGTGAAGCTGAGATCGTCGATGAGGACCTTGTCGCCGAAGGCCTTGGTGATGCCGTTGACCTCGACGACGACATTGCCGAGCCGCGGCCCCGGCGGGATCTGGATCTCCTCGAAGTCCAGCTTCCGCATCTTGTCGGCCTCGGCGGCCATCTCCTCGTAGCGGGCCAGACGCGCCTTGGACTTGGCCTGCCGCCCCTTGGCGTTGGAGCGCACCCACTCCAGCTCTTCCTTGAGGCGCTTCTGCCGCTTGGCGTCCTTCTGGCCCTCGACCTTGAGGCGGGCGGCCTTGGTCTCCAGGTACTTGGAGTAGTTGCCCTCGTAGGGGTAGAGGCGACCGCGGTCGACCTCGCAGATCCACTGGGCGACGTTGTCGAGGAAGTACCGGTCGTGGGTGACCGCGACGACGGTGCCGGGGTACTTGGCCAGGTGCTGCTCCAGCCAGTTCACCGACTCGGCGTCGAGGTGGTTGGTGGGCTCGTCGAGGAGCAGCAGGTCGGGCTGCTCGAGCAGGAGCTTGCACAGCGCGACGCGGCGGCGCTCACCGCCGGACAGGTTGGTGACCGGCCAGTCGCCGGGCGGGCAGCCCAGGGCGTCCATGGCCTGCTCCAGCTGGGCGTCCAGGTCCCACGCGTTGGCGTGGTCGAGGTCCTCCTGGAGCTTGCCCATCTCGTTCATGAGCTCGTCGGTGTAGTCGGTCGCCATCTGCTCGGCGATCTCGTTGAACCGGTCGAGCTTGCCCTTGATCCCGGCGACACCCTCCTGGACGTTCTCCAGGACGGTCTTGTCCTCGGTCAGCGGCGGCTCCTGGAGCAGGATGCCGACCGTGTAGCCGGGGGTGAGGAAGGCGTCACCGTTGGACGGCTGCTCGATCCCGGCCATGATCTTCAGGATCGTCGACTTTCCGGCGCCGTTCGGGCCGACGACGCCGATCTTCGCTCCCGGAAGGAAGCTCGTCGTCACGTCGTCGAGGATCACCTTGTCGCCGTGCGCTTTGCGCGCCTTGCGCATGGTGTAAATGAACTCAGCCAAGAGAAACCGTCCGGCAGCTTGAAACTGGCAGTGGGCAGATACACCCCATCTTGCCGTACCGCCACCCCTGGGTGGAAACGCGTCTGACGCGGGGGCTGTGACCTGGGGCTTCGTGATGGGCGACTGAGACTCGCCTGTCACTGCCGGTCGCCGTCGGTCGGCCTCGGGCGCCCTCGCACGGCCCAGCGACGGCCCAGGGGTGATCACTCGGCAGCCACGAGCCGGCCACGATGTCCGCTGTCTGCACGGGTCGCCCCTGATCGCTGTGGTCCGTCCGCCGGATGTGCGTGACGAGTGCCGGGGTGGCTCGCGCGCCGACGCCGAACGACCCGGACCCGCTGCCGGGACCCGGCGAAGGACGTGCCGGAACCGGCGCGCCCCCCAGCACACCCGGTGCAACGGCGGCGCTCGTGCGGTCGTCGGCTCCCCACCTTCGTCTTGCCGACACAGCTCGTCCTCCGATGAGCAGTACTTCTGCGTGATCCATCGGGCAGCGTGCCGGCGGGCGACCACCTCACGCGATCCGATATCGATCCGGTCGTCCTTGTACAGCCCACGGCCCTGCCGGTGTCGGCATGGCCGATCAGACACACAGCGCCTTCCTCACCCACGCCGGACAGGCTGTCGACGCCGGCTGACCGGCACCGCCGGGGCGACGCGAGCAAGGCCCAGGTCAATCGCCCGCTGCTTTCGCTTATCCCATGGGGGCGGCGTCCCACCGAGGCGGAACACGGCACCCCCACGTCGTCGCGCACTTGACGCTCATCACCCTCGACGTGGCGAACCGTCCGGCCGCAAGTTCCTATCAAGCCGTAGGGAAATCCCCACAGTTCACGGCAGTCCACCTGCGATTGTGAACTCTCAAGTAGCGTCTCCGGACACTCCGCTCCAACGGCCTCCCCACCCCCCATTTCGACGGAGACCACCCCATGTCCGCTGTGACGAACGCATCCGGGTCCGGTTCGCCGGGCGACCGATGCGGCTCGGCCGGCTGTTCCGCAGCCGGTCGCACCATCCCCCCTCCTCCCACCGTCCTGATGGACGACGAGGCACTCGCGGACTTCCTCGCCGTGGCTGCCGCTGAGTACCAGCTCATCACCCCCGAGGCCCCGTTGCCCTGTTTCGCGCTGTTGCTCGGCAGCGTGGAGGCGACGACCTACCACGTGCGGCGCATCGCCTTCGGCCGTAACGCCCGCACCAGTGACCCGGCGGCCCGACAGGAGTTCCGCGAGGCGATCGTGCCGAAGTTCGGGCCGGCCTACGAAAACGAGCACCGCGGCTGGTGGATGGACTCCCGCGACCTCCTCCGGGCGTCCCGCGAGGCGCAGGCCCTGGGGATGGACCTGCTCGGCTCCATCCACATGCACCCCGACTGGCACCGCCTGGGCCCGCCGTCGGAACGTGGCCAGATGCTCAGCGAGCGCCCGACTCCCATGGACCGTCATCTCTTCGCCCGGACCGGGTGGCCCCTCAACATCATCTGTTACCTGGAGCGCCGGGACGGCGAGTTCTACCACGCCCTGGGCGCCTGGGCCCCGCCTCCCCAGCATGCCGCCGAGGGTGCCGAGTGCCCCGAGGTCGACCTGCGCATCCGTACGAGTTCCCTGATGAAGGCGTGAGAACAATGCAGCAGCCCGAAGGAACGAACGCCCCCGCCCAGGACGGCACCGGGGACGACACGCATGACGGCACGCGGGCGATCCGCGCCCTGTGGGCCGAGATGGCCCGCGGCTGGGCGGCAGGTGACGCCGAGCTCTTCGCCGCGAGCTTCGCGGAGGACTGCGACTTCACGACCGTACGAGGCGACAAGCCACTCGGCCGGACCGGCATCGCGGCCGGGCACGACGCCCTCTTCCACGGGCCGTACGCCGGGACCGTCCTCGACGTACGCGTCGTGGCGGTCCGATTCCTCCGGACCGACCTGGCCACGGTGGAGGCGGAGTCGACCGTCACCGCCCCGGACGGACAGCCGCTGACCACCACACACGCGTTGGCCGTCGTGGAACGGACAGCGGAGGGCCACTGGTTGATCAGCGCGTTCCACAACATGATCCCCGCGCCCCGCCCGGCGCAGCAGGCCCCCGATTCGAAGGACTCCACCGCGGCCGAACCCACTGCCGCCCGGCCCAGGCTCCGCCACCTGGCCATCGTGGCTCGCGACCCGGAGAAACTGGCCGAGTTCTACTCCTCGGTCTTCGCGATGGAACTCTTCCACCGCGATCCGGACGGCAGTCGCTTCCTCTCCGACGGCTACCTCTCCCTCGCGCTGATCAAGCATCAGCTCGACGGCGATACGCCGGTCGGCTTCAACCACTTCGGATTCCACATCGAGGACACGGCCGCCACCACCGAGGCCCTGTTGGCGGCCGGCACTCCCAAGCCGGCCGAACGCTTCACCAACCGCCCCTTCGCCGAGTACCGGGCCATGGATCCGGAGGGCAACTGGTTCGACCTCTCGGAACACGGCTTCGGAGGCCCGCGCCCGCCGTCCGGCCCCACGGCGTCCTGAACTCCGGGCATTCGCTCCGCAGGACCGGGCGTCAACGCGACAGCCGTAGCTGTGCACAGGTACTGGAAAGCGTGAGTGGCGCGCCGAGTGATCTCAGCGGACGGCACAACACCCGGGTGGAGCCGGCGGCCCGCGCGGCTAAAGGCGCGCCACCGTCTCCTCCCCCACGTCCGTCGCGGTACCGCCCCCACCCGGCTTCCGACGCGCCCTGGCCCCACGCAGCGCCAGGGCGGCCGCGGCAGCCATGCCCACCACCGCGATGCCCGCGCCTGACAGGCGCAACGCGCCGACCGCGCCGAGGCCGGCCACCAGCGGTCCTCCGAGCGCGGTGCCCAGGGGCACCGACAGCACCCGGACCGCGGAGCTCGCCACCAGGGCCTGTGGCAGCAGCGCGCTGGGCGCGGAGCGCTGGAAGAGAGTGGTCGACAGCGACGAGTACGGAGGCCAGAGCAGTCCGGCGGCCCCGAAACAGACGACCGACACGGCCGTCGGGGCACCGAGGCCCAGCGGAAGCATGAGCCCACCGAAGATGATGACGATGCCGACCGTCGTGGGCCACAGCCGCAAGCGGTTGAGGAAGCCGGTGAGCACCGACCCCAGCACCGCACCGATGCCGAAGGCCGTGTAGAACGCCGCCAGGACACCGGCCGAGGTGCCGAGGTCGTCCGAGACGTGCAGCGGAAGCGCCACGTACACGGGGCCGAAGAGGAAGAAGAAGGCGCAACTCAGAGCGAGAAGCCCGGACAGCGCGGGGATGCGCCGGATCACGGCGAAGCCGGCCGCCCGCGAGGCCGGGTCCTCGTCGGGTTCCGGAACGCCGCCCTCGGGCACGGCGAACAGGAACGTGACCGCCAGCACCAGGAAGGTCGCCGCATCCACGGCCAGCACCGTCGCCGGGCCACCGAAGACGATGAGAAGCGAGGCCAGCGGCGGCCCCAGCACGGTGGCGACGGACCCCACGCCGGAGAGTACGGCGTTCCCCGCCAGGTGCTGGTGCTCCGGCAGCACTCTGGCGATCATCGTGTAGATGCCCGCCTGTCCCCAGGAGTGCAGCACGGAAGAGAGCGCCAGCAGGGCGACGTACCCCTGGATACCGAGAACACCGAAGGCGTGCAGCACAGGGATGGCACCCAGCATGCCCGCCCGCAGCGCCGCGTCCCAGCCGGCCAGCTGGGTGGGCCTGCGGTGGCGCAGGAGCCGCCCGAGCAGCAGCGCGCCCGCCGCGCCGGAAAGTGTGTAGGCGGCCGCCGCCAGCGCCACCCAGACGCCCCGGTTCGCCGCCGGCGCCAGCTCGATCGCCAGCCAGCTCACTGCCACCACAGCCATGCCGTCACCCAGCGAAGAGATCCCGAATCCGGGAAGCACCCGCCGCAGCGTCCTGTGACTCATCACCGGCCAGTACGGCGAAGATCGCAACATCCGAGTCAGGGCCAGGCCCACGGGGGGGTACCTCCGTTGCAGCAACGCATCGACGGTTACGACCCTCTCTCAGGAGTGCGGCGCACAGATGTGTCTTCTCTCTCGGCGGAAACTCCGCGACCAGGGGGAACAAGGCGCCGTGTTCTGAGGCTCGCTGCGAGGCCGACCTGCGACGGAAGTCTCGGGCAGTTCGATCCCGTCAAGGGGACCCCATGCCGTGCTGCGGCCCTTCCCGGCGAACACGCCGGGTCTCTTGCCGTTTGCTGTGCTCCACAAACCCGCGATCACTTTGACGCGTTCGCGGAAAATGCGCCTGACAGAGGGGGCTCTGACCTAAGGTTTCGCGGCCGGGTGGCTGAGATCGGCTGTCAGTGCCAGCCGTCGCCGGGCGGCCTCGGGCAGGCTCGTACGGCCCGGGAGGGCCTGCGGGCGTGGCCCGCGCCACGTGCTCAGCGGGAATCGGAGACGGAACTGTCGGGCGCCGCGTGCCCGGCACGGCGGCGGTACTCGGCGTTGATGCGCTGAGCCTCCTCGAGCTGGTCCTCGAGGATGACGATGCGGCAGGCAGCCTCGATCGGGGTGCCCCGGTCGACGAGCTCGCGGGCGCGCGCCGCGACCCGCAACTGGTAGCGGGAGTACCGGCGGTGTCCGCCCTCCGAGCGCAACGGAGTGATCAGACGGGCCTCACCGATGGCTCGGAGGAAGGCCGGGGTGGTGCCGAGCATCTCGGCGGCCCGCCCCATCGTGTAGGCGGGGTAGTCGTCGTCGTCCAGACGATCACTGAGGGGGGTATCTGCTGCTGTCATGTCACCTCGATGTACAACGCGTCGAGGGGCCCTGGTGCCGTACGGCACCAGGGCCCCGAAGGAAATTCAACACCATCTGTCGGCCCTAATGCTGCGCCGACCTTCTGCTTCCGCTACCAGCCCTGCTGAAGGGGGGTGCGGGGATCGCGGCTGCGTGACCGGGGACCACCTTCCAATCCGGGGTCTTGCGGTACCCGGCCGGTACTTCGCGGGCCGGGCGATCCTGATGGCGTCTGCTCCTCCGTCCTTCCTCTGAACCAACCACTTCGTGAACTGGTACTGCGGTACTGCTCTCCACCCCGGCAGTTCGTGTCTGCCGGGCTCACTTGACCCTTGTCTACGAGAAAGAGAGTAACCGCACCGGATCCGAATGTCTACTCTGGCAAGAGTAGATTTTCAGATCCCTGGGGGCACGGATGCCTGTGGTGGTCTGCGGCAGGCCACCGGGGTCGCGCGCGGGACGGCGGCGGGTGGGTGCTGGCCCCGGGAAGCCCCCGGCGGGCGGAGAAGGGGGCGACAAGACAGCGGTGAGGGCCCTGCCGACGCGCGTCGGCAGGGCCCTCACCGGGATCATGGTGGCGGTTTCCCGCCCTCCCTCAGATGTCCAGGGCTGGAGCGCCGAGCAGTGCCGACGCGGTCTGGACCGGAGTGAGGTCGCGCGCGGGCGCGGCCCTGAGGTGGTCGTGGCAGGTGAAGCCGAGGCGGGTCATGGCCCGGACGACTTCGCCGCTGGTGAAGTCACGGCGGTCCTGCCGGGTGATGACCTGGCCCACCTGCTTGGCGGGGTAGCGACGGCGGCCGATGGTCACGGACTCACCCGTCACGAGCTCGGGCTTGACGCCCTTCATCAGGGCCAGCACTCCGGTCTTGGTCAGGTCGAACGGGTACCGGGCGATGACACAGCGCATGATGCCCCCACAGGGAGAAGGAGAACGGACTGATCGGGCGAGCCGGATCAGCGGGAGAGGGCGAGGACGCCCGGGGCCCGGCGGTACTCCCCGGCGGCGACGGGCCGTGGGGCGGGCGAGGTGAACGGTCCGTCGAGGACGTCCCGCAGACGCATCCGGTCCGTGTACGTGGAACTGCCGCGGTGCACGGCGAGTTCGGTCCGGGTGATCGAGCCCGTGCACTGGTCGTCCCCGTCGCACAGGAGGAGGTACTCGACACGGGCACCGTCCATGACGGACAGGGCGACCTCGACGGTCATGTCGTCCCGCACCCGGGGGCCGGACGCGTCCATGTCGTCGACCACGGTCGCAGGGCAGGGATCCGCTTGCGGTCGTTCCGTCCGAACCGGTGTCAAAGGTGCCTCCTCGGAGATGGGTGAGCTGCTGGTCGATGCCCTTAGGGGCGCTTGCACCATGCCCGCCCGGGTCGCGCGGCCTGGCACCGCGCCTCGCAAGGCGCCGAAGCGCCCAGGTAGCTCCGCTACCAGGACACTCCGGCGCCTTGCGAGGCGCGGCACCGGACCACGCGACCTGATCGGACGCTCACAGTGCAAGGACCCCTCAGGCCGTCGGGTCGAAGGCGGACCGCTGCGGCCTGCGCCGCCCCGCCCGTCCGGCGGTGCGCCCCTGGGCGGCACGGTCCTGGCGGCCCCGGGACGAGGGAGCACCGGAAGACGCGGCGCGGCGGGGACGGGGCACGGCCGGCGCGGTGATGACGACAGGGACGCCGGAAGGGACCTGGGCGCCCGTGATGCGGCTCAGTTCCTCCTCACCCGAACGCACCACGGTGATCCGGGGGGTGATGGCGGCCGATGCCATCAGCCGGGTCATGCTGCGGCGCTGGCCGGGTGTCACGAGGGTGACGACGCTGCCGGACTCGCCGGCGCGGGCGGTACGGCCGCCGCGGTGCAGGTAGTCCTTGTGGTCGCCCGGCGGGTCCACGTTGACGACCAGGTCGAGGTTGTCGACGTGGATGCCGCGGGCCGCGACGTTGGTCGCCACCAGTACCGTCACGTGTCCGGTCTTGAACTGGGCGAGGGTCCGCGTGCGCTGCGGCTGGGACTTGCCACCGTGCAGAGCCGCCGCGCGGACGCCGCTGTTCAGCAGGTGCTCGGTGAGCCGGTCCACGGCGTGCTTGGTGTCCAGGAACATGATCACCCGGCCGTCGCGTGCCGCGATCTCGGTGGTCGTCCGGTGCTTGTCCGCTTCGTGCACGTGGAGCACGTGATGCTCCATCGTGGTGACGGCGCCCGCCGAGGGGTCGACCGAGTGGACCACCGGGTCGGCCAGGTAACGGCGGACCAGCAGGTCGACGTTGCGGTCCAGGGTCGCCGAGAAGAGCATCCGCTGCCCTTCGGGACGCACCTGGTCGAGTAGAGCGGTGACCTGGGGCATGAAGCCCATGTCGGCCATCTGGTCGGCCTCGTCGAGGACGGTGATGCCGACGTCGTCCAGCCGGCAGTCGCCGCGGTCGATGAGGTCCTTGAGCCGTCCCGGCGTCGCCACGACGATCTCCGCCCCGGCCCGCAGCGCACCCGTCTGCCTGCCGATCGACATGCCGCCGACCACGGTCGCCAGCCGCAGCCGCACGGAGCGGGCGTAGGGGGTGAGCGCGTCGGTCACCTGCTGGGCCAGTTCGCGGGTGGGGACGAGGACCAGCGCGAGCGGCCTGCGGGGCTCCGCGCGTCGGCCCGCCGTTCGGGCCAGCACCGCCAGGCCGAAGGCGAGGGTCTTGCCCGACCCGGTACGGCCGCGGCCGAGCACGTCACGCCCGGCGAGGGAGTTCGGCAGGGTCGCCCCCTGGATGGGGAACGGTGCGGTCAAGCCCTCGCGGCCGAGCGCGGTCAGCAACGGTGCCGGCAGGGCGAGATCGGCGAACGACTCGACGGCGGGCAGGGCGGGCGTGACCGTCACCGGCAGCGCGAACTCGCCCTGGGGCGGCGCCTGTCGGCGTCCATAGCCGGCGGAACGCCGCGGAGCTCCCGAGCGCTGGGCGGCGGAGCCCCGGGAGCGGTCGTAGGTGCGGGTCGCGCGGGTGGTGCGTGCGTGGTTCAAGCGGAACCTTCCTCGATGTGGCACGTAGGCGCGTAGCAAGGAAATTCCGCAGCAAAGTGAACGGCGCAGAGAATCGCGAGAACGAGCCGGAGATTGATGGGCGCCGAGTCGTCGGATCGACGGGGAATGCGTCACCGTTCGGTGTCGCGCTGAGGTCTTCCCGTCATGCGCCCTGAAATGCAGCGAGCTGGGGCCCGCACCCCAAGGTGCGGGCCCCAGCTGCGAAGTATGCGTTGCTGCCTGGGTCAGGCGGGAACGATGTTCTCGGCCGTCGGGCCCTTCTGGCCCTGCGCGATGTCGAACGACACCTTCTGACCCTCCAGCAGCTCGCGGAAGCCCTGGGTGGCGATGTTCGAGTAGTGGGCGAAGACGTCGGCGCCGCCGCCGTCCTGCTCGATGAAGCCGAAGCCCTTTTCCGCGTTGAACCACTTCACGGTGCCAGTAGCCATGTCATTTCTCCTTCGGAGACGATGTTCGGAATCCGCCCTGTGCGGACTCCGCGTCGCCGTGTTGATTAACCGTCGGAAAATGAACCTTCTGGCAACCACACCTGCAACTGAGATCGACATTAGCACGGGGTGATCGGACCTGCGGGGTCAGCAATTTCCGGTCTCATCGACGATCGAGGAATACTCGCCGCGCGCCGCACCTAATTCTCACTTCGCGGCAACAGATATTGATCCGCGCGGACGCAGTGTTCCCGCCGACTGGTTCCGGCCACAGCGCCATGACCTCCGTCGATGAGCCGTGCACCGCCGTCATCGCCCTCGACGGCCGGGATGACGGCACAGGCGTCGAAGGCCCTCATGCGCGATGTAGGTCACATCCACCGAACGGCGGCGCGTCACCTTCGAACCGCGTCGGCGAGGAACGGCGTGCGACGTCTCTAGCCGGCGCGTTCCGCGGTCCAGGTGATGCGTGGGGGCTCGACGCGTGCGCACAGGGGCCCGCCTTGCTCGTCGGTCAGGCCGAGGCGCCCGACCAGCAGCCCGTCGCGCGCCGCTGCGGCGAGTACGCCGACGGGGATGACGTCGAGCATGAGCTTGGTCCGGCGGAACATCGTGAAGATGCCCGACTCGTCCACCGTGCACCACGACAGGTAGATGAACCGGCGCCCCAGACGGTTCTGCACGTAGGGGCCTTTGACCTCGATGCCGGCCGGTGAGTCGCTCGCGGTGCACTCCAGCGTCCATGTCGCGGACGGCGCGTCGCCGGGCTGTGGTTCGAGGAGCTCGCCGGGACGGTCGCGGCGTTGCACGGCGACGTGGAGGTTGCAGTACGCGGGAACTCTGCCGTCGGCGGAGGCGGGCCGGGTGAGGCCGGGCAGGTTGACGGCGTCGATGCGGATGCGCATGACGCCCATCATCCCGCCACCGCGTCCCACGCTGTCGCCGCCCTGCTGGTCACCAGCGGGTTGTGCTGCTCAAGGGTGCCTGGCCGCCGGAACCTGACCCGCTGCGCGCGGTGTCGACGACCGGCGGAACGCGGTCACGGGCGCCGAGTCGGCCACTCGAATCCTCACTGCCCCGATCCGTAGCGCCCCAGTGCCCCAGCGCCTCAGAGGCATGCGGCCCTGTCAGTCACCCACCGTCGTCTCCCGGCGCCGCAGCACGATCAGTGTCGCTCCGCCGATGACCACCAGTCCGATGGCGACGCCCACGATCACAGGCGTGACGGCCGAGCTGCCCGTTTCGGCGAGGTTGGTGTCGGAGGCCGCGCCTGCCACCGTCGCCGGGGACGGTTCACTGAGGGTCTGGGTGGTCGTGCCTGCCGCGCTGCCCCGGAGCCGGCAGTCCAGCATTCCGGTGAAGCGCTTCTCGAAGCCGCCGGGGCCGTTGATCGTGAAGTCGTAGGCCTGGTCCTCCTGGAGCGGGACCGTGATCGTGCGGGACTCGCCCGGGGCGATGGTGTGCTCGAGGCCGACCAGTTCGAAGGTGAACGGCTCGTCGCCCTTGTTGGACGCGAGGACGTCGACGCCGCCCTCGGCGCAGTTCTTCGCCGCCGACAGCGCCGGGACCGGGCCCTCCTTCGCCCAGGTCGCCCCGGCCGTCGCCGATACCGTCGATTCGCTGGACCCGGCCAGGATCTGCGTCTGGCTGCGGCTCTCGGAGGCGAAGGCACGGCCGACGGGGACGGTGGTCGAGGCCTGCACGGTCAGGTCGGCCGAGCCGGCCGCCGCGCCCTCGGGCACCTCGAAGAACACCTGCCCGCCGTCGGACGTGGAGGTGACGGGCTTGCCCTGCCCGTCGACGATCCGCACCCCGCTCGTGGCGGCGTCCGCCGGCGGGGTCACCGTCGCGCCGCCGGCGTTGGTGCGCACCGTCACCGGCCCGAGCCGCTCGCCCGGCCGCCCGGAGACCGCCGGCGGGTCGAGGGTGAGCGAGGCGGGGGGCTCGGGCAGGTTCCGGGCGCTCTTCTGCAGGTAGTCCGCGAGCTGCTCGGCCTGCGGGTCGAGCGCGTCGACGGAGGCGTCGTCCGAGTAGCGCCAGATCGCCACCTGGGTGCCGGCCGCCGCGTCCTGCTCGGTCAGTGCGCCGCGCACACCTGCCTTACGGGCCAGTGCCGCGAGGTCGTTCACCTGCGGGTAGGAGTTCTGCAGGATCCAGCGGATCCTGCCGGCATCCTTGTCGGCACCGAGGGACGTGCCGCTCCAAGGTGTCTCGTGGTACTTGGCGTCCCGCTGCGTGGGGTTGTGCAGGTCCACGCAGTACGTCTGCAGCATGCCGCCGCCCTCGACGGACATCTCGAACAGGCCCGCCGAGATCTCCTGGTCGCCGGTGCCGGCGTGTATCACCGCCGCGCCGAACGTCTTGAGGCCGCTTATCGTCGCGGTCGCTCCGCCCTGGCCCTGCGTCGTCTCGTCGGCGGCCGCCCGGCCGGCACCCGCCAGCCCGCCCGCGGTGACCATCCCGGACACCAGTGTCGCGGCGACCAGGCGGACCGTCCCTCGCCTGCGTACGAACAGCTCAGAGAACGAAGCAAACACAGAATTCCCCTTCGAGCAGGACCGGTTGACGTGGGGGGACGGTCCCACCAGCAGAATCAGAAGCCTCTCAGGCCCCAAGAGCCCCGAAAGCCATGTCCGGCATCCTAGGGACGTGGCGAACTCCGGCCGCCAGTCAGACAGTCGGACGAGTGATCCGAATCGGAATCGTTATCGCCAAGGCCCTTGCGGGCAGGGCTTATCGACAAATCCACCCCTGGTCGTACGGTGTGTATGCGTCGATAAGCCGCAGGCCGGGCAGGCGGGGAGGCATCGGCTGACGTTACGTCAAGACCGGTGCCACCGAGCGGTGTTGGGCGGGAACGTCCGTGCTTGACACGGGACCGTCCGTCTGGGTCTCCCAGTTGGGCTCCGGTGGTGTCGGCGGCGCTGCCGTCTCCGCCTTGCCTCCGCGCCTGAACGCCGAGGTCCCCCAAGCCAGATCATGGCCGATCGCCACCGCGTCGATGTCCGCCGACGTCCAGTTCTGCCCCTCGCGCACATCGGTGCGCACCTTCAGCCTGCCCTGCACGATCACCGGCTCGCCCACGGTCAGTGACGCCGCCGTGTTCGTGGCCAGCTGGCGGTTGGCCCACACCGTGAAGAAGTTGGTGTGCCCGTCCGTCCACGTGTTCTTCTCACGGTCCCAGTAGCGCGCGGTCACCGCCAGCCGGAACCTCGCCGACGCGCCGGACGCCATCTCCCGGTACACCGGCTGCGTCGCCACCCTGCCGACCGCGCAGACCATCGTCTCGTTCATCGCGAGCCCCTCCTTCGCCCGGCTCACAGCACCGGGCCGCCATGCGTACGGGCCCGTCCCGTACGGCTGCGTCTGCCAGACTGCCGCCGCCGGGCCGGGCCCGCTGAGCGCTGTGGACCACCGCGTGCCTGTGGACAACGCCCCCACCCGGACGGATGACGAGATCACCGCCCCACCCCAGGCACCGTCACCGCCCCGCGTACCACCAGGCGTCACCGCCCCGCCCCCACCACCCTCCCGTACTGCTCCCGAACCTCCTGATAGCGCAGCAACTCCGCAGCGACCGGATCCAGCACCCGCGCCCTGCCGCACCCGGCCGCCGCCTCCCGCAACCGGCGTTCCGCCTCCAGGCCGTAGCGCCTGGCCGGGCCGCGCGCAGCCATCCGGCAGCTCCACTCGATGAGCGGACCGCCGACGATGCCGATGACCATCAGCAGCACCGGCACCCCCAGGTTCGGCGCCATGACCCCGATGATCTGGCCCAGCAGCCACAGGCCGCCCAGGAACTGCAGGATCGTCATGGATGCCTGGGCCAGTACGGCCACCGGCCACCACCCCGGCCGCGGCGGCCTCCCCGTCGGCACCCCCGCGCCGACGGACAGCTCGTCCAGCGCCTCGGGCAGCCCCTGCGAGCCACGGGCTGCCGCTTCGCGCACCGCCTGCGCCCAGGGCGCGGGCAGCCCGGCGCAGGCCCGGTCGGCCACCGTCCGCACCGCCTGCTCGACCCGCTGCCGGGCGGTGGCCTCCTCGTCGGCCTGCGTGCGGGAGGGAAGCCGTCCCGTGACGGCCTCGCCGCGGTCCCGGTACCAGCGCCACAGCCGCAGCCAGGGCGTGCCGCAGGCGCGGTTGGCGTTGCGCAGCCAGGCGCGTTCTGCGGCCTCGCCGGCCGCCGTGGCGCCCACCGCGTCGGCGAGCCGGTCCGCGAACTCCTCCCGGGCCTGTTCGCTCAGTCCGGTCCGCCGCTGGGTGGCGTAGACGGGCCACAGCCGTGCCGCGGCGACGTCCACGTCGGCCGAGATACGGCGGTTCGGCGCCCCGCGCTCGGAAACGAACTGGCCGAGGGCCTCGCGCAGTTCGCCGACGCCGTCCCCGGTGAGCGCGGACAGCGCGAGCACGGTCGTGCCCGGTTCGCCGTACTCTCCGAGGGCGATGCCGTCCTCGTCGAGGAGGCGCCGCAGGTCGTCGAGGACCTGCTCGGCGGCCTCGCCGGGCAGCCGGTCGATCTGGTTGAGGACGACGAACATGACCTCGGCGTGGGCCGCCATCGGCCGCAGGTACCGCTCGTGGAGGACGGCGTCGGCGTACTTCTCCGGGTCGACGACCCAGATGACCGCGTCGACGAGCGCCAGGATGCGGTCCACGTGCTCGCGGTGCTGTACGGCCGCGGAATCGTGGTCGGGCAGGTCGATCAGGACGAGGCCGCGCAGCGGCGACTCCCCGTCCCCGGTCGGCAGCGGACGCCGGCGCAGCCGGGGCGGGATGCCGAGCCGTTCGATGAGGCTCGCGGCCCCGTCGCTCCAACTGCACGCGATGGGCGCCGCGGTGGTGGGACGGCGTACACCCGTCTCCGAGATGGCCACCCCGGCGAGCGCGTTGAACAGTTGCGACTTGCCGCTGCCCGTGGCGCCCGCGATGGCGACGACGGTGTGCTGCCCGGAGAGCCGGCGCCGCGCGGCGGCCTCGTCGAGCACGCGGCCCGCCTCCGACAGGGTGCGACTGTCGAGGCGGGTTCGGGAGAGCCCCACGAGTTCGCGCAGCGCCTCGAGCCGGGAGCGCAGCGGCTCGTCGTAGACCAGCGGGGTCACGGCGGGCGGCGTGGCGGAGCGGCTGTCCAGCACGGAGTAGCGGGTGCCGTCGGTGGTCTCGTCGACCCGGCGTGCGATGAGCCCGTCGTCCCAGGAGCCGCCGGCATCCGTACGGGTGTCGTCCACGCGCGCGTGCGCGCCGTCCGCGTGCTCGCTCTGCGAGCCCTTGCCGGAGGGGCTCCCGCCGGATTTCGCCTTGTTCGCGTCGTCCGGCTGGTCGGCGTGCTCGGTGTGGTCCTGGTCAGTGATGGCGGTCACCGGTCACCTCTCCTTCTGCAGTACGGACAACGCGGCGATGAGTTCGGCCTGGGGCTCGGGGTGGACGTCGAGGGCGTCGAGCGGGGCGAGCCGGCGCTCGCGTTCGGCGTGCAGGACTCGGTCGACGTGCTCGGTGAGCAGCCGTCCGGCCCGGTCGCGCAGCCGCAGCGCGCCGTGGGCGCCGATCCGCTCGGCGAGGCCCTCCCCGGCCGTGCGGCCCCGGCGGCCGCCCAGCAGGGAGGTGGCGACCAGGGCGGTGACCAGCTCGGGGTCGGGCGCCAGGTTCCGGTCGAGTTCGCGGATCTCGTCCTCGGCGAACTCCTCCAGTTCCCGCCGCCAGCGCCGTACGGCGAGCCCGATGCGGTGCTCGGCGCTGTCCGCGGCGGGTTCGCGCACGGCGAGCTCCGGAGCGGCCGCCGCTGGTTCGCGCCGCCAGGCGTCGTCGACGCGTTCGTCGGCGGCGGTGACAGCACACAGCAGCAGGGTGCTGAGGCTCTCCACCAGGGCGTCGAGGAGTTCACCGGCGGTGCAGTCCAGCGGGAAGGCACGCCACCGCTTGAGCGCGTCCCCGGCGAGTACGGCTCCGGACTTCAACCGGCCCCTCACACGCGCGTGCTCGCTGCCGTACGCCCCCTCGACGGCCGAGGTGAGCCGCAGAGCGGCGGCGTACTGCGCGGCGGCGGCACCGGCCAGCGCCGGCATGCGGGACTTGAGGGAGTCGAGGACGCCGTACGCGGTGCGGGCCAGGACCTGCTGCCGGGCCGCGGGGTCCTGGGCCTGGTGGACGAGCCAGGTGCGCAGCTGGGCGACGGCGCTGGTCGGCAGGAGGCCGCCGCCCCAGGCCGACTCGGGGAGTTCGGGCACGGTGAACCGCGGCACCTCGCCGAGGCCGGCTTTGGTGAGCAGGGCTCCGTACTGCCGGGACACCTCGTTGACCACCTGGTGGGGCACGCGGTCGAGGACGGTGACCAGGGTGACGTCGTACTCCTTGGCGGTGCGCAGCATGTGCCAGGGGACGGCGTCGGCGTAGCGGGCGGCCGTGGTGACCATGACCCAGATGTCGGCGGCGCAGATGAGCTCGGCGGCCAGGACGCGGTTGTCGGCGACCAGGGAGTCGATGTCGGGCGCGTCGAGCAGGGCGAGGCCGGGCGGCAGCGTCTCGGCGGTCTCGACGCGCAGCATGCGCGCGGGGTTCTCGCCGGGGAGCAGCAGATCGTCCGCGGAGTCCTGCTGGGGCACCCACACGCGCGTGAGGTCGGGCAGCACCCTCATCCCGCTGAACCAGTGATGGTCCTCCGGATGGCAGACCAGCACCGGGGTCCGTGTCGTCGGCCGCAGCACGCCGGCCTCGCTCACCCGCCGTCCCACGAGGGAGTTCACCAGGGTGGACTTCCCGGCGCCCGTGGAGCCACCCACGACGGCCAGAAGCGGCGCTTCGGGATCCCGTAGCCGGGGCACCAAGTAGTCGTCGAGCTGGGCGAGCAGTTCGTCGCGGTTGGCACGCGCGCGAGGGGCCCCCGCCAGAGGCAGCGGGAAGCGTGCGGCGGCGACACGGTCGCGCAGGGCGGAGAGTGCGTCGAGCAGCTGAGGCCGTACGTCCAAGGTCACCACATGTGAAGAATGCCCAATTTTAGGGGAATTCTGAAGCATATGAGCATGTCTGCGCGCCGACGGAACACAAGGGATGGAAGGGACGACTGGGACACGGGCCCACTCCAGGCATAACGAGTGCACAACACCCGATGCCAGAGACGCCAAAAGCGATGCACGATTCGTACCTGCCTGCGATTATCAGGACCGCTTCACCGAACCTCCACATCGAGCCACGGAGGCGAAGCAACAGGGACAAGGACGCGGGAGCCCTATCCTTGTCCCCGGCAACGTCACGGATCGGCCCACACCAGGGCACCACGACTGAGGCCACCACACCGGCCCCCGTAGCTCAGTGGATAGAGCAGGCGCCTTCTAAGCGCTTGGCCGCAGGTTCGAGTCCTGCCGGGGGCGCCACCTCCTACCAGCAAGAACGCCCCAGAGGGGATCTCCCCTCCAGGGCGTTTCGTGTCTCTGACGGCAACGCTGACGGCAACGGCCCCGTCATTCGTCGGACAGCAGGTCTCCCAGCTTGTCCAGAGCGGCCCGCTTCTCCGTCATGTCGGCGTGCGCGTAGATGTTCATGGTCACGTCCAGGGCGCTGTGCCCGACGATGTCGCGGACGATGTGCGGCGGGATTCCCAGACCCAGCAGCAGGGTCACGCAGGTGTGGCGGAGGTCATGGAAGCGGACGTCCAGGCCGAGCCGCTCGCGGATCGGGTAGAAGTGCCGGTTCAGGTTCCGGGGCTCGATAGGGGTCCCCCGCCGGGTGGTGAAGACCAGGCCGGTTTCCTGCCACTGCTCCCCCGCGGCTGCGCGCTCTTCCGCCTGGCGCTCACGGTGCCGGCGGAGTGCGTCGACGCACACGGCCGGGAGCGGCACGGGTCGCTCCGAGCGACGTGTCTTGGGCGCGGTGAGCGTCAGCTCTCCGTTGACCCGCTGCAGGGCCGTACGGATCTCCAGGGATCCCCCGTCCAGGTCAACGTCCGCCCAGTGGAGCCCAAGCAGTTCGCCACGCCGGAGCCCCAGGTACAGCGCGAGCACGTACGCCGCACTCAGCCGATCGCCATGCACGTCCTCCAGGAGCTTCTTCCCCTCGGCGACGGACAGACCGCGGCCGACCCGGTATCGAGGAGTCTGGACCTGCACGAGCTTGGCGACGTTGCGCTGCACCAGCTCCTCACGGACCGCGTGCTGGAGGGCGTTCCGCAGCACCGCGTGCAGGTACTGGACCATGCGCGGCGACAGCCGACGCTCGCAGCACCGCTTAGGAGTGGCGGCACAGCAGCGGCGTGCACCGGCCGGGCGAGCGGCATCACGTCCTTGAGCACAGCACTGGCAGGCCTGCCGAGCCCAGTCGAGGAAGAGGCGCACGTCTTTGGCTGAGAGCCGGGCGAGCTTCTTCTTTCCAAGTCGGGGCAGGATGTACGCGTTCACGCACTTGCTGTAGCTGTAGACCGTCGAAGGCCGCACCTTGTGGCTCACGACGTGCTCAAGCCAGTACGGGAGATAGGTACCGAGACTCTCGGTCGTGTCGGCCGCAGGAATGCCCTGGTCGCTCTTGGAGAGCAGCTCGGTGAGCTTCTTCCGAGCCTCCTCCCAGGTATGGCCGTAGACCCGTCGGCGCTTGTAGGTGCCGTCCGGCATCAGGACGTAGCCAGCTCCCTCGTACCGGCCGTCCTTGCGGCGGTAGATGGTGCCCTCACCGTTGGGGTTGCGCTTGGCCATCAGGCAGCCTCCTCGATCTCACGGGTTATGAAGTCGCGCAGGGCATCAGCCGGAATGCGGCGGGAACGGCCGACCGTGATGGAGACCAGACGGCGGGAACGGATCAGGTCGTAGACGGTGGAACGGCCGAGCCTGAGACGCGCCATGACTTCGGGCACGGTCAGCAGTTCGGGAGTGGCGGTGGTCATGCTGCGGCTCCTTCCTGGGCGAGTTGGTCGCGTAGGGCTTCGCGGGCGGTTTCGCGGTTGAGCTGTAGGTCGCGGGCGATGGTCGCGGCGAGGGCGGACTCGCCGGGCGTGTGGCCGTGTCCGGCGTACTGCCAGTCGGCCAGGACCAGGACGGTGTCCGGCTCCCGGTCGTCCAGGCCGAGGGCGGCGTGTTCCTGGGCCGCGCGGTAGCCGGCGCGGACCCGGCGGAGGGCGCCGAGGGTGGTGGAGTAGCGGCGGGACTTGGAGGAGAAGTGGCCGCGGAAGCCGAGCATGTGCGCCCAGGCCCACAGGCGCCGGTCGGGGTACAGCGGGTCGAGCTGCTTGCAGGCCTCGATGAGTCGGCGGGTGTGGTCCGGGACGCCGTGGCGGTCGAGTTCGGCGAGTTCGCCGATGCGGCGGTCCAGGGTGCCGGTGTTCTCGGCGGCCTTGGTGGCGTACTTGGCCACGTAGGAGGCGACGGCCTGTTCGGTGATGTCGGAGCCGTCGCCGAAGGCCTTCACGGGGCGGACGTCGAGCTGGGTGCCCCAGCGGAAGGTACGGGCGGGCTGGTCCTCGGCGGCCGGGACGGAGACCGAGGTGTAGGAGTGCGCGGCAGCTGCACAGACGGCGTCGGCCAAGAGGTCGACCGTGGCCCAGGATGGCGGAGCTGTGTCCGGACCCTCAGGTCCGTCGATGCGGATCACGGCATGGAAGTGCACGGCTCCGCGTTTCTGGAACTCGGCGACCTTGCCGTAGGAGAGGCGGGCGCACTCCTTCAGCTCCCGCTGGGTGATGCCGGCGCGAGCGGCTATCTCGCGGCGGAGGCGGTTGGTGAAGCGCTGCCAGAGCTGCCCGGCGTGGTTGTTGAACAGCACCGCGCCCGCGTAGTCATACGTCGCCGGGTCCAGGGCCGTACCCAGTGCGGGGTCCTCGGCGCCGTGGCGGATACCGCAGCGGCAGACGCCATGGTCGGGCCGGTTGTGGACGCGGCCGAAGGAGGGGGCGGTGAGGGTAGCGAAGACGCGGGGGTGGTCGCGGACGGTGGAGGGGATGTCGCGTCGGTCGTCGCCCGCGAGGCCTGCGCGGATGAGGTGGTAGGTGTCGCCCGCGTAGGTCCAGGCGCAGGAGGGGCAGCGCGAAGCGCGTCGGTTGCCGCAGGCGACGCGGAGGCGTCCGCCCGGCTCGTTGGCGGTGGTGTAGTGGTGCAGGGTATCGCCGGTGGTCTTGTCCTTGTGGAGGGTCCAGCCGGTGAGGTGGATGGGGTCGGCGCAGCCGCCGGTGCGGCGGATCTGCTCGTGCCAGCGGTGGTAGTCAGGGGCCGAGGCCACCCTCAGCAGGTCGCCGAGGGTGGTCGGGTCTAGCAGGTCAGGCACGCGCACCCTCCGGGACGCGGCGGGCGGGGACGGTGCCCTGGCCGTTGCAGGCCCGGCAGTCGATGGTGAGCGTGGGCAGGTGGCCGTGCCGGTCGCGGCCGCCGGTGGTGATGGCGGCGGTGGCGAAGCCGTCGCAGTTGGGGCAGATTCGGGGCGTCGGCGTGGCGGTGGGGTGCGTCATGCTGAGGGTTCCTTCCGGTTGCGAGATCGGACAGGGACGGCGCCCGGAGCGGACGAGACTTGGCGGTTGACGCCGCTCCGGGGGCCGGTCAGCGTCGCTTTGTCTCCGAGGCGAGAAGCGAGCGCAGGACGACGGCGCAGACGGCGACCGAGACGCCGGTGACGGCGACCGCCAGGAGCATGGAGACCAGGACGGCGCCGACGACCAGGACCACAGCGGTGCCGCCGCCGACGAGGGCGAGCGCGGTGCCGGGGGTGAGCTGGACCGTGGGCCGGGACGGCGCGAGGGCCGGGGCCACCGAGGTGGGCGCCGGGGTCTGTGCGGCCGGGACGATGGTGGTCGGCTCGACCACGGCGGGCGGTGTGACGTGGCCGGTCGGCGTGGGCATGGTCGGGATCTTTGGACGGAACATCGGTGAACCCCCTTCCAGGGCGGTTACTTGACGAAGGTGTCGATGGCGGGGGCCAGGACGCTGTCGGCAAGGAGGAAGCCGCCGAGCAGCAGGACGGCGATGAGCCAGGCGGGCGGGCGGATGAGCTTGACGCCGAGGTAGCCGACGGCGAGCAGAGCGAGCCAGAGCGGTACTTCCATGGCGGAGGGCCTCCTAGCGGACGCGGCAGCGGTGGGTGCGGGCGGCGAGCTGGGCGGCGGACTGGCTGGAGTAGTCGGAGGACCAGCCGCACCGGTCGGCGGTGCACACAGCGGCGTACTTCTGGCGGCCGTTGCGGTCGCGGTGGGTGCCGATCTGCACCGGGCCGATGCGCATCACGGAGTGGAAGTGGTCACGAGCGGGCATGTCAGTCGGTCTCCTCTCGGGTCAGGGTCGGGTCGGGGAAGGCGGCGCGGATACCGGCGGCGGTAGCCGGGTCGGCGGTGCGGCGGGCGGCTTCCCCGGCGAGCAGGTGCGCGAGGAAGGGCCGGTTCGCGGCGGTCATCTCGCGGGCGGCGTCGAGGTGGTCGGCGGCGGTCAGGTCGGCCGGGTCACTGGTCATGGCGTGTCTCCCGTCGATGTCAGGCGAGTTGGGCGGCGATGGCGTTGGCCAGCTGGGGCGGAACGCCGAGGCGGGCGCGCAGGGTGTCGGTGTCGATCGGCGTACCGGTACGGGCGTGGTGGTCGTCGGCGACCTTGCGGGCGTGGTCGACCAGCGCGGCCGGGACCGGCACAGCCGGAGCAGCGGCGACCGGGGCAGGCTCTGCACCGGCGGGCTCGGCAGCCGGAAGGGCAGGGGTGTTGTCGACCGCCGAGACCGGCTCGGACTCGGTGATCGGCTCTGGGTCCGGCTCGGTGGCCGGGGTGGCGGATGCCGTAGGTTCCGGCACCTGCTCAGTTGTGGAGTGGGCGAGGAGGGTGCCGCCCATGAAGGCCAGTGCGGGCCAGGCGGCGACGAGGATGCGCAGCCAGGCCGGGACGTTGGTCAGGTCGAGGAGTCCGGCGGTGGCGACGTTGGCGCCGAGCGAGGCCACTAGGGCGATCACGAACCAGCACCAGGCCAGCCGGGACGGCCCGTTGGAGCGCAGCCGCCGCCAGGCAGCGACCAGGAGCAGGTCCACGCTGATCGGGTAGGCCCAGGCTTTCCAGCCGTCCTGTCCGGCAGCGGCGGCGAGGTCGTGGAGATGGGCGAAGGACAGCGCCCCGGCGATGACGGCCTGGACCAGGACGGCGTCGACGCGGAGAGCGGGGCGGGCCATCATGGCTCCTTCCTGTGATGAGGCATGGCGGGGGTAGGGACCTGGCGCGAAGCGGTCACGCCAACCGATGAAGCGGGGGAAGGGTCAGGCGGTGGCGGGGGCTGTCTTGGACAGCGGCACCCGGGCCGAGGGCAGCGCGGCGACCGCGGGCCGGAACGGGGCCAGGGCGGGCACGTCGGGGGTGCGGTCGGCATACTTGTTGCAGAGGTTCACGGCCTCGCGCAGCGAGGTGTGCGGGGCGCGGATACGGTGCCAGCCACCGGTCGAGTCACCAGCGACCGCGATGCCGCGTGTCTCTGCGGGAATTTGGATGGCGGCCAGGACGGCGTCCGGCGAGATGTCGCCGAAGGCCATGTTCGCGGATGTTTCGTCGTTGACGCGGTGGGCGGTGCGGCCGGTGAGCTGGGCGCGGAGCATGGTGATGCCCTTGCCGAGTTCGGAGCCGAAGCGCTGCCCGCAGATCTCCAGGTAGATGCCGGCTGCGCGGCCGAGCTGGGCGAGACGGACCAGCGCGGTGATGATCCGGTCGCGGCGCTTCTCCTCCTCCTTCGAAGCGAACAGGGCGAGTTCGGCAACCTCGTCGACCAGGACCACAACAGGGACGGGGCGGATGTCTTCGGGCAGGTCCCAGATATCGGCGGCGATCTCCGCATCCGGCACCGCGACACTGATGCATTGCTCAGCCCGGATCAGTTGGTAGACCTCCTCCATGTGGGACACCAGCGCCTCCAGCAGTTCCAGGGCGGTGTCGGGGTTGTCGGCCAGGGCGGAGAAGCGGCGTGCCAGCGGGAACAGCTCGACGCCTTGCTTGCAGTCGATGCCGACCAGGGCGACGTCCATCGGGGCGAGCCCGGCGACCAGGTTGCGCTGGTAGACGGACTTGCCGGACTCCGTGGCCCCGAGGGTCAGCCCGTGTGGGACGGCGCGGTAGTCGCGGTAGTGCACCGAGCCGTCCTCCCGCAGTGCGACCGGAACCCGCAGCGGACGCGTGTCGGTCTTGGCGGGCATCTGTACTTGCTTGAGCACGTCGTAGCCGGTCATCCGCACCTCAACGACGCCGGAACGGACTTCGCGGGAGGTGACGCCGTACATCCCGAAGGAGTGGCGCAGCCGGTCCGTGGCGGCCGCTACGTCGAAGGCGTCCTGGCCGGGGCGGAGCTTGAGCCGCAGGACCAGCCCGGTCCGGGTGGGTCGCAGCCGCAGGATGCGCGGCACACGGGACTCCGGTACCGACCGGTTGGCCACCCGGGCCAGGGCCAGCCGCCAGCGCGAGGGCGGGACCGTCAGGCCGCAGGCGTCCATGACCGAGGCGTAGCGGACCAGGACTCGCACCGTGGCGACGAGAACCCCGAAGGTCAGCCAGTACCAGGCGGGGCGCCGCCACCGCAGGAGACCCGCAGCGGCGACGACCACAACCACAGCGATCATGAACCAGGTCATGATCAGGCCGCTTCCGATGCCGCACCGGTGGCGGCCAGCGAGGTGACCGCGACCGCGCGGAAGGCGATCCCGTGCCGCTTCTGGCCGTTGAACTCGTTCTCCCACGGCCGGGCGATCAAGCCCGTCAGAGCCACCGGTGTGCCCATGGCCAGGTCGCTGGAGATACCGGGCTCCGGAACGGTGATGGACAGGATCTCGACTTCGTCGTTGGCCGCGAACATCACGTCGACGGTCATGAGCTTGACGCCGTCGGCGTCGGTGGCGATCTCGCCCGTCCGGCGGTCACGGACCTTGGGCTGCGGGGCCTTGGCGACCATCACGGTCGCGCCGTCTCAACGGGGATTTGACGCATGATGGAACTCCCTTGTGAGGGGCGGGAGCGGCGTACTTGCTTGGCGGTGGGTCGCCGCTCTCGTGCATTGACAGATGGATGCAGCAACGCTGCGGGAGTGCGCCCTAACTGGTGCGCACCAGTAGGCTGCATCTGGTGCGCACCAGATGTCAAGCGCTATCGCTGCTTCGGCTTCTCAACTCGCCGTGCTGCGATGGTTCTAGAGAACCGCCTCCACCAACGCCCCGGTAGCCAACAGGGGTTAACACCTGACGCGTTAACCCCTGCGGACCTGCGGTGATCTGAGGCATGCTGCAATGAGGATCTCTGTAAGCCAGGCAGGGCGGCGCCACATGACGAACGGACTCAAGACAGCAAGGAGCGCACGAGAGTGGTCGCAAGAGCGGCTCGTTCGGGAGATCGAGCGCTATGCGCGACAACACATGCTCGACGTCGCATCAACAGCCAGCCTGCGCGTGTACGTCTCGGAGTGGGAGAACGGCCGGCGCTCCATCTCAGCCCGCTACGCGAAGATACTGCGAGCGCTGCTTGGCATCACGGACGACGAGCTGGCGGGCAGGACAGAGTTGCTGGTGCCTGCCGCCACGACCGACGGATACGACGAACTGATGGGACGTATCGACGCGGCTCGCAGCATCAGCGTGACCATGGTGAGCACGTTCATGGACCAAACGGAACTGCTCAGGACCGTAGACCGGCAGATGGGAGCAGCAAGCCTCGTCGACCAGATGACGGCCCACCTTGCGACGCTTGAGGACGCTCTCACCTTCGCCGTGCTGCCCGAGACACGGCGTCCAGTCGCACGTGCCTTGGCTGGAGCAGCGACACTGGCCGCCTGGCAGGCGCTTGACGTCGGAGCCATCGAGCGAGCTTGGCGGCACTACGAGTTGGGCAAGCGCGCCGCTCAAGAGGCCGAAGAGCCGATGTACCTGGCACACGCCACAGCCGAGCAGGCCTACGTACTCTGCGACGCCGGACGCGCGCCTATGGCAGTGCAGCTCATACACGAGGCCCAGCGACTCGGCGGAAAGGCCATGTCCCCACGCCTTACAGCCTGGCTGTACGCCGCAGAAGCCGAGATATGCGCCCGAGCGGGTATGCCCGACGACTGCAAGCGCGCACTGGAGAGCGCGGCGCGCTCCCTGCCCTCGGGTGACGAAGCCCGTGACCCCGACATGCTGAGCATCTTTCTCAACAGCGGGCATCTCGCCAGATGGCGGGGTAACGCGCTGGCCCTGATCGGGGACGAAGAAGCGGTAGATAGCCTCTACGCGGCCCTGGACACCGCCGACCCGACGTTCATACGGGCCTCCGCAGGTCTGCGTTGCGACCTGGCCCAGGCACACATAGCCCGCGGCGAGTACGACCAGGCGCACAAGCACCTCCGCCAGGCCCGCTTGATAGCGAACCGCACCGGGTCAGTACGCCAACGGCGTCGAGTCGAACAGCTCACACAGCGTTTGTAGACGGAGCTTTAGCACCGCGCACGGAGAGGACATGGAGGAGGGCGACGAGCGTGCCGGAGCCCATGAGTTCACCCCGAGCCATGAGGCCAGGAATGTCGGCGAGCGGCACCCAGGCGATGTGCCCGGCCTCCTCCAGATCGGACGGCTCACCGACGAGCTTGGCGCCCTTGCCTACGAAGATGTCGTGAGGTGAGTCGACCATGCCGACCATGGGCTGATACGTAACTATGTGCTCCAGGGAGTCAGGCCGCCAACCGGTCTCTTCCTCGACCTCACGCATCGCCGTCTGCAACGAGTCCTCCCCCTCGTCGACGATGCCGCCCGGGAGCTCCCATCCGAACGAGTTGGGCACGAAGCGGTAGCGCCACATCATCAGGACACGGTCCTGGTCGTCGATGACGGCCGCGATGGCCACGTGATGAAGCTTCACAACGTGGTGCTCGAAGCGCTCGACTCCTGGAGGCTCGACGTCGACGAGGCTGAGCTTCACCCAGCGGTTGTCATAGAGAGTTCGCTCGCCGTGGATCTGCCAGGGTTCGACGTCCGCCGGCGCCTGAGTCGTCACCGACCGATCCGGCACCCGGTAGGAGCTACGGCCGTGCACCTCAATGGCGCCCTCGGCGACGAGCTTGGCCAGCACCTGGCGGAGAGCCGTACGCCCGATGTCCAGCTCTTCAGACAGGGTTCGCTCTGACGGGATCTTGGAGCCAGGCAGGTACTTCCCCGTCGAGATCCACTCGCGGATCGTGCGGTAGACCCGCTCTGACTTCGGTCCCATCCGGCGAGCACGCTCCTAACCAACCCATAGCCCATGGCGTACCCCATAGCTTAGGGGGATGGTCCGACGGCCGTCAGGGGCTACCAGAGCGCGGTAGAACTTTCCCTACTTCATCAAGCCCCGGCTGCGCTCCGCTCCGCCGGGCGCGCTTCCCGGCTCCGCTCCGGGCGCCGCTCCTGCCTTCGGCCCGCTCCGCCCGGGCTGCGCCGACGCGCGCCCACATGAAACAGGCCGGGCCATGAGTCGAGAACCGCAGTGCGCGGCAACGCTCAAAGCATGCCTCCGGCGGGGGCGCTCAGGCTCCGAGATGGAGGGGGCGCCGTTCGCGAGTGCCGGCCGGAGTAGTGGCGTGCGCGGGGAGCTCCCATCCCGCCTGCCATCGCCCCAGGCAGAGCCGAGCAGACGCGGCCCCTGGCGTCCAGGTCGTTCGTAGAGTGGCGCGCTCCACCTGGACGCCAGGGACCACGCCCGCTCCACGTTGTGTGGGTCGACGGCAGACGGGATGGGAGCTGGGGATGGTGGTGGGTTACTGACGATCGGCAGTGCGGAGTGCGCCGCTGGCAGGCCAGAGGCGGACAGCCTGATGAGGTTGGCGCATGTGCCACCACTGACGTCTACGACCGCACTCGCCGACCCTTTGCCGCCTGCTGTCTTAAAACCATCAGGCGACTTTCAGTCAATTTCAAGCCGCGCCGACGCTAAACGCTGACTCAGAAGACGCATTGCTGCTAAATAGCGAAAGGGAAATTCCGGCATTGTGGACAGAACAACCGCCGAGGTTCCCCAAGCTCAAATCTACCTCAAACAATTCCCATTCAGTTGCGGCACGCATGACAAGTCGTCAGGATTGAGGGCGACCAGATGCACCTTCTGCTGAAGGCATCAGCTATAGGGAAGGGGGATTTACCTTGAAAGCTCTAATTAAGAGCGGTCGCGCTCATCGAACCAGCACCTCTGCGGCACTCGGAGTGATGCTGGCCGGCTTCTTCTTGCTCGGAACTGGGACGACCGCATCAGCTACCAGCGTCGGCATCATGGCACACCCCAGCGGTTGCCACTTCGAGATTGCCGGCAAGTGGGGCACCGTAGCCAATTGCCAAAAGCATAACGGCGGATCCTACCGCGCTTCCGGCACATGCAAATTCCCGGAAGGGAATTTGGTAGAAATCGCAGGCCCGTGGAAGCAGACAGGAACGTCCTACGCCTACTGCCCGGGAGACTCAAAGGCCATCAGCGCGGGCGTCACCACACGACCGTAAAAGAGCAAGATCGACGAAGGAGGGTACGACAATGAAGAAGACCTATTCGACGCTGCTCGCCGCCACCGGGATGGCAGCCTGCCTCACCCTTGGGCTCCAGGGCACGGCCACTGCTGCCCCCGCATCCCCCGCAGGCCATAAGATGGCCTCGGAAGACGTGTCCATCATGGGCTGGCCGGAGGGGTGCACCAACGGCAAGTACGGCAACGGATGGTATGCCCGTTGCACGAAGCCTAATGGCGGAAGCTTCAAGGCGTCCGTGACGTGCAAGCCTTACGACGGCGGCGCTCCCTTCGACCGCTGGGCGGGGCATTGGGAAACCAGCGCGGGCGGGCTTTCCGTCGTCAATTGCCCGCCGATGAGTAACGTCGTAACTGGCGGTTTCGTCACAAGGTCCACCCGCTAGCTTCGATCTTGCATGAGGGCCCGTCAGCATGCTGACGGGCCCTTTGTGGCGAGTGAGCCGTTTCCGTTGTCGGTCTGAGAACGCGCTTGAGATTGAACCGCTGCGCGTTCCGTAGGGATCTCAAATTATGGTTGCGTCCTGGGGTTTCGTGAATTCCATATACTGCTTGGCTTCGCACTAGGCTGAGGGGACGTGTCCTATCGCGTCGCGGGGTCTGCGGCGATTATACCAGTCGATTGATCAACCCGGTTCTGTACAGGCCGATCGTCGATTCCATCAGGGCGTTGTCCTACGCATCCCCGACTGATCCGAAACTCGCCGAAACGTCGTCCGAGTCGAGGTGTTTAGCGAGCTTGAACGACGTGTACTGCCATAGGCGGACGCGGGATGCCTATCTCCCCAGGATGCCGCGGGTGACACCCGTCGTGAAGCCGCTGCCCGAGCTCCGCCTGGAGCTGGTAACCGGACTCGCTGACATCCACGGCTGACATCAACGACAGCGCACACCTACGGTCCCCAGCAGTTTGCAGCGCCCTCGAATCCTCTACCACGGCAGGCCGTGGCACCCTGATTGATCGAACTCCTAAAGCGGTGATCACCCGTCGGGTGGGCCGGGCACGGGACGGGGGGTCTCCAAACGGACCACGAGTGCACGTAGGGCACGGAGTTCTGCGTCCAAGGCCTGCGCACCTTCGCGGGTGAGGGTAACCCACGTTCGGGGGCGCCGACCGGCGTAACCCTTCTCCACGACGATCATTCCCGACTCCTCCAGCACCTTCAGGTGCCGGGAGAGGTTTCCGTCGGTGACGGCCAGTTGCTTCTTCAGGAAGCTGAACTCGACCCGGTCGGCTTCGCGGGCAATGGTGAGGACGCCAAGCCGCACACGCTGGTGGACGGTGTCATCGAGGGCCTGGGTGGGATGCAGCCCCGCTTGGTCGTCCTGCGCAGCGATCGAGTCCTCGACGCTCATGAGACGACCGTACCCGCACCGGCGACACCGGGCGCACCCCGGCGGCGGATTACCGCCCACTCGCACAGACCGGCAAAGAGCAGGATGGTGGCGAGCAGGAGGGCCTTGGCCTGCGGTCCGTCGGCCCAGCCGGGGTCGACGGGGTGGTCCCAGGGGAGCCATCCGCTGCCCCAGGAGGCTCCCAGGTACCCAGTGAGCAGCAGGGCGTGAGCGGTACCGGCCACTGCGGCGAGCCAACTGCGTTCGGCGATGCCGAGGGCGAGAAGTCCGATGCCGACCAGGTACCACGGGGAGGCATAGCTGTTCTCCAGCAGCACGGCTTCCCACGGCTGGTTCCTGCCGAACAGCAGCGCCACGAGGGCTGTCGTGATCACTGTGGTGGCTGCGGCGGTCGCGCGGACCCACGCGCCGCGCCGGGGGACGATGCCCCGGGCCTCACCACGCCGGCGGTACCAGCGGGCGAAGACGAACCATGCGAGGGGAAGGAGCGCGAACCACACGCTCCAGGCCGCGAAGCGCAGGACGGCGCCGTCGAACTCACCCTTCAGGCAGGGGGTTCCCGGTTCGTGGACCACGCACAGACCGGTCAGCTCGGCGTAGGCGAAGGCCGGATAGGAATTGATGTTGCGCCCGTGGGCTCCGAAGTTAAAGGCGTACCGGGCGATCGGAACGGCCGCCAGTGCGAGGAGCCCGAAGCCGAGGAGGGGAGTCCATGCGCCGTTCATCTGCGTGCGGGCTCTGACTCGAAGGCCTTCCGTCGCAGCCAACAAGGCGGCCGCGGCCGCCCTCGGTTCCGATTCCGCGCTGCTCTGTGCGGATGTTCCCATCTTTCCCCCTTGTGATCGGTGCTTTGGCAACGCTCGTGAGCGGACCGCCAGACGGTCGCTCGCCGAAGGCCTAACTTTGCATTACAAAGTACATGGCGATCAAGAGTATGCCGTGCACGGACAGCACCAGAGGGTCCTTCCACGGTGGCAACCCCAGGCAGGCTGGCTGATAGCCCGGAGAGACATCAGCGACTGCTCCGCTCGCAGTTCAGAACGAAGGTTTCGTGCCAGAAACGTGCCAGGTCGTGCGGGGAGCCACGGGGAACAGCGGGGAATCAGGCGACCGTCCATCAAGCGTCTGCGCTCATCCGCCGCAGGTCAGGCCGGGAACAAGAGGTAGATGCCCTTAGCTTCCCAAGCTGAGGTCTCACGGCTGCCTTGGTCTGTCAGTCCAGCCAGACGAGCATCGCGTCGTCAGCCCTGGCAGCAGCGTCGAAGAACTGTGTGAGGCCGTCGTACCAGGGACGCCCCCACTCCAGCGAGTTGGCTTCACTCCATCCGAGCGGATACACCTCGGCGTTGCTCAGCTCAGCAGGATCCACGCCACTGATCAGCTCGGCATAGCTGGTAGCCCGCAGGGCTTCCGCCGCGAGCTGGACCCGCTCAGGTCGCAGGTACCTCGGAGGCCCGTACCCCCAGTCCTCCTCCTCGGCGAACGGTTCCTCACCGTTGATCACGTTCACGGGGAACTCGGCGCGCGCCAGCAAGAAGCGGAGCATGTCCCAGGTCTTGTACGTGCTGAAGTGACGCGCCTTGGCCGGCGCAGGCTCCGTCTCCTCCTCGGCGTCCTGAACCTCTTCGACGAAGTCCAGAGCCCAGTCGGGGTCTCGGATCGCCCGGTCAAGCTCAGCAGCCGTGACACGCAGGTACTCACCGATCATGCTCATGGCCGGAGACTAGGCGAGGCCACTGACAGCGGCCACTGGACGGGCCGTCTCAGTTTCCGTCTCATTCAGCACGGTTCACCGCCGTTCAGCCGAGACCTGGAGCGGATCACAGCCCGGTGACCAGCCGCCCATGAACGCAGGTGAACACCCCTGCACGCACCCCACCACCCCACCAACACAGTTGGAAAGCGTGCACATCCAGGAGATGCGCCGGATGTACTGACCGCGTGCTCGTAGGGCCCCGGGTGCCGCCTGCCATGCGCCCTCCCCTACGTCTGCACGGTCACGCACGCTGGTTGTCGACAGGTGAGCTGGACTGCAGGGGGGTGGACGGTGGGCGAGTGGAAGCAGGGGAAGTGCGGTTGGCCAACGGCGGCTGGCGGTCGCTGCCAGAACAAGACAGTCAAGGGCACGTCGCGCTGCTACCTCCACCAAGGTGACTGGACGAAGCGTGGCCAAGCCGAGCTGAAGAAGAGGGCGAGCAAGCGCCGCAGGAAGTGAGCCGGAGCCGCGGTGAGTGTCTAACTGCGTGACAACGTCGGCGAAGATCGGCGGACGAGCGCGAACGTCTGTGGACCATCTACGCAGGAGAGACGGGCAGTAGCCCAAGGCAGCACCCTCGTCCCAGTTGCTTCGGGACGAAGAGGTCCTGGCTTCAAACCCCACCGCCCCGCGCGGTTCTCAGCTGGAACCGGCGGCAATCTGCCCGACAACGGAAAAGCGCTGCTCACACTCCGGGCAAGTCGCCTCACCGAAGGCATAAGTCAGGGCGCGCACGACTTCCTCGTGGCCGTCAGCCAATGCGAGGTCATAGAGGCGGCGGCCCAGACCTTCCAGGGCGCGGGGGTCGGCCGGATGCAGAGGAACGGTTTCGATGTCATCAGAGAGGGCGTAGTCCTCTGCCGCACTGAAGAAGCCCCGCTCTCCGATGATCACCCATAGCGACGCGCACCCGTCGGGATCCGGGCACTCGAGCTCGTATTCCTCGCTGACGATGCCCCAGATCAAGTCCTCCGCCCAGTGGATGTCGCCCTCCAGGTTCAGGGCCGCCTCAACCAGATAGCAGTAGTCGTTCCGGTCGGCGGTGGCCTGCCTCCACCGGTTCGCAGCGCCCAGTAGGCGTGTGACTTCCGACGCGTACTGGTACCGCAGATTCCGGGTCTCGTAGCGCTGGTCGGCCTGGACGAGCAGGGCGCCGGCCAGGTGGAGGGCCGAAGCTGCCACGTCGGCTTTGTCGGCCTCCGCCATGTCGGCCAGCGTGGGCAGCACCAGCGGATGGGCGACGTCCAGAGAGCCGTTGTGGTAGAGCTCCGTCCAGAGGTCGCTCCAGGCCTGACTGTCCCGCCCCTTGGCGGCACGTTCCAGCAGGGCCCTCAGGCGGTCGGAATCGGCGCCGTCTGCGCGGGGAACAGGAGAACTCGTCGTCATCTCCGGCATCCAAGCAGACTGCCGCAACCGCACTTTCGCCGACCTGTCGATTGCTGTGGAAGTGTGCCGTTCGGCATGTCCGGTGAGGCTGGGCACGTTCCTGCAAGTCTGCCCGGTGCCGGTGCCGTTCCGCTGACATCCAACATTGACATCAACGACCACGGACAGCAGTGGCGTCTGGCAATCATGTGCGGCGCCCGTACGCACAGGGGGCCGCCACCACATGGGGCACTGATCGAACTCCTAAAGCGGGTGTCGCAGGTTCGAATCCCTAGAAACCGCCCGGAACTGCTTCCACTTGTTCACCGCGAACACATGAACATGCCCCGGCGTTCGTCCCCCACCTGTTGCCATCCCCGCAGCACCGAGCGTAACCCGCGCGGAGCAACCTCACCGCTGCTTCATCAATGACGACAGAGGGTGTCGGGTTTACGGCCGACGATGGACGTATGCGCGAAACCCCGGAAGAACTCGACAAGCTCCAGTCCCTCCTCGACTCCTCCCTCTCCGGCTCGACCGCACACCTCCGCTCGATCGTCGAGGGCCGCACCATCACGGCGGCGCAGCTCACCGGGGTCCTCACCGGCATGTGCACGCTTGCCCTCTCCACGGTGACCGCAAAGGGCGAACCGCGGATCAGCGGCGCCGACGGGCACTTCCTGCACGGCCGGTGGCACTTCGGCACGGCGCGCAACGCCGCCAAGGCCCGTCATCTCGCGGCCCGTCCGGCCGCCAGCGTCGCGTACATGCGCGGCGAGGACCTCGGCGTGTTCACCCACGGCACGGTGGAGGAGCTGAACCCCGAGGACGCCGAGACCACAGCCGACTGGCAGGAACTCCTCGCCTACTTGAAGGACTTCTACGGCGACGACGACGCCTTCGACTGGAACCGCGAGGTCGTCTACTACCGGCTGAACCCACACTGGATGACCGTCTACGCCCCCGACTTCGACAAGCTCACCGGCACGTGACGCCGGGCCCGTCGACGAGGGCCTGCACAACCGCCACACGAGGACCCAGCGTGGTGCGAGTCCGCGCATACGACCTGCGTTCCAACGCCCAAGAAGCTCTTTTCCGGGTGCAGATGCTCACCGATGACGATGCCTTGAGCGAGGCGGCAGAAGCCGTACTTGCGGACGTCACAGCCCTGCCCAAGACGGACAGCAGGCCCGAACTGGACCAGCGCAGGGTGAAGACCCGCGACGACATCAGTCGACTGGTCAGAGCGTCCAAGCGCCATCTCTGAGGCGCCTGCCAACGCGGCTGCACGCACGGTCAGTCCGTCAGAGCCGGGCGCCGGGCCGACCGCACCACAAGCGCACCAGATCAGGCGGGGAACAGCGGGGAATCACGGTGAAAGCGGCCCAGCCTGAGGAGGCGGCAACCAGGGGTGTTCCCCCAGGTCATTGCACGGACAGGCGCCAAATGCTCGCAGCTTCCCAAGCTGATGGCTCCGTTACGTAGGACTCCCCAACTCCCTACCCGGGCATCCCTTGCTGCTGAAAGGGTCGGGTCGGCCAGCCTTGACCACATCGGAGCGCCGCACTCGGTAATGCCGCACCTGCACCTCTGAGTTACCAACCAGTGTCGTGTCACCAACCAGCGTCCAATACCGCCAGTAGGCTGCTCCTCCGTGGTTCTCACCCATGCAGGAACAGACACAGTCGTCGCCGCGGGCATCCCGACACCTCACGTCGCACCGCTGCCTTGTTGAGAACTCCAGGTAGACATCGATCTCCCCGAACTTCATGGCCATGGACTCGACGAGTGTTCGAAGGTGCGGCCTGGCAATCTCCCAGCGCTTCGCGGTGGTGTTCCACTCCGGCCGCATCCGGTCGCCGAGCTCTGCCAGTATCCAGCGTCTATTCGAGCCGTCCTGGTAAGGCATCCAGGCCTGTAGCCGACTCGGGCCTACGGGGCGTCGCACCCAAGGAATCGTCACCAGCCGCCTCCTGTTCATGTGGATGACCAATTGTGACGCCTGCGCGGTACTGCGGGCCAGATGCCTCTGGCGGCCGCCACTGACAGCGCGGACCGATTGGGTCAGCTGCGGAAACGGGAGAGCCAGGTGCCGCCGGCCTTCTGCTCCGGCACAGCCTGGTCCTGCTCCTGACGCCCGCGCTCCTGCTCGGCTTGGCGTTCAGCGGTGATGGCCCGCTGCTTGCAGTCGTCGCACAGTTGCGGGTGGGTCTCCCGAGGAGGGCCCCACTCGGCGGGCTCGATGGTCTTCCAACGTCTGTGCCGTCCGCCGACCATGACGGTGTTGGCTGAGCCGTCTGTAGGCCGCCCGAGGCCGCTCGACAGCGACCACAACAACAACGACGACCATCCGGCCGCCCATGGGCACCGCTTTGAGCAGCAAAACCCAGCAAGACCCCCGATAAGACCCAGGGCAAGAAGGCAGGTCTTGACTCGCCCATTGAGACTCCGCCAACCGCGCTGCTCGGCGCACGCCATCTCTGGTCACCCTACGGCGGCACGGTCGCCCCAACCATCCCCAGACAGCACAGGTCAGGACGGCCCACACTGCTGCCACCACGTAGTTCCTTGCAGTCACAGCACGTCCACGACAGAGCCACTGTCAGTGGTGGGCACTAGTCTTAGCTGTATCAAGTCCGCAGACCAGCGCAGCTGCCTGTGCGAGTACAAGGCATCTGCCACACTGGGTGGTAGAGGTGGGCGGCTGTGGCTGAGGGCACGGCGGAAGGGGTGATGATGGCAGCGACCAGCACGCGCGAAGAGCGTTTCAAGCACACCCTAAATACGCTAGTCACGCGTGAAGGCGTAACACCGGAAACCCTGCTTGACCTGCTGGGTTCCAAGGAATCATATACAGCGTTGACGTCGGGTTCCCGCCTACCTTCCACATACGAAGCAACTTTGTTGAGCGCTTTTTTCAGAGTAGCTCCCGGCTTGCTACTCCAGGGTGACGAACCATCAATGGGAGTAAGCCTACGGCTTGGGACCGTTGAGGGAATTCATGACGTTAGTGACGTCGTTTCCCACGCTACTAAATTGCTAGCTACGGATCGTCTGACACGCGAGTGGGGTTGCACTCAACCGATCATAGACGTGGCAAGCTTCGCCCCATCGAAAGTTTGGCATGACCGTCATGCCGGCGAGAGAACTGCTGCACGCCTAAGGGCCTATCTAGACTTCAGCGAGACTGAGTCGGTAGAGGACCTAACGGGTCTAGTTGAGAGCCTCGGCGTCCCGGTCGAATACAGGAAACTGCCAGACCAGGTCCATGGGATCTCAATCCCTGAAAAGTGGGGAGATCGCATTTCCTGGGTCGTAGTAATCAACTCAAATGATGTTTGGTCGAGACAGCGCTTCACTTTGGCTCACGAGCTCTGTCACGTCCTGCAGAATGATCCGGGACAAGTGATCGTTGACCGCGCAAAAATGCAAGACTTGCGCCCCGAAAGGATCGCAAACTCCTTTGCACGGCACTTCCTGCTGCCGGAAGAAGCCCTTTTGGGCAAACTAGAGCAGTGCGGAGAAATTTCCACCAAGGCTCAAGCTGCCGCACTAGTTGCCGACATTGTTTTGACTTACGGGGTAAGTCGAGACGCCACGATGATTGCACTTGGCGAAGTCGCTGAAGATGACATCGAAGCCTCGCTCATAGAGTTTTGCCAGACAGCCCAAGTCGGCGAACTGATGCGCATTTCAGGGAACTCCGCCGTGTGGGATGAGTTGAATTCAACCCGAGGGGAGAGCTTCCCCTCGGAACGGCTATCCCAACAGGTCCTCGATGCTTACGCTGAGCAACTAGTAAGTCTGCAAGCTGTTGCAGACGTCATCGCCGATGGTTCTGTCGAGGACGCTCGTTTGCAGCTAAGCGAGGCCGGGTGGGATATGGATCAGCGAGTGCTCGGATAACCTGCTCAACCACAGAGTCGGCATGTATCGCTGCGCTTCAAACAGCGGAAAGCGGTCGCGTCAATCGGCTGACGATGCGCAGGCACAGTGGCGAACGTCCGTGTTACCTCGTTGAAGCTGTTGAACAGATCCGCAGCGTCCACCGGATCAGGCGTGCACCCGAGCTCGGCCAGGAGCTGTCCGAGGTCCTTGCAGGGGACGCCGTGGCTCTCCGCGACTGTGATCGCGCCACCGTCATTCGTAAGGAGCACGGTCTTACCCCCGAGCTCTACGATCCGCGCAGCACAGACGATGCTGTGCGTCTCCCCGGCATGCTTGTGCGCAGAGGCCACAGCGTCAATGGTCCTGCCGGCACGTTCAGCTGCGGCAGCATCGATTCCTCGCAACTGCCTTAGCACCTGGTCGAGTTTGTCGACCGTGTCGAACGTGTCCGACCCAGTCGGAAGGGGGCATTCCGCGATCTGCCCATCATCGAGGTATCGGACGACGGTATCGGCACCGCTGCACAGCAATCGTGTCTGGGGCGTACGGCACGCTTCGGATGTCCCCGAGAGCCGCCTGATCTCTGCGGCAACTGCCTGAGTTACCACGAGAGATGCCCCGTAGAGATCCAAGATCTTGTCGAGCAGGACCGGCCTGCGAGCGAGCGCGCAGAGCAACCCCGTGTCCGCCCATGCACGGTACACATCCACATGACGCCGCGGCAGAGCAGGGGAAGTTGAGGTACGGACACGCGCCGTCGTCCTCGGCTGGAGGCTTGGCCGCCGAAGGGCCATCCCCTTCGGAGAGGGGCGCTCCAGATCGTCCAACTCCCCCTCCGGCGACTTCCGATGTGCGCCGACGAGGCGTCAGAGCATCGTTCCTAGAGTAGCCGCAGCACCGAGTTGATGCACACGCCTCTGGCTTACCAGAAGCTCTGGACTGCTGAAGGAGTCACGGGATGCGAAACTGGTCATCATCGGCCTCGTCCGCGGTCGCATCGGAACACCAACCACGGACGGGACACCACCTGCAGTGCTCACCGGGAGCGCTATTCCAGGTCGTATCCCGGTGCCACTTCTTGGCGCGCAGGCGAACTTCGGCCTTTGCCATGCGCAGTAGTCGAGCATCGCCAAGGTCCCATGAGAACAGGCGGCTATCCTCTGAAGCCAGAACTTCCAGCTCAAGCCGCGCATTGTCGCTCTTGTAGGGTCCCCGATACCCACTGCCGATCAGATTAAGAAGCCAAGGTACCGCAAAGAACCTGTCAAATGCTTCCTGTTCATCCCCTGGAAGACTCAAGGTAGTCGTCTTGGTTTCTCTGATCACGAAGGTGTCATCAGAATCCACATAGAGCAAGTCGGGCTTGCTGACCACTACAACATCCGCTTGCGCGTCATATCCGTATACCGACACCTCACTCCCGATCACTCGCGCCCCTTCTCCAAGCGGGCATATAGCAGCATGCTGCGTAACGTAGGCACGCGAATCCAGGTAATCACTCTCATCGAGGCCAGGAGGAAAGTTGCCATCAATCGCATCGAGATCACTTGGATCACACTTATGACTGCTCATATGAGCTCGAGCCAGCCACTCATGAATAACTCTGCCCCGCTCCGAGGAGGGAGGCGCATCCGATCCCGACGGCAAGTTATTCGAAATCAGGTACCACTGGGCAGGGCATTTTTCGTAAACCTCTAGGTCTCGCGCACTGACTGAGCGGGTAGCCAGACCTTTACGAGACTGCCCGAGAAACCCGTCAAGCTTCTCCACAGAGGAGCAGCACCCTGCAATTTTGCATCGCCCGCAGCTATTTCCCGGAGTTGGCCTATTCGACGTGACGATCTTACTCACGATCGGAAACACTTTAGCGGCATACAGTGACTCTGCCATAGCAGGGCTGCCGTCGAATAGGGTCTCCATGGATCCGTCACCAAGACCGACTTCCACAACGCGAATCCGCTCCAGATGCCCTCGCGGCCGAAACAGCCCCGCGATGTGCGCCGCCGTAATCGCCCAGTTTTCAACATCCTTTGCAACTGGGCGAGCCTGGCCGAAGCGGAGCTTACGGACTTCTCGGACACCAGATTCATTATCGTAGACGGGCGCCCAGACCGTGAGCTGATTTGACGGGACAGTGGGGTCTGGGACAACCATTGGGTCACACACGCGGAGCCTGAGAGTCCCCAGTTCAGATTCTGACACCTCGTGACAATTGAGGTAATTCTCGACAGCTCGGACTATGTAATTTCTGTCTCCTGCGTGCAACTGATACTGGGATAACTCGATCTGCACCAGCCTATTAAGCGCTTCCCAGTCGGGGGATCTCAGAGCATCGTGCAGCCTCAGGCTTACGTCGCGGACAATGCCGAGAACAAATGTCTGCGCGTCGTCCCGTCTGCGTTCCCAGTCTGTTGGCTTGAGCTTGGGACGTACCTTCAGCGCTCCATGCAAGCCACATCCATGAGGCAGCCCTTGCACATCTGACGCACTCACGCGAAGTAGGTCAGGCTGCCCGCTGAACCTCGACCCCACACCCGGCGCTGCCATCCAGCCCCCCTAGCTGCGCAATGTCACGATGAATGCCACAGAGTAAGCAAGTATGGCAGGGGAGAACCCCATCGGCCTGCCGAGCCGGGTGCGGGGGTTCGAACCCTGCCGGGGGCGCACTTCCATGCCGAGCCCCGGCAGGCCGTTCGGCGGGGCCCACGGGGCCACACCTGGCGGGCGCCCCAGCCGGCCGACTGCCGCAACGCTGGGCCGCCTCTGACCATCCGAGGCCGCTCGACAGTGGCCAATGACGACCACTTGGCGTAGCAGCTTTCTCGCCTCCCCAGCCGGCTTAGCCTGCTGCTTCCTCCTGGCAAACCTTGTGGCTGGGCCTCCCGTAGTCATCTACCAGGCTCGCTGGCTTGCCGCAGTACTGGCATGGCTGAGGCTGCGGAAGCCAGTGCGACTTGGCGCTCCAGTCCAAAAGAGCAGGGGCTCCACCATCTGGCTTCTGGGGTTGGGGTATCCGTTGTGTAGGGATGGTTACCGCGGAGGCGTCAAACCGCTGGCCCCGGTCGAACACCTCACGCTGCGGCGATCGGTGGTCGCTCTGCTGCCCATACCGGCAGATGCGCTCTATCTCCTGCTCGCTGATGGAGGACGGGGCGGCCCGGTGCCTGTTCCCCTGTGCGAGGTCGTCCTCGGTTGGCAGCCCGCCGACACTCGCCGCGTAGAGGTCCCGGTCGGCCGGCCTAGTCCAGAATCGGTTCATCCAGCGGCTCTGCGGAACGATGACCGGCACCCAGTTCCCGGCCGCTGAACCGCGGACCAAGTCGTCCAGGGTCGGGTTATACACCTCCCAGGTGCCGTGGAAGTTGCTGCACTTGCCAGTCCTCTTCACGGGGCATGGGCCTGGAATGCGGGAGCAGTGCAGCATCTCGAGAACGCGTACGCCACCAGCTACGCGGATCTCGCGTCCGGCTCGGATCTCCTGCCACGGACGGGGAACGATCAAGGACCAGGGGGCGCCGCGTAGCACCTCAGACAGCTTTTTTGCTGAAGTCGTCCAGGAAGGGACGAGACCGTCCCGACGAGCAAGCGCTGCCCGTTGCTTCACGGCGGGCTCGGAGATGTTCGATACCTGGATCTCCCATCCGACGGCGACGTCCCCAATCACGGTGACGTCGGTGCGTCGGGCACCGTCGTTGGCGCGGTCTTCGGTGACGACGCGGAACCCTTCCCGATCGCCCGTCGTGGCGATGCGCTCCTTCAGGGCCTTATGCTCATCGCTTTCCGACTTGGCGGGGTGCTCCCCGATGGACGAGTTGAAGTGCACGGCCTCTCGCTGCCCGTTGCGAATACGAAGGAACATCCACTCTGGGCAGTGGGGCCGCTCTTCGCGGCACTCCAGGCATTGCAGCCCACGCTGAACTACCGGCCGCTTGTCCCTGTAGATCAGCTCCCACAGACCGGGCATCTCGGGGTGCCCGAGGTCCTCAAGCGTGAGGTCAATTTCGATTCCCAGTTTCACGTGCCAGACGCCGTTCGCCACAGATGTCCCCCCACCCGACAGCAATACGAGGAAAGCGCTGTACTCAAGGTACGGCCCACCACTGACAGCAGGGCAGGGCTCGGCCCGGCCGTCACAAGAGAAGAGGAGCCCCGGACCGTCCCCGGGGCCCCCTGCTGCACTACACAGGCTGCCGTTCAGTTCTCCTCAGGGGCGCCCGGGCGCGATCGGACCGCGTCCGCGGCTGGTCGCTACGCGCAGCACGTCCCGCAAGGCGCTGGCCAACTGGGCGGCGAGAAGGTGCAACGCCTCCAGGTCTTCGGTGTCGTCGTCGAGTACCTGACGTGCGTGCTCCAGCAGTTGGGACGCCATTCCGAGTTGGAACGCCTCGATGTGGTCCGCCAGGCGGGACACGTAGCCCCCATGGTCCCCAGTGCTCAGGTAGCACGGCTTACCGTCCGGCCCCGCCCATGGGAGAAGCCTCAGTTCGTCCCGTGCCGTCATCCCTGCGCTCGCCTCTCGCTAGCTTCGACGTTGGGCGCCGGCGTGCCGGTGGATGTCGAGCCCCCCGTTGCTCCACCTCCACGCCGAGACTGGACAGAAGTCGAGTGGCACATGCAACCGCAGGCCTCGTAGATCAAGGGGAGGCCGACCGGCGCCGAATCCGGAGTGGACTCCGCGCAGTCCTGGTGCGTGCCGATCTGGCAAGCGGCCGAGCGGTACGAGGTCGCCGAGGTGTCCGGGTCGAGAGTCCGCCGCCGCGAGGACGTCACTGAACCCCCAGGAGCGTCGACCAGGCGTCGGTCGACAGGTAGGGAGCAATGACGACCGTTGGGTGCCGTTGGGTGCGCTCGTCTTGCAACAGCACATACGGACGGACGAGTGCAGTGTCTTCTCCCCTGAGCATGTGCCGATGACTCGGCTTGTCGACGGCCTGCCCCAGGACGAGCGTCGGCTCGTCAACCGACACCGAGGCAGCTGGGGCGATCGGTGGGCAGGAGGGCCTTAAGGAGCGGCGGTGCCTGCCCCTGGGGAAGTACCGCGCTCTGGTGAGAGCCACGGCACGGCGGATACGGTTGAGCACGCTGGTCAGCTCCTATCGCTGATGGCTCGGTCCCCCGACATCGCCCGTCGTGGGGACCGCTTTGCGTACGACCGCCCAGAGGGTGCGGCCGTTCAGGCTGGTGGCAAGAAGCCCGAATTGATCGGCTTCAGCCACCGCTTCCAGGACCTCCCGCCATAAGTCGGCGGTGAGTGAGTCCGGTACCTCCGCCGCGACCGACGTGTGCCGGTCGTGCTCCTCCACGCGCGCGGGAAGCCCTAGGTCGGACAGTCGGGCAGCGATGGCTGCCGCGCGTACTCCCGAAGCGGGCACAGGACAGCCTCCGTCACCGGCGATCACTTTGCGTAAAGCTAGTTAACTAGATTAGAGCTAGTGGACTAGATTTTCCATATGCCTGAGCAGCCGCCCTACCTCCGCATCGCCGACGAACTCCGGCGGCGGATCGCGGAGCACGTGTGGGAGCCGGGGGACCGACTGCCCTCCCGCGCCCAGATCGGCCAGGAGTGCGGCGTTGGGGAGAACGTGGTCCGCCGGGCGCAGGAGCTGCTGATCTCCCAGGGCGTGCTGGAAGGCCGCGCCGGATCGGGGACCTACGTCGCCGAGCCCCGGCAGCGGGTACGGGTTGTCCGCTCGTCGGCTCGCGAGCAGCCCGACCGGTCGCCGTTCCGTGCGGACATGAGGGCCATGGGCAAGCAAGGCGACTGGGAGAGTAGGACCGACGCCAAGGTTCCCGCCCCGGCCGACATCGCGGCCCGGCTGGGCATCGCCGAGGGCGACCTGTGCGTCAGGACGTCGTACGAGTTCCTGGCCGACGGCAGGCCGGTGCAGCTGTCGACGAGTTGGGAGCCGTACGACCTCACCGCAGGCACTCTCGTCGTTCTCCCCGAGGGAGGTCCGCATGCCGGAGCCGGAGTCGTGAACCGCATGGCCGCGATCGGCGTCACCGTCAGCCATGCCGTGGAACAGCCGGAGCCACGACAGGCAACCGCCGAGGAGGCCTCACTTCTGGGCATTCAGAAGGCGGCACTCGTCACGCACATCCGGCGGACGTACTACAGCGACGACGGGCGGCCCGTGGAGACGGCGGACATCGTGGTGCCCGCGGCTCACTGCGAGATCGTCTACGAGATCCCAATCAACCGATAGGCGCAGGTCTTTCGAGGGCTCGCGAGGTCATCTGCCGACGTCGCAGCCGACGGCAGTGACGGCAGCGCTGACGGCAACGACGGCAGACGGCAGTGGGATTCAGCGGCTCGGGACGGTGGCGGGACGAGGCGATCCGACCGGCCCACCACGCGGTGCCCGCATCTTCTAAGCGCTTGGCCGCAGGTTCGAGTCCTGCCGGGGGCGCAAGTCTCCGCCCTCCCTTTGGGGAGGGCTTTTTGCTGGTCAGGGTGGGTGTGGGCCGACCCGCCGAAGCCCCGGGCGCCCTCTTGATGATCAAGGGCGGGCTCCGGGGCTGTCCGGCTGTTACCGGGTTTTTGCGGGTGGCCGTGTCGAATACGTGTCGAAGTTTCTGCGGGCCAAGAGGTCAGTCGGCGGACGACCGCTCGGGGAGATCTCCGGCAGCTTCGAGCCGCCGCTTCAGGTCAGGCAGCTGGCCCTCGACGCAGCGGGCGTAGGTCGCCAGGAGCACGGCAACGCTGTTCCCGGCCCACTCGGCCACCTGGGCGGGTGGGATTCCGTCGTTCAGCCACTTCGTCAAGCGCGTGTTCCGGTTGTCGTAGAGACGTGCGGGGGCAGTACGGCCTTACGGGCGTTGCGCCACGCCCGACGGATGACGGAACCGGCGAGGATCCCTCCAGACTCGCCTTGGAACAGCAGGTCACCCGGCTTGAGCTCTTCGTCCTCGATGTGCTGTCGGAGGATGCGCGTGAGGGCGGGATGCCCCGGGACAGTGCGGGTCTCACCCTCCGCACGGCCTTTCAGGTCGTGCTGTTCGTGGATCTCCCCGTGTCGGTCCACTGCTTTCCGACCTCGGGGGCGCCCGCGTCCGGCGCCGCATCACCGGCAACCGCCACACCCGTTCGCGTACTTCGGCGCGGGCGGTGCGCAGCGCGGTCAGGACCCGATGCCCGCCCGACGCCAGCTTGCTGATCAGCGGGGGGCCGTGGGGTCGGAGGCCAGGCCCGAACACGGCCGGCTCGGCGCGCACCATGGCCACATCGGCCGGGCAGTCCCCGCCCAGCGCCACCGCGAGCGCGACATCCAGCAGGATCTTGCCCGGATCGTGCATCGTCCGCGGCTTGCGCCACGGTACAAGCGCCGCCGATATCGCCCATCCATACCGGACTTGCAAACCGTCTCGACGAGCAGCACGGCCCCGGCCTGCGAGACGACTCCGCGAACCGGCGCCCTCGACGCGGACACGGGGGTAGGACCCGATACGCTTCTTCACCTGGAAAGCGCCTCCGGCGGTGGCGGGAACAAGAACCTCAGCAATCCCCATTCTCGCTGGTCAGAAGCACTTTCTGCTTTCTTGATCACCAGCCGGACAGTCCGCCTCATGGAAGCGCGAGGCCAAAGCCGAGACCGACCCGGCGAACGCCTGATCTCAACCGTAGGGGGTCGGTCAGCCAGGACCGGTCCCCTCACGGGGCGGTCACCGCGTGGGGCCCATACGGCTCTGATGTGGCCTTCGGCCACGTGAGCGCTCTTCGAACCGGCCGCAGCGGCTCGGTGATGCCCACCGGGTGACGGCTCAGGCGCCGGGCGCCCGGTAATCCACCTCCTGACGGACCGCCTCGTCGATCTCCTCGGCCGTCAGCAGCGCAACCGTGTTGGTGCGCACGCCACCGGCCGCCGACGTGACCAGCCCCAGAGCCGCGGCGGAGGTGTTGCCTGGCAGGTCCGCCGTGAGGTAGAAGTCCTCCTCGCCGAGTGCCCAGTACGCCGATTCGAGCCGGCCACCCATGCTCTGGACCAACCGCTCGACGACCTCACGGCGCGCGGTGCCGCCCTCTTCGAGCAGGCCCTTCAGTCCGTCCACGGTCAATTTGACCTTGAAGAGGTACTTCGGCATGGGTTCCGCCTTTCACGTCTCGCGCGGCTCTTGCGTCTGTCACATATGCCTCGGTAATCACCCTCAATCCGCATTCTCCCTACTCCTCCGCGTCCGCGTCGCGAGGTCCGCCGCCATACGGCTTACGCCCCGGCCAAGGCGCGGGTCAGCCCACCGACGCGCACGACCACCAGAACAAGATCGTCGGGGGGATACGTCAGGGACTCTGTCCAGCCGTCGCAGGAGTCGACGGCCACAGTCGGAGCGGGCCCGGATCGAACTCCTAATGCGGTGTCACCAGGACGGCCCGTGGAGACAGCGGACATCGTGGTGCCCGCCGCTCATTGCGAGATCGTCTACGAAATCCCGATCAACGGTCACTAGTGCCGCATCAGGCGACGTTTGCCCTGTCGCGACGTGACGTGCCGTTCGGATGCTGGCTCAGGCGGCGAGGTGTTGCAGGCAATGCGGGTGGTAGAAGGAGTACGCGCCACGCGAGATCGATAACGCTGAAGCGTGACGCCCGCTGGTTCCACTACCGACGGGCGGTCTCCTGCACGCTGAGCAACAACCCGTCCTCCATCACGGCAGTCACCACCCGCACGCTCACGACGGAGCCGTCCACGATGTGGCGCTCCAGGAACCGGTACACCTCGGGGGTGATGCTGGTGATTTCCTCGACCTGGATCGACAAGCCAGCCTGACTGCCGCCCGCACCACGCAGGGATTCTCGCAGCGTCTCAAGGTCGAGGATCGCTCCATCTGTCGTCACGAGCACGAAGGACTCGTGGTGTGCGGCCAGGAATGCGTCGAGGCTTTCGGCCTATCCGTCCCTCAGCCACGCAGTCAGATGGTCATGGTGTCGGGCCAAGAAGTTTCCGTTCATCCCCCAACTGTGGCAGTTGATGCCTACCGACCGACGGGTGGTGAGCGATCGCACCAGGGCGAACGATGGCTGATGCGGCACTGGCCCTGACCTGCCCCGTGTCGAATGCGTGCCGAAGGCCGGTCGATGAGGCACCCAGTGCGGGAAAAGAACCAGGTCAGCAAGGGTGCGGCACGAGATACACCAAGCGCCTTCTAGGCGCTTGGCCGCAGGTTCGAGTCCTGCCGGGGGCGCCACCTCCTACCAGCACAAACGCCCCAGAGGGGATCTCCCCTCCAGGGCGTTTCGTGTGTCTGACGGCAACGGCCCCGTCACTCGCCGGACAGCAGGTCTCCCAGCTTGTCCAGAGCGGCCCGCTTCCCCGTCATGTCGGCGTGCGCGTAGATGTTCATGGTCACGTCCAGGGCGCTGTGCCCGACGACGTCCCGGACGGTGTGCGGCGGGATGCCCAGACCCAGCAGCAGGGTCACGCAGGTGTGGCGGAGGCCATGGAAGCGGACGTCCAGGCCGAGCCGCTCGCGGATCGGAGAGAAGTGCCGGTTCAGCTTCCGGGGCTCGATCGGGGTCCCCCGCCTGGTGATGAAGACCAGGCCGCTCTCCTGCCACTGCTCCCCCGCGGCTTCGCACTCTTCCGCCTGGCGCTCACGGTGCCGGCGGAGTGCGTCGACACACACGGCTGCCGGTGGCGATCTTCCTGATCACCACGTGGGCCGTACACATTCGGCCGCACCGGCAGAGCAGGATCGAGCAGTTCGCGTATCCCTCTGTCGCGGTCGCTGTCCTGGTGCCCGCTCACTCGCCGGCGCCGGCCCTGATCGCCGGTCTGTCGGTGGCGGCTCTGGTCGCCGTGGTCACGGTCGCCGACCGGACCGGACGAGAGCGGCACTGAGGTGAAAACGGCACTGGGGTGAGAACACAGCTGCGCGGACGATACGAGTTCGTCCGCGCAGCTGGTCCACCTCTGGTCAGCTCGTGGCCCGTACCGCGTCGCGGATCAAGTCGGCGACCGCCTTCGGCTGGGAGACGGCGACCGCGTGCGACGCCTCCGCGATCTCGACGACGGTCGCCCCGGCGCGCTTGGCCCCGAACCGCTCGACCTCGGGGTTGATCGCCTGGTCCGCTCCGGCCACCAGAGCCCAGGACGGCTTGGTCTTCCACGCGGCCGCGGCAGCCGTCTCCTCGAACGCCGCGGCTGCCAGCGGCCGTTGGGCCACGGCCAGGACCTTGGTGAGGTCGGCGGGCACGTCGGCGGCGAAGACGGACGGGAACGCGTCGGCGGCGATGGTGACCTCGACCGCGGGGTCACCGCCCTCGACGGGATACGTCCACTCCTTCAGGTTGCTCACGAGCGGGGAAAGGGGGAAGCAGCCCTGCAGCTCCCCGAGGCTCTCGCCCTCCTCAAGGACGTAGGCGGCCACATAGACGAGCCCGACGACGTTCTCGGTGGTGCCGGCCACCGTGATCAGCGCGCCGCCGTAGGAGTGTCCGACCAGGATGACGGGGCCCTCGATCTGGGAGGCCACGGATGCGATGTAGGCGGCGTCAGCGGCAAGTCCCCGCAGCGGGTTGGGCGGTGCGATCACCGGGATGCCGTGATTCTGCAGTTCCCTGATGACTCCGGACCAGCTGGCCGCGTCGGCGAACGCGCCGTGGACGAGGACGACAGTGGGGGTAGATGTGATCATGTCAGGTTCCTCCTTGAGGCTCAGGCGGCGTGCAGGGCGGAGCGCAGGGTGTCGGCGGCCAGCGCGATCGCGGCCTCGGCGGCGTGCGTCTCTCGCAGGGCGTTGAGCATCACGAAGTCGTGAATGATGCCTTGGAAGCGCACGGCGACGACCGGAACCCCGGCTTCGCGGAGCTTGCCGGCGTACGCCTCGCCCTCGTCGCGCAGCACGTCGGCCTCGGCCGTAATGACCAGGGCCGGGGGCAGACCGGTGAGTTGCTCGGTGGTGGTGCGCAGTGGTGAGGCGGTGATCTTCGCGCGCTCGGCTTCGTCGGTCGTGTACTGGTCCCAGAACCACTTCATGCCGTCACGGCGCAAGAAGTAACCGGTGGCGAACTGGTGGTAGGAGCCGGTGTCGAAGCTCGCGTCGGTGACCGGGTAGAACAGCACCTGCTGCACCAGCGGGACCCCACCGCGCTCCTTGGCCATCAGCGTCAGCGCGGCGGTCATGTTGCCGCCGACCGAGTCACCGGCGACGGCGATGCGGGCGGGGTCCAGGCCCTTGGCCGCGCCCTGCTGGACGACCCACTGCGCGACCGTGAAGTTCTGCTCGATGGCGACCGGGTAGCGGGCCTCGGGCGACAGGTCGTACTCGGGGAAGACCACGGCGGCGTCCGCGCCGACGGCCAGTTCACGCACCAGACGGTCGTGCGTGTGGGCGTTGCCGAAGACCCAGCCCGCACCGTGGATGTAGATGATGACCGGAAGCGTGCCGGTGGCGCCGGCGGGCTTGACGATCCGCGCACGGACGCTGCCCGTGGGCCCGCCCGGGACGGTGATCCACTCCTCGTCGACCGCGGGCTTGACGATCTCGCCCGACTGCACCCCGTCGACGGCCTTGCGCCCTTCCTCCGGGGGCAGGTCGAACAGGTACGGCGGATTGTCGGTCGCCTCCGCGAAGGCGGCTGCCGCGGGTTCCAGCACCGGCTGAACCGGCTCGTTGGCATCGGACATGGAGATCTCCTGGGTGTTCATGGCACGCCGGCTCTTTCCGGCAATGGCACGTTAAAACCTTCGGCCACGCGGCAATTTCCCTTGAGCGCACTGCTTCTGTCCTCACAGTGCAGGGCTGTCTTCGGGCCTCCGCCGTGACATTCGGAGAAGGGTTCGTCAGTGCGCGGTGAGGCAAATCGCTGTGCACTCGCAGGACATGGGGATGTGTCTGTCGTGTCTATCGTGATGGCGAAGCAACAGCGGTCCCCCCTCCCCCACGGGGCTCGGCTCGATGCGAGCAGGCGGGCATTCGAGTGGGACTGCGTTTTCCCAGAGGGGTTTCAAGAGATGTCAACAATGCCCGTCGGCGGGCTGGTTCCGCGCGCCATCGACAAAGCCGCGGATCTCGTCGTCCGCAACGCGAAGATCCACACGGGGGACCCGGCCCGCCCGCAGGCGGAGGCCCTTGCCATCTGCGACGGCGTCATCACCGTCGTAGGTGACGACAAGGACGTGGCTCCCCACGTCGGCACCGGCACGAAGGTGGTCGACGCGCTGGGGCGGCGGGTGATACCCGGCCTCAACGACTCACACCTGCACGTGATCCGCGGGGGCCTGAACTACGTACTGGAGCTGCGGTGGGACGGTGTGCGCAGTCTGCGTCAGGGTCTGGCGATGCTGCGTGAGCAGGCCGCTCGTACCCCGAAGGGCCAGTGGGTGCGCGTGGTGGGGGGCTGGTCGGCCGAGCAGTTCGCCGAACGCCGGCTGCCGACCGTCGCCGAACTGAACGCCGCCGCGCCGGACACCCCGGTGTTCGTCCTGCACTTGTACCAGTCGGCCGTGCTCAACCGCGCGGCGCTCAAGGCCGTCGGCTTCACCCGGGACACGCCCGACCCCAAGGGCGGCCAGATCGTGCGCGGCCGGGACGGAGAGCCGACCGGCATGCTGCTGGCCGCTCCCAGCGCCCTCATCCTCTACTCGACCTTGGCCAAGGCGCCGGTGCTGCAGAGCGAGGAGGACAAGAAAACCTCCACCCGGCATTTCCTGCGCGAACTGAACAGATTCGGACTGACGTCGGCTATAGACGCCGCAGGTGGATTCCAGAATTTCCCCGACAACTACGCCACCGTCATCGAACTGGCCAGGTCCGGCCAGCTGTCGTTGCGCATCGCCTATCATCTCTTCCCCCAGACGCCCGGCCAGGAGATCGACGACCTGGCCCGCTGGATCGAAATGGTCCGCCCCGGGGACGGGGACGCATGGCTGCGCCTGAACGGCGCCGGTGAGAACCTCACCTGGTCGTCCGCCGATTTCGAGAACTTCACACAGCCGCGTCCGGAACTCACCCCTGACTACGAGGCGGAATTCGAGAAGGCCGTACGCCTCCTCATGGAGAACGGGTGGGGATTCCGGCTGCACGCCACCTACGACGAAACCATCCGCCGTGACCTCGCGGTGTTCGAGAAACTCGCCGCGGAAGGGCTCTTCCCCGCCGAAAACCGGTGGCTGTTCGACCACGCGGAGACCGTCTCCACCGAAAGCCTCGACCGCATCGCCGCCCTCGGCGGCGGCATGTCCGTGCAGAACCGCCTGTCCTTCCAGGGCGAGGCGTTCGTACGGCGCTACGGCCCCGGAGCCGCCGCGGACGCCCCGCCGATCCGGGCCATGCTGGACCGCGGCCTGACCGTGGGCGCCGGCACCGACGCCACCCGGGTCTCCACCTACAACCCCTGGGTCGCCCTGCACTGGCTCGTCAGCGGCCGCACCGTCGGCGATCTGGCACTGCGCCCGCCGGCGAACCGCGTCGACCGGCGGACGGCACTGGCGATGTTCACGCGCGCCGGCGCGGCTCTGACCGGCGAGGACAAGGTCAAGGGCGTGCTGCAGCCGGGTCGTTACGCGGACCTGGCGGTCCTCTCCGAGGACTACTTCACCGTGCCCGAGCCGGACATCGCCCACATCGAGTCGCTGCTGACGGTGACCGGCGGCCGGATCGTGTACGCCACCGCCGAATACGAAGAGCTCGACGAGGAACTTCCCCCCGTCAGCCCGGCCTGGAGCCCGGTGGCGCACTTCGGCGGCTACCAGCCGTTTCACCGGCCGGCCCTTGCAGGCGCCCGCCAGGCGGAGCTGCTCGGCCAGGCCGTCGCCGAGTCGGAGCAGCACCGCCAGTGGCGCATCGGGCGCGGCCTCGCCGTGGACTCCGCGAGCACCCCCTTCGATCCCTGCTTCGACCTCTGAACCCGGAAGGGGCCTGGCCCTGGGCCGCCCTTTCCGGGACACCCCACGAGCTCCGTCCAACAGGGCGGTTTCTTTCCCACGGCACGGACAACAGGCCGCGCCACCACTTGCCGAGAAAGGCTCACTCATGGTCAACATCGCCGAGGTCACCGCTGCCCCCAGCCCCGACCTGCTCACTCCGGACAACTGCGCGGTTCTCTTCGTGGACCACCAGCCGCAGATGTTCTTCGGCACCGGCAGCGGCGACCGCACCGCCATCATCAACTCCACCGTGGGCCTGGCGAAGTCCGCGAAGGTGTTCGACGTGCCCGTCGTGCTGAGCACCGTGGCGTCCGAGTCCTTCTCCGGCCCGCTCATGCCGCAGCTCGCGGACGTCTTCCCCGAGCAGAAGATCATCGACCGCACCACGATGAACGCCTGGGAGGACGTGAACTTCGTCGAGGCCGTCAAGGCCACCGGCCGCAAGAAGCTCGTCATCGCCGGCCTGTGGACCGAGGTCTGTGTCGTCCTGCCGGTGCTGTCCGCCATCGCCCAGGGCTACGAGGTCTACGTGGTCACCGACGCGTCCGGCGGTGTCAGCCCGCAGGCGCACGAGCACGCCGTCCAGCGCATGGTGCAGGGCGGCGCGGTCCCGGTGACCTGGGTGCAGGTGCTCCTGGAGCTCCAGCGCGACTGGGCCCGCACGGAGACGTACGCCGCCGTGGGCGACGTGGTAAAGGAGCACGGCGGCACCTACGGCCTCGGACTGGTCTACGCGCAGGCCGTCATCGGCGCCCACGCCGCCGGCTGACCCAGGGCACGGATACGTCGGGAACAGGCAGGTACACGATGGACGCGGGACTGTTGATCCTCCGGCTGGTGGTGGGGCTGCTCATCGCCGCGCACGGTGTGCAGAAGGTGAGCTTCCGGCTCGGAGGCAACGGATTCGCCGGCGGGGCCGAGGAGTTCCGCCGGGACGGATTCCGCGGCGGCCGGCTGACCGCGCTCGTCGCGGGAGCCAGTCAGATCGGTTCGGGCCTGTTCCTGGGGGCCGGGCTGCTCACGCCCTTGGCCTCGATGGCAGCGATGGGTGTGATGACGGTTGCGGGCACCGTGAAGTGGCCCAAGGGGCTGTGGGTCCAGAACGACGGCTACGAATACCCCCTCGTCCTGGTCGTCGTCTCTGCCGTACTGGCCCTGACCGGGCCCGGACGGTGGTCCGTGGATCACGCGCTGGCGATCACGCCCTGGCCGGTATGGGTCTCGGTCGCCGCGATCGTGACGGGTCCGGCGAGCGGCTTGTTCACGCGCCTGGTACTGCACCGGCCGGCCACCGCGGCACCGGAGAGGACGCGGCATGCGCCGGCTGCTGAGTGACGCGTGGCGCACCCTGGTACCGCGCGGCGAGGAACGGCACGGCCCGCTGCCTCCCCTGATGCTGGTCCTGACGGTGGTCACCGGTCTGGTCGACGCCGTGAGCTACCTGGCGCTCGGGCACGTCTTCGTCGCCAACATGACCGGCAACGTGGTCTTCCTCGGGTTCGCCCTGGCAGGCGCCGACAGCCTGTCCGCGCTCGCGTCCGTCGTCTCGATGGCCGCGTTCCTCGTCGGCGCGCTCACGGGGGGCAGGCTTGCCACGCGGTTCGCCACGCACCGGGGGCACCTGCTGAGTTCGGCCACGGCTGTTCAGGCGCTCCTGGTCGCGGTCACCGTGGCCGCGGCCGCCGTGTCGGGCGGCCGGGTCACCCCTGGCGTCCAGTACACGCTGATCGTGTTCCTGGGGCTCGCCATGGGTCTGCAGAACGCGGTCGCCCGGCGCCTGGGCGTCCCGGACCTCACCACGACCGTCCTGACCCTGACCCTGACGGGCCTGGCAGCGGACTCCACACCGGCGGGAGGCGAGGCGCCGCGCCCCGGCCGCCGGATCCTCTCCGTGCTCGCCATGTTCCTCGGCGCGCTCGCAGGAGCCCACCTCATCCTGCACGGCCATCTCGTCCTCGCCCTGGTTCTGACGCTGGCGTTGCTCGCGGTCACCTCCGTGATCACTCATCGTCTCTCCTCGGCCGATGCGAGCTGGGTTCGGCCGGCGTCCTGACCGACGCCCTTGCCGTGTCCGCTCGGAGCAACCATCGTGCGGTGTGAATGGGCCCGGCAGCGTCGGCTGCCGGGCCCTGCGCATATGCGGATGGTTCTCACCGGATGGTCGGAGATCAGCCGGCGACCCGTGCGTCATGGATCGGCGAGCCGACGCCCGACGCTGCCAGTGCCTGCCATTCAGTGGGGGACATGCCGTACGCCTCTCGGAAGGTGCGGCTGAAGTGCGCTGGGCTGGTGAAACCCCAGCGGTGCGCCACAGCGGCCACAGTGACCCTTCGGTTCGGCGTCCGGCTCAGCTCGTGCCTGCTGGAGTCGAGTCTGCGCTGCCTCACCCACTGGCTCACTGTGGTGTCGTCGTTCTGGAAGAGCTTGTGCAGGTAGCGGACGGAGATGTGGTGCGCACGTGCGATCGTTTCCGGTGACAGGTCCGGCTCCATCAGATGCTCTCCGATATAGGTCCGGATCCGGGACAGCATCTCGTTGCCGGCCTTCGACACGCTCGACGCCTTCTCCGCGGTCTCCGTCTCGAGGAGTTCCATGACAAGGACGGCGACGAGATCCATGGCACTGCGGGCGAGCCGGTCACCGATCATCGACCGGTGGAGCTGCGCCTCGGCGGCGAGCGTGGAGAGGAAGTCCGACACCAGCGCGCCCAAGCCCCCACCGCCTCGCACGGTCACCCCCACGACGCGGTCCAGGTCCCGTTCCGAAACACCCAGGTACCAGCGGGGTATACGGAAAACCGTCATCTCGCAGTCGCCGTCGAACCGCAGGTAATGACGCCGAGCCGGATCGCAGAAAACGAGGTCACCCGGCTCCAGGAGGACCTTGTCCCCGTCCCGGTTGGTCGCGTCCGACCGACGGGCGATCATCCCCAGGTGGAGGAATTCGTCATCCCTCTCGTCCGGCACAGCGGAAACGATCTGGATGTACCCGGATGGCATGGTCATATGAGCTTCTCCAGTACAGCAGGGAAGACAGCAGGACTTTCAAGGAAGTTCCGCCGTGGGCGGCCTCGCGTCCTTCAGCCTGGCAAGAGCCTGTTCCGCAGGCATCAGTAAGTTGACGGTCGATTCCTGACGGCACCGCGGACAGGCGTGTCTCCACGGCCTGTGCCGTACGCGGAGCCCGCTGTCAGCGCCGGTCGGCCAGGGCATCTCCGAGGAAGCGTCCGCCCTGCCTGATCGCAGCCCGCGTGGGCGGGCTGTTCCGCAAAGGGTTCAGGGAGACGAAGTCGTGCACCGTCCCCAGGTAACGAACGGCGGTCACCGGCACGCCCGCCTGCCGCAGCAGGCGAGCGTACTGTTCGCCCTCATCCCGTACAACGTCCGCCTCAGCCGACACGACCAGGGCAGGAGGCAGTCCGGCGAGGTCCTCGGGGGTGGCCCGCAGCGGCGCGGCAGCGGGCTCGGCGAGCTCACGCTCGTCGTCGATGTACTGCCGCCAGTACGACTCGACAGCCGCGCGCGTCAGGAGGTAGCCGTACTCGAACTGTTCCACCGACTCGGTGTCGCAGTTCGGGTCGGTCATCGGGTAGTAGAGCAACTGCGCGCGGATGCGGGGGCCGCCGCGCTGCTTGGACAGCATGGTGAGGGCCGTGGCCATGGTCGCGCCGGCGCAGTCGCCGGACACCGCCAGTCTCCGGTCGTCCACGGCCAGTTCTTCCGCATGCTCGGTCACCCAGGTCAGTACCGCGTACGACTCCTCCACCGGAACCGGATAGCGGGCCTCTGGAGTGCGTGTGTACTCAGGCACGACGAAGGCGGCGCCGCTGATGGCCGCCAGCTCGCTGATCACGCGCGCGTGGGTCCGGGCGTCGCCGAGCATCCACCGGCCGCCATGGAGGTACACGACCACGGGAAGGACGCCGGTCGGCCGCTTCGGCCGGAACACCCAGAAGCCGACGAGCCCGGAGGGACCTACGGGCGCCACGCTGAACTCGGCGTCCACGGCGAATTCGTCAAGCGTGTGGCCCTGCATCTCCAGCAGTGCTTGCCGCCCATCGACGGGACCGAGCTGGTGCAGATACGGCGGTGCGGCCGAGGCGTCGACGAGCCGCTGAACGAGGGGATCGAGGACGACAGCAGGGCGGTCGGATCCGTCGGCGTCCGTGGAGGGATCGAAGTTCACACGTCTTCCTGTAAGTCACGGGTGATCGCTCTTTCGCCTCACGCCGATGGCCATGGCGGGTGAGGCCACGCCGCGGAAGTTCCTCCGCCCTACTGCTCACCGTGGCGGCCTCCCAGATCCTCGACGAAACCGCGGAGCTGGTTGCGGCTGCTGACACCCAGCCTCGGATACACGTTGTAGAGGTGGGAACTGACCGTGCGAGGGGACAGCATCAGTTGCTCCGCGATCTCCCGATTACGCAACCCCTGTGCCGCCAGCCGTACGATCTCCCGCTGCTGGGCGGTCAGCTCCGCCAGCGGGTCGGCCGGGGCGGGCGCGGTGCCCACGCCGCTGGCCCGCAGCTCCACGCGTGCCTCCTCTACCAGGCCCGCCGCACCGAGCCGGGTGAACGACTCCAGCGCCGTGGCCAGGAGCGGGCGGGCGTCCAGGGGGCGCCGTCGCCTGCGCAGCCACTGCGCGTAGTGCAGCCTTGCCTGCGCCCGCGCCAACGGCCACTGGTCGCCCGCCGGGTTCACCGTGGCGAGCCGGAAGTGGTGTTCGGCGTCCTTCGGGTCGCCGGCCAGCGCGGCGGCATGGTGCAACAGCAGGGTCATCCGCATCGTCGGCTGCGGCCCCATCGCGGCACGCACCACCTCGACGATGCGCGCTGCCTCCTGCTGCCGGCCCATCCGCTGGGCGGCAGCGGCGAGATCCGCGACCGACCGGGGGGACAGGAAGTAGTGCACAGACGTGCCGTCCTCGGCGAACAGCGACCGGAAGTGCCGGAACGCGCCGTCGAAGTCGCCGGCCGCCGCAGCGGCGGTGCCAGCGGCCCGCAGCAGGCGGGCGTGTGTGGCGCGGTTCTCCTCAAGGCCGACTGCCGTCCAGGACGGGTCCGCCGGGATGTCGGCGGGCTCCCCGCGCAGGGCGCGCAGGGTCACCCGCAGCGCCTCCGCGTCGATCTGAAGGTGCCTGAGCTTCTGGACGGCCGCCAGTGTCGCGATCTCCTCCAGATGTTCGTCGGCCTCCACCCACCGTCCTGTGTCGATCAGTGCCGAGCCCATCGCCGCGAGCGTGGGAGCGGCAGGGCCCATCGAGCCGTACGCCCTGAGCATGGCGTACGCCTGCCGGAAGGACTCCACGCACAGGTCGGACTCGTCGGCGTACCAGGCGACACCGCCGAGGGAGTGCACCCGGGTCATCTCCGCGACACCGGCCGTTCCCTCCGGCATGCCCGGTCGCCGGCGTATGCGCCGCAGCAATTCGGGGGCGTTGGCCGGTTCGGTCCCGGCCAGGGCCACGGCCCGCACCGCGTCGGAGGCTTCGTTCGTCGTCAGCTCCGAGTAAGGGGTGTCGCGGTTCCCGGCCTCGCCTCCGTCGAGCAGGGCGGCGATCGGGTGCCTGACCTCGGGCAAGCCTGACTGGAACGCGACTGCCTGGAGCACTGCGGCCAGGGCGAGCACTGTCATGCCGTCCCTGGGTGGATCCGGCTCCAGCGCGTTCATCAGCACCTGAAATCCCTGCCGCTGGTGGCCGAACGACGACAGGGCGATTCCGGCGCCGCAGGCCGCGACGCCCAGCAGGTCCCGGTCCTCGGTCAACGCGGTGACCTTGTCGTACAACTCACGTACCCACGATGGGTCGCCGGCGTTCTGGGCGGCTCTGAGGGCCTTGGCGTACCGACGCGCCCGGTCGGCGGTGGCGGGGCTGCACTCCGCCGACCGTTCCAGCGCCCGTGCCGCCGCGAAGAAACCACCGCGCCGCTCGGCCAGCTCGGCGGTGTCCTCCAGGGCCGCCGCCACGGACTCGTCCCGGCCGAGGCACGCGGCGGCCAGATGCCAGGCGCGGCGGGCAGGATCGGCCGTGAGGACAGCCGCCAGGTCCCGGTGCGCCTGCTGCCGGAGGTAGGCCGGGGCTCCGTTGTAGGAACCCGCGCGTGCCAGCGGATGCCGGAAGATCACACGTCCGTCCACGACGGCCACGAGACCGGCCTCCTCGGCCGAAGCCCATGCCCCGAGATCCGGCTCCGCCCCGGCGGCGGCCATGATCGTGGCGACGTCTTCGTACTCCGACGCCGCGGCGTACAGGATGAGCCGCTGGGTCATCTCCGGGAGGCCGCGCAGGCGGGCGGCGTACAACTCCTGGATACGCTCCGTCTGCGGCAGCCCGCCGCCGGGTAGTGCTCCCGCACCGTCCCTTCCGGCGGCGCGGCACAGCTCGATGACGGCCAGCGGGTTTCCGTGGGCCTGCCGCAGCAGCTCGCGCCGCGTCCGGCCGGTGGGCGCGTGGGGCTGGGCGTCCATGAGTTCGGCCGCCGCCTGTTCGCTCAGCGGGCCCAGCAGCAGAGTGCCCAGGTCCACCGGGACACCGTCCGGGGGCGTCTGCCCGCGTGCCGTCAGCAGCACCGGCACGGCCTCCGCCGTGATCCGGCGTATCACGAAGCTCAGGACGTCGAGAGAGTCGCGATCGAAGTGCTGGACGTCATCGACGGCCAGCAGGACGCGCTGCCGGCGGGAGACCTCGGCGAGCAGCCTCAAGACCGCCATACGCAGTGGCATGGGATCGGCCGCCCCCTCGGCGGGAGCGAGGCCGAACGCTGTCTCGAGGGCCGTCCGCAGATGGTCGGGCAGCGCGGCGGTATCGGACAGGACGGGGAGGAGTAACTGGTGCAGGGACGCGAAGGACAATCGCGACTCGGCCTCGATGCCCTGGGACGCCAGGACGAGCATTCCGCTGTCCCGTGCGTGGTCGACGGTGGCCGCCAGGAGCCTCGACTTGCCCGTGCCGGCGTCGCCGAGCAGGAGCAGCATCCGCGGCTCGGTCCGCCCCTCGACGATGTCGAGGATCTGAGCGATCTCGGCCTGTCGGCCCAACAGCGGTATGCCGGACAAGGGGCGGTGCGGGGTGCAGCTCCTGACTTCCATGCTGGACCTCGCTCGGTTCGGCCACGGCGGCTCCTTCTGTGTACGTTCCCAGAGCCTACGACGGCGCGGCCGACCAGCCAGGGCATTCGAGCAGATTGCCACCACGAGCGATGCCAGTTCCCGGCCCCGGCCAAGCACCGGTTCCTTGCAGGCAGGACCGCGCCCGAGACGTTGATCACGCTCCAGCCCTCGGAGTGGTGTGGCCCGCCAGCGTCGGCCTCAGTGGAACCGCAGGTCGGATAGCTGCCGTTCGAGCACGGTGATGTCGTCCTCCCCCGACTCCTGCCCCACCGCGCGGGCGGCCATCAGGGCGGCCAGCTCGCCGCCCGCCCGCCGTATGCGCGCGGGCAGACCCTCGGTGTACTCGTCGCCGCCGGATCCCCAGTCCTCGGACGCCGCGTACGACCGCGAACTCCTTCCGCAGCACGGGCACGACCTCTTCGCCGAGGATGTCGAGCTGCTCCAGGACGGTCTTCAGCGGCAGCCCCGCGTAATCCATCAGGAACAACTGACGCTGGTAGTCGCCGACGGCCTCGCGGAAGGACAGCGTCCGCTCAATGACCTCCTGGGGAGAACCCACCGTCAGCGGAGTCTGCTCGGTGAACTCCTCCAGCGACGGACCGTGCCCGTAGACGGGCGCGTTGTCGAAGTACGGGCGGAACTCCCGTACGGCGTCCTGGAAGTTCCTCCGCATGAACACCTGCCCCCGAGGCCGACGATGGCCTCCTCGGGCCGGCCGTGACCGTGGAAGGCGTACCGCCGCCGGTACAGCTGGACCATCTGCCTCGTGTGGTCGGCGGGCCAGAAGATGTTGTTGTGGAAGAAGCCGTCGCCGTGGAAGGCCGCCTGCTCGGCGATGTAGGCATCGGTGGGACAGCGGCCATGTCTGAGCGTGCAGAGGTACTTGCCTGTCAGTGCCCTTTTCATCCAACCGAGGCGCTGCAATCCGGTAAGCAGACGGCCCGGAGCCGGCGCGTGGGTCGACGCCTGTCGCAGGTGTGGCGCGACAACGGTCCGGTGCCGGGTCACTTCGCCAGGAAGGCCAGGAGTGCAGCGTTGACCTCCTCCGCGTGGGTCCAGAGCAGGCCGTGCGGGGCGCCCTCGATCTCCACGTAGCCGGCGGACGGGAGGGCCTTGTGGAACGGCCGCGCGGTTCCCTCGACGGGCAGGATGCGGTCGCCCGTGCCGTGCAGGATCAGGGCCGGTACGTCGATGGCCGGGATGTCGGCCCGGAAGTCGGTGTACCAGGTCGACGGCGCAGCGGCGGCGGCGAAGAAGCCGCCGCCCGCGGCGACGTTCCAGCTGTTGCGGACGGCCTCTTCGCTGATCCGGGTGCCGAGGTTCTCGTCCAGGTTGTAGAAGTCCCGGTAGAAGTTCGTGTAGTACGCGTAGCGGTCAGCCTTGACGGCCGCGACGACGCCGTCGAAGAACTCCTTCTCGGCGACGCCGTCCGGGTTGTCGTCGCTCTTGAGCAGGCAGGGCTCCAGCGAAGCCAGGAAGGCGACCTTGGCGACTCGGGCGGAGCCGTAGCGGGACACGTACCGGGCGACCTCTCCGGTGCCCATGGAGAATCCGACCAGGACGGCGTCCCGCAGGTCGAGAGTCTCCATCACGGTGTTCAGGTCGGCCGCGAAGGTGTCGTAGTCGTAACCGGTCGTCGGCTGGCTGGACTGCCCGAAACCGCGGCGGTCATAAGTAATGACGCGATAACCGGCGTCGAGCAGCACAGCACTCTGCCGCTCCCAGGAGTGGCCGTCGAGCGGGAAGCCGTGAATGAGGACGACCGGCTGCCCGGTTCCGTGGTCCTCGTAGTAGAGGTCGATGGTGGTGGAGTTCTCTTGGCCTACGGTGATGAACGGCATGCGTCGCTTCCTCGTGTGGGATGAATGCGCGTGGACAGGGACTCGGTCACGCTAGGACGGACGCCGCACCGCCAGTTGTCGCACAGTGCACCACTCCTTGCCCGCAGACGCAGGGATGGCGGGCACGGACAGGCCATCGACCCGACGCTGACGGGCAAGGCCCCTGTCTTCGCGCTGCGCAGGTTCAGCTCGCCTCTGGAGAAATCCCTCGCGGACACCGTGGGCGCGCCGCCCGGGGGGCGACTCGAAGACGTGCGGGGGCAGCACGGCCTTACGGGGGTTGCGCCACGCCCGACGGATGTCGGAACCGGCCAGGATGCCGCCAGACTCACCTTGGAACAGCAGGTCAAATCATGCGCACGCATGGAAAAGCTAACGATCTCGCAAAAGGCTCCCACCGAGAGGCCGGACAGACCGGGTAACGCGGGACAGACCACCCCGCCCCGCCCCGCCCTTTACTTGATGGTAACTTTCACCAGCCGCTCTGACTTGACCATCAGAGCCACACAACAGAAAACAAACGGGAGAAATTGCGCAAGTTGGCTGTAGGCGCTCTCGCTGCCGGCCTCTTCGCCATGGGGGCGGGCACGGCGTTCGCTGCCTCGTGGCATGACATTCCGACACTCTCGACCGGTGGTGCAAAATTCCACCACGGTCAGTACAAGTGGCACCCTGCAGGCCAGAACCACGGGGCCTTCGAGTGGAAGGGCCCGCTTCAGGACGCCGACCACGGCGACGGCCACAACGTGTACATGCAGGTGAAGGTCGAGGGCTACGACTGGAACCGCTACAACGGCAAGCAGAAGAAGACCGTTCCGGTGGGGGCCTCCAACTGGGCGCCCCCGCAGCGGTACACCGACGACGCGTACATCCGCGTCTGCCGTGACAAGGGTTCGCTCAACCCGGACAACTGCTCGGCCACCAAGCACTACCAGAGGTAAACAACAGCACACCGCCAAGTACCGGGCCCAGGCTGACCCCCTGGGCCCGGTCGCTTCTTTGGGGATAGCCATCAGTACGTCAGAAGTCCTTTCCGCCGAAGGCGTTGACCTTTCCTACGGCAAGCAACTGGCTGTCAGCGACGCCCACCTCTCGATCTCCCGAGGGGAGGTCGCGGTCATCACCGGACAGAGCGGTTCGGGAAAGTCATCGCTGCTGTACTGCCTCGCGGGGGTGCTGCCTCCCGCGCGCGGACGCGTGCGGTTCGAAGGACAGCCGCTCGGCGATCTCACCGACGACGAGATCAGTACGCTGCGCCGTGAACCCTTCGGGTTCGTCTTCCAGTACGGCGAACTGCTCCCCGAGTTGACCATCGAGGAGAACACCGCCCTGCCACTGCGCTTGGCCGGGCAGCGCAAGCGGCCCGCGCTCGCGGCCGCCGGCGAGGTCCTCACCCGGCTGGGACTCGGCGAACTGCGCGAGCGCCGCCCGTCGCAGGTGTCAGGCGGTCAGAGCCAACGCGTTGCCGTCGCTCGGGCCCTGGTCCACCGCCCGGCCGTCGTGTTCGCCGACGAGCCGACCGGGTCGCTGGACAGTGCCAACGCATCCACCGTACTGAAGGAGTTCCTCGGCCTGGCGCGCTCGCAGGGCACTGCCGTCATCCTGGTCACCCATGACCCCGCCGTCGCCGCACAGGCCGACAGCCATTACACGATGTCCGACGGAGTCCTCACCCCCCGGGGGGCGGCGTGAGGGAGTTCCTGCTCGGTCTGCGCCTGCTGTTCGGCGCCGGCCGCGGCAACCGCATACGTTTCTTCCTCATGGCGGCCGGCGGCTCCCTCGGGGTCTGCTGCCTCGCCCTCGTCCTCACCATCCCTCAGATCCTCGACGCACACGACGGCCGGGCAGCCGCACGACAGCCACGGTCCGCTTCGGTGAAGCCCGCGGGTTCCACGCTGGTCCTCCAGCGCACCGACCCCTACGGCTCCAAAGCCTTCACCCGGGTGTTCATCGCCAAGGGGGCCAAGGACGCCGACGAGCTCCCGCCAGGGCTGAAGGAACTTCCGGACCCGGGCGAGGTGTTCCTCTCCCCCCGCGCAGCCGACCTGCTCCGTGACCAGCCCGCGGTCGCGGGACTCCTGCCCGGCGACGAGAAGGGTCTGATCGGCGCGACAGGGCTCGCCCACCCGGACGAACTGTTCGCCTACATCGGCACAACACGCGACAAGATCGCAGACGAAGGTCGCGCCCTGAAGGGCTGGGGATACAGTTACGCCCCCTTCCCCGCCGTCGAACCCTCGACCCTGACCTACATCCGCTTCGCCCTGGGGTCACTCGTCCTGCTGCCCCTCGGCATCTTCCTCTCCGTCTGTGCCCGGCTCTCCGCCGCCAGCCGGAACCGCCGCCTCGCGTCCCTGCGTCTGCTGGGCCTGAGTACCAAGGGCACCCAGCGGGTCAACGCTGCCGAAACCGTCGTCGCGGCGCTGTTCGGCGCGATTCTCGGCCTCGGCGAGTACTGGGTCCTGAACCAGGTGATGACCCGGACCGGACTGCCCAGTCTGCGGTGGTACCCGGCCGATGGCGCGTTGTCCGCGACGACCATCGCCGTCTGTCTGATCGGCGCCCCGCTCCTCGCCTGGTTCGTCGGCCGGGCCAGCGCACGCGATGCCGCCGCCAATCCACTGGCGGTACGCCGCACCGCCGCACCCAGGCACCCCGCCAAGTGGGGCGGCCTGCTCCTGGTGGCCGGCCTCGGCATCGTCGTCGGCTACTGCGCCACCGGCTTCACCGACCACCCCGCCGACACCCTCGGCCCGAACGCGTTCCTGATGCCCGCAGGCATCCTGCTGACCGGCCTGGGGCTGGTGCTGACGCTGCCCCTGATCTCCTACGCCCTCGCCCGCCGGCTGGCGCGAACCACCCAGTCCCTCACCCTGAATCTGGCGATGCGCCGCAACGAGGTCGAGCCGGGCAGCACCATGCGGGTCGTCACCGGCCTCGTGCTGCTCGTCTTCTCCGCCTCCCTCGCCCAAGGCGTCCTCATCCAACTGGAGCAGGTAACCCGGCCGTCCGCTCCCGTACAGGACTACTCCATCTCCCTGTCATCGCTCACCTCACGGCAGCAGCAGGAAGTCGCCGGCGTACCGGGGGTCCGCGCGCACGCGGTGACGATGGAGTCCTGGACCGACCCCGATGGTTCCGCTGACCAGCCCTGGGGCAGCGCGCCCTCGTAGCCACCTGCGATCAGTTGGCCAAGCTGGTACGGCACTCCGAGGGCTGCGTGGACGGCAAGGTGATGCGGCTCAGTGACCCGAACGCCGGCACCGGACAGGGCGCGCGTCCCGGTGACACCCTTTCCTTCCGCATACCGGAGGGTGGACGTGGCAAGACCCTGGACATCACACTTCCGCACGACGTGATCGCCTACAGCTCGTACGACCCGTCGGCGGTCCACGGAGCGGACGTGCTCATCCCGCCGTCGGCGCTGCCCGACACGGCAGGCCCGGAGGGTGCGCGGTACGTCCTCACCAGCGGCTCCGACCACGCTGAGGTCCGCAAGGTCCTCGACGGCATCGCCGCCGTCGCCCCGACCACCGCTGTCGAACCCGTCGGCGTGAACGTCGAGGGACTTCAGCAGATCGCAGTCCTCGAGACCCTCCTCGCCGTCGGCATGATCATGGGGCTGGTCATCGGGACCGCAGCCTTCGTCGTCTCGGCGACCGACCGGGCGGTGGAGCGGCGCGCACAGGTCACCGCCATCACGCTGATCGGAGCACGGGCGCGGACGATGCGGGCCGTGCAGTGCGTACAGGTCGTGCTCCCCTTGAGTGTCGGGCTCGCGCTGGCACTCGTGACGGGCAAGCTCGCCGAGTCCTGCTATCTCATCACCGGCGGCAGCGAGGTCTACTGGGACTTCGCCGGTGTCCCGGTGCTCGCGCTCGCGGCAGTGGGCGTGGCGGGTGTGTCCGCCGTCGGCACGCTCCCGCTCGTAGGACGGCGCATCGACCCGGAACTGATCCGCCGCGACTGACCACGTGCACTCGACTGCTCCCAGGTTGCCTCCTCCCCGACGGCCCGGCCCCTCCCCCAGGCAGCACGAAGAGACTCGTGCGGGTGGGGGGCATGTCCTTCAAGACGCTGTGGGCCGTTTGTGGCTCGGCCGTAGAGCAGGGAGGTACAGCAACCACGGCAACCGACCCCGTCCGGCAGCATGCGAGGTGGCTTTATCCGCAGGAACGGACAGCGCTTCGACAGTGGTCCAGGAGGTGTCTTGCCGTCGGCACCGGCTCGGAAATTCACGCCTTCCTACAGCACCGGGCCTTCCTGGCTGACCGAGCGCCTCGGCTGGTCAACGCCAGTCGTCGATCACATACGCGTCGGGGTGGCTGTACCCGGGTTCGTTGGGCCTGTGCATCGTCACACCCTGCAACCAGGTGCGGAAACCGCGGTCGATCATGCGCCGGTAGGCATCCGGGTGGCCCAGGTTCATGCCGGCGTCCAGTTGCCTCAGCCCGCGCTCGGCGGCCAGCCGCTCGCACGCGTCGAGCAGTCGCTCGAACCGGTCGGCGGCCTCCGGACCAGGACGTACGGCGCCGAATTTGACGAAGCACACGTCCGCGCCGGCCTCCGACCCGGCTCCGCAGTGGCAGACGGCCAGGCCGTCGAGCTCGGAGCCGGCGCCATGGAGCAGGATGGTGTCACCGAGTCCCTGTGCGTGCGCGGCCACGATCTCGCGTTCCAGACTCAGCCCCTCGTACACGGCTTGGGTCAGTGCGCGACAGAGGCTCAGCGCGTCGAGCCGCTCGGCGGCGGGCAGTTCGCCGTAGAGCACCCGGCCGGGGACTGCGGCACCGTCTGTGACCTGCTTCTTCATGATGGCTGTGAGGAATCGAGGCCAGAAGCCGTACCGGCGGTAGAGCTCAAGATGCTTGGGGCTGTGCGCGAAGGTGAACAGGCCGAGGTGGCGGTTCCCCCAGGCGTCGAAGCAGTCGATGACCGGCTCCATCAGACGCCTGCCGATGCCCTGGTCCCACAGATCCGGACGTACGGTCAGCGGTCCGAAGAACCCGACGCTGCCCCAGTTGGCGGCGAAGTTCGATCCAACCACTTCGCCCCCGACCGTGGCCGCGAACGCCGCCTGTGGATCGGCCGCCCAGCGGGTGCGGACGTAGTCGACGGTCCCGAACGGATCAGGTGCCCCCAGGAAGGTCCCGAAGGCGACACTGCAGATCTCATCGGCCCGATCCAGGTCCGCCTCATCCAGCGGGCGGACTGATACCGGGGCCGCGCCACTCTTGCGCTCCGCTGCTGGTGAAACCATCACTCTCTCCTTCCTGCCCCTGTTCCATCGCACCACGGAGGTGCGCCGCAGGCGAGGTGAACGGTCCGGCGACACCGCGCCCGGGTCGACTACGACGGGTGCCGAGGCTCAGGACAGCCACCCCTACCCTGGACGGGGAGTCAGCCGAAGAGGTGCTGTCCGCTCTCGTGAACATCATTTTCGCCCCGGGCGGGCGCCTTCCAGAGTGCTGAACACCGCTGTCGTGATCCGAGAACAAGACCGCTGGGGGGGGAGGATGCACCTGTCCAGCCATCGGGTCGATTACCAACCTGACCGGTTCCGTACCGGCAGCGCACACACTGGGGGATTCTCATGATCGAGCTAAAGGCTGTCCCGTAAATGATCTTCGGATTGACGCGGCTGTGGTCGGTCCGGCAGGGGACCGCCCACCTATCCGGGGAGGGTGAGGCAGCGGAGGCGGGCGATGTCGAGCACGTCGGCTGGAAGTAGGCTGCCCCAGGCTCGGCCTAGTCACTGGGGCAGGCTCGCCTGGGGGTGATTGACCTGATACGTCGTCATGGGACTGCGAATGCAGCATCGTTGGCTCGCCAAGTAGGCAGAGTCCTGGGGCTGGTCGCCGCTGCGGCGGTTGCGCTGACGGTGGTCCTGTTGTCGCCTCTCGTGCTGGAGGAGATCTCGGGCTCCGAGGGCGTGGACTGGAACAGGCTGAGTCAGATCGGCGCGGCGTACGGATTCACGTCGGCGATCGTCTCGGCATTGGCGTTGGCTGGCGTCGCCGTTTCCCTGATCGTGCAGAACCGGCAGGCCAGGGCGGACCAGGTCCAGGGGATCCGCAGCTACTACCTTGAGTTGGTCCGCCTGGAACTTGACGACATGGCGCTCTTCCAGCCTGTTTGGGGCGCCACGGGCATTGCCGATCCTCACGAGCAGAAGCGGCATGTCTATGCCGACCTCATGATGAACTACGCGTGGATGGGCTTCGAGATCGGGACCATTCGCGAGAGTTTGCTGCGGGACATGCTTGCCGGGATGTTCACCGGAGAGGCTGGGCGGCACTACTGGAGCAGGGCTCAGACCTCGTGGATCGCCAGTTCGTCCGGAAGCCGTGTCGGTCGTCGCTTCCTGGCCATCGTGGGCGAGGAGCACGCTCGCGCGGTCGCTTCCGGACCGCCGACTCGCTCGCCCATTGCTCCCAGCCCGCCTACTGTGCCCGTCGCGGGGGCGTCGCCCGCCTGGCGGACCTCGGTCGGCGCTCTGATCGGTTTGGGCACCGGCTTGGCGCTCGGATCGCTGCTGCGCAGCCGACGCTAGGGGCTGCGTCGACCGCGGGCGAGATGATCACGGTGTGGCTGGTGTGATTACGGCGTCGGAGCCGTCTCGGATAACCCCGTTCTCCGGATTGAGTACGCGTCAGTTCAGCAATTTGGTGGCCGCGCTGCGGCGTCAGGGCGCCGACACGGTTCGCCGGGGACGACCTTGGAGTCTGGCCCTGGAGGACCGGGTGCTGCTGGTCGCGGCCTACTGGCGTACGAACTTGACGATGCGCCAGCTGGCTCCGCTGTTCGGCGTCTCGAAGTCGGCGGCGGACCGGATCATCGTCCAGCTCGGCCCGCTGATGTCCTTTCAGCCGCGGCGCCGGTTCGCCAAGGACACCGTGCTGATCGTGGACGGCACTCTGGTGCCCACCCGCGACCACGAGGTAGCCGAGCAGTCGAAGAATTACCGATACTCCACCAACCATCAGGTCGTCATCGACGCCGATACCCGACGGGTGGTCGTGGTGGGCCGACCACTGCCGGGCAACCGCAACGACTGCAAGGCGTGGGAGGAATCCGGCGCCCGGGCTGCAGTTGGGCGCACCACCACGATCGCCGACGGCGGTTATCCGGGCACCGGACTCGTCATGCCCCACCGGCGCCGCAGAGGCGAAGACCTGCCCGACTGGAAAGCAGCGCACAACAAGTCCCACAAACAGGTCCGCGCCCGCGTGGAGCACGTCTTCGCCCGGATGAAGACCTGGAAGATCCTCCGCGATTGCCGCCTCAAAGGCGACGGCGTCCACCACGCCATGCTCGGCATCGCCCGCTTGCACAACCTCACCCTCGTCAGATAGACGGCGGCTGACAGTCGCACCGACCCGAAGATCATTTACGGGACAGCCTTTAGGCGTCCTGTTCGGCCTGCTGCTGGTGACACCGTTGGCTTTGATCTTCGTACTCCTGCGACGGAACAACAGCAAGACGGAGAACGTCGACGGACTCCTCATCGAGCAAGCGCGGCGGACACAGGTACAGAGCGATCGCGCGACCTGGAGAGCTGGCATACGTGGACGGCCACATGCCAACCAGGCGCGACCACTACCGCCCCTAGCTGTCTCCGGACCGGGAGGCGCGAGGCGCTCACTGCTCGCGTGAGGGAGGCCGATGTCCGCATAGGGCACGCGGACCGTTTCGTGCTCGCGGATCGTTCCCGCCCACCACAGGGCATTCGAGGCGAACTGCGTCGGCCGCAGGATCGTCCACGTCATGCCGCTGTCCTTGAGTAGCTGCTCCACAGTCAGGTTCTCGCCGGCGGCGGGGCCCAGGTGCGGATGGGTCTGGACGGTAATGGACGAGACCAGCACTACGTGTTCCACGCCTGCCCGCTGGGCTGCCTCGATGATCTCGCCGTCCGAACCCACCCGTGACACAAGGAACAGCGATCGGACCCCCTCCAATGCGGGCTTCAGTGAACCCGTCTTATCGACGTCACCCGCAACGGCTTCGACCCCTGCCGGGAACGCGGCCCGTGCAATGTCACGGGTGAGCCCCCTCAATGGTCCGGCGTCGAACGCCTGGAGCTCTTGTAAGAGGGCACTTCCTATATTTCCGGTGGCTCCGGTAACGAGGATCATGAGGTCTTCTCCTGACGTCAGGCGGTGATCGACATGCCGTGACGCTAAGACGTCGACCAAACTCGAGGTCAAGAAGATCGGCACGTGTCGCGAGCTGGGCACCCTCATCCGCGTACCTCTCCGGGCACGCAGACGACAACCAACACGTGCCGACGGCAGGCCGGTGCAGCTTTCGACGAGTGGGGAGCCGTACGACGTCACCGCCGGCCTGGCCCCCTGCCCCCCTCCACGCCGCCGGAGGCCTTCCCGCCGCTCCGCTCCTCCCCGATCATGGTCCCGTGGACCCGGATCAGGCCGTGGGAGAGGTGTGACGTGCGACTGCGCTGTGCTGTGCTGGACGACTTCCAGAAGGTGGCGACCGAGGTGGCCGACTGGTCGGTGGTCGCGGACAACGTGGAGGTCGTGTCCTTCGACAGTCACCTCGCCGACGAGGACGCCCTGACCGCGGCGCTGGCAGACTTCGACATCGTGGTGACCCTGCGCGAGCGCGTGTCGTTCCCCGGGTCGCTGTTCGCCCGGCTGCCCCGGCTGAAACTGCTCGTCGCCTCCGGCATGCGCAACTCGGTCATCGACTACGCGGCCGCCGAGGCGCACGGCGTCGCGGTGTGCGGCACGGCCAGTTCCTCGACTCCGCCCGTCGAACTGACCTGGGCCCTGCTGCTCGGCCTCGCCCGCGGCATCGTCGAGGAGAGCGGCGCCCTGCGCTCCGGCGGCCCTTGGCAGAGCACGGTCGGCGCCGACCTGCACGGCCGGCGCCTCGGACTTCTCGGCCTGGGGAAGATCGGCAGCCGTGTCGCCCAGGTCGGCCTCGCCTTCGGCATGGAAGTCCACGCCTGGAGCCAGAACCTCACCCGCGAGCGCGCCGGCGAGGTCGGCGTCGAACTCGCTCCCTCCAAGGAAGACCTGCTCGCGAACAGCGACTTCGTCTCGGTCCACCTCGCGTTGAGCGACCGCACCCGCGGCCTGCTCGGCCCCGCGGAACTCGCCCTGATGAAGCCGACCGCGTACCTGGTCAACACCTCACGGGCGGCCATCGTCGACCAGGACGCGCTCCTCGCCGCCCTGCACGAGGGCCGTATCGCCGGTGCCGGCGTCGACGTCTTCGACGTCGAGCCCCTTCCCGCCGGCCACCCGATGCGCACGGCCCCCCGCCTCCTCGCCACCCCGCACCTCGGCTACGTCTCCCGGGCCAACTACGCCACGTACTACGGCCAGGCGGTCGAGAACATTCGAGCCTTTCTGGCCGGTTCGCCCGTACGGCTCCTGGCGCCCCATTGAGGTGCGCGGCCTGGTGACGCCCCGCCCGGCGGTCACGGCGCCTGCGTCGGCGGCTGCAACCGGACCGTCCCCGCGGCACGCGCCACGGGCCTCGCCGTGCCCGTTCGCGTGCCGCGCGTTTCGCAGCCTCACCCGTACACGGCTCGTCCCTGCTACGCGTACCGGTAGATCTGGCTCTGGTCCTCCAACTCGTCCGGTGTGACGCCCCATGGCGGCATTTTCTCGTGCCGCGCGACGACTCGGCCGCGTTGTGCGTCCCCTCGGGCGAGCGGCTTCGCGGGGAGATAGCGGGCGCCCGGGTGCCGTCGCTGCCAGCGGAACCAGAGAAGATCCACGAACGCGTGGTGCATCCAGAAGACGGGGTCGTTGACGGATGCCCCGCCCGTCATGTGGCCCCCGACCCAACGGTGGACCCGGTTGTGGGTGCGCCACGAAGTGGGTCCTCGTCCGGGCCCCCACCCCTCCAGCTTGTTGCGGAACCCTTTGGTCGATTGGGAGTTCCAGGGTGCCGTGTCGTAGACGGGATCGTTGAGGGCCCCTTCGAGATCCCCGGCCCTGGGCAGCGCGATCGGGTCCCGGGGGCGGCCCAGCTCGCGCGTGAGGTACTCCGTGTCGGTGATCCCCACCTTGATCGTCCAGCTGCCGTGGCGGTAGGCGAAGGGGCCGGACATCACCTGCCGGTCGGAACGCCGCCCGGTGCCGCCGAGCAGGTCATCGGTCCACGGCACGGCCGTCGGCGTGCGGTTGCGCGTCCAGTCCCAGTACGGCACGGTCACCGACTCGTCCACGCGGCGCAGCGCGTTCTCCAGGTCCAGCAGGAATTTGCGGTGCCAGGGCAGGAAGGAAGGTGCCATGTGGGCGGCGCGCAGGCCGCCCTCACCGTCGGGGGCGTAGTACTCGATGTGCATACGCACGAACTCGTCGTACTCACCGCGTCGTTTGAGCTCCAGCAGCGCGTTGACGAGCCGCCGCCGTTCGGACCGGGTGAGCGTGCTGACGTCCTTACGCGTGTACACCATGGCGGTGCTCCCCCTCGGCGCCCTTGTTCCCGTTCGCCGTACGGCTGTCCTCCGTGCGACCGCTCCGCTCTCCCGGCGTGCCCAGCCGTGCGACGGGGCCGAGTTCGTCGACCGCGGCGCGCGCGGCGGCGAGCGGGGTCGCGTACGACTGGTAGTGGTCGACCATGCTCATCCAGCTGCCGTCCGCCCGGCGCATCAGATGCAACGGCCGCCCGTCCACGGTGACGTGCCACACGCTCAGGCCGTCCTCCCCGGGCCGCCCGGCGCCGTATCTGACACCTGCGATGCGGCGCCCGCGGTAGGTCTCGTCGAACCGTTCCTCGTCTCCGGACCGTCCCGGCGTCTTCCCCTCCGGTCCCGACGCCCTCGGGGACGTCGTCCCCAGCGCCACCAGGGCCGGGGCGAAAGCCACCGTGAACGCCGATGCGGACAGCCCCCACAGCACACGGCGTCGCACCGTGGTCCTGGCGTGGTGGACGGCGGGCGACTGTGCCCGCTGCGCGGAGTCGGCAGCCGCGGGGGTGACCGTCGTGGGCGCCGGGGGGCGCGCTGGTTGCGGCTGCGGTGGTTTGCCGGTTCGCACTGTCTGTCTCCTCCTCGCCCTGAAAAAGGCGGTCCAGTGGCACACGCTCGACGGGACTCGGCGGCAGTTCGAAAAGTCACCAGCGCCAATTACTTCACGGCCTTCAACGAGCCTTGGACCGAGCGGAAACCCCGCACGCGGAAAAGTACGGGGGCCCACACCGAAGGTCACCCGAATGAAGGGCATGTCTTATCCGCCTTTCTCATCCTCGTATCAGCACCAGGGAGCCGCGGGAGTGGTTGGGAGCCGTCGAGTGCGTCAGTGCGGCGGTGACGGCGATGCCGGCGGTGTCGCCGAGCCCGGCAGCCTCCGGGGCCGGAAGCTGACCTTTTTCGGCCTTGGCCGAGGCGTCCATCAGCGCGGTGACCGGCGGCACCACGGTGCCGATGCAGCCCGGCCGCTGGACGTGGGTCTGGAGGGTGACCGCGTCGGTGGCGGGGGCCGCCTCGCGCGCGGCCGCACATCGTGTCGGCAGCCAGGGCAGCGGAAGCCGCGACGCCGGCGCGGGGTGGCGCACGGTGCGGACGACGCAATGCGCTGGGCCGAGGCAGCGGGCATAGGAGTTCCTTTCACTGGTCAGACGTGCGGCCGGGGACGCCCGCCGCCCCCTCCCCATTCGGCGCACGACCCGGGAACCAGGCCGGGCGTCGCCAGGACCGGACGGACATCTGACGAAAGGATGGCATTTCCGTATACGCGCATGTCTTATTCCGTATTTCCTTAATGCCGGGATAGATTGACGCGTCGAACGAGCCGACAAACCTGTGTTTCCCGTGAAGGAGCAACGCCGGCCATGCGTCACTCCCAAGGTCTTCCCACCAGGGCATACGGGGAGAGCCTCTTGCCTGACGACCCGTCAAAGCAGGACGGTCGTCCTCAAGGCTGTCCCCCGCGGTGATGGCCGGCCGACTTTCCGGGCCGTCAGGCACGACGCGGCTGGGGACCTCACTCCGCGTTCTGCACGTCACCCAGCCGGTTGACGGCGGCGTCGCCGGCGTGGTCGCCGAACTGGCGCGCAACCAGCGTGCGGCCGGATTCGACGTCACGGTCGCTTGCCCCGACGGGGGCCTGCGACAGGCACTGCGGGAACTCGGCGCGGACGTACGGCACTGGCCCGCCACACGTGCGCCGGGACCGCCGCTCGCCGGTGAGGTGCTCCGGCTCGCTCGTGTCGTCGAACAGGTGCGGCCCGATGTGCTGCACGCGCACAGCGCCAAGGCCGGACTCGCGGCCCGACTGGCGGTGCGAGGGCGGATCCCGACGGTGTTCCAGCCGCACGCCTGGTCGTTCGAGGCGGTCGGCGGGGTCACCGCGGCGATCGCCACGGCGTGGGAACGGTGGGCGGCGCGCTGGACCACCCGCGTGGTGTGCGTCAGCAAGGCCGAGCGCACGAGAGGCCAACGCGCGGGGGTGCGCGCCCAGTGGCGGGTGATCCCCAACGGCATCGATCCGGTGCGTTTCCACCCCGCCGCCGTCGCCGCCGTACGCACGGCCCTGGCACCGCTCGCCGAGCTTGATCCGGCCGCTTTGCTAGTGGTCTGTGTGGGGCGGCTGTGCCGGCAGAAAGGGCAGGACGTGCTGCTCGAGGCGTGGCCCTCGGTATTGCGAGGGGTGCCCGGAGCCCGGCTGGCGCTCGTCGGGGACGGGCCGCAGGAGCGGTCCCTGCGGCACCGCGCGGACGAGGGCGTGCTGTTCACCGGGGCCGTCGCCGATGTCGTCCCCTGGTACCAGGCCGCCGACCTCGTGGTACTGCCGTCCCGTTGGGAAGGCATGGCGCTCGCCCCGCTGGAGGCGATGGCGTGCGAGCGTCCCGTGGTGGTCACGGACGTGGCCGGAGCACGCGAGAGTCTGCCGCCCGGTCACACGGCGCACTGTCTGGTGCCACCGGGCCGGCCGGGCCCGTTGGCCGACGCGCTCACCAGGACGCTGCTCGACCCGCTGCTGCGCGAGTCGCTCGGAGCCCAGGGCCGCCGCCATGTACTGGCCGCGCACGACGTGCGGCGCTCGGCCGAGGCGGTCGCGGATCTCTACCGCGAACTGCTCGACGTCCGGCGCACGCCGGCCCACCGCGCGGGACCCACCGAGTGCAGGGAGTCGATCCGCTCGTGACCGCCGAACGTACCGTCCCTCCCCCTGGTGGCCCGCCACCCGAGCGGGGACTCCCTCCCGTCTCGGTCATCCACCCGCGCGTCGTCGTCGGCGACTTGCGGCTTCCCGCCGGGCGGCGCACCGCGAAGCGGCGCACCACCGTGCTGCCCCTGCTCGTCGCGGACGCGGTCGCCGCGCTCACCGCTGCCCCCGCCCTCCCGCATCCCCTGGTGACCGCGTCCCTGCTGCTCGCCGTCCTCTGTCTGAACGCCCGGGCGGCTTTGTACCGCCCCGCGGCCGTACCCGCCGTCCTCGACGAACTCCCCGCCGTCTGCGCACGGATCGCGGTGAGCTGGTGCGCGCTCGCGGCCATGGTCGCGTCGCTCTCCCCCGCACACGCCCTGTCCGTCCGTACGCTGCTGACCGGCTGCGTCCTGCAGTCGGCAGCGAGTTGGGCGGGCCGCGGCGCGGCGCACTGGCACCGCCGCCGGGCGCTGGCCCGCCATCCCGCCGCGACCCTCGTCGTCGGCCCGGCCGCCACCGCCCCGCGCGTGGCCGCCGCCTTCCTGCGCCACCCCGGGTCCGGTCTCAGGCCGGTCGGTGTCCTGTCCGACGGCGGGGCCGACGGCGAGGGGCTGCCGGTGCTCAGCACGGACGAGGAGGCGCAGCGGGCCGTCATCCAGAACAATGTGCGGGCCGTGCTCATCGTGGGCCCCGCAGGCGAACGCGCCGAGCTGCTGCGGAAGTTGGCCGAGGCGGGCTGCGTGCTCTGGGAGGTCGACGCGGGCCTGCCGGCACCCGACCGGACCGGGGCCACGGCGTACGACGAGGCCGGACGCACTCCCCGCCGCCGGTCCCAGCGCGAGCGGATCGCGGGCTTCTCCTGCTGTCGCCTGGATGTCGGCCGACGCCCCGACAGCCCCGCCAAGCGAGGCCTCGACGTCCTTGTCTCCGGGATCCTGCTCCTCCTCGCCGGCCCGGTGCTGCTGGTCTGCGCGCTCGTGCTGCGGATCAGCGACGGGCCCCAGGTCCTCTTCCGCCAGGAGCGCGTCGGCAGGGACGGCCGCACCTTCACTCTGCTGAAGTTCCGCACCCATCGCCCGGCCGACCCGCACGAGGCGGCGACCCGCTGGAGCGTGGCGGGCGAACGGAAAATGAGCCGCTTCTGCCGCTTCCTGCGCCGCACCTCGCTCGACGAGCTGCCCCAGTTGTGGAACGTCTTCCGGGGCGACATGACCCTGGTCGGGCCGCGCCCCGAACGGCCGTACTTCGTCGACGTGTTCAGCCAGACCTACCCCGGTTACGCCGCCCGCCACCGCGTACGGACCGGCCTCACCGGGTTCGCCCAGATCCACGGGCTGCGCGGCGACACCTCCATCGAGGACCGCGCCCGGTTCGACAACGCGTACATCGACGACTGGTCGCTGTGGCAGGACGTCTGCATCCTGCTGCGCACCGCCGCCGTGCTGGTACGGCCGACGGGGAGCTGAACACCGGTGAGCCACGCATGCGTCCTGCCCGCCGCCCGCCGGCTGACCCCCGTCCTGCCGGTGGTCGCGGTGATCGCCCTGCTCGCGCTGCCCGCCGCACGGGGCGGGGAGGGCGGCGCGACGCCCGCCGACGCCGCCTCCGGTGCCGTCGTCCTGTGCTGCGCCGTACGTCTTCTGTACCAGCGGCGACGTCCCCTGTCGCCCACCGCCGCCGTGGTCCTGGGCCTGCCCGTGGTGGGGCTCGCGGTCGCGGCGGCGGGGGCCGAAGTGGCGGGCACGGCGGCCGGGGGCTTCGTGCGCTATCTGCAGATCTTCGTCCTCGTCCCGGCCGCCGTCCTGCTGCTCGTCCGCGATCGGCGAGACGTCCGCCTGCTGGCCTGGTCGGTGGTGGCGCTCGCGGTGTGGCAGGGAGCCGTCGGGGTGCACCAGTACGCGACCGGGACCGGCGCCTCGTACATGGGCCGCGAGATCCGCGCCGTCGGCACCTTCGGCCCCGGCGACGTCATGGGGATGGCGACCGTGGTCGCCTTCGGGCTGGTGTGCGCGGTGGGGCTGGCGCTGGGCTCCGCACCGGTACGGAGAGGGCACCTCCCTGCTCGGGCGGAGCCGAGAGCTTGGGGGCGGCTGTGGGCCCTGGTGTGCGCGCTGCTGCTGGTGGTGCCGCTGGCGGTGTCCTTCAGCCGGGGCGCGTGGATCGCGACGGTCCTCGCCTGTACGGCGCAACTGGTCCTGGCGGGTCTGCGACGCGCGGTCGGGGTGGGCGCGGTCGGGGCCGCCGTCGCCGTAATCCTCGTCGGCGGGTTCGGTGTCGGCTCCACGCTGCTGCACGAGAGGCTCAGCAGCATCGGGCAGGTCGCCGACGCTCCCGACCAGTCGGTCTCCGACCGGTACGCCCTGTGGGCGGCAGCCGCCGGCATGTGGCGCGAGCGACCGCTGACGGGCGTCGGCCTCAAGGGCTTCCCCGAGCACCGCGACGGGCACGCCTCGCTGGCGCTGTCGTCGGGCAGCGACACGGAGGGCGCGGGCGCGGCGTACCGGAAGCAGCCGCTGCTGTCACCGCACAGCATGTACCTGCTGGTGCTCGGCGAACAGGGGCTGATCGGGCTGCTGACGCTGGCGGGGAGCTGGCTGGCGCTGCTGGTGCTGGGGCTGCGCAGGCTGGCGCGGGTCCGGCGAGCGAGGGATCCCGGGCTCGACTGCGCGCTCGTCGCCTGCGGCCTGCTGGTCTGGCACCTGGTCAACTTCGCGTACGCCGACATCGGCGGCCCCTCGACCGTACTCACCGCCGTCTGCCTCGGCCTGTCGGCGTGGTGGGCGCTGGCAGGTCCCGCCCCGACCGTCCCCAGGGAGGCCGCGGCACGATGACCGTCACCCCGCCACGGGCCGAGGACGTCACCGTCCCCCTGGCGCACGCCGGAACCGAGGGCCCCGAGACCAGCGGCGCCGGGACCGTCTCGCAGGGTTTCCTCGCCAGGGCCGCCCTCGTCACCGTCGCTCTCTCCCTGGCCGGTGCTCTGCTGGGCCTCGGCCGGGACCAGGTGCTGGCCCACCTCTTCGGAGCGGGGAGCGAGACCGACGCCTTCCTGGTCGCCTGGACCGTGCCGGAGTTCGCGGCGACGCTGCTGATCGAGGACGGGCTGGCCTTCGCGCTCGTACCGGCGTTCAGCGCGGTCCTGGCCCGCCGCGCCCGGGACGGCACGGGCGACCCGGTGCGCGCACTGGTCCGCGGCACGCTGCCCCGCCTGGCACTGGCGTTCTCCGTGGCGTCGGCCCTGGTCGTCTGGGGGGCGCCGTACCTGGTCCGGCTGCTGGCGCCAGGGCTCCCGGACCCCGGGCTCGCTGTGGACTGCACCCGGCTGACCGGCACCTGCGTCCTTACCTTCGGCCTCGCCGGCTACTGCAGCGCGGCCCTGCGCGCGCACCGCCGGTTCGTCGCGCCCGCGGCCATCTACGTCGCCTACAACGCGGCCATCATCACGGCGATGTTCGTCCTCGCCGCACGCTGGGGCGTACGGGCGGCGGCGATCGGCGTCGCGGTGGGCGGCGCACTCATGGTCGTCACCCAGCTTCCGTCGCTGCTACGGCGGTTGCGCCGCGTGCCGACAGCCGCAGAGACAGCCGCGGCAGCCAGGGGAGTATCGCGGCACTCCATGAGCCTCGCCCTCATCGTCACCGTCCTGCTCTTCGCCCTGTGCCGCCAGTCGCAGGTCCTCATCGAGCGTTTCCTGGCCTCCTCGCTCCCCGCCGGCGCCATCTCGCATCTGAACTACGCCCAGAAGGTGGCCCAACTGCCGATGATGCTCGCCCTGATGCTGTGCACGGTCACCTTCCCGGTCGTGTCGCAGGCGCTGGCCCAGGGCGACGCCGAGCGGGCCCGCGACCGCGTCGAGCGCGACGTCCGGGCGGTGTCGTCCTTCGTGCTGCTGGGCACCGCGGCCGTCGTCGCCTGTGCCTCGCAGCTCGTCCACATCCTGTTCCAGCGGGGCGCGTTCACCGCGCAGGACACCGCGGCCACCGCCGCCGTCATGCGCGTGTACGCGCTCGGGCTGCTCGGCCACGCCCTGGTGGGCGCGCTCGTCCGGTCGTATTTCGCGGCCGGGCGGCCCACCTGGTACCCGGTGGCCGCGATGACCGCCGGGATCGTCGCCACCTCGTGGATCGGCGCGGTGACGGTCGGCTCGTGGGGCGTCCTGGGGATCACCGCGGCCAACGCGGCCGGCATCACCCTCACCGCCCTGATCCTGCTGTACGGCATGGAGACGCACGGCGTGCCGATCCGCGTCCGGCCGCTGCTGGCCGCGATGGGCAGGCCGCTGCGCGCGGCGGTGGTCGCCTGTGGCGTGGGCTGGTTCTGCGCGAGCCTCGTCGACTCCCCCACTCTCGGGTTCGCGGCCGGCGGCACGGCCGTGACCGTCGTCTTCTTCCTGCTCGCCAGGATGCCGGGCGAGCAGCCCCTCGCATCCGCACTCCGCACCGTCACCCGGAGGCTTCCACATGCTCGTTTCCGCTGACCACGGCCCTTCCACCGCCCCCTGCCCCGACAGGCCCCGGCGCAGACCGGGCCCGCCCCCCTGGGTGGCGATGTACCACTCCGTCGGCGACTGCTCCGACGACCCGTACCGCGTCACCGTCTCACCCGGCCGCCTGGACCGGCAGCTCGGCTGGCTCCGCCGCCGGGGCCTGCGCGGCGTCGGTGTGCACGAGCTGCTCGCCGCGCGCGCCCGGGGGGAGGGACAGGACCTGGTGGGGCTGACCTTCGACGACGGGTACGCCGACTTCCTCACGCACGCCCTGCCGCTGCTGCGCCGCCACGCCTGCGGCGCCACCCTGTTCGTGCTGCCGGGCAGGCTGGGCGGCGAGAACGCCTGGGACCCGGACGGTCCGCGCAAGCCACTGCTGTCGGCGGAGGGCATCCGGCGCGCCGCCGCCGAGGGCGTCGAGATCGGCTCGCACGGCCTCACGCACGTGGACCTGACCCGGGCCGACGACGCCCTGCTCCGCGCCGAGGTGAGGGACAGCAGAGCAGCGCTCCGCGAGGTGACCGGGGCGGACGTCCCCGGCTTCTGCTACCCGTACGGACGGCTGGACCGCCGCGCCGTCGACGCCGTACGGGACGCGGGCTACAGCTACGCCTGCGCCACCGGCCCCGGTGACCTGTCCGGCCTTCTCGCCCTCCCCCGCGTCCACATCGGCGAACGGGACACTGCCTGGCGGCTGCGCCTGAAGCACCTGCTGCGTCGCCATCCCGTCGAGGGAGTGTGAGCCTCAGCCATGCCCGGGCTGAGGGCCCTGCACATCATCACCGGTCTCGGCGTCGGCGGTGCCGAACAGCAACTCCGGCTGCTGCTGCGCCACCTGCCCGCCGACTGCGACGTCGTCACGCTCACCAACCCCGGCCCGGTCGCCGAGGGCCTGACGGCGGACGGTGTCCGCGTCATCCACCTCGGCATGTCCGGCAACCATGACCTGTCCGCCCTGCCCCGTCTGGTCCGCCTGATCCGGTCCGGCCGCTACGACCTCGTGCACACCCACCTCTACCGGGCCTGCGTGTACGGCAGGATCGCCGCGCGCCTGGCGGGCGTCCGGGCGGTGGTGGCCACCGAACACTCACTCGGCGGCACGCAACTGGAGGGCCGCTCCCTGACCGCCGGCGTGCGCGCGCTGTACCTGGCCAGCGAGCGGCTGGGCCACGCCACGGTCGCGGTCTCGCCCACGGTGGCCGACCGGCTCCGGCGCTGGGGTGTGCCCGAGCCGCGAATCGAAGTCGTGCCCAACGGCATCGACGTGGCCCGCTTCCGCTTCGACCCGGTCAGCCGCGAGCGCACCCGCAGCCGTCTCGGACTGCCACAGGACGCGTACGTCGTCGGCGGCATCGGCCGGTTGACCGCGGGCAAGCGGTTCGGCGTCCTGATCGGCGCCCTGGCTCAGCTCCCCCGCGACTACCGGCTCCTGCTGGTCGGCGGTGGCCCGGAGGAGAACATGCTGCGGCGCACCGCCGCGCGGGCCGGGGTGACCGACCGGGTGCTGTTCACCGGCGAACAGCCGTACGACGCCGACGGCACCCGCGGAGTCGATCTGCCGTCGTTGACCTCGGCGATGGACGTGCTCGCCTCGCCGAGCCCGGAGGAGGCCTTCGGCCTCGCCGTCGTGGAGGGCTTGGCGGCGGGGCTGCCGGTGCTGTACGCCTCCTGTCCGGCCGTCGAGGACCTCCCGCCGCGCCTCGCCGCCGGAGCGCGCAGGGTGCGGGGCGGCGCGGACGCGTTCGCCCGCGCCCTGGTCGAGAGCCGCGCCCTGGTCGAGAGCCGCTCCCTGACCGAGGCAGGGCGGTCTCGTCCGCCGAGCCGCCCCGTCTCCGCCGCCGCCCGCCACTACTGCATCACGCGCACCGCCGCACGGCTCATGGACGTGTACGCGGCCGCTGTTCCCCGCTCGTCACCGTCACCTCTGGAAGTGTCCCTCTCATGACCTCCACTACCGAATCTCCGACAACCGAGAACCCTCCGGCACCCCCCGCGCCCCCGACAGCCCCGGCCCGCCGGCACCCCGTACTGAGGCGCCCGAGAGCGCTGCCGCCGTGGTCCCTGCTCGCGGCCGGCGCCCTCGCCGGTGCTCTGGCCGGCGGCGCCTATGGCGCCCTCACACCGCCCGCGTACTCGGCCACGGCATACGTCCTCGCCGTACCGACCGCGAAGGCGGACCCGCAGGCGGCCCTCGGCTTCGCCCAGGCATACGGCCGCGTCGCCACGCAGCTCGCGGTGCTCGGGGACGCCCAGGTGGGGGCGGGCGTGCCCGCGCGGACGCTACGCGAGAGCGTGCGGTCGGCGACCTCCCCGGACGCGCCGATGGTCGCAGTAACGGCCACCGCAGCACGCCCCGATCTCGCCGTCGACATGGCCAACGCGGTCACCCGTGCCCTGACCCGGCACGCCCACCACGCCAAGGACGCCACACACGTCGAACTCCAGCAGTTCTCCCGGGCGGTCAGGCCCACCGAACCGTCCTCGGCGTCCCCCGTGCTGACCGGCCTGGTGGGCGCGAGCGCGGGCGGCCTGCTGGGCGGCCTCGCGCTGCTGGTCCGTCCGCGCCGCGCCGCCGCCGATGGGCACGGACAGCGGTGAGCGCGACGTTGCAGGCCTGCGGCGGCACCCTACGGGCCGAACTGTGCACGGACGAGCGGGAATTCGCCGCACTGGCCCCCGCCTGGGAACGCCTGTACCGCAGGTGCGGTGCGGCGACGCCGTTCCAGAGTCACGCCTGGCTGCACTCGTGGTGGACGTCGTACGGCAGGCCCGGCCGGCTGCGGCTGCTGCTGGTGCGCGACGGGAACGAACTGCGGGCGGTCGCGCCGCTGATGCTCCTCGGGCCTCCACTGCCCCGGCTGGTCCCACTGGGCGGGGCCATCTCCGACTTCGGGGACGTGCTGCTCGACGACGAACACGCCGACCGGGCGGCTGCCCCACTCACCGAGGCCCTGTCGGCTGCCGCCCGCACCGCACTGATCGACTTCCGCGAAGTACGGCCGGGCGGCGCGGTCGAGCGCATCTACGACCACTGGCGCGGACCGCGCCGCCGGGTGCGCGACTCGCTCTGCATGGAGTTGCCCGCCGTACCTCTGGAGGAGCTGGCGGCCCAGTTGCCCACCTCGAAGGCCCGCCGGGCGCGGGCCAAGCTGCGCAAGCTGACCACGCTGGGCGTGGTGGACCGGACCGTGTCCCCCGACGAGGCGGACGCGGCCCTGGGACGCCTCCTCGCGCTGCACCGGCTGCAGTGGCAGGGCCGACGAGTGACACCGGAGCACCTCCGGGAGCGGTTCGCCGAGCACCTGGTGCGCGCGGTCGGCCCGATGGTGCGCACCGGCGACGCCATGATCACCGAGTTCGTGCTGGACGGTGAGGTGGTGGCCGTCGACCTGACACTGTTGTCCCCGCACCTGGCGGGCTGCTATCTGTCCGGCGTCCATCCGGTGCTGCGCGAGCGGAAGGCGGACATCGCCGTGATGCTGATGGAGGCCTGCGCCCGGTACACCGCCACTGGTGAGCGGGGCACGCTCAGCCTGCTGCGCGGCAGCGAGCCGTACAAGCGCCAGTGGGCCCCCCAACCCGTCGCGAACCAGCGGTTGCTGATGGCCCGGCGGCGTACCGCCCCGCTGCTGTCGGCGGTCGTCTGCGAGGTCGCCGCACGCGGCCGTGTCCGAGAACTCGTGCGCCGATGGAAGGAGCAGGGCGGCGGCAGGACCTGAGCCTCCCGCCGCCCCCTCGGACCAGAGGGGTCACCAGATGCGCGACCACAAGTTGAAGCGGACGCAGATCCTCCCACCGAGCCAGTACTCGGCCCAGTTGCCCAGATCGAGTGGCGAGCAGTTCGGGGGCGGCGGAGGTACCGGTGCGGGCTGCGGCGTCTGCGGGGGCGGCAGGGGCCCCGTAGGGTCGGAGAGCGCGGACCGGTACACCTCGGCCGCCCGCGGGTTCCGCCGGCACTGCCACACGCCGTGCGGGCAGTAGTCGGTGATCGTGTGGTACAGCGGCTTGTGCTCGTCGATCCAGGCAAGCATGCGCCGCATGTAATCCGCGTTGTCGCCGTTGCGGAACAGGCCCCATTCCGGATACGAAATGGGCTTGCCGTGTTCCTTCGCGAAGTCCACGTGTTCCTGCAGCCCGTACGGCTCGGTCACCTGTCCCTCGAAGGACAGCCCCTGCGGCTGGTCGTACGTGTCCATGCCGATGATGTCGACCGTGGCGTCCCCCGGATAGCACTCCGTCCAGGGAATGGCGTCACGCCCACGACTCGGCGCGAAGTCGAATCGGAACCGCTGCCCCGTCACCGAACGCATGGTGGTGACGATTCTGTTCCAGTACGTCTTCCAGGCCTCCGGGTCCGGCCCGCACCGATGGGTGTACGTCGTGCCGTTCATCTCCCACCCGAGCACGAGCACGGTGTCCGGCACCCCCAACGCGACGAGCCGCTCGGCCAGACGGCGGTAGTGCCCGTCGAACTCCCCGGCCGCACCCCGCCGCAGCAGCGCACGCACCTCGGCGTCGGACACGCCCTCCTCATTGCGCTCCATCATGGGCACGTTGAGGACGAGCATCCGGTCCTCCCTCTCCCGACGCCAGGCCGCCCAGGCATCGAGGAAGCGGGGCCGGCCCTCGATGTTGCTCCAGAGGTCACCCGGCAGATAGGTGCGGCCCACGCGCAGTTGGGCCCCGTTCAGCCACCGGCTGAGCCCGGCCGTACGATCCACTCCGAGCGAGCCGTAGTGGAGGTAGGCGCCGAAGGCGGTTTGCGGGGCGAGCGGTGCGGGTGGCGCGGACGGGACGACGGTGGCTGTCGGCACAGGCACTGTGGGTACAGGCGCCTGGGCGGCCTTTTGTGCCCCGGGGTCCACGGCGTGTCCCAGTCCCGGTACCAGGGCGGCCGACGCGAGAAACCCGGCCGCGACGTACAGAGGCCATTTTCTGCTCCCCCGTTGCTGACCGGCCATGACTGTCCCTTTCTCCGCCCATCGGCAGCAACCGAACCGCGCAAAATGTGCGTGCCCGTATTGCCGACTGAACCCTGAGCCGTGACCGAGGAAAACGAAGTGAATTCGCCGCGCCCGACCCCCTTCCCCACGGAGGGGCCGACGGCCGTACGGTCCCTGCCGCGGGCCGGAATCGCGACCTGAGCATGGTGGGGCCGCCTTGGGGACCGGGAAAGCACTCGGGTGCCGGACGCGGCACGTCAGGCACCCGGAGCAGAGCACTACCGACGGGACACGGCCCTGCCTCGTCGGTACAGGACCACGCCGCTCGTCAGCAGCAGCGCCGCGGCCCCCGAGGCCACGATGGCCTCCTCGCCGAGACCGGTCTCGGGGAGGTGGGGCGGTTCCGCCGGCGGCTTCGCCGAGGGCTCGGGGTGCCGTGGCGGCTCCTTGACCGGCGGAGTGGTGGCGGGAGGCGTCGATGCGGGTGGCTCCGTCGTCGGCGGCCTGTGGGTGGGCGGCGGGGACGTCGGCGGCTTGGTGGGCGGTGTGTCGCCATAGCCGGTGTCGTCGCCGTAGTCACCGTCATGACCGTAGCCGGCATCCTCGCCGTAACCACCGTCATCACCGGAGCCGGCATCCTCGCCGTAACCACCGTCATCACCGGAGCCGGCATCCTCGCCGTAACCACCGTCATCACCGGAGCCGATGTCCTCGCCGTAACCACCGTCATCCTCGGCGACTACGTCCTCACCACTGCCGGCGTCCTCACCGTCGCCACCGGCATCCTCGCCGTAACCACCGTCGTCCTCGGCGACTACTTCCTCACCGCTGCCGGCGTCTCCGCCGTCCCCACCGGTGTCCTCGCCGTAACCACCGTCGTCCTCGGCGACTACTTCCTCACCACTGCCGGCGTCGTCACCGTCGCCACCGTCGACCTCGGCGACTACTTCCTCACCACTGTCGGCATCCTCACCGTCGACCTCGACGCCATACCCGCCGGCACTGCTGGGGGCACTGCTGGGGGCACTGGTGGGGCCGCTGTCGCCGTACCCACTGTCACTACTGGGAGGTGTACTGGGACCGCTGTCGCCGTACCCACTGTCACTAGTGGGAGGTGTACTGGGACCGCTGTCGCCGTACCCACTGTCACTAGTGGGAGGTGTGCTGGGACCGCTGTCGCCGTACCCACTGTCACTAGTGGGAG
>NZ_JBSFVB010000002.1:0-134582 GCF_053592115.1 Streptomyces sp. NPDC002788 | reverse complement strand
GGTGTGCTGGGACCGCTGTCGCCGTACCCACTGTCACCGAGGGAACCGGGCGCATCGACGTCAACGCGATCGGTGTCGTTGGCAGGACCGCCGAGCCCGCGGTCATCGCTCTGGGCGGCGCCCTGCGGGGTGCCTGACGATGCGCGCGGGTTCGGGCCGCTGGTGAAGGAGCTCCCGAAGGGCTGGGCAGTCGGGGCACTCGTGTCGTTGGACTTGTCAGCGGCGTTGACGGACACCTCGGCTTGCGTGTCCGCGAACGCCGTAATGCCGTACAAGGGCAGGATGCTCGTCGCGGCGGCAGCCACGACCATTCCCCTACTCAGGTTCTTTCGCAATCTAGTCGTCTTCCTGTTCGAAGAAAAGGGGAAACGTCGGCCCTGGATCCAGAAAAACAGTTCTCAGGCCGACCGGTACCACAGGCCGGAATCACGTGGGATTGCCTACAACAGATCGCACCGCAGCGTCGACGCCAGTCCCTCGCGTCAGCGATTCCTCCTCTTCTTACGGCTGCGACCTGGGACGGCTTCCCGTCTCCCGTAGTTCCGCCTCCGCTGGATCTTCTGGCTGGTCCAGTGATGAGACCCGGTGAAGTGCCAGTACCGACAGTCCGAGCATCGGTAGATACGGTCGGGGATTTTCTCCAGCAACGGCTGCTTGATCAGCCAGGTCCTCGCCTCGGACTCGGTACGGAACGATGCTTTCCCGGTTTCCGGACAACGCGGCAGGATGATCATATCAGCCCTATTCCCTCCGAGGCGATGCGACTCACATTCCTCTGGGTGGAACCGATACTGCATCGGTAGGAAACCCTCCATCAAGCAGGTGACACTCTTTCGGACGAGCAGTCACTGGATTTAATCCGAACGGCCCTGTACGGCCACTGATATGAATTTCACTGAACGGACGACATTCGGACGACTTCACCATCTGTGCCGCCCTGCGCTCGTGCGCTCGAACACGCGCCCCGAGCTCACCGACGACGGAAAAGAAAGAGCGGCCATCAGCCTGGATGGCCGCAGCCGACATGGCGCCGGCTCTCGATCAGCGACTGCTCCAATGATCGCCCGCTATGTGACGAGGGTGACCGACAGCCTGTGAAACAAAAAGCGCCTCTCTCTCGGTGGATGAGGATGTCACCTCATCCACCCGTCAGGGAAAGACGCTTTCAGTCGGACCGCAAAGCCCGGACCCAGGAGGGCTCAGGTTGCTCAGAGTTCTGCGGTGACCGTGACCGTGGCCGTGCTGTCGTTGGTGTTGCTGTTGGTGTTGGTGTTGCTGTTCTCGTTGATGATGACGATGTCTTCGACGTTGCCATCCTCCCCATCCCAACACGAGGCGCTCGCAGCGGAGGCGGAACCGGCGAGGACGGCCACCGCCGCGAGGGCCGACGCAGCACCCAGCTTCATGGTCTTGCGCATTTGATATCTCCATTCTGTTTCTTCCCCGATGGAAGAACGGAACTGATATTGCCGTGACACCGATGGTCGCGCAACTCGAAATATCCCGAGATCCCGGAAGTTCATCCATATGGCCCTGTACTACAGGTGATATTTTAATTGCCGAGTACGCGTCCACACCCCGTCGGCCACCAAATGGAGCAATGGCCGAGGAACCGGAGACGGGCGAATCGCCGCCCATTTTCGAACTCCAGCCCGAATGCGTCGGTCGACCGTCACTGCTCCGGCAGTGCTTCTCTAGTTTGGTGACAGACGGCGGGGAAGAGACCGCGTGTCTACCACTGGGCCGCCCCGCAGATCGCAGCGATGGACGACTTCGACGACGTGCCCGCCCAGTCACCAGCGGTGGGCACTGGCACGCCACAGCATCGGCAAGCCAGACGAGATCGCGTTCCATCTGGCATACGCGCCGCCGGGCATCTGAGTCGGGCAGCTGGTTCGCATCGCCGGCTGCCGGTTGGAGGATTGAGGAGTGCTTCCAGGCCGCAAAGAAACGCGTGCGACGTGGACAAGTACGAGGTCCGGCGCTACACGGTGCATGCGACACGTCACGCTGGTAATGCCGGTGCACGCTTTCCTGGACGTGTTGGCTGCCGACGCCGCAGCAAAGGGGGGCTGCAGAAACGTTCCTGCCCCATAACGGTGCTCACCGTGACAGAGGTCCGGCGACTCCTGGCAGTTGTTCCGTTTGCCAGCCGGGTGCCTTCACCAGTCATTGATCACCACACCGGCACTGGACTGGTCACGCCATCGCGGGAGACGGAAGGCCGTGGCCCGCAGGCGCCACTCCCAGCGGCGGGTGCACACGCGAAATGCGCGGCTTGACGCCGCGCATTCGCCATGGGTTTGCGGCCGCTCGAGCGGAGCGCCTCTCCCTCGGCGGATGAGGTTGTCACCTCATCCGCCGTCAGGGAAAGGCGCTTTCAGGTCGGGTCACGATCCCCAAGAGAATCGGGTGACCGCCGAACTGGAATCGAACGATCACAAGCCGGCCCCACAGGGCTCAGCCCAATATCAGAGACCGAGGACGCCAAGCAGGGTGGGAGCAACGGTCTGCTGGCCAGCAGCGCCCGCCGGCGCGGGGGCCGGCGCGGGGGCCGGCTCGGGGGCCGGAAGCGTGACCGTGGCGGTGGCGGTGGCGGTGTTGTCGTTGGTGTTCGTGTTGTCGTTGTCGTTCTCGTTGACAATGACAATGCCCGGCTCGTCGCTCCCGCGCACGTCCTCGACGGCGCTGGCAGCCGAGGCGGAACCCGCGAGGAGGGCCACCGCCGCGAGGGTCGACGCAGCACCGCGCTTCATGGTCTTGCGCATTTGATATCTCCGTTCTGTCTCTTCCCGGTTGGAAGAACGAAACCGATATTGCCTCAACGCGGAAGCAGGCACCACTTGGAATGCCTGTGGCTCCGGAACTTCATCCACATGGCCCCCTGGGGCAGGTAATACGAAGTACAGAATCCGCAGGTCACACCTCATCCATGGCCCAATGGAGTAATGACACACCGGCTGCGCAACAGAGTTGAATCACCGTCTTTATTTCGAACCACCGACCGAATGCGCGCCGATGGCGGAGCATTCGATCGTGGTCCCGGCATCGGCGCGCGCCTCGTGCTGAGGCCGAATCACCGTCGGTGAGGGCAGGGATCCGTGGTACTCGGCAAGGCCAAACTCTGTACTGGCAAGGTCAGTTGGAGACACCAAAGCTGCTATGTGGTGTCGAGCCGCCTGGGGAAGCTCTGGCGCATCAGGCTGGTTTCTGCCTTTGAGCAAGTCCAAGGGGAGCAAAGGAAGTTGCGGGCGAGTTGAAGGAGGTCGTCTTCAACTCGGCTGTAGCTGCCCGAGGTTGTGCGGTCTGCTCGACAGTGGAACGCAGAGCGCGGAATAGTCATGTGGTGCTCGCTCGGAGAGCGCGGCGCGGTGGCGGAGGCCGGCACAGCCCCGCGACCTGCTGTGGCCGGCTGGGGCGACGCAGCTCGGCACGGAAGTCAGTCCGGCGCGGATACATCAGGGCCTTGAGTTGGTCGGTGGCTGTGGTGGAGGCGTGTACAACGCCCTGTCGGGTGGCCAGCGGCACGCGCAGCGCCTCGCTTCCCCCTACGGCTTCAGGGTTGGATGGCGTGCTCGGTCGCCAGGGTTTCGCCGCCGCGCAGTGGGCTCGAGCAGGTCCGTCCGGCGGCCTCCACGGACCGGCGGGCGCTTTGGGGTGGGGGCGGCGAACGTGTCGCGGGTCGAGGTCGACCCCGATGACGCGGTCGACGTGTTCTGCGAGCAGTCACGCGCCGGTTGGTCACCACATGGCGGCACTGTGATGAGTCACGCCGTGAGGCGGACAGCTGCACACCGAGCCGACCAGTTGCCCGACCGGTGCCCGCGTCCGGCAGACGTCCGAGGTGAGGCAATCCCTGACGGGACGCCAGCTAGGCGGTCCTGCCGTGTCAGAATCACGCGCGCCGAGCCTGGCAGCAGCCCATCCCGGGCCGCTGGAGCTCTTTGGCGGTGTCGGTTACTTGGGGTCGTGCCGGGTGTCGTGGGCTGACCGCTGGGGAGGGGGCGCGGCGTGTGCGGGTCCGGTCGGCGGCCGCCGATCTGATCGACGGCGGCCAGTTACCGGGAAGTGGCCCGGCGGCTCAGGATGACGCGCATGTCGGCGGACCGCTGGCAGCGGGCGTGAGGCTGCGGGCGGTCGGCTCTGGTTTCCAAGGGGGCCGTGCCGGCTGCAAGCTCGGTGCGGGTCGCTACGCGTGCTGGAAGCCGCGGGGGTCGGTCCGTCCGCCCCCGGCTGGCCCGACCGGTGCTGGACGTCGGCGAGGATCGCCGAGATCGTGTGCCACCGGTTCGACGTCGAGCACGCCCTGGCCGGGATCGATCTGCTGCTGCACCGCATCGGCTTCAGCGCGCTGGTCCCGCCCTGCAAGCCCACCGAGCGCGACGAGGAGAAGATATCCGCCCGGAAGGACGAGCAGCGGCCCGTCATGAGGGGGTGCGCCGGACACGTACGACTGGTCGCGTACGGCAGCGGAGCGGTGCCGTGTTGCCGCGCTCGCACCTCTTCGGACCGACATGGCCTATTCCGAGAAGGCGAAGCGGAAGCCTGGCGAGCTCGTCACGCTGGAGATGAGCGTGCCGCGTGGACAGGCGCCCGGGTCGACGAGTGGCTGCGTGGGCCGGACGGACGACGAGCCGGCGTCGGTATCAGGATTCAGCGGGTCGCCACCCCTCGGCAGACCTGACGCAGACCGACACGGCGCCACGTCCACAGGGTGCCGAGCAAGGCCCTGGCCGAGATGACGCCGGGCATCCACCTGCTCGCGTGCTCGCTGCGCGACAGCCACCAAAGACGTGACGCCCTCGCTCGGGGGCGGGTGAGCACCTTCCAGTGACCGCCAAGGGGAGGCTGTGTTTGAGGTCTTCGGCCTCGACTGCGGGCGAGTGCAGGACGGCATGGGCTCTGAAGTGCCAAGCGCAGGTCCCTATCGATGCCGGGGCACGTCCGGCGATGTGCCGGGGATGGCCGCCGCCCACCCGGACCCCTGCGGATCGCGGAATGGGCGGCGACCGTATCCATCAGACCGCTGACGGCGAGGGAGTGCCCTCAGCAGTCGCCGATCTGAGTGCTCGCACCGTCGGTCTCCAGCGTGGCGCAGACGTCCGAAGTCCTGGGCAGGGTAACGGTGAAGGTCTTCTCGGCACCGGCCTCAACGGTCTTCCGGGCGCTCGCGAGCACAGTGCCGTCGCCGTCGGCGATGTGCACATCGACGGTCCGCTTCTGCTCGCAGGAAACGCCGACGTTGACCGTAGTGATCACAGTGTTGCTGACCGTGTTGAGGCTGACTCCGCAGGGGAAGTTCTGCTGGGGAGCGGCCTGCGCGGGCGCGGCGGCGACGAGCGGTGCGGAAGCCAGCAGCACGGTGGCCGCCGAACGGAGCATGCGATGAGGCATTGGTTCTCCTGAGTGTCACTCGGGCCGACCGCCCATGGGCGGTCGGCCTCATCAATCGCGGCGCCGAATTTCCCTTAAGCGCCATTTGGGGAAGATGTGACCACGGTTGGTAAGAGCTCCGCAACACGGCGTACTACCTTGCTGGTGACCGGATCCGCCACTCGGGTGAGCCGGTGCTCGCGCCCCCTGTGCGGAGGAGTCCTAACACAGCAGCCGTCCGAACGGCCGGTGAGGGCTTGGCGGTTCATGCCGTGGGGTCGCTTCTTCCCCCGGGCCGGCTCGTGCGCCTGCGCTGACACCTCGTCTCCCGCCGGAGATCTGCGCTCGCACTCGGGCTGATGGGCTTCGCGCGCCTGGCCGGTCAGCCGCGACCAGCCCTTGAGATGCTCCGGCACGGAATTCACCCATACGCGGCCACTGGTAACTATCAAGGGTGAAAAGTACTAATAGTGCATTTCAGGGACGAATCGTCTGGTCATCCTATGATCAGCAGCTTCAGCGAACAGCGTCACGGGTCCCCCGCAGGAAGGCTCTTCAGGATGCGAGAGATGTTCACCGCCCGGCGGCGGATCGTCGCCGCGATCGCCGCGGCGGCCGCGGCCGCCGCCATCGGGTGCGGTACCGCCCTGCCCGCCAATGCCGATCCGGCCGCCGGAAGGATTCTGGACGAGGGTTCCGCCGACTCCATCGACGACAGCTACATCGTCGTACTGAAGGAGTCCGCCGGGTTCAGGGCGAAATCGACGGAAGGCGAACTATTCGCAGCCAAGTACGGCGCCACGGTGGAGCAGACCTACGACGCCGCGCTCAATGGCTACTCCATCCGGGTCGGCGCCTCCGGAGCGAGGAGTTTGGCGGAGGACCCGGCCGTCGAGTTCGTCGAGCAGGACAAGAAGGTCCGCCTCGACGCAACCCAGATCGGCCCGCCGTGGGGCCTGGACCGGATCGACCAGGCCCGCCCTCCTCGCAGCCTGACGTATACGTATCCGGATACGGCGGGCCGTTCCGCGACCGTGTACGTGATCGACACAGGAGTGCGCATCACCCACACGGAGATCGCCGGGCGCGCCAGACACGGCTACGACTTCGTCGACCGTGACTACACCGCCTCCGACGGCAACGGTCATGGAACGCACGTCGCCACCACGGTCGCCGGCAAGACGTACGGCGTGGCGAAACTCACCAGGATCGTGTCGGTACGAGTGCTGAACAACAGCGGGGTCGGCAGCCTCTCCAACGTCGTCGCGGGCGTCGACTACGTCACCTCGCGCCGCGTGAGGCCAGCGGTCGCCAACATGTCGCTGGGCGCCGGCGCCAGCAGGGCGCTGGACACCGCGGTGTGGAACTCCATCGCCTCCGGTGTCACCTACGCGGTGGCCGCCGGCAACTCCAACGCGAATGCCGCCTACTACTCACCCGCCCGGGTGGGTCCTGCCCTCACCGTGGGAGCCAGCACCTGGACTGACGACAGGTCGGGTTTCTCCAACTACGGTTTCATGCTCGACATGTTCGCCCCCGGCTCGTCGATCACCGCCGGCTGGCACACCAGCGACACGGCGTCGGCCACGCTCTCCGGCACTTCGATGGCGGCCCCCCATGTCGCGGGAGCCGCCGCCGTCTATCTCACCTCGCACCCCACCGCCAGTACGGCGACCGTACGCAGCGCTCTCGTCAACGGGGCCACGACCGGAGTCCTGAGAAACGTCGGAACCGGCTCACCCAACAGGCTCCTCAGACTCGTACCCTAGACGATCGATTCGAAGGGGCCGGCGGTCGAAGGCGGTCAGTGATCGCGTCACTGGCTGTGCGTGGGCGCGGTACCGAACCCTGCGTTTTCCCTGCCCCTGAGCGTTTCCTCAGGGAGATGAACCGGGCCACCGCGGGCCCGGGTCGGCGACCGTGGCGGAGCGGGCTCCATGTGGAGGGGCTGCCGCGGGCCGTCGTCGGTGTTCATCGGTGCGCCCCGTCCGCCGCTTCGATGGCCTCCGCGAGGCCGCGCAGGTCCTTGTCGTCATCTTCCTGTGCCAGCTCCTCTGCCGAGTCAGCGAGTTGTCGTAGCGATGGCCGGCCAGGGAGTCCGGGCCGGCGGTCGTCGCCGCTGCGGAGGGCGTCGGCGAAGTAGGCCGCGATGGCGGCGACCTGGAGGCCCTCGGGTGAGGTCCGCAGGCCGTCGTGGAGGGCTCGGACCTCCAGGTCGCCCGACTCCTCGTGCGGAGTGCGGGTGTCGGGGTCGAGCCAGCGGACGGTGGCCGTGGCGAGGTGGCCGTCGGCGCCCTTTTCGGTGCGGACGGCGTAGAGGGCGGTGACGGTGTGGCCGGGGCCTACCTCGCCTCCGTCGACACGGTCGTCGCGGAAGTCCTCGTCGGCGACGCGGCGGTTGTCGTAGCCGACCAGGCGGTACTCGGCGACCGTCGCCGGGTCGAAGGCGACCTGGGCCTTGGCGTCGCGGGCCGTGAGGTCGATGTTGCGCGGGAGTTCCTCGCAGAAGACCTTGCGGGCGTCGTCCGGGCCGGACACGTAGACGGTGTGGCCGTCGCCCTTGTCGGCGAGGCGTTCCATGAGGGCGTCGCCGTAGTCGCTGCCGACGCCGACGCCGAAGAGGGTGATGCCGTGCTCGCGGCGTTCGCCGGCGATCTTCTCCAGGATCGTGTCCGGGTCGGTGTCACCGGTGTTGGCGAGGGCGTCGGAGACCAGGACGACCCGGTTGGTGGCGCCCTTGCGCAGGCCCTCGACGGCGGTCTCGTAGCCGGTCTCGACGCCGGCGCCGAGGTTGGTGGAGTTCTGGGTGTCCAGGTCGTCGATGGCGTCGTGGATCTCGTCGCGGTTGCCGTCGAGGGGGGTCATGGGCAGGACGGTCTCGGCCTCGTCGCTGAAGGTGACGAGCGCGACCGAGTCGTCGTCGCGCAGCCGGTCCGTCATCACGGAGAGGGACTCCTGGGCGAGGTCCAGGCGGCCCGGTTCGGCCATCGAACCGGAGATGTCGAGGACGAAGGTGAGGGCGGCGGGCGGGCGTTCGCCGGAGCGTTCCGTGGTGCGGGTGGCGAGGCCGACGCGGACCAGGGACCAGTCCTCGTCGTCGGTGCGGGCGCCGTCGACGGTGACCGAGAAGCCGTCGCCGTCGGGGCGTTCGTAGTCCTGGCGGAAGCTGTTGACGAACTCCTCGGGGCGGACGGTCGACGGGTCGGGGAGCCGGCCGTCGGCCAGGGCGCGGCGAGCGTAGTCGTAGGAGGCGGTGTCCACGTCGAGGGCGAAGGTGGAGAGGTGGTCGGGGTCTTCCCCGCGCTCGTCCCGCTCGGTGATGCCCTGGCTCGGGGCGGGGGCGGGCAGAACCGACGAGTGGACGTCGCGGTCGGCTGCCCCACTGCTTTCTTGCGTGCCGCCGCTTCCGCTGCACGCGGTGAGCAGCAGCCCGCTCGCCGCCGCGAGGGCGAGCAGCAGTTCTCGTGTCCGGTACCGCTCCATCGTCCGTACTCCTCGGGTCCGTCGGCGTCGGCTTCTTGCGACTGTGACGGCGCAGGGGGCCGGAACGTGCGGTACGGGGTGTTGCGGAAGCGTCTCGAAGCGGCCACGGAGACGGCCCGCCGAGACCGGTGGGTGACCCTCCGTTGACCTAGGAGACGACGTCCTTGCGGGCGAACCCCCGGAAGGCCAGGGCGAACAGCACGAGCGCGTACGTTACGGAAATCGACGTGCCCTGGATCATGTCCGACCACTCCAACTGGGGCCGGACGGCGTCGAGCCAGGCGTACTGCCAGTGCGCGGGCAGGAAGTGCCGCCAGTCGCCGAGGGCCGTCACCTGGTCGAGGACGCTGCCGATGATGGTCAGGAACACCGCGCCGCCGACCGCGCCCAGCGGTGCGTCCGTCCGGGTCGACAGCCAGAACGCGAGGGCCGCGGTGACCAGTTGGGACACCATGATGTAGGCGACGACGATCAGCAGGCGCTGCGCGGCGGTGCCGGTGGGCAGGGTGCCGCCGGTGGGCAGCTGGAGCGGGCCCCAGCCGTAGGCGGCCGTGCCGACGACGAGGGCGACGATCGGGAGCAGGACCATCGCGGCCAGGCTCAGGCTGAGTCCGACGGCGAGCTTGGACCACAGCAGCCGCGCCCGGGGCACGGGCGCCGCGAGCAGGTAGCGCAGGGACGACCAGCTCGCCTCCGAGGCGACCGTGTCGCCGCAGAACAGGGCGACGGGGATGACGAGGAGGAAGCCGGCGGCGGAGAAGAGGTTGACGGCGGCGAAGTTGGCTCCGGACGCGGTCGCCGTGTCCATGAGGTTCACGCGGTTGTTGTTGCCGCCCGGGTCGCCGCCGATCTGGAAGGCGACGAGCAGGATGATCGGCAGGGCGAACAGGACACCGCCCATGACGATCGTGCGGCGCCGCTTCAGCTGCCGGACCAGCTCGACGCGGAAGGGCAGGGTGCGGCCCGCGCGGTAGCCGTCGGCGACCTCGACGGGCGGCTCGGCGAGCTGGCTCATGCTTCGGCTCCGATCAGGGTGAGGAAGGCGTCCTCCAGGCGGCGGTGGGGGCCGACCGACCGCACCGCCACGTCCAGCCGTACGAGGTCGGCGACCAGGCGCTGCGGGGTGCCGTCGGCATCGAGCTGGACCAGGAGGCCCTCGTCGGCGCGCACGGCCGAGGCGACGCCCGGCAGGGCGGCGACCTTCTCGACGACGGGCTCCTCCACGGGCGTGGCCGTGCCCACCAGGAGGGTGTCGCCCGAGCCGACGATGTCCTCGGCCGGGCCCGCCTGGACGAGCTGCCCGTGGTCCATCACGACCAGGTGGGTGCAGGTCTGCTCGACCTCCGCGAGGAGGTGGCTGGAGACGATGACCGTGCGGCCGGCGGCGGCGTAGCGGATCATCACCTCGCGCATCTCGCGGATCTGGGGCGGGTCGAGGCCGTTGGTCGGTTCGTCGAGGATCAGCAGGTCCGGCAGGCCGAGCATGGCCTGGGCGATGGCGAGGCGCTGGCGCATGCCCTGGGAGTAGGTGCGCACCGCGCGGGCGAGGGCGTCGCCCAGGCCCGCGATCTCCAGGGCCTCCTCCAGGTGCGCGTCCTCGGCGGGGCGGCCGGTGGCGCGCCAGTACAGTTCCAGGTTCTCGCGGCCGGACAGGTGGGGCAGGAAGCCCGCGCCCTCGACGAAGGCGCCGACCCGGGAGAGGACCGGGGCGCCCGGGCTGATGGCGTGGCCGAAGACGCGGATCTCGCCGCCGTCGGGTTTGATCAGACCCATCAGCATGCGCAGGGTGGTCGTCTTTCCGGCGCCGTTGGGGCCGAGGAGTCCGAGCACCTGGCCCTTCTCCACGCGGAAGGAGAGGTCCTTGACCGCGTACCGGTCGGCGGACTTGGCGTACCGCTTGGTCAGGTCGGTGATCTGGAGGGGGACTTCCGCGAGCGCGGGGTCCGGCGGGGCGGGTGCGGCCGTGCGGCGGCGTCCCGTGAGGATCAGCGCCAGGGCGACGCCGGCACCGGCGAGCGGCAGCCACCACACCCAGGCCGGCAGCGCGCCCTGGGTGTCGCGTTGGCCGAGGGCCGAGGGGACCTTCAGGTCGCCCTTGAGGGAGACCGTGTACGTCGCGGGGGCCGTCGGGGAGGCGTAGCCCAGGTCCGTCGAGGCGAGGACCAGGCGCAGCCGGTGGCCGTCGTCGATCTCGTGGTCGATCGCCGGGAGGGTGATGGTGACGTCCTTGCCGGCCTTGGCGTCCTCGACGCGCACGGGCGTGACGAGCTGGGAGGGCAGCACCGGCTGGGTGCCGCCCGGGCCGACGTCGTAGAGCTTGGCGAAGAGCACGGCGTCGTCGCTGGTGGACTTCACGTGCACGGTCGCGGTGGGCGAGCCGGTGATCTGGAGGTCCTGGCGGAAGGGCGCGGACTCGAACGCGGCGAACTGGCCGGGGAAGTCGAGGGAGACGCCGATGCCGAGCGTGGAGAGCTGACTGAGGCCGCCGGCGCCGCCGAGGCCGGGCAGGGCCGAGACGCCGGGCGGGCTGGCGCCGGGCGGGTTGTCGAAACTCTGCTCCCGGCCGGCCAGGGCGAGGGAGCGCTGCTTGCTCTCCAGGCCCGGGTAGCGGTCCGAGGTCGCACCGGTCAGGCGGGGTTCGCCGTCGCCGGAGCCCAGGCCCAGGGTGCGGGTGACGCGGAAGGCGGGGCCGGTGTCGGCGCCCTTGTCGTCCTTCAGGTAGTGGTCGAACCAGGACTTCACGCGGCCCTGGACGCGGCCGGTCTCCATGTCGCCGCCGTCGTGGCCGCCGGCGATCCAGTCGACGTCCACGGGGGCGCCGTTGGCCCGGATCGTCCTGGCGGCCTGGTCGGCCTGGCCGAGGGGGAAGAGGGAGTCGGACTGGCCCTGCATCAGCAGCGTCGGCACCTTGATGTCCTTGCCGACCGCTGACGGCGAACGCTCCGCGAGCAGCTTGCGCGCCTCGGCGTCGGGCTTGCCCGACTCGGCGACCCGTTCGTACATGCGGCACAGCGCGGGCTCGAACTTCTCGCAGCCGCCGCCGGAGTTGACGAAGATGCCGGCCCACAGCTTCTTGAACACGCCGTTCGGGAACAGCGCGTCGGCCAGGTTCCAGTACGTGATCGCGGGGGCGATGGCGTCCACGCGCTTGTCGTGGCCGGCCGTGAGCAGCGCGATGGCGCCGCCGTACGAGGCGCCGGCCATGCCCACGCGGGGGTCGCCGGGCTTGTCGAGTTCGACCTCGGGCTGCTTCGCGAGCCAGTCGATGAGTTTCGAGACGTCGGCGACCTCGCCCTCGGGGTCGTTCAGCCCGATCTTGCCGGTCGACTTGCCGAAGCTGCGCGCCGACCAGGTCAGGACCGCGTAGCCGTCCCGGGCGAGGTCCTCGGCCTGCTGCCGTACGTCGTTCTTGCTGCCGCCGAAGCCGTGCCCGAGCAGGACGGCGGGGCGGCGGCCGGCTCCGCCGGAGGTGAAGTACGAGGTGTCGATGCGCACGCCGTCGCCCATGTTCATGAGGCGGTCGGCGCGGTGGACCGGGGGCACCTCGTCGGAGGCGACGGCCGTCCACGTGCCCGCACCGGCGAGCACGACGACGGCGGCCCCGGCGGCCAACAGGCGCCGGGGCCCCCGAAGCAGCCTGCGGAGTCCGGGCGGTCGAAGATCCATGCGTCAACGGTACGGGGTGAAGCTGTCGAACAGTTGTCGACCGGAGGCCGAAGTGGCACCACTCCCAGGGGAGTACGCGGGGCCGCCGGCGTACCGCAGGTGATGTACGGCCTCAGGACGAGCCGGCGCGTTTCCCGGCGCGGGCGGAGGTACAGGGCCCGGTACAGGGTGGCTGCCGCCGTGCCGCCGCCCGTCCACAGCAGGCAGCTCGGCTCCCGCCGGCTCAGGATGTACACCGGGACCACGATCAGCAGGAGCGGGGCCGCCGGCTACGCGGGCCTGCGCCGGGCCGGGGTGTGCTGGTGGGCTCCTCGGCGGGACAGCGGCGCGGCGACCGCGACCAGCAGGTGCATGCCCGTCATCGAGACGCCCGTGACGCCGCACAGTCCGTCCGCGTCCACGCAGCGCGGGACCGCGGGTCCGCCGGGCGCCCGCCAGAACCGCGGGCGCCCCGGAAAAAGAACCTCAGTGGTTGCGTGGGAAGCCCAGGTCCACGCCCGCCGGGGCGTCGGCCGGGTCCGGCCAGCGGGTGGTGACGACCTTGCCGCGGGTGTAGAAGTGCGTGCCGTCGTTGCCGTAGATGTGGTGGTCGCCGAAGAGCGAGTCCTTCCAGCCGCCGAAGGAGTGGTAGCCCACCGGGACGGGGATCGGGACGTTCACGCCGACCATGCCTGCCTCGACCTCCAGCTGGAAGCGGCGGGCCGCGCCGCCGTCGCGGGTGAAGATCGCGGTGCCGTTGCCGAACGGCGAGGCGTTGACGATGTCCAGGGCCTCCTCGTAGGTCTCCGTGCGCAGCACGCACAGGACCGGGCCGAAGATCTCGTCCTGGTAGGCCTTCGCCGAGGTCGGCACCTTGTCGAGCAGCGAAATGCCGATCCAGTGGCCGTCCTCGAAGCCGTCGACGGTGTGGCCGGTGCCGTCCAGGACGACCTCGCAGCCCTCGGTGGCCGCGCCCTCGACGTAGGAGGCCACCTTGTCGCGGTGCACCTTGGTGATCAGCGGGCCCATCTCGGACGCCGGGTCGTCGCCGGGGCCGATCTTGATCTTCTCGGCGCGCTCGCGGATCTTCTCCACCAGTTCGTCGCCGATCGCGCCGACCGCGACCACCGCGGAGATGGCCATGCATCGCTCGCCCGCGGAGCCATAGGCGGCGGACACGGCGGCGTCGGCCGCCGCGTCGAGGTCGGCGTCCGGGAGGACCAGCATGTGGTTCTTGGCGCCGCCGAGCGCCTGGACGCGCTTGCCGTTGGCGGAGGCCGTGGTGTGGATGTACCGGGCGATGGGGGTCGAGCCGACGAAGGAGACGGCCTTGACGTCCGGGTGCTCCAGGAGCCGGTCGACGGCCACCTTGTCGCCGTGGACGACGTTGAACACGCCGTCCGGCAGGCCCGCCTCCGACAGCAGCTCGGCGATCCTGACGGACGCCGAAGGGTCCTTCTCGGACGGCTTCAGCACGAACGTGTTGCCGCACGCGATGGCGATGGGGAACATCCACATCGGCACCATCGCCGGGAAGTTGAACGGGGTGATGCCCGCCACGACGCCGAGCGGCTGACGGATGGAGGAGACGTCGACGCGGCTCGCCACCTGCGTGGACAGCTCGCCCTTCAGCTGCACGGTGATGCCGCAGGCCAGGTCGACGATCTCCAGGCCGCGGGCCACCTCGCCGAGCGCGTCGCCGTGCACCTTTCCGTGCTCGGCGGTGATCAGCTCGGCGATCTCGTCGCGGTGGGCGTCGAGCAGCGCGCGGAACCGGAAGAGGATCGAGGTCCGCTGGGCCAGGGAGGACTGGCCCCAGGTGGTGAAGGCCTCCTTGGCGGCGGCGACCGCCGCGTCCACATCGTCGACCGAGGCGAACGCGACCTTCGTCGTCACCTCGCCGGTCGCCGGGTTGGTCACCGGCCCGTGCGTGCCCGAGGCGCCTTCGACGGTCCTGCCGCCGATCCAGTGGTTGACGATCTTCGTCATGGCCGGGAACTCCTTCACAGATGGCGGCGTCGGGTGGAGACGTGCCGTTCGTACAGCTCACGCGCCTTGACCGCGGACGGCCGTGCCGCGGTCTCGGCCACGGGTACATCCCACCAGGCCTGGGCGGGAGGCGCGCCCGACACTGTGTCTGCCGTTTGGGTCTCCACGTAGACACATGTGGGAGTGTCGGCGGCCCGGGCCTCGGCGAGGGCCTCCCGCAGGTCCCGCACGGTCTTCGCGCGCAGCACGCGCATGCCGAGGCTGGCCGCGTTGGCGGCGAGGTCGACGGGCAGCGGCGGTCCGGTGTACGTGCCGTCCGTGGACGGGAAGCGGTAGGCGGTGCCGAACCGCTCGCCGCCGACCGACTCGGACAGGCCGCCGATGGACGCGTAGCCGTGGTTCTGGATGAGCAGGACCTTGATCGCGACGCCCTCCTGCACGGCCGTCACGATCTCCGTCGGCATCATCAGGTAGGTGCCGTCGCCGACCAGTGCCCACACGGGGCGGTCCGGGGCGGCCATCTTCACGCCGATGGCGGCCGGGATCTCGTAGCCCATGCAGGAGTAGCCGTACTCCAGGTGGTACTGGTCGCGCGACCGCGTCCGCCACAGTTTGTGCAGGTCGCCGGGGAGGGAACCGGCCGCGTTGATGAGGATGTCCGACTCGTCGACGAGGGCGTCCAGGGCGCCGAGGACCTGCGGCTGGGTCGGGCGGGTGTCCGGCTCGTCGACCTCGTAGCACGCGTCGACGCGCTGCTCCCAGCGCTCCTTGTCCTCGGTGTACTCGGTGACGTACGACGGCGTGACCCGGTGGCCGTGCATCTCCAGCCTCTCGGTCAGCTCCTCCAGGCCGGTGCGGGCGTCCGCGATCAGGGGCTGCCCGGCGAGCTTGTGGCCGTCGAAGGGGGCGATGTTGAGGTTGAGGAACCGGACGTCGGGGTTCGAGAAGAGGGTGCCGGAGGCTGTGGTGAAGTCGGTGTAGCGGGTGCCGACGCCGATCACCAGGTCGGCGGTGCGGGCGAGTTCGTCCGCCGCGGCCGTTCCCGTGTGGCCGACGCCGCCGACGTCCTGGGGGTGGTCGTGGCGCAGGGAGCCCTTGCCGGCCTGGGTGGAGGCGACCGGGATGCCGGTGGTCCCGGCGAACTCGGCGAGGGCCTCCTCGGCGCGGCTGTGGTGGACGCCGCCGCCCGCGACGACCAGAGGACGCCGGGCGGCCCGGATCATGTGCACGGCCTCGGCGAGTTCCGTGGGGTCGGCGCCGGGACGCCGTACGGTCCAGGTGCGCTCGGCGAAGAACTCCTCGGGCCAGTCGTACGCCTCGGCCTGCACGTCCTGGGGCAGGGCGAGGGTGACGGCGCCGGTCTCGACGGGGTCGGTGAGCACGCGCATCGCGTTCAGCGCCGACGGGATCAGGGCCTCGGGGCGGGTGATCCGGTCGAAGTACTTCGACACCGGGCGCAGGCAGTCGTTGACCGACACGTCGCCCGCGTGGGGCACTTCGAGTTGCTGGAGGACCGGGTCGGCGGGGCGGGTGGCGAAGATGTCACCGGGCAGGAGCAGCACCGGCAGGTGGTTGATGGTGGCGAGGGCGGCGCCGGTGACGAGGTTGGTGGCACCGGGGCCGATGGAGGTCGTCACCGCGTGCGTGGACAGGCGGCCGGACTGGCGGGCGTAGCCGACCGCCGCGTGCACCATGGCCTGTTCGTTGCGGCCCTGGTGGTACGGCATCGCGTCGGTGTGCTCCAGCAGCGCCTGGCCGATACCGGCGACGTTGCCGTGGCCGAAGATCCCCCAGGTGGCGCCGATGAACCGCTGCCGGACACCGTCGCGTTCGGTGTACTGGGCGGCGAGGAAACGAACCAGCGCTTGCGCGACGGTCAGCCGGGTCGTCATCGGGAACCCCCTGTGCGTCCGTGTCGTGGCCGCAAAGGCTCCGTGTCGGGGACCTCCGGCGCGGGGCCGTAGCGGGCGGGGAGTTGTCGCTCGCACTTCGCTCCTGCCAAAGCAAAGCGGCCTCCCGCGCCGGAGGCGATCTGGGCCCGGGCGTCACGGGGCGGGTACGCGACGTCGGTGACCGACGCGCACACGCTCCCCCCGCCCGAGGGGTGGAACTCGTCGTTCTCGACGCGCACGGTGCACGCGCCCTTCAGGGGCAGCCCGATCCACCGGCTGTCGACGTACAGCTCACCGGTCATGCCACGGCCCTCACAGCAGTCCTGCGGCGGTGTCCACGGCGGCGGCCACGTCGCCGTCCGCCGGGTACAGCAGCGAACGGCCCACGACCAGCCCCCGCACGGTGGGCAGTTGCAGGGCGCCGCGCCACTTCTCGTACGCCCCGTCCTGGTCGTCGCCCACCTCTCCGCCCAGCAGGACGGCGGGGAGCGTGGAGGTCGCCATGACCTCGGCCATGTCGTCGGGGTCGTCGGTGACCGGCACCTTCAACCAGGTGTAGGCCGAACTGCCGCCGAGGCCCGAGGCGATCGCGATCGACTTGATGACGGCCTCGGCGGAGAGGTCGTTGCGCAGCCGTCCCGTCGCGTCGCGGCGGGAGAGGAACGGCTCGACGAAGACGGGGAGCTCCCGGGCGGCCATGGCGTCGATGGCCCGCGCGGTGGACTCCAGGGTGGTGAGGGAGCCCGGGTCGTCGTAGTCGATGCGCAGCAGCAGCTTGCCGGCGTCGAAGCCGAGGCGCTCGATGTCCTCGGGGCGGTGGCCCGTGAAGCGGTCGTCGAGTTCGAAGCTCGCGCCCTGCAGGCCGCCGCGGTTCATCGAGCCCAGGACGACCTTGCCGTCGAGGGCGCCGAGCAGGAGCAGGTCGTCCAGGATGTCGGCGGTGGCGAGGACGCCGTCCACGCCCGGGCGGGACAGGGCCAGGCAGAGGCGTTCGAGGAGGTCGGCGCGGTTGGCCATGGCCAGGCTGCGGCCGCCGACGCCGAGGGCGCCGCGGGCCGGGTGGTCGGCGGCGACGATCATCAGCCGGCCGTGGTCGTTCAGCAGGGGCCGGCGGGGGCGGCGGGCGGCGGCCTCGGCGATCGCCTCCGGGCGGTGGCTGCGGAGGCGGACGAGTTCGCAGACGTCGACGGTCACTTGACGGCCCCAGCGGTGACGGCCGCCTCGATCTCGTCCCCGGTGGGCATCGCGGAGGAGCACTCCAGGCGGGAGGCGACGATGGCACCGGCTGCGTTGGCGTGCCGCATGGTCTTCTCCAGGTCCCAGCCGGCCAGCAGGCCGTGGACGAGGGAGCCGCCGAAGGCGTCGCCGGCGCCGAGTCCGTTGAGGACGTCCACGGGCAGCGGCGGGACTTCGGCACTCTCACCCTCGCGGTTGACCGCCAGGACGCCCTTCGGGCCCTGCTTGACGACGGCCAGCTCGACACCGGCCGCCAGGAGGGCCCGGGCGGCGGCGCGGGGTTCGCGCACACCGGTGGCGACCTCCACCTCGTCGAGGTTGCCGACCGCGACGGTGGTGTGGCGCATGGCCTCCTCGTAGAAGGGGCGGGCCGCGTCGGGGTCGGCCCAGAACATGGGCCGCCAGTCGAGGTCGAAGACCGTCGCGCCGGCCTTGGCGCGGTGCGCGAGGGCCGCGAGGGTAGCCGTCCGGCTCGGCTCCTCGCTCAGGCCCGTGCCCGTGACCCAGAAGACGCGGGCCTCGCGGATGGCGTCGAGGTCGAGCTCATGGGCGTCGATCTCCAGGTCGGGGGCCTTGGGCTGCCGGTAGAAGTACAGCGGGAAGTCGTCCGGCGGGAAGACCTCGCAGAAGGTGACCGGGGTGGGCAGGCCCGGTACCGGGGTGACCCAGCGGTCGTCCACTCCGAAGCCCCGGAGTGCCTCGTGGAGGTAGGTGCCGAAGGGGTCGTCGCCGGTGCGGGTGATCACCGCGGTCCGCCGTCCCAGGCGGGCCGCGGCGACCGCGACGTTGCTCGCCGAACCGCCGAGGAACTTGCCGAAGGACGTGACCTGCGGCAGTGGGACGCCCGTCTGGAGCGGATACAGATCCACTCCGATCCGCCCCATGGTGATCAGGTCCAACGCCATCGGCTTCCCCTTGATGCTCGGCTCTCCCCGGCTTTGTAGCCCCCTTCCCGAAGCCCTGTCAATGTTTTGTCCGGACATTCGGACCAGATCATGGCAGCGCTTTCGGCATGACCTGGTCCGAGCCCTTCTCTTCCGTAGTCTTCGGCCCTACGCCCCGGTCCGCCTCTCCAGGCGGCTGCCGCGCGGCAGGGTGACGGACATGATGTCGCTGGGCGCCTCCACCGCGATGCGGTGCCAGCGGCCGCGCGGCACGATGACCGCGGTGCCCGGCGTCAGGCTCGTCTCCTCCTCCGGCCCGCCCGGCCGCTCGGGACGCAGGACGAGGCGTATCCCGCCGGTGAGGCAGGAGACGACCTCGTCGGCGGCGGTGTGGATCTCCCAGTGATCGCCGTGGACGTCGTCGTCGGTCTCCACGTGGAAGGTCATCACCTGCCAGCCGTCCCGCTCGGGGTCGAACGCGGGTTCCTCGGCGCTCACCTCGCCGCCTGCGCCGAGGTGGATGAAAGAGGTGAAGAGGCCGAACGAGGTGAGGGTCATGTCGGGGCGTCCTTTCCGGGTAGGGGGTACGGCCGGTTCACTCGGCCAGGGCGCGGCGCAGGGCCGCGCTGAGTTCGGTGACCTGCCGACGGGAGACGTCGGCGGAGAGGATCGCCTGGGAGCCGTGGAAGGTGCCGGGCCACTGGTGCAGCTCGACCGGGACGCCGGCCTGGAGCATACGCAGGGCGTAGGTGATGTCCTCGTCGCGGTTCGGGCACAGCTCCGCGGTGGCCACGTAGGCGGGCGGCAGGCCGGCGAGATCGGTGGCCCTTGCGGGGGCCGCGTAGGGCGTTGCGGGTGCCGCGCCCAGGTAGTGCCGCCACGACGCGGCGACCCTGGCGCGGTTCATCCAGGGCGTGTCGGTGAAGTTCCGCTGCGACCACGTCTCCTGCCGGTCGTCGAGTCCGGGCTGGTTGAGCAACTGGAAGCGGATCGGCGGCCCCTGCCGGTCCCGCGCCCGCAGGGCCAGCGCGGCCGCCAGGCCTCCGCCGGCGCTGTGCCCTCCGACCGAGATCCGCTCCGGGTCGATGCCGAGTTCGGCCGCGTGCCGGGCGGTCCAGGTCAGCACGGCGTACGCGTCGTCGAGAGCGGCCGGGAACCGATGCTCGGGGGCCAGGCGGTAGCCCACCGAGATGACCACCGCGCCGGAGCTGCCGGCGAGCCGGGCGGCCCACGGGTGCTCGGTTTCCAGGTCGCCCATCACGAATCCGCCGCCGTGCAGCCAGACGATGGCGCCCTGCGCCTGATGCGGGCGGTAGACGCGGACCGGCACGTCCGGGTCGGCGGGAACTGTGCGGTCCTCGACCTCCATGCCGGAGGTGTCCGGTGCCGGCACGGAGGCGGCCAGTTCGGCGAAGTTCTTGCGCTCGACGACCGGGTCGGTCAGGTCGGCACGAGGGAACAGCGGTACGAATGCCTCGAGTTCAGGGTCCATGCCGGCCATCCTCACCGTCGAGCGGCCCCCGGAGCATCCGCCAACCGTCGAACCACCGGCCCCCGTTCGGCACCGATCGGCGCTCGGAACTCCTAACGAATGATCTTCGAGGTGGTCGGATCACTCAGGACCGGCCGGCCCCGCCACCCGAACGACCATGCTGTTCTCTTCATCAGCAAGGTGGATGAGGTCCACCGGACCATGCTCAGGTAACCAGCGCGACCAACCCCACCACCACGAACGCGGCACCGGCCAGCAGGACAGGGCCGCCCAGCAGCAGGATGAGCACCGCGCCGAACACGAGCTGTCCCGTCGTGCGGCGACCGACCTTGGTGGTCTCGGGGTCCGCGGGGTCGTACGTGATCTCCGCCCGCTCGGCACCCCCGTCCGAGCCCGTGCGCTCACGCCGTACGCCGTGGCTGTCGACGTACGCGTAGGTGTACTGCTCGACACCGTTGTACCAATGGGACCGCAGCATCCGCCCTTCCACCGTGATCCCCCGGGTACGCAGCACCCAGGCCTCCCGGAACACCCGCCGTCCGCCGTACACGCCCAGCCCCCCCCAGGAGCGATCACCACGGGCGCCACCGACCAGAGGACTGCCGGGACCACCCCGGCGCTCTCACCAGCAGCAGGACGAGCACCAGCACATACCCGCCCCCCAGGCTCCACCAGAGCGGACGAACCCGGTTTGGTGCCGCCCGTTCCAGCGGCTCCTCGGTCATCAGACCCACTCCGAGCTCGGGACCGGAGAGGACCGTTCAGCCGTATGACGAAGCGGGGGCATCTGGCTCGATGCGGAAAGTCGCCGATTCACGCTCCGGCGCCTTGCGATGCACGGCACCGGACCACGCGACCTGATCGGACGCTCATAGTGCAAGGACCCCTTATCCTCTCGCCATGGAGGCACTGGCCGTACGACTGTCGCAGTTGGACGCGCAGGTCGAGGGCGCGATACGCGTCGTCATGTTCTACGACACCCTGATGCGCCGCCGGGTGGACCTTCCGGCACTGGCCCGGGCCTCGGCGGGTCTGGCTGAGTGCGTGGCCGGGATCCGGCTCCATGGCACCGGGCGAGCGATCCGCTTCTCACCGGGCGGCGGGGAAGCGCCCACCCCGCCCGCACCCGCCTCCACGACGGTGCAGATCACCCTCGACGAGGAGGAGATCGGCGCCGTGTGGCTGGAGCGGCCCGGCAGTACCCTGCCGCTCGACGAGGTGCTGCTGGACCGGCTCGCCCTCGCCGTCGCCGCGGCCGTCGAGCGTTACGGACCTGCCCGTACGACCATGGCCGACCCCGCCCTCGTCGAACTGGTGGTCAGCTGCGACACCGAGGAGGCGGCCAGGGCCCGGGCGTTGCGGCTCCTGGGCTTCGCCGCCGATCTGCCCGTGCACGTCGTCGCCGTACGGTCGCGGCTTCCGCTCGACCGGATCGGCGGCCTGCTCTGTCCGGCCCGACCGGTGAAGGCGGCGCCGCTCGCCGACGTGGGCGTCATCCTGGCCACGACCGTGGACCGGGCGCGGTTCCCCTCCGGCGTGCGCGCGGGCATCGGCGCCGCCGACAGTCCCGACCGGTCCTGGCAGCAGGCCCGCACGGCCCTGCGTTTCACCACCGCGCGCCGGCCGGTGGTGTCGCACGCCGAACTGGGCGCACTGGCATTGCTCGCCGAGCTGCCGTCGGACGCCGTACGGGCCAACGCCGACGTGACCGCGATCGCCCGGCTCGCCGACACCCCGGAAGACCTCCGGACGCTGGAGGCCTACTGCGCCACGGGCGCCCTGCGCCGGGCCGCCGACCTGCTCCATCTCCACCACAGCAGCGTGGCGCGGCGGCTGGAGTTGATCGGCAGGACCCTGGGCTTCGAACTCACCGAGCCCGCAGGCCTGTTGCGCGCCGGTCTGGCTCTCACGGCCTGGCGACTGCTGGACGGCTGACGACCGGGCCCGGGGACCGCGTCAAGCCGCCCCGCCGTCGCTCCGGCGGGCGCCTTTGCTCCGGGTGTGTCACAAATGCCCTCTTCCTGTCACACATGTCGCGTGTACGCGGATGTTCCGTCACACCCGGCGCACCGGCCACGCCCTGTCCCACCGGGTGTCGTTGACCGGGGAGAGGCTTGTGATCGCCAGCGCAGCGCCCGGCTCCCCCGGACGGCCGCCCCCCGGCCGCCGCCGCGGTGCGCGCGGGGAGGTGCACGTCATGACCGACCGAAGGCTCTGGTCGTACAAGGAGATCGCGGCGCACATCAAGGTGCAGCCGGACACCGTGCGGTCCTACCGCAAACACGGGCTGCTGCCACCACCCGACCACGTCGAGAGGGGCAAGCCCTACTGGTACGCCGACACCGTCCGGGCATGGGTCGCCTCCCGGCCCGGCAATCGCGGCCGAAGAGCCGAGTGAGCCTTCCCGCCACGGCACCGTGCCCCACCGTCGCGTGGGGCGCGGCCGTTTCGCGGGCGCCGCGTCGTCGCCGCCCGGTTCGTCGCCCGGTTCGCCGCCTGGGGCCTCAGCCCCACGGCTCGATGACCGTCGCCCCCGCTACCGGCGCCGTTCCCATCGCCGCCAGCGCGGACGGGGCGTCGTCCAGCCGGATCGTGGACGTCACCAGCAGGTCCGGACGCAGCGCGCCGCTGCGGACCAGCTCCAGCATCGGCGGGTAGCTGTGCGCGGCCATGCCGTGGCTGCCGAGCAGTTCGAGCTCCAGGGCGATCGCGCGGCCCATCGGAACGGGTGTCGTGCCGTCCGGCGAGGGCAGCAGGCCCACCTGGACGTGCCTGCCGCGGCGGCGCAGGCCGTTCACGGAGGCGGCGCAGGTGGCGGGTGAGCCGAGGGCGTCGAGCGAGAGGTGCGCGCCGCCGCCGGTGAGGTCACGGACCGCCGTCGCGGTGTCCGGCACGGCTGCCGCGTCCACGCAGTGCGCGGCCCCGAACGCCCGCGCCAGCTCCAGGGCGCCGGCCGATACGTCGACGGCCACGACCCGCGCACCCGACGCCGCCGCGATCATCACCGCCGACAGCCCGACCCCGCCGCAGCCGTGCACCGCCACCCACTCCCCCGCGGCGACCCGGCCCTGCCGCACCACCGCCCGGTACGCCGTGGCGAACCGGCAGCCGAGCGAGGCCGCCGTCGCGAAGGACAACTCGCCGGGAAGCGCCACGAGGTTGACGTCGGCGTGGTCCAGCGCCACGTACTGGGCGAAGGAGCCCCAGTGCGTGAAGCCCGGCTGGGTCTGGCGCTCGCACACCTGGTGATCGCCCGCCGCGCAGGACGGGCAGGTGCCGCAGGCGCAGATGAACGGCACGGTGACCCGGTCGCCGGGCTGCCACCCGGTCACCCGGGCGCCCACCGCCTCGACGACCCCGGCGAGTTCATGGCCCGGCACGTGCGGCAGCGTGATGTCCGGGTCGTGGCCCTGCCAGCCGTGCCAGTCGCTGCGACACAGCCCGGTGGCCTCGACCCGCACGACGACGCCGTGCTCCGCGGGCTCCGGGTCCGCGACCTCCCGCACCTCGGCCGCCTCCGCGTACCGCTCGAACACCACGGCCCGCATGCCCCACCCGCCTTCCGTTCGTGTCCTGCCCGGGTCCTTGGAAGGTCCACACACCCGGGGCCATCGGCACCTCGGGGGAACGCTAACCCCTGCCATGAGGGCCGACGGGTGGGACGTCGGGGACTGATACCCCCTAGGGGTACAGTTGGGTAGGTGAGGATCCCCCGCAGGTCCCCACGGCCCCACATGCCTCGACGAGGAGTAACGACATGACCGCCCAGACCGACACCACGGGCCCCGTCACCACCGTCTTCAAGGTGAGCGGCATGAGCTGCGGCCACTGCGAGGGCGCCGTCTCCGGTGAGATCTCCCAGATCTCCGGCGTCAGCTCCGTGACGGCCGTCGCCTCCACGGGCGAGGTCACCGTGGTCTCCGCGGCCCCGCTCGACGAAGAGTCCGTACGCGCCGCCGTCGACGAGGCCGGTTTCGAACTGGCCGGCCGGGTCTGAGCCCGAACGCTGGCCGGCCGGGTCCGAGCCCGAACGACCGAATCGAAGCGCCTGAGACACGCCAGTCCAGGCACTCGCACCCATGTACGGGCCGTACGCCGCCGCCCCGGCCCGTACGGCCCGCTCCCCTTCCCGGGCGCCCCGCATCTCCTGGAGTGAGGACATGACCAGCACCACCGCCCAGGCGCCGACCGGCCGTGAGCCCGCGGTCCGCGAGGTCGAGCTGCTCGTCGGCGGGATGACCTGCGCCTCCTGCGCGGCGCGTGTGGAGAAGAAGCTCAACCGCATGGAGGGCGTCACCGCCACGGTGAACTACGCGACGGAGAAGGCCCGGGTCACCTTCCCCGAGGGCACCGAGGTCGCCGACCTGATCGCCACCGTGGTGAAGACCGGGTACACCGCCGAGGAGCCCGCGCCCCCGCGGGAGGAGGTGCCCACCGGCGAGGAGGAGGACCCCGAGCTGTCGGCCCTGCGCCGGCGCCTCGTCGTCTCCGCCGCCCTCTCGGTACCCGTCATCCTGACGGCAATGGTCCCGGCGCTCCAGTTCGACAACTGGCAGTGGCTCTCGCTCACCCTCGCCGCCCCGGTCGTCGTCTGGGGCGGACTGCCCTTCCACCGGGCCGCCTGGACGAACGCCCGGCACGGCGCCGCCACCATGGACACGCTGGTCTCCCTCGGCACGCTGGCCGCGTTCGGCTGGTCCCTGTGGGCGCTGTTCCTCGGTGACGCCGGAATGCCGGGCATGCGGCACCCCTTCGAGCTGACGGTCTCGCGCGGCGACGGCGCCTCCTCGATCTACTTGGAGGTCGCCTCCGGCGTCACCGCCTTCATCCTGCTGGGCCGCTACCTGGAGGCCCGCTCCAAGCGCCGCGCCGGAGCGGCACTCAGAGCACTGATGGAGCTGGGCGCCAGGGACGTGACCGTGCTGCGCGACGGGCGCGAGCTGCGTATCCCGGCGCAGCGGCTGGCCGTCGGCGACCGGTTCGTCGTACGGCCCGGCGAGAAGATCGCCACCGACGGCACGGTCGTCGAGGGCACCTCCGCGGTGGACGCCTCGATGCTGACCGGCGAGTCGGTGCCGGTGGACGTGACAGCCGGGGACGCGGTCACCGGCGCGACGGTCAACGCGGGCGGCCGGCTCGTCGTCGAGGCCACCCGGGTCGGCGCCGACACCCGACTCGCGCGGATGGCGAAGCTGGTGGAGGACGCCCAGAACGGCAAGGCGGAGGTCCAGCGGCTCGCCGACCGGATCTCCGGGATCTTCGTGCCGGCCGTGCTGTTGATCGCCGTCGCCACGGCCGGGGCGTGGCTGGGGCTGACCGGCGACAGTGTCGCCGCGTTCACCGCCGGTGTCGCCGTCCTGATCATCGCCTGCCCGTGCGCCCTGGGTCTGGCCACCCCGACCGCGCTGATGGTCGGCACGGGCCGCGGCGCCCAGCTCGGCATCCTCATCAAGGGCCCGGAGGTCCTGGAGTCCACCCGCCGGATCGACACGGTCGTCCTGGACAAGACCGGCACGGTCACCACGGGCCGGATGACCCTGCAGGAGGTCCACGTCGCCGAGGGCGCCGACGAGAAGGAGGTGCTGCGGCTCGCGGGCGCCGTCGAGCACGCCTCCGAGCACCCCGTCGCGCGCGCGATCGCCCTGGGCGCCCGCGAGAGGGTCGGGGAGCTCCCGGGCGTCGAGGAGTTCCGGAGCGTCCCCGGGCGGGGCGTACACGGGCACGTGGAGGGCCGTGAGGTCGCCGTGGGGCGACTCTTCGACGACGTGCCGCCGGAGCTGGCCCGTGCGCGGGACGAGGCCGAGCGGGCCGGCCGTACGGCCGTCCTGGCCGGCTGGGACGGGACGGCGCGGGGCGTGCTGGCCGTGGCGGACGCGGTCAAGGAGACCAGCGCCGAGGCCGTGCGCGAGCTGCGCGCCCTGGGGCTCACGCCGGTGCTGCTGACCGGGGACAACCGGGTGGTGGCCGAGGCGGTGGCCGGCACCGTCGGGATCGACCAGGTGATCGCGGAGGTCCTGCCCGAGGACAAGGTCGACGCCGTACGGCGGCTGCAGGCCGAGGGGCGGGTCGTCGCCATGGTGGGTGACGGCGTCAACGACGCGGCCGCGCTCGCCACCGCCGATCTGGGGCTGGCCATGGGCACCGGCACGGACGCGGCGATCGAGGCGGGCGACCTGACCCTGGTCCGCGGCGATCTGCGGGTGGCCGCGGACGCGATCCGGCTCTCCCGCCGCACGCTGTCCACGATCAAAGGCAACCTCGTGTGGGCCTTCGGCTACAACGTGGCCGCGCTGCCGCTGGCGGCCGCGGGACTGCTCAACCCCATGATCGCGGGGGCCGCGATGGCCTTTTCGTCGGTGTTCGTCGTGACGAACAGTCTCCGACTGCGGACATTCCGGTGAAGTCGCCCGAATTCTCCCTAAGTTCATGGCGAACGCGATTTGAGCCCCTCTGGAGTCCCGGGCCCGGCTCACATAAGCTCTTCACAAGTCTCGCGCGTCATCCTTACGCTTGGGTCCCGGACGGCATATCCGGGTCAGTGCGCACCTGGCGGACATATGCAAGAGACGCAGATCACAGTGATGTGAACGTAACCATCCAAGGGGTTCGAAGGTCTAAGTTGACGATGTCGGGGAGCGTCTTGGGGGGCGTCACCTGGCATCTGGAGATGTCTTGGGGGACTTCTCCGGAGATGCGTTGCCGGGGCACGTACACCGGGAAGCTTTGAGCGGCCCTCCCGGGCGTGCGCTGTCCCGGCAGATCGCACACCACAGCAGTACGGCGAGTTTTGCTCGTTCTGCTCAACAGCGGTTCAGGCGCTGTCCTCACAGACGCCCGGCCGGATCCCGTGGGGGGAATCCGTACCGGGACTGGGAAGGCGCCCTGGTCGTCGGCCCGTGGGGGGACCGGCGCGCCGGGGCGCCTTCTTTATTGCCGCTCGGCGACTCGGGCAGGACCGCTCCACGGCTCCCACGCGTTCGTGCGCCGCACCCGCGCACGCGAAAGCCCCCGCACCCGGCAAGCGGATACGGGGGCTCGAAGCGGTACGCGCCTCAGCGTTCCTCGACGGGAACGAAGTCCCGCTCGACCACGCCCGTGTAGATCTGGCGCGGGCGGCCGATGCGGGAGCCCGGCTCCTTGATCATCTCGTGCCACTGGGCGATCCAGCCCGGAAGCCGACCGAGGGCGAACAGGACCGTGAACATCTCGGTCGGGAAGCCCATGGCCCGGTAGATCAGGCCGGTGTAGAAGTCGACGTTCGGGTAGAGGCTGCGCGAGACGAAGTAGTCGTCGGAGAGCGCGTGCTCCTCCAGCTTCAGCGCGATGTCCAGCAGCTCGTCGGACTTGCCGAGCGCGGACAGCACGTCGTGCGCGGCGGCCTTGATGATCTTGGCGCGCGGGTCGAAGTTCTTGTAGACCCGGTGGCCGAAGCCCATCAGGCGGACGCCGTCCTCCTTGTTCTTCACCTTGCGGATGAAGGTGTCGACATCGCCGCCGGAGTCGCGGATGCCCTCCAGCATCTCCAGCACGGACTGGTTGGCGCCGCCGTGCAGCGGGCCCCACAGCGCGTTGATGCCGGCGGAGATCGAGGCGAACATGTTCGCCTGCGAGGAGCCGACCAGGCGGACCGTGGAGGTCGAGCAGTTCTGCTCGTGGTCCGCGTGCAGGATCAGCAGCTTGTCGAGCGCGGAGACCACGACCGGGTCGAGCTCGTACTCCTGCGCGGGGACCGAGAAGGTCATGCGGAGGAAGTTCTCGACGTAACCGAGGTCGTTGCGCGGGTAGACGAACGGGTGACCGATCGACTTCTTGTACGCGTACGCCGCGATCGTCGGGAGCTTGGCGAGCAGGCGGATGGTGGAGAGGTTGCGCTGGCGCTCGTCGAACGGGTTGTGACTGTCCTGGTAGAACGTGGACAGCGCCGAGACGACCGAGGACAGCATGGCCATCGGGTGGGCGTCGCGCGGGAAGCCCTTGTAGAAGTTCTTGACGTCCTCGTGCAGCAGGGTGTGCTGCGTGATGTCGTTCTTGAACGCCGAGAGCTGGTCGACCGTCGGCAGCTCGCCGTTGATCAGCAGGTAGGCGACCTCCAGGAAGGTGGAGCGCTCGGCCAGCTGTTCGATCGGGTATCCGCGGTACCGCAGGATCCCCGCCTCGCCGTCCAGGTAGGTGATGGCGGATTTGTACGCGGCGGTGTTGCCGTAACCGCTGTCCAGCGTCACCAGACCGGTCTGGGCGCGGAGCTTTCCGATGTCGAAGCCCTTGTCACCGACGGTGCTGTCGATCACCGGGTAGGTGTACTCGCCGTCGCCGTACCGCAGTACTACAGAGTTGTCGCTCACGTCTTCCCTCACCGACGTTGTGCCTCATCTTCGAGGTGCCCTGACTGTCTCTACCATCCCCCACTTGGCTCAGGAGAGTGCACTCGGGGTCGACCATCGGGCCTACTGACGGCACTCAGTGCCGCCAACTTGCTCATCCTGCCCCCTGTGTTCCCCTTCCGGAAGGGCTCTGTGACCTTCACGACTCATTTGATCGATCATTTTTCGTTGAACCGAGCCGGAAGTCGAGGGCCGTGCACCTCCGGCCCGCCGAAACCGTGCGCACCGCCTGCCCGATCGCCTTGCGGGAACCGACGAGGACCACCAGCTGCCTGGCCCGGGTGACCGCCGTGTAGAGCAGGTTCCGCTGGAGCATCATCCAGGCGCCCGTGGTGACCGGGATGACGACCGCCGGGTACTCGCTGCCCTGGGAGCGGTGGATCGTCACGGCGTACGCATGGGCCAACTCGTCGAGCTCGTCGAACTCGTACGGAACCTCCTCGTCCTCGTCCGTGAGCACCGTCAGGCGCTGGTCGACCGGGTCGAGCGAGGTCACCACGCCCACGGTGCCGTTGAAGACACCGTTCTTGCCCTTGTCGTAATTGTTGCGAATCTGGGTGACCTTGTCGCCGACGCGGAACACCCGTCCGCCGAACCTCTTCTCGGGCACGTCCGGGCGGCCCGGGGTGACGGCCTGCTGGAGCAGGCCGTTCAGCGTGCCGGCGCCGGCCGGGCCCCGGTGCATGGGGGCGAGCACCTGGACGTCCCGGCGCGGGTCCAGCCCGAACTTGGCCGGAATGCGCCGCGCCGCCACGTCCACCGTGAGCCGCCCGGCCGCTTCCGTGTCCTCCTCGACGAAGAGGAAGAAGTCCTTCATGCCGTCGGTGACGGGGTGTTGGCCGGCGTTGATCCGGTGGGCGTTCGTCACCACGCCGGACTGCTGGGCCTGCCGGAAGACCCGGGTGAGGCGGACCGCGGGGACCGGGCTCCCGTCGGCCAGGAGGTCCCGCAGAACCTCGCCCGCGCCGACGCTGGGCAGCTGGTCCACATCGCCGACGAAGAGGAGATGGGCTCCCGGGGGCACGGCCTTCACGAGCTTGTTCGCGAGGAGCAGGTCCAGCATGGACGCCTCGTCGACCACCACCAGGTCGGCGTCCAGCGGACGGTCACGGTCGTAGGCCGCGTCGCCGCCGGGTTTCAGCTCCAGCAGGCGGTGGACCGTGGAGGCCTCGGCGCCGGTGAGCTCGGACAGGCGCTTGGCGGCCCGGCCGGTCGGGGCGGCGAGCACGACTTTGGCCCTCTTCGCGCGGGCCAGCTCCACGATCGAGCGGACCGTGAAGGACTTGCCGCAGCCTGGGCCGCCGGTGAGGACGGCGACCTTCTCGGTCAGCGCCAGCTTCACGGCGGCCTCCTGCTCCGGAGCGAGTTCGGTCCCCGTACGGCCCTTGAGCCAGCTCAGCGCCTTGTCCCAGGTCACCGTCCGGAAGCCCGGCATCCGGTCCCCGTCGGTGCGCAGGAGGCGCAGCAGCTGGGCGGACAGGGAGAGTTCGGCGCGGTGGAAGGGGACGAGGTAGATCGCGGTGACGGGCTCCCCGCCGTCGGGCCCCGGGAGCTTCTCCCGCACGACGCCGGGGTCCTCGCCGTCCTCCGGGGGCTCGGCCAGCTCGGCGAGGCAGTCGATGACCAGGCCCGTGTCGACCTGGAGGAGCTTGACCGCGTCCTTGATCAGCTGCTCCTCGGGCAGGAAGCAGTGGCCCTGGTCGGTGGACTGCGACAAGGCGTACTGCAGGCCCGCCTTGACGCGCTCCGGGCTGTCGTGCGGGATGCCGACGGACTGGGCGATCTTGTCGGCGGTGAGGAAGCCGATGCCCCAGACGTCGGCCGCGAGCCGGTAGGGCTGGTTCTTCACGACCGAGACGGAGGCGTCGCCGTACTTCTTGTAGATGCGCACGGCGATGGACGTGGAGACCTCGACCGTCTGGAGGAAGAGCATGACCTCCTTGATGGCCTTCTGCTCCTCCCAGGCGTCGGCGATCTTCTTGGTCCGCTTGGGGCCGAGCCCCGGGACCTCGATGAGACGCTTGGGCTCCTCCTCGATGACCTGCAGGGTGTCCAGGCCGAAGTGCTGGGTGATGCGGTCGGCGAAGACCGGGCCGATGCCCTTGACCAGGCCCGAGCCGAGGTAGCGGCGGATGCCCTGGACGGTGGCCGGCAGGACCGTCGTGTAGTTCTCGACGTGGAACTGCTTGCCGTACTGCGGGTGGGAGCCCCAGCGGCCCTCCATGCGCAGGGACTCGCCGACCTGGGCGCCGAGCAACGCGCCGACGACCGTGAGCAGGTCGCCGCCGCCTCTGCCGGTGTCCACCCGGGCGACCGTGTAGCCGTTCTCCTCGTTGGCGTACGTGATGCGCTCGAGGACGCCTTCCAGCGTGGCCGTTCGCCGCTCGCCCGTTCCGGAGGCCCCCGCCTGATCGGTCATGATCCGACGGTACCGCCCGGGTACGACAGCGACGGCGGGCGGGAACGGGAAACGCCTGTCGTATAAAGCGACCGATCAGTATGCGAACAAGGGCTCACCTTTCACGTCGAATTCACAGGAAAGCCCGGAAGCTTTACAGTTCAAGCATCCGAACGGTCCCTTTTGGCGTGCTTTCCCGTGGGACAATCCAGGGGTTCATGCAAAGGGGGCGGACTCGATTCCGGAGCGACCGTGATGCCGATGCCTCCCCCGGGCCCGAACGCCCCTCGGCTGGCGTACACCGCGGGAGCGCTTCTCGTCGGCCTGTGCGCGGTCAGCACGTTGACACTGCTCGTGGTGGCTCCGGCATCGTCCGGGGACCACACGGTGGTGGCTCCGGGGCCTTCCGCGCCGGACGGGAACCCGCCCGGCTCTCCCCCTTCGAGCCGGACTCCCACCCCGGAATTCCACCCCCTTCCGAGCCCGGGACCGGGCTGATTCCCCCTCCCGTTTCCTTCTCCCCGGACCGAATGACAACGAGGAACGATGTCGCCCCAGACCCAGAGCGTCGCCCTGTGGATCATGTCCCTGGCCATCAACGTCACGGCGGCGTGCGCGGGGATCGTGTGGGGCTGGGAGGCCTTCGCGCAGTTCCTGCTGCCGGCGTTCGGGTCGGTGGTGGGGGCGTCGCTGGTGAGCTACAGCCTGCGGCGGTGAGGGGGCGGCCGGAAAGTCGATTGCCGCCGCGCTTTCCGCCTGAGTAGCCACCCCCACCATGCCCCCGGCCCTCCGCACCCCGCGGCTCCTGCTGACCCCCTACACCCCGGACGACGAGGACGACTTCATCGCCCTGTTCCAGGACACCCGGGTGTCCCGCTGGATGGGGGACGGACCCTCGTCCGAGGCGGAGGACCGGGCCCTGTTCGGGCGGATCTTCAGCAAGGTGTACGCGCAGGACCTGTTCGACGTGTGGGCGGTCCGGCGCGACGGGCGGCTGGTCGGGCACGCGGAGATCAAACGGACCGACGAGGCTGGCGGGCACGAGATCCTCTACGCCCTCGCCCCCGACGTCTGGGGCGGCGGGCTCGGGACGGAACTGGCCGAGGCGCTCGTGAGCCACGGGTTCGGCACCCTCGGGCTCACCGAGGTGCACGCCACGGTCGCCGCTCAGAACGAGGCCTCGCTGCGCCTGCTCGGCCAGATCGGTTTCGCGCACGTCAGGGACATCGAGGAGGCCGACGGCGGCCTCACCCGCGTGCTGACCCGGTGGGCGACGTGACCTTCCCGAGAATCGGCAAGAATTTCTTACCCCGCCGTGCAACCCTTCCCGCCCCTCGGGGGTCGTACTTGGTGTCAGGACTTCTGGAGGGGGATCCGGGGGGATCGCGGGGGTCCTGGCGGGAGGGGAAAAGCCGAGGGGGCGCGGTCGACGGACCGGGCCCCCTCGAAACCGTTCCGGAGCGTCTCAGAAAAAGACACCGCAGCGCAGCAGCACGTTCGCGTACGGCCGTGCCTCGCCCGTGCGCACGACCAGCCGGGCCCCCGCCGACAGCTCCTTGAGCCGCTCGTGCGGGACGAGGTCCAGCGTGGGGAAGCAGCCGTCCAGCAGCTTCGACGCCTGCGGATTCGCCCGTCGTACCTCCTCCGCCGCCGTCGCCCCCTCGACGACCAGCTCCGCCAGCAGCCCCTCCAGCACCTCCGCGAACGCCGGCACCCCGGCCCGGAAGGCCAGGTCCACCACACGCGGGCCGTCGGGTATGGGCATGCCCGCGTCGCACACCAGCACCCCGTCGCCGTGGCCCAGTTCGGCCAGTGCACCAGCGAGATGGCGGTTCAGTATTCCTGCCTTCTTCACAGCTCAGCGACCTCCGCCGCGGTCGGGAAGGACGCCTGCGCGCCCTCCTTCGTCACCGTCGCCGCACCGACCCGCGCCGCGTACGCCGCCGCCTCGGCCGGGGACTCGCCCGCACCGAGCCGGTAGGCCAGCGCGGCCGTGAACGCGTCGCCCGCGCCCGTGGTGTCCACCGCGTCCACCTTCACGGACGCGACACGGCGGACGCCTTCCGCCGACGCCACCAGCGCGCCGGCCGAGCCCAGCGTCACCACCACCGACCGCGGGCCCTTCGCCAGCAGGATCCGCGCCCAGTCCTCGGGAGCGTCCCCGACGGCCAAGTCGCCCAGGATCACCTTCGCCTCGTGCTCGTTGACGATCAGCGGATCGCAGGCCGCCAGCACCTCCTGCGGCAGAGGGCGCGGCGGCGACGGGTTGAGGACGAAGCGGCTGCCCGGCGCCAGGTTGCGTACGACCTCCACCACGGTCTCCAGCGGGATCTCCAGCTGCGCCGACACCACCCGGGAGCCCTGGAACAGGCACCCGGCGGCACGCACGTCCTCCGGGGTCAGCCGGCCGTTCGCGCCCGGTGAGACGACGATGCTGTTGTCCCCGGACGGGTCGACCGTGATCAGCGCGACCCCGGTCGGCGCACCGCCCACCAGGACACCCACCGTGTCGACGCCGGCCTCCCGCTGCGAGTCCAGCAGCAGCCGGCCGTGCGCGTCGTCGCCGACCCGGGCCAGCAGAGCCGTACGGGCGCCGAGTCTGGCGGCGGCGACCGCCTGGTTCGCGCCCTTGCCGCCCGGGTGGACGGCCAGATCGGAGCCGAGCACGGTCTCGCCGGCGCCGGGCCGGCGCTCCACTCCGATCACCAGGTCGGCGTTGGCCGACCCCACGACCAGGAGGTCGTAGTCGTACATGAGTTGTCTCCCCACGTGAGTGACATGGGCGGGCGGTCCACACGTCGTGTGACCCGCCCGCCGTTCCCCGATGTCAGCCGCTGAAGCCGGCCACGTTCTCCTTCGTGACCACCTTCACCGGCACCTTCACCGTCTCCTCGACCTTCTTGCCCTGGAGCGCCTTCAGGGCGTTGTCCACGGCGATCCTGCCGAGGTGGGACGGCTGCTGCGCCACGGACGCGTACAGCGTGCCGCCCTCGACCGCCTTGAGTCCGTCAGGCGTGCCGTCGAAGCCGACCACCGAGACCGACTTGCCGGCCTTGGAGCCCAGCGCCTTGACGGCGCCGAGCGCCATCTCGTCGTTGGCCGCGATGACGCCCCGGACGTCCGGGTGGGCCTGGAGCAGGTTGGACATCACGTCGAGGCCCTTGGTGCGGTCGAAGTCGGCGGGCTGCTGGGCCACGACCTGGATGCCCGGGTAGGCCTTGAGGCCCTTGGCGAAGCCCTCGGCGCGCTCGCGGGCGGCGGAGGTGCCGGCCTGGCCCTGCAGGATCACGATCTTGCCCTTGCCGCCCAGCTTGTCGGCGATGGTCTTGGCGGCGAGTTCACCGCCGGCGACGTTGTCGGAGGCGACGAGCGTGTCCACCGGAGCCTTGTTGACGCCCCGGTCCACCGCGATGACGGGGATCTTCGCCTTGTCGGCCACCTTCACGGAGTTGCTCGCCGCGTCCGAGTCCACCGGGTTGACGATGATCGCGCCGAGGCCGGCACTGGTGAAGTTCTGCAGCTGGTTGGCCTGCTGGGAGGCGTCGTTCTGGGCGTCCGTGACGGTGAGGTCCACGCCCAGCTTCTTCGCCTCGGCCTGGGCGCCCGCCCGGATCTGCACGAAGAAGGGGTTGTTGAGGGTGGACAGCGACAGGGCGATCTTCGGCCTGCTCGTGGCGGAGGAGCCGTTGTGCAGGAAGGACGTGGCGCCGACGATCGCGACGGTGACGACGGCGGCGAGCCCGTACGTCGCCGCCTGCTTGCCCTTGTTGCCGCCGGTGCCGGCCGCGAGAGGGGTCGCCCCGGCCTTGCGGCGGGCGGTGTCGAGGAGCACGGCCAGCGCGATGACGACGCCGATGACGACCTGTTGCCAGAACGCGGAGACGTTCAGCAGGTTCAGCCCGTTGCGCAGCACGGCCAGGATCAGCGCGCCGATCAGCGTGCCGGACGCCTTGCCCGTACCACCCGCGAGGGAGGCGCCGCCGATGACGACGGCGGCGATCGCGTCCAGCTCGTAGCCGTCGGCGGCCTGGGGCTGCGCGGAGGACAGGCGGGCGGCGAGCACGACACCGGCGACGGCGGCGAAGACGCCGGAGAAGGCGTAGATGGCGAGCTTCTGCTTCTTCACGCGCAGGCCGGACAGCCGCGCGGCCTCCTCGTTGCCGCCGATCGCGTACATGGAGCGGCCGATGTACGTACGGCCGAGGACGAAGGCGGCGGTCAGGCCCATCACGACCATCACCAGGACCGGCACCGGCAGCCAGCCGCCGAGGGTGTCCCCGAGGTGGGAGACGGAGTCGGGGAAGGCGATCGGGGAGCCCTCGGAGATGACGAGGGACAGACCGCGGGCCACGGACAGCATGGCCAGTGTGGCGATGAACGGCGGCAGCTTGCCGTAGGAGATCAGGATGCCGTTGACCAGGCCGCAGACGATGCCCGTCGCTATGGCGAGGAGTACGGCGAGGAAGACCGGGACGCCCGCCGAGGTGGCGCTCCAGGCGAGGACCGTGGCCGACAGCGCGGCGACCGAGCCGACCGACAGGTCGATGCCGGCCGAGACGATCACGAAGGTGACGCCGAAGGCGAGGATGGCGGTCACGGCCGCCTGGACGCCGACGTTGAGGAGGTTGTCCGTCGTCAGGAAGTCGCCGGACAGCGCCGACATGGCGGTGACGAGGACGATGAGCGCGGTGAGCGCGCCGTTGTCGAGCAGGAGGCGGCGCAGGCCTCCCGAGGCGCCACCCGCGCCCGTCGTGCTCTTGAGCGTGTCAGTGGCCACGGGAGGCCTCCGTTCCGGTCGTGGTCGTTGTCGTGGGAGTGCTGACGGCGAGTGCCATCACGGCGTCCTGGGTCGCCTCGTCGGCGGAGAGTTCACCGGCGATCCGGCCCTGGGCCATGACCAGCACCCGGTCGCTCATGCCGAGCACCTCGGGAAGGTCGCTGGAGATCATCAGGACGGCCGCGCCGGCGGCGGTGAGTTCGTTGACGAGCTGGTAGATCTCGACCTTGGCGCCGACGTCGATGCCGCGGGTCGGCTCGTCGAGGATCAGCACCTTGGTGTCGGCGAGCAGCCACTTGCCGATGACGACCTTCTGCTGGTTGCCGCCGGACAGGGTGCGCACATGCTGGCCGAGCCCGGCCATCCGCACGCCGAGCTGCTCGGCGATCCGCGCGGCCGCCTCGCGCTGGCCCTTGAGGTCGACGAGCCCCGCGCGCGTGGCCGACCGCAGTGTCACCAGGCCGAGGTTCTCCTCGACCGACGCGTCCAGAACCAGGCCCTGCCCCTTGCGGTCCTCCGGGATGAGCCCGACGCCGGCGGTCATCGCCGCGTTGACGTCGTACTTGGCGATCGGGGTGCCGGCGACCTTCACGCTGCCCTTGTCGTACGCGTCGGCTCCGAAGACCGCCCGTACGACCTCCGTACGGCCGGCCCCGACCAGCCCCGCGATGCCGACGACCTCGCCGGCGTGCACCTCGAAGCTGACGTCGTGGAAGGCACCGTCCCGGGTGAGCCCCTGGACGGACAGCAGGGCGGCACCGCGGTCGGCCCGTTCGCGCGGGTACTGCTGCTCGATCGAGCGCCCGACCATGAGCCGCACGAGCTCGTCCTCGGGCGTGGAGGCCGGGACCTGCCCGACGCTCCGGCCGTCGCGGATGACGGTGACCCGGTCACCGAGGGCGGCGATCTCCTCCAGGTGGTGCGTGATGAAGACGATCCCGACGCCGTCCTCACGCAGCCTGCGCACGATCGCGAAGAGCTTGTCGACCTCCTCGGAGGTGAGCACGGCGGTCGGCTCGTCCATGATGAGCACACGCGCGTCCAGGCTGAGCGCCTTGGCGATCTCGACCATCTGCAGGCGGGCGATGCCCAGTTCGCGGACCCGCGCTCGGGGCGACACGTTCACGCCGACCCGCTGCAGCAGGACCTCGGCGTCCGCCTCCATCCGCTTCCGGTCGATCATCTGGAAGCGGCGCGGCTGGCGCCCCAGGAAGATGTTCTCGGCGACCGTCAGGTCGGGTACGAGGTTGAACTCCTGGTAGATGGTGGCGATCCCGAGCCGCTCGGAGTCCTGCGCACCCTGGATGCGCGTCTCCTCACCGCCGACCAGGATCCGCCCGGCATCGGGGGTGTAGGCGCCGGAGAGCATCTTGATGAGGGTGCTCTTGCCCGCGCCGTTCTCACCGAGCAGCACATGCACCTCGCCCCGGCGCAGGTCGAAGTCGACGCCGTCCAGCGCCACCACGCCCGGGAAGGTCTTGCGTATGCCCTCGATGCGCAGCAACTCGTCCGCGTTGCTCACGACGTGCTCCTTTGCACTGGGGTGGGGTTCTCGCCGCACGAGCGGCGTACGACGAGGCGGGCGGGGAGGGTGACGGACTCGCCGGGCCGTCCCTCGATGCGGTCGACCAGGGCCCGTACGGCGGCCCGGCCCAGCTCGCCCGTCGGCTGGGCGATCGCGGTGATCGGCGGATCGGTGTGCACGAACCACGGGATGTCGTCGAACGCGGCCAGCCCGAGGTCGTCCGGGACGCGCAGGCCACGCGCGCGTGCGGCGTCCAGCGCGCCGAGCGCCATCAGGTTGTCGGCCGCGAACACGACCTCGGGCGGCTCGGCCAGGGCGAGGAAGCCCTCGGTGACCCGGCGGCCGCTCTCGGCCTGGAAGTCGCCCTGCCCGGTGTAGGCGTCGGGCAGGTCCAGCCCGTACGCGCCGAGCGCCTCCCTGAAGATTTCCACGCGCTCCCGGCCGGTCGTGGTCGCCGCCGGGCCCGCGATGATCGCGAGCCGCCGGTGCCCGAGCCCGTGCAGGTGCGCCACGAGGTCCCGTACGGCGGCCCGCCCGTCCGCCCGGACCACCGGCACGTCCACGCCCGGGATCCACCGGTCCACGAACACCATGGGCGTCCCGGCCCGGGCGGCGTCCAGCATCAGCGGCGAGCCGCCGTCCGTCGGGGAGACGAGCAGTCCGTCGATCCGGCGGTCCAGGAGGTTGCGTACGTGGTGGTCCTGGAGGTCGGGCCGCTCGTCGGCGTTGCCGATGATGACGCTGTAGCCGAGCGCGCGGGCCTCCTCCTCGACGGAGCGTGCCAGTTCGGTGAAGTAGGGGTTCATCACGTCGCTGATGACCAGGCCGAGGGTGTGGGTCTGGTCGGTGCGCAGGGAGCGGGCGACGGCGTTCGGGCGGTAGCCCAGGGACTCGACGGCGGCCAGCACGCGGGTGCGTGCGTCGGCGCTGACCGACGGGTGGTCGTTCAGGACGCGCGAGACCGTGGCGACGGAGACGCCGGCCTCGGCAGCGACGTCCTTGATGCTGGCCACCGCCGCTCCACCTCCTTGTGGATCAGTCGTGGGAGCACTTGCAGCAAGCGCTCGTGGAATCGATTACATCGTCGGGTGGATGGAATCGATTACACGCCGGTAAATCAAGACCCGCAGGGCACCTCTTGACCGGATCGTGATGTCGCGGGGCGCGGTCCGGCGTTCCAGGCTGGAGGTACGAGGGAGTTTCCGGGGCCGGCCCGACCGGGCCGGAGCGGAGCGGAACCACGGCCGTCGCGAGGAGGAGCACGAGGCGGGGCAGGTGTGCTACCGGGGTCCCGGCCATGTGCCGGTGGCTCTGGAGGGCAGCGAGCTGGCGGAGTCCTCACCGAGCGAGGACTGCCAGCAGGTGATCGACCACGTGGTGGCGCAGGCAGGGTGAATCGGGGAAACCGCCGGGCCGCCGATGAGTTCCGCCGGCCCGAGCGGTCCATCCCTCGACGACCACAGGAGGAGTGCTGTGTCCCAGCTGCTGCGCGTGCAGAACTTCAACGTATCGAGTGACGGATTCGGTGCCGGTGAGCACCAGAGCCTGGAGAGGCCCTTCGGCCACGCCGACCCCGGGCAGATGTTCGCCTGGGCCGGCGCCACGGCGAGCTGGCCGAACCGCGCCGACCCCGGCGGCAGCCGCGGACTCGACGACTACTTCACGCGCGACTTCGCGCACAACATCGGCGCCGAGATCATGGGCCGCAACAAGTTCGGCCCCCAGCGCGGCCCTTGGCAGGACCACGAGTGGAAGGGCTGGTGGGGTGAGGAGCCCCCGTTCCACACGCCGGTGTTCGTCATGACCCACCACGAGCGCCCCTCGTTCACCCTCTCCGACACCACGTTCCACTTCGTCGGCGGCGACCCGGCGGACGTCCTGGAACAGGCGCGCGAGGCGGCCGGGGGCAAGGACGTCCGGCTCGGCGGAGGGGCGGCCACCATCCGGGAGTTCCTGGACGCCGACCTGGTGGACACGCTGCACGTGGCGGTCTCGCCCGGCGTCGTGCTCGGGTCCGGTTCGCGGCTGTGGGAGTCCCCCGAGGAGCTGCTCGACCGCTACCACTGTGATGTGGTGCCGAGTCCGAGCGGGGTGACGCACCACCTGTTCTGGAGGAAGTGACCCCGGGTCAGTCGCGCGCGGGGCGCCTGCTCCGCCACGGCCGCCGCCACTGGTGCTCCACCCGCTGCGGCGACCGCGCCCGCGCGGCCCGGGCGTACGCGCGCCGCACCGAGCAGCGCTGACTCCGCCCCGGTCAGGGCCGGGGCGGTTGGGCGAGCCGCCCCCCTCTGCTCTTCGCGATCCTTTTGACGTCCTGTAGGACTCGCTGAGCCGCCTGGCCAAGTAGTGCAGCTCCGCGCTCGTCACCCGGCGCTCCGCGAGGAGTTCGGCGGCATGCCCGAGCAGTCGGTCCGCCATGTCGATCTGCACGTCCTCGATCTCGTCGGCGAGCCGTGAGACGTAGCCGGTTCCGTCGCCCACGAGGTAGCACGGTCTGCCGTCGGCACTCGTCCAGGGCAACAGCCTCCCGGCCACCGCGTGGTCGCGCGCTCCGCGGTCATGCGTTCGCCTCGGCGATCAGGTAGGGGCGCACCAGTCGGTGGTCCTCTCCCCGGAGCGGACACTCGCCGGGACGGCAGCGGGCCGCCGGGCACGTGTACGGCCGCAAGGGCTGTGCCGCCGATCGCCGGCGCCTGCCGCGGGGAGGGAAGAGGAAGCGGAGGAACGGTTCGAGGAGCCGGGCGATGAGGTCTACCACGTCTGTCTGCCTGCCTTCTCACCTGCGGTGACTGCGTTCTGTGCTGAATCACTCACAGGGTGGGGTCGGCGCTCGCTACGCTGCCAGGGGGTGGAGCTTGACATCGCGCTTGTCAGGAAGGGGAGTTGACTGATGGGCGAACGTCGTACGCTTCGAACGCCGCGTCAGAAGTACGGGGAGGAACTGCGGTTGAGGCGGATCGCCGCCCGCCTCACCCAGGAGGAACTGGGCGAACAGGTGGTGTGCTCGCCCACGCTGATCAGTCATTTCGAGGCGGGCAGACGCCTCCCCAAGCCGGACGACGCGCAGCGCATTGACCGGGCACTGGGGACGGACGGGTTCTTCGCGCGGTGGTTGGAGGACTTGGAGTCCCACTACACCGACCATTTCGCGGCGGTGGCCGAGCTGGAGCACTGGCGACTCAGATCCAGCAGTTCGCCCTCTCTCTGGTTCCCGGAGTGCTTCAGACCGACGACTACGCACGCGCCCTCTTCGGGGCCTACCGGCCGAACCACACGACCGAGGAACTTGACGAGCTCGTTGTCATTCGAACGCAACGCCGCCGAATCCTCGACAGACCCGCTCAGCCCGTCGTCTGGACACTGCTCGACGAGGCAGTCCTCCGCCGTCACGTCGGCGGAGCGCGGGTCATGGCAGAGCAGTTGCACAAGGTGGCTGACATGGCCGAGTCGGGACGGTTGCGCCTGCACGTCCTCCCCTACGGCGTGGGGGCGCACGCACTCATGCAGAGTCTGCTCACACTCATGACCTTTGAGGACTCGGCCCCCGTGGCCTACGTCGAGGGCTTCCAGACCGGCAACTTGATGGACGATCCGGGCCTGGTGAGTGCCTGTCAGACCGCTTACGCTCTGGCTCTGAGCGACGCGTTGTCGCAGAAGGAGTCACTGGCCCTCGTCAGGGCGGCAGCGGAGGATCATGCGCATGATCGGCAGTAAGCACATCGCCCTCACCGGCTGGTACAAGTCCAGCTACAGCGGCGGCGATCAAGGCGAGTGCCTCGAAGTCGCCCCCGGCCGCCCCGACGTCCCGGTGCGCGACAGCAAGACCGTCCACGGCCCCGCCCTGGTTTTCTCGCGAAGCGGCTGGACGGCGTTCGTCACCGCCGTCAAGGACGGGCGCATCAAGGGTTGAGCAGGCGGCGTGAGGCCCAAGGGCGAGTAGCTCAGGGACAGCCCAGCAGTTCCGGTGCCTCCCCGGTGGCATCTGTCTCACCGACTACCGAGCCGTGCACGAGGTGCTCGGTGCGAGCGATGACGGACTGGACGGCACGACGCTGATCAACCTGACCTCGGGCGACTCGGGCAAGGCACGGGAAACCGCCCGGTGGGTGGCAGCGCGAGGTGCCCGCTACCTGGACGGCGCCGTCATGGCCATCCCGTCGGCCATCGGGACTCCTGATGCGGTGATCCTTCAGAGCGGGGCGCGTTCGGACTTCGACGCGTAGGAGTCGGCACTCGGCGCGGTACGCCGAGCAGATCGACAGAAGCTCGTTCCCTGCCGCGGTGTGGGCGCTGGAGGCCGACCCGCGGGCGATGGCGCATCTGATCGAGGAGAGCGAGGCGGTGGGTGTCAACGCGCCGGGTATCGGTTCCTCGTCGGCCGGAACGCGACGTCACCCCTGACCGGCACGGGTGCCGTCGCAGACCTGCCAGCCACCCACGGGGGACGCCTGCTGGAGTGAGCGGAACGCGCTGTCTCCCACAGGACGGATCGCCATGCCGGCACCCACCCCCGCTTCGGTCGACGGCCCCCTCTCACCGCGCTCTCCACGCGCCGGGTGGGCGGCCGTGGTCTCCGTGGCGCTCGGGATCTTCGCCATCGTCACCACCGAGATCCTTCCGATCGGCCTGCTGACCTCCATCGGAGCCGACTTCACCGTCTCGGACGGGATGGCCGGGCTGATGATGACCATGCCCGGCTTCCTGGCGGCGGTCGCCGCTCCGCTGGTCACCGCGACCACGGCGCGCCTCGACCGCCGCCTGATGCTCTGCCTGTTCACGCTCCTGCTGGCAGTGGCGAACTTCCTCGCCGCCGCGGCGCCCGGCTACTGGCTCGTGCTGGTCTCCCGGATCATGGTCGGCATCACGATCGGCGGTTTCTGGTCGATCGGGGCCGGACTGGCGGAGCGACTGGTGCCGCGGGAGTCGGTCGGCAGGGCGACGGCCGTGATCTTCTCAGCCGTGCCTCTGGGGTCCGTCCTCGGTGTTCCGGCAGGCACGTTCATCGGGGGTCTCGCCGGATGGCGTACGGCCTTCACGGTGATGGGAGTCCTCACGCTCGCCGTCCTGGTGATGCTGCTCCGGCTCCTGCCGCCGCTCCCCCCGGTCCAGGCCGCACGGCTGAGCGTCCTCGGCGGCCTGCTCCGCACCACCGGCACCCGCTGGGCGCTCCTGCTGACGTTCCTCGTCGTGCTGGCCCATTTCGGCACCTACACCTACGTGACACCGTTCCTGGAACAGGTCACGCACGCCGGCGACGCCCTGATCACCGTCTTCCTGCTGCTCTACGGGGCAGCGGGCGTCCTCGGCAACTGGCTGGGCGGAGCATGGGTGGCCCGCTGCCCCCGCGCCGTCTTCGCCCTCGCGGCCGGCCTGATCGCCGCGGCGACCCTGTTGCTGCCGGTGCTGGGCCGCTGGGAGGCCGGAGCGACGGCCCTGCTGATCGTCTGGGGTATCGCCTACGGCGCCGTGCCGGTCGCCTCCCAGACGTGCTTCTCCCAGGCGGCCCCGCACGCCGCGGAAGCGGCATCGGTCCTGTTCACCGCGTCCTTCCAGGCGACGATCTCGACCGGGGCGCTCCTCGGCGGCGTCGCGCTGGACCGCACGTCACCGTCCGCGGTGATGCTGCTGGGCGGCTGCACCGCGCTGCTCATGGTCCTTGCGGCGGGGGTTCACCGCACGAGGAGCTGACCTTCCCCTCACGCCGAGTCGTTCAGCAGCCTGCTCAAGTGCTCGCGCCCCGGCCCCAGCAGGTCCGCCAACGGCGCCGCCCGCTCGTACCACCGCTTCTCGTACTCCCAGCACAGCCAGCCGTCCCAGCCGTGGCGGGAGAGGACCTCGACGCATTCGGCCAGGGGGAGGACGCCCTCGCCGAGCGGAAGGGGGGCCGTGTCGTCGGCGGAGGCGATGTCCTTGACCTGGATGTAGCCGAGGTGGGGAGAGAGGGCCGCGTAGGACTCCGAGGGCTGCTCGCCGCCGAGCCAGGTGTGCATGACGTCCCAGAGGGCGCCGACCTGGCGGTGGCCGACGAGGCCGAGGACGCGCATCGCGTCGGCGGCGGTGCCGTGGGAGTCGTGGGTCTCGAGGAGGATGCGTACGCCCAGGTCGTTGGCGTGTTCGGCGGCGGTGCCGAGGCGCCGGGCGGCCGTCGCGTCGGCCTCCTCGGGGGTCTGGACGTCCAGGTCGCCGCCGGGGAAGACCCGCACGTACGGGGCTCCCAGGTCGTGGGCCAGGTCGAGGAGGGCGCGGATCTCGGCCAGGACGGGTTCGTCGTCGCCCGGCGCGGCGACGCGCGCGTATCCCGCCAGGCCCAGGAGCTCTACGCCCGCCCCCTTGAACGCGGCCGCCGCCTCGGCCCGTCGAGCCGGGTCGAGGTCGGTGTGGACCGGTTCCTCGGGATGGGTGCGCAGTTCCACGCCGTGATAGCCGTGGGTGGTCGCGAGCCGCAGGACATCGGGCAGGGGCAGGCCGGGGACACCGAGGGTGGAGAACGCCAGCTTCATGGGGACGGACCCTACCCGGCACCCCCGCCTGCGACTCCCCTTGGTCACCCGGGTGTTGCGTGAAGATCCAGTAGCCAGTCCTGGCCGATCAGATCCTGGCCGAAGGAACGGTGCGGTTTCTCCGCGACCAGCATGAAACCGTGGCGCTGGTAGATGCGGCGGGCCGCGGCGAGAACGTCGTTGGTCCACAGGACGACCTCGCGGTAGCCGGCCTCGCGTGCGAAGCCGACGACGGCGCCGACCAGCCGGTCGCCGATGCGCAGGCCGCGGGCGCCCGGCTCGACCAGCAGCAGGCGGAGGCGGGCGGCCCCGGGCACGTCGTCCCGTACGCACATCACGCAGCCCACCGGCCGGCCGTCCAGCTCGGCGATCCAGGTCCGCTCCAGGCGCGGGTCGTGATCCCCGGCGTAGTCGGCGACGATCCGCGCGACCAGGCTTTCGTAGTCGGCGTTCCAGCCGTACTCGGCGGCGTACAGCGCGGCGTTGCGCTGGACGATCCAGCCGAGGTCGCCGGGGGCGGGCTCGCGCAGGACGACGTCCTCGGGGCGCGGGGCCCGGCCGTCGCCCAGGAGCGTGCGGACGGTCCGCAGGGCCTCCGCCAGCCGGGGCCGGTCCTCCGCTCGCACCGTGTCCAGCAGCGCCCCGACCGACTCCCGCGCCCGCTCGTCGAGCAGCGCGGCGGCCTGCCGGCCGGACGCGGTGAGCGTGATGCGGCGGCGGCGCTGATCCGTCTCGGACGGACCGCGCTCGACCAGCCCGTCCTGCTCGAACTTGTTCAGGATGCGGGTGAGGTACCCGGCGTCCAGGTGCAGCTGCGCCCGCAGGTCGGCGGCGTCCGTACGCGGCGCGTGGGCGAGCTCGTACAGCACGCGGGACTCGGTGAGGGTGTAAGGCGCGTAGAGGTGGCGGCCGTAGTCGAGCGCGCCGATGACGTTCGTGTAGAAGCGGTTGAAGGAACGGACGTCCTGGACGGTCATGGCCGGCCCCCGATACTTGACTCAGTCAGAGATACCGATGGGGCCGAGCCTAGGACGTCCCGGGCAACGGGGCCACCCCTCCGTCGCCGCCCGGTACTCGCACACCTGGGCGCCGTTCCTGGCGGTGATCGTGGAGACGAGCTCGGCTGAAGGCCGAACAGGCCCTGTCGCGTGGTCGTGGCACAGGGCCCGCAGCCACTTCTCTCCGAGCCCGAGCCGTTCCAGTGCGTGGAGCTGGTGCCGGTAGCGGTAGGGATGGCGGGGAAGTCGGAGCGGAGCAGGCTGCGGGAGTGCGGCGAGCCGGGGCAGGGCGCGGGAAGGACAGGGCGCGGCGCGGGAAGGACAGGGCGCGGCGCGGGAAGGACAGGGCGCGGCGCGGGAAGGACAGGGCGCGGCGCAGGAAGGGCGCGAGTCCGCGCCGGACGACACCGATGAGCAACAGCCCTTCGGCGTTCGACGACGAGGCGGCCGTCAGGCCGAAGCAGGGGGCCGGGGGCGGCAGCCCCCAGCAGACCCGGCCATCGACAACCCGGTACCTAGGAAACCCGCGGCACCCCGGAGGACCCCCGCACCATCAACTCCCCCCGCACCGACGCGATCCCTCCGGGCGGCGCCTCCTCCGACCCCCTCGCGATCCGCCCGGCCCGGGCCCCCGCCTCCGCCAACGGCAACCGCACGGTCGTCAGCGCAGGCACCGCGTCGATGCTGAACGGCAGATCGTCGAACCCCGCCACCGACACGTCGTCCGGAATCCGCAGTCCCGAGTCCCGCACCGCGGCGCACGCCCCCAGCGCGACCGAGTCGTTCGCCGCGACGACCGCCGTCAGCGACGGGTCTCGCCGCAGCAGTTCCAGCGTCGCCTCGTAGCCGGACCTCCGGTCGTAGCGCCCGTGCACGGTCCACCGGGGGTCCTCCTCGATGCCGTGCGCGGCGAGCGCGGCCCGGTGGCCCTCCAGCCGGTGTCGCGTGGTGGTCCGCTCCTCCGGACCGGCGATGTACCCGAGCCTGCGGTGCCCGAGCCCGATGAGGTGCTCGGTGAGCTCCTGGCCGCCCCCGCGGTTGTCGAAGGTCAGCGCGATCGCCCCGGTCTCCGGCGCCGGCGGGCGTCCGCACAGCACCACCCGCGTCCCGGCGTCGGTCAGTTTCCGCACCTTCGCGTCCATCGCCGCCTGGTGCGCCGCGCTCTCGATCGCCCCGCCGGTCAGCACCACGGCCGCCGCCCGCTGCCGCTGCAGCAGCGTGAGGTAGGTCAGTTCCCGCTCCGGGGAGCCGCCCGTGTTGCAGACCACCGCGAGTCTCTCCCCGCCCGCCCGGCCGCCCGGCCCGCCGATCTCGGCCTGGATCGCGCTCGCCATGATCCCGAAGAACGGGTCGGCGATGTCGTTCACCAGAATGCCGACCAGGTCGGAGGTGGCGGCGGCAAGGGCGCTCGCGGGCCCGTTGAGCACGTAGTCCAGCTCGTCCACGGCCTTCAGCACCCGCTCGCGGGTGGAGGCAGCCACGGGGTAGTTCCCGTTCAGCACGCGCGACACCGTCGCGGGCGAGACCTGCGCGCGGGCCGCCACGTCCGCCAGGGTCACCGTCATCTCGTCGTCCTCCGGTCGCGCATCTCGTCGTCGCCCTCGTACACATCCACACCCGTGGCCGTGGTTCCGAGCAGACCTTAAGCCCCCGACAGCGAGTTGTTCGCCCCCTCGAACAACTCGTCCTGGTCACGGTCTTGTCCGGACCGCCGTCAGAGGCTAGCTTCTAGAAACATAGAAAGCGCTTGCTGTCACGCTCACCAGTCCAGGGTGACTCATCGGCTCACCAGCGACGGGTGGGGCGTACGCGGCGCGACAACCGCGTACGAAGGGAACGACGTGACACGCAAGACGGTGCGTATCGCCATGAACGGCGTGACCGGGCGCATGGGCTACCGCCAGCACCTGGTCCGCTCCATCCTCGCCCTCCGTGAGCAGGGCGGCCTCGACCTGGGTGACGGCACCGTGCTGTGGCCCGAGCCGATCCTCGTCGGCCGCCGTGAGCACGCGGTGCGGGCGCTGGCGGAGCGGCACGGCCTGGAGCACTGGTCGACGGACGTGGACGCGGTGCTCGCCGACGAGACGGTGGACATCTACTTCGACTCGCAGGTCACCTCCGCCCGCGAGGAGGCCCTGAAGAAGGCCATCGCCGTCGGCAAGCACATCTACACGGAGAAGCCCACGGCCACGGGACTGGAGGGTGCCCTGGACCTCGCCCGGCTGGCGAACGAGGCCGGCATCAAGCACGGCGTCGTCCAGGACAAGCTCTTCCTGCCGGGCCTGCTGAAGCTGAAGCGCCTGATCGACGGCGGCTTCTTCGGCCGGATCCTGTCCGTGCGCGGCGAGTTCGGCTACTGGGTCTTCGAGGGCGACTGGCAGGCGGCGCAGCGCCCGTCCTGGAACTACCGGTCCGAGGACGGCGGCGGCATCGTCGTCGACATGTTCCCGCACTGGGAGTACGTGCTGCACGAGCTGTTCGGACGGGTGAAGTCCGTCCAGGCCCTCACCGCCACGCACATCCCGCAGCGCTGGGACGAGAACGGCAAGCCGTACGACGCCACGGCCGACGACGCCGCGTACGGCATCTTCGAACTCGAGGGCGGCGCCATCGCCCAGATCAACTCCTCCTGGGCCGTCCGCGTCAACCGCGACGAGCTGGTCGAGTTCCAGGTGGACGGCACGGAGGGTTCGGCGGTGGCCGGGCTGAGGAACTGCCGGGCCCAGCACCGCAGCGCCACCCCCAAGCCGGTGTGGAACCCGGACATCCCCGCCACTGAGGTCTTCCGCGACCAGTGGCAGGAGGTGCCTGACAACTCCGAGTTCGACAACGGCTTCAAGGCCCAGTGGGAGCTCTTCCTCAAGCACGTCTACGCCGACGCGCCCTACCACTGGGACCTGCTGGCCGGTGCCCGCGGCGTCCAGCTCGCCGAGCTGGGCCTGCGGTCCTCGGCCGAGGGCCGCCGTCTCGACGTGCCGGAGATCTCGCTGTGACCATCCGACTCCCGGGCGCCGGCGGGGCGTTGCGGACGTACGAGCCCCGCACCGAGCCGCTCGCCGTGACACCCGGCACGCCGTTCACCTCCCGTACGGTCTTCTCGGCCGCGCACGTCGTCGCCGACCCGTACGCGGACGTCTCCCCCGACTCGCCCGCCGCCGTCGACTGGGACGCCACCCTCGCCTTCCGCCGCCATCTGTGGTCGCACGGGCTGGGTGTCGCCGAGGCGATGGACACCGCGCAGCGCGGCATGGGCCTGGACTGGGCGGGTGCGGCGGAGCTGATCCGCCGGTCCGCCGCCGAGGCCCGGTCGGTCGGCGGCCGGATCGCGTGCGGCGTGGGCACCGACCAGATCACCTCGGGCACCCTCGCCGAGGTCCGCGCGGCCTACGAGGAGCAGCTCGCGGTCGTGGAGCAGTCCGGCGCGCAGACCATCCTGATGGCGTCCCGGGCCCTGGCGGCGGCCGCCTCCGGCCCCGAGGACTACCTGGAGGTCTACGGCCATCTGCTCCGCCAGTCGGCCGAGCCGGTGATCCTGCACTGGCTGGGCCCGATGTTCGACCCGGCCCTGGAGGGCTACTGGGGGTCGTCCGACCTGGACGCGGCGACGGACACGTTCCTGGACGTGATCGCCGCCCATCCCGACAAGGTCGACGGCATCAAGGTCTCCCTGCTGGACGCCCAGCGGGAGATCGACATCCGCCGCCGACTGCCGCAGGGCGTGCGGTGCTACACCGGCGACGACTTCAACTACCCGGAGCTCATCGCGGGCGACGAGCAGGGCTTCAGCCACGCGCTGCTCGGCATCTTCGACCCGCTGGGCCCGCTGGCGGCGGAGGCGGTCCGAGTCCTCGACACGGGGAATGTGCAGGGATTCCGTGACCTGCTGGACCCCACGGTCGCACTCTCCCGCCACCTCTTCCAGGCCCCGACCCGCTTCTACAAGACGGGCGTGGTGTTCCTGGCCTGGCTGGCCGGCCACCAGTCGCACTTCACGATGGTCGGCGGACTGCAGTCGGCCCGTTCGCTGCCGCACTTCGCCACGGCGTACGAACTGGCCGACGGTCTGGGCCTGTTCCCCGACCCGAAGCTGGCGGAGGAGCGGATGAAGACGCTGCTGAGCGTGTACGGGGTGAACCAGTGAGCACGCCGGAGCTGGAGCGCTTCTCCATCAACCAGATGACGGTGAAGCAGCTGTCGATGCCGGAACTGGTGGACGGGTGCGGCCGGTTGGGCATCCGCAACGTCGGCCTGTGGCGTGAGCCGGTCCAGACGTACGGCCTGGAGGCCACGGCGAAACTCGTCCGGGACGCGGGCCTGACGGTGACGACGTTGTGCCGGGGCGGCTTCTTCACGGCCATCGACCCGCGCGAGCGGGCGGAGGCCCTGGCCGACAACCGCCGGGCGATCGACGAGGCCGCGGCCCTGGGCACGGACACGCTGGTCCTGGTCTCGGGCGGCCTCCCGACCGGCTCCAAGGACCTGCACGGCGCGCGGGAGCGCATCGCGGACGCCCTGTCGGAGCTGGGGCCGTACGCCGAACAGCACGGCGTGCGCCTGGCGATCGAGCCGCTGCACCCGATGTACGCCTCGGACCGCTGCGTGGTGTCGACGCTGGCCCAGGCGCTGGACCTCGCGGAACGCTTCCCGGCGAACCAGGTCGGCGTCACGGTCGACACGTACCACATCTGGTGGGACGACACGGCCCCCGCGCAGATCGCCCGAGCGGGTGCGGGCGGCCGCATCCACACCTTCCAGCTCGCCGACTGGACGACCCCCCTCCCCGAGGGCGTCCTCACCGGCCGCGGCCAGATCGGTGACGGCGCGATCGACATGCGCGAGTGGCAGGGCCACGTGGAGGCCGCCGGCTACACCGGCCCCATCGAAGTCGAGTTGTTCAACGACGGGTTGTGGGCACGGGACGGCCACGAGGTCCTGGCCGAGACGGCAGCGAGGTTCGCCGAGCACACCCGCTGACCCACCCCTGAACCACGCTCACTGCCCTGCCCCGCGGTCGGGGGCGGGGCAGCGGCATCCTCGGGGCCGGTACTCCGGATGCAGGGGCCCACGGGGCATGACACGCTGGACACAAGGACTCGGCCGGCCGTACCCGCTCTCTCATTCCCTCGCTCCTGATTCGGAGAGCAGTCATGGCCGATTTCCTCGTGAACTCCACGAAGGCCGGTGATCAGCTCCAGCCTGCGGTCGACGCCCTGTTCGGGTCGCAGTTCCTGGAGCTGTGGTCGGACGAGAGCGACTTCGTCATCAAGGGTCAGTTCCTGGGGGTCGACGGCGACAAGCTGGGTGCCGAGATGACGGTCAGCTCGCAGCCGACGGACGGGCCCGGGGTGCGCCCGCTGTGGCCGTCCGTGCTGTCCGCGGGGATCGGCGGTCAGTTCGCCGTGTGGCTGGAGACGCCGTTCGGCGCCCCCGGTCCCAGCCCTTGCGTGAAGCTCCAGCGGTTCCAGGAGGGCCAGAAGGCCGGTCCGGAGGTGCTGGTCACGGCGGACGCCGATCCGGAGGTCCGGCCGTCCCTCGCGTTCATGATCGACGGTGGTGTGCTGGTCACCTGGGCGAGCCGGCAGCCCGGTCAGCGCATCAGGGCACGGCGGTTCCGCTCGGACGGCAGCACGGCGGCCCCGGAGTTCACGGTCAGTACCACCGAGGGCTTCCACGAGAAGCCCGCCGCGTCGATCCTCACGAACGGGAACGTGGTCGTCGCCTGGTCGACGGATCCCTCGGCGGTCGGCGGCGGCCGACTCACCCTGCGGTTCTTCGACTTCGAGGGCAACCCGCTGGGAGGCGAGATCCAGCCCGACGTCGGCGGCTTCACCGGGGTCAACGCGATCACCCTCCTCGACAGCGGACGATTCGTCGTCGCGCACATCGTGGGCATCCCGCCGAGCGATCTGGGCAAACCGCAGACCACGGTGGCGGCGAGCGTCTTCCAGCCCGACGGCACGGAGACCTTCGACATCACGGCCGGCACCCCCACCGGTTTCACCCGGACGTCCCCGGCCCTGTCCCGGCTGCCGAACGGGCGCTTCCTGATGGCGTGGGTCGAGGAGAGCGCGGACACGCACGACACCGTGCCGACGGTGATGGCCAAGGTCTGCTCGGAGAGCCAGGGCTCCATCGGCGACAAGGTGCAGGTCAGCACGGCGGCCGCCGGCAGGCGCTCCCACACCTGCACCGCCACGGCCTTCGGCAACGGCCCGGAGAGCGCGATCATCACCTGGGACGACGACAGTCACCTCGACGGCGACACGGGCTTCGGCGTACGGGCCCGCACATTCCATGTCACGCCGCCGGGGATGTTGGTCGAGGCGTCCTAGAAGCGGCCGTGCGGTCCAGAGCCTCCGCGGGTGCGGCCCGGCGTCCGGCCGTCGCGGAGACCGTACCGGTGCCCGGCGAGCAGTGGCCGAAAGCTGCGGCTCATCCGCCCCGTTGAGCACCTGGGCTCCCCGTGTACCGACTTGTGGAAAACCGGCCCGTGCCGGGAACCCGGGCCGGACCGCCGTCGTCCAATCGCAGACCGCCGGAGAGTCCCACGGTGCGGTGTCGGCCCTCGCTGCTGGCTGCGATCGCTGACCACCCTCTCCGCCGTACCGCGGCCGGCGGCACCGCTGCCATCGGCGCGCCCCCCTCCAACCGCGCCGGTGGCGGCCCCTTCCCGGTTACTGTGCATTGCCTTGACTGGCAGAAACTTCCCGGTTATCGGTGACCTTCTGGAAGTTTTCTTCAGCGGTCCGAGCGGATCACCTCCGGAAGGAGCCCACGTGCACGACACCGGCACGGGAAGCACGGGAAGCACCGCACAGCCCTCCAGACGTACCGTCCTCGCCGCCACGGCCGGCGTCACCGCCGCCCTCGCGGCCTCCGGACCCGCCCACGCCACCGGCGCCCCGGACGACAGCGGGCTCCGCGCCCTCGTCTCCCGCATGACGCTGGAGGAGAAGGTCGGGCAGCTCTTCGTCATGCGGGTCTACGGCCACTCCGCCACCGCCCCGGACCAGGCCGACATCGAGGCCAACCTCAAGGAGATCGGGGTCCGTACGGCCGCGGAACTGGTGGCGAAGTACCGGGTCGGCGGCATCATCTACTTCACCTGGGCGCACAACACCCGCGAGCCGCGGCAGATCGCCGCGCTGTCCAACGGCATCCAGAAGGCCTCCCTGGAGCTGCCGCGCGGACTGCCCGTGCTGATCTCAACCGACCAGGAGCACGGGATCGTGGCCCGGGTGGGCAGGCCCGCGACGCTGTTCCCGGGGGCCATGGCCGTCGGCGCGGGCGGATCGCGGTCCGACGCGCGCACGCTGGGGCGCATCGCGGGGCGCGAGTTGCGGGCGATGGGGATCCGGCAGGACTACTCCCCCGTGGCCGACGTGAACGTCAACCCGGCCAACCCCGTCATCGGCGTACGGTCCTTCGGGGCCGACCCGAGGGCCGTGTCCGCGCTGGTGGCCGCCGAGGTCGCCGGGTACCAGGGGTCCGGGGTCGCCGCGACCGCCAAGCACTTCCCCGGGCACGGGGACACCGACGTCGACAGCCACACCGGCTTCCCGACCATCACGCACAACCGGGAGCTGTGGGAGAAGCTGGACGCCCCGCCGTTCCGGGCGGCGATCGCCGCGGGCATCGACTCGATCATGACCGCGCACCTGATGGTCCCGGCCCTCGACGGCTCCGGCGACCCTGCCACCCTCTCCCACCCCATCATCACCGGCATCCTGCGCGAACGGCTCGGCTTCGACGGGGTCGTGGTCACCGACTCCCTCGGCATGGCGGGCGTGCGCACCGAGTACGGCGACGACCGGGTACCGGTGCTCGCGCTGAAGGCGGGCGTGGACCAGCTGCTCAACCCACCCGACCTGGACCTCGCCTGGAACTCCGTGCTGACCGCCGTGCGCGAGGGTGAACTCACCGAGGCCCGGCTCGACCGGTCGGTCCTGCGGATCCTGCGGCTGAAGGCCGAACTCGGGCTGTTCCGCGAGCCGTACGTCGGTCAGGGCGGTGTCGACCGGAACGTCGGGACGCGGGCGCATCTCGCGGCGGCCGACCGGATCGCCGAGCGGACCACCACGCTGCTCGTCAACGAGGGGCGGCTGCTGCCCCTGTCGCGGCGCCGGTACCCCGAGGTGCTCGTGGTCGGCGCGGATCCGGCCTCACCGTCGGGGACGACCGGGCCGCCCACCGGTGTGCTCGCGGGCGCGCTGTCCGAACTGGGCTTCACCGCCACCGCCCTGTCGACCGGTACCGCCCCCTCCGCGGCGACCGTCGCGAAGGCGGTCGCCGCGGCGCGGGACGCGGACGCGGTGGTGGCCGCCACGTACGACGTCACCGCGAGCAGCGGCCAGCGGACGCTGGTCGAGCAGCTCGTGGCGACGGGGAAACCGGTCGTGGCCGTCGCGATCCGCAATCCTTACGACGTGGCCCACCTGCCGTCCGTCCCGGCCTGTCTGGCCGCCTACTCCTGGACCGACGTCGAACTGCGGGCCGCCGCACGGGTGATCGCGGGGCGGGTGAAGCCGCGCGGGAAGCTGCCGGTGCCGGTACACCGGACGGATGATCCGGAGCAGGTGCTGTACCCGACCGGGTACGGGCTGACGTACTAGACGTACGCCACGGACCGGGCGCCCCACCCCCAACGTGCGCAAACCCTCCCGTGTCCCTGGCGTGCGCCCGCCGCGGCGGGTCACGCTGGGCGAGCACATTCGGGGGGTTCGGCGATGCGTGAGAGAAGTTCCGTGGGGGTGGTCTGCGGGCTGCTGGTGCTGCTCGGCGCGCTGCTGACCGGGTGCCAGAGTTTCTCGGGCGGCATGGCGGAGGACGGCCGACTGGGCGATCCGGCGACCGGCAGGACCGCCACGGTGTCGCCGGTGCCGACCCGTCCCTCCGGGTACGGGGCGGTGTTCCTGGCGGTCGGCGAGTGCAGTTCGTTCGGTACGACGAGCTTCACCGAGGTGCCGTGCGCCGGTGAGCGGGCGGCGGCCCGGGTCGTGGCGCGGCACGACGGCACGGTGCGGGACGGGCCGCGCTGCCCGGCGACCACGGACTTCGTGCTGCACATCAGTGAGCAGCGGCCCTCCTTCGACGAGGACGGCGACGGGGCGGTGCCGCAGGGCTACGCCTGCATGCGCAACCTCCAGCCGCCGCACCCCGGCGACCCGGGCGGCGGGGGCGGGCCCCACACCGTCGTCGGCGACTGCGTCTACAGCTCCGGCGACGGGCAGGTCCGCGAGACCGCCTGCGACGGCAAGGGCGAGCAGGAGCCGGAGTTCAAGGTGACCCGGGCGGTGGCCGGGCGGGCCGACTGCCCGGCCACGACCGCTCTGTACGTCCGGCTCGGCGGCGAGCGGCCCGTGGGGTGCGCCCGGCCGCTGTGAGAGGCGGCCGGGCGCGGCGGGGCGTTACGGACGCAGCGTCATCTCGCGCTGCACGTCCCGCTTGTCGAGCTTGGCGTCGAACTTCGCCAGCGGCTTGGCCGCCTGCGGGTCGGCCTGGACGGTGCTGGAGGCGACACCGGCCCAGTCGAGGATGCGGGCGGTGGCCAGGGCCCTCTGCTCGGGCACCAGGCCCGCGACGTTGGCGCCGTGGTTCATGCCGGGGGCGGTCATGACGTAGGAGTCCTCAGCGCCCTTGCCGACGCGGAACGGCTCCGCGCCCCACGGGTCGTTCTGGCCGTTGACGAAGAGCATCTGGCGGGCGTTGTGCCGGACCCAGGTGTCGATGTCCCGCATCGCCTGCGGCTGGAACGTCATGGAAATGTCCCGCGGGACGAAGTTGCGCGGCGGCTGGTAGCCGTAGCGGATGTACTTCTTCTCGATGTGCGGGAACTGGATGGTCGGCGCGCCGAGCTGCGTGCCGGCCTGGTAGTAGTACGGCGTGTAGGTCTCCAGGCCCTGGTCGGCGTAGGCGGAGAAGCCGGCGATCGTGTCGACGGAGTCCCAGATCTCGTCGTCGGTGGCGTTCTTGGCGTCGGCCGGGATCTGGTCGCAGTCGGACAGCAGGCTGTACTGCCAGAACCCCCACACGTAGTCGAGGACGGTCGCCTCGTAGGCCTTGTCCAGGCTGCCGATGGTCTTGAAGGTGAGGCCGTTGTCCTGGGCGAAGGCCGCGTACTTCTTCTCCAGCGGCTCGCGGCGCACCAGCGCCTCGCGCTGCACGCCGTTCAGCCGGTCGCGACACTCCTGGGTGCCGACACGGGCGAAGAACCGGTCGTAGGCCGAGTCCTCCTTGTTCACCACGTCGTTGGGGGCGACGTAGGCGACCACGCCGTCCATGTCACGCGGGTAGAAGCGCTCGTAGTAGGTGGCGGTCATGCCGCCCTTGGAGCCGCCCGTGGAGATCCACTTCTTGCCGTAGATGCCCTTGAGCGCCGTGAAGACGCGGTGCTGGTCGCTGGCGGCCTGCCAGATGTCCAGCTTGGACCAGTCGGCCGGGCTCGGCCGGGACGGGGTGAAGAAACGGTACTCCAGGGAGACCTGGTTGCCGTCCACGATCTGGGTGGGTTCGCTGCGGCGGGGCGTCGTGGAGACGTTGTAGCCGCTGGTGAAGAAGACCGTCGGGCGCGAGACGTCCTTGTGCAGGACGGTGATGCGCTGCTGGAACGTGCCCTTCGACGGCTTCCGGTGGTCGACCGGCTGTGTGTAGTTCAGGACGAAGAAGCGGTAGCCGGTGTACGGCTTCTCCTGCACCAGGCTCATGCCCGGGATGGAGAGCAGCCTCTCCTTGATGTCGGTGGTGCTGTCGGTGCCGGCGGCGTCGGCGGCGGTGGCCGCTCCCGCCGTACTCAAGGTGCCTATGAGCACCGTGAGCGCCAGCAGCCATCTGAGCGCCTTGCGCATGCGCACTCCCCTGTGAGACAGATGTGCGCCGGAAGCTAGCGGACCAACTCACCGGAGCACCAGGGGACATAGGGAAAACCCTGTGCGTGGGCGGGCGTCTCGAGGGGGTCGGTGTCAGCACAGGATCCAGCCGGAGCTGAACTTCCCCCGCCCCACCTGTCCCTTGAGCCAGACGCAGCGGCGCCCGGCGTGCACGGTCACGGGGCCCGCGTGGTACGCGTACTCGCCCTCGTCGACGACCGGCCGGTTGCCCCGCGCCTGCACGCTCACCGACATCTTCCGCTTCGCGCCGGGCTTCTTGGTGACCGTCACCGCGCAGACGTAGCCGCCGCGCTTGTAGACGAGCACGGTCCCGGTGGAGAACGGCAGGGTGCGGACCTTGCGGCCGGGACAGTACGCGGAGGCCGCGGCCTGCGCCTCCCCCGGCGCGGCGACGGCGAGCAGCCCGGAGGCGGTCAGCACGGCCAGACCGAGCGCGAGCCGCCCGCGTATCGCTCCACTGTCCACTGTCGTCCTCCCGTACCGCGTCGTCCGCGACCATCGGCGTACAGGTGTACGGACGCATGACGTATGTCGGACGGTTGCACGGGCGTTACGAAAACGCCGCCGTGGGCGCCCTCAGCGGGACGCGCCGACCGGCTCCTCCGGCTCGGCGGCGCCGATGAACGTCCGCCACAGCTCCGCGTACCGCCCCCCGCGTGCCAGCAGCGCCTCGTGGGTGCCGTCCTCCGCGACCCGGCCGTGGTCCATGACGACGACCCGGTCGGCGCGGGCGGCGGTGGTGAGGCGGTGGGCCACCACGAGGGTCGTGCGGCGGCCCGCGAGGCGGTCGGTGGCCTGGTTGACCTGGGCCTCCGTGGCCAGGTCCAGTGCGGCCGTGGCCTCGTCGAGCAGCAGGACGTCCGGGTCGACCAGCTCGGCGCGGGCCAGGGCGATCAGCTGGCGCTGCCCTGCGGAGAGGTTGCGGCCGCGCTCGGCGACCTCGTGCAGGTAGCCGCCCTCCAGGGTGGCGATCATCTCGTGCGCGCCGACCGCGCGGGCCGCCGCCTCGACCTCGGCGTCGGTGGCGTCCGGCCGCCCGTAGGCGATGGCGTCGCGGACGGTGCCCTGGAAGAGGTACGCCTCCTGCGGGACGACACCCAGACGGTGCCGGTACGAGGTGAGGTCCAGGTCCCGCAGATCCGTGCCGTCGACGGTGACCCGGCCGGAGGTCGGGTCGTAGAAGCGGGCCACGAGCTTGACGAGGGTCGACTTGCCGGCACCGGTCTCGCCGACGAACGCGACGGTCTGCCCGGCCGGGATGCGCAGGTCGACCCCGCCGAGGGCATCTTCGTCGTCGCCGTACGCGAAGCGCACGTCCTCGAAGGCGATCTCACCGCGCAGGGACTTGACCTCGACGGGGTCGGCGGCCGACTTCGTCGACGTCGGCTCCCGGAGCAGCTCCTGGATGCGGCCCAGCGAGACGGTCGCCTGCTGGTAACCGTCGAAGACCTGGGAGAGCTGCTGCACGGGCGCGAAGAACAGATCGATGTAGAGCAGGTACGCCACCAGCGAGCCGATCGCCAGCGTCCCGTCGTCGACCCGCGCCCCGCCCACGATCAGCACGGCCGCCGCCGCCACCGACGACAGGAACTGCACGAACGGGAAGTACACGGAGATCAGCCACTGGCCCCGGATGCGCGCCTGGCGGTAGCTGTCGCTGCGCTCGGCGAACCGCCGCCCGCCGTCCCGCTCGCGCCGGAAGGCCTGCACGATCCGCAGCCCGGACACCGACTCCTGCAGGTCGGCATTGACCACCGACACCCGCTCCCGGGCCAGTTCGTAGGCCTTCACGCTCGCCCGGCGGAAGAAGTACGTGGCGATGATCAGCGGCGGCAGGGTCGCGAAGACGACCAGCGCGAGCTCCACGTCGATGACCAGCAGGGCGACCATGATGCCGAAGAAGGTGACGACCGAGACGAAGGCGGTGACCAGGCCCGTCTGCAGGAACGTCGACAGCGCGTCGACGTCGGTCGTCATCCGGGTCATGATCCGGCCGGTCAGCTCCCGCTCGTAGTAGTCGAGGCCGAGGCGCTGGAGCTGGGAGAAGATCTTCAGCCGGAGCGAGTACAGCACCCTCTCGCCGGTGCGACCGGTCATGCGGATCTCACCGACCTGGGCCGCCCACTGCACGGCCACCGTCAGCAGCCCCAGCAGGGACGCCGCCCACACCGCGCCGAGCGCGGCCTGGGTGACGCCCGAGTCGATGCCGTGCCGGATCAGCACCGGCAGCAGCAGGCCCATGCCCGCGTCGGTGGCGACCAGGGCGAGGCTGACCAGCAGCGGCAGCCCGAAACCGCGCAGCAGCCGGCGCAGGCCGTACGACTCCTCCGGCTGGACGGCACGCGACTCGTCGATGTCGGGCACGTCGGTGGCCGGGGGCAGCGCCTCGACCTGGGCGAGCAGTTCGGGGGTGGCGGGACTCTCGGCGAGAGCGAGGTCCTTGCGCTCGCGGTCCCCGGTCCACAGGCGCGGGGTGACCCCGCGCTCGGCGTCGTACTCCGCGTCCAGCTCGTCCCGGACGGAGGTGTCCTCCTGGGGAGAGGCCGGCTGGGTGTGGCCCGGGGAGACCGCGCCCAGCTCGTCCGGGTCGGTGAGCAGCCGCCGGTAGAGGGCGGAGCGCCGCTGGAGCTCCTCGTGGGTGCCGATGTCGGCGAGGCGGCCGCCGTCCAGGACGGCGATGCGGTCGGCGAGGTTCAGGGTGGAGCGGCGGTGGGCGATCAGCAGGGTCGTACGGCCCCGCATGACCTCCTTCAGGGCCTCGTGGATCTCGTGCTCGACCCGGGCGTCCACGGCGGAGGTGGCGTCGTCCAGGACCAGCAGGCGCGGGTCGCTGAGGATCGCGCGGGCGAGGGCGACGCGCTGGCGCTGGCCGCCGGAGAGGGTGAGGCCGTGCTCGCCGACGGTGGTGTCGTAGCCCTCGGGCAGCTCGGCGATGAACCGGTCCGCCTGGGCGGCGCGGGCGGCCTTCTCGATCTCCTCCTGGGTGGCGTCCGGCCGGCCGTAGGCGATGTTGTTGCGGACCGTGTCGGAGAAGAGGAACGAGTCCTCCGGGACCAGCCCGATAGCGGCCCGCAGCGACTCCAGGGTCAGCTCGCGCACATCATGGCCGCCGACCAGGACGGCACCGCGGGTGACGTCGTAGAAGCGCGGCAGGAGCAGGGAGACGGTGGACTTGCCGGAGCCGGAGGAGCCGACGACGGCGAGGGTCTCGCCCGGCCGGATCTCGAAGGACAGTCCGTCGAGGACCGGGTGGCCGGCTTCGTAGCCGAAGGAGACGTCGTCGAACTCGACCGTCGCGGGGGCGTCGGCGGGCAGGTCCTTGCGGCCGTCCTGGATCGAGGGCTCGGTGTCGATCAGCTCCAGGACGCGCTCGGTGCCCGCGCGGGCCTGCTGGCCGACGGTGAGCACCACGGCGAGCATGCGGACCGGCCCGACCAGCTGGGCGAGGTAGGTGGAGAAGGCGACGAACGTGCCGAGCGTGATGTGTCCGCCCACCGCCAGCCAGCCACCGACGGCCAGCATCGCGACCTGGCCGAGGGCGGGGACGGCCTGGAGGGCCGGGGTGTAGACCGAGTTCAGGCGGATGGTGCGCAGCCGGCCCGCGAAGAGCCTGCGGCCGACGTCCCTGAGCTTGCCGGTCTCCTGCTCCTCCTGCCCGAAGCCCTTCACCACGCGCACGCCGCTGACGGCACCGTCGACCACGCCCGCGACGGCGGCGGCCTGGGCCTGGGCGTACCAGGTGGAGGGGTGCAGGCGGGTGCGGCTGCGCTTGGCGATCCACCAAAGGGCGGGAGCGACCGCCAGGGCGACCAGGGTGAGCGGCCAGGACAGCGACGCCATGATCACCAGGGAGATCACGAACAGCAGGAAGTTCCCGATGGTCATCGGGAGCATGAAGAGCAGGCCCTGGATCAGCTGGAGGTCACTGGTGGCCCGGCCGATCACCTGGCCGGTGGACAGTTCGTCCTGGCGGCGGCCGTCGAGCCGGCTGATCGTGCCGAACATCCCCGTCCGCAGGTCGTGCTGCACGTCGAGGGCGAGGCGGCCGCCGTAGTAGCGGCGGATGTAGGTGAGGACGTAGACGAGCAGGGCGGCGGCGATGAGGAACCCTGCCCAGGTGGTCATGGACCGGGTGTGATCGGTGATGACGTCGTCGATGATCACTTTGGTGATCAGGGGGACGAGGGCCATCACGGCCATGCCGGCGAGGGACGAGCCGAGAGCGAGTACGACGTCCTTGGGGTGGCGCCACGCGTAGGCCCACAGTCGTCGTGCCCATCCCCGTTTCGGTGTCACGCCGGTGCCCTCCAGTCGTCCTGATCTGCCGGAAGGCACCAACACGGGAAGCCCCGGATTTCATCCCGCGGCGCCACTTCCCCGACCAGGGGACGAGGAACACCCGACCAAAGGCCTAGGACTGGGCCGGGGTCGTCCGACCATGCTTTCGACACTCGTCCAGGCCTGGCCGCGGCCCCGCTTCACGCTCGCCGAGGCCCCGGTGGCCCTGTGCGCCGCCTGTGCTGGCGGGTGCTCGCCTTCGCGATGTACGCGGAGGGCTACGACCTGGACCCGAGCGCGCCGCGCCAGGTGTCCGGCGACGCGGAGATCGCACGGCTGGCCCTGCTCCTCGCGGCCTCGGTCGCGGTGACCTGGACGCTGCGCCTGCTTCCCTGGCCGCCGCTGCGCACCGCGGTGGACGCACTCGCCGTCGTGCGGCTCACCGCGGTGCTGCTGCTGTCGGGGGTGCCGGCCCTGGCCCTGCTCACCGGGGCCCGTGTCCCGCTGCTGGGCTGGGCCATGTGACCAGCCCGGCGGGCGGCGTCGACGCGGTCAGACGCGTACGCGCAGTGCGTAGAAACGGGTCGTCTGGGCCGGGTTCTCGTTGTCGTCGCTGGTCAGGAGGACCTTGAGGCGGCCCTTCTCCCGGCCCGTGATCACCATGCCCTCGATGTTGTCGAGGAGGGGGTTCGGCTGGGGCTGCTTGGCCGTCGCTCCCAGGGTCGGGCAGGTCACGAGGTCGGTGAGCAGGGTCTTCCGCATGCCGTGGCGGGGGTCGGCCAGGTAGAGGCGGACCGTGTTGCCCACGCCGGCGGTGAAGCCGCGCTCCAGGACCAGGAGGCGGCCGTCGGGGGTGGCCTGGATCTCGGGGACGCCGAGGCCGGGGTCCGTGCGGTAGGTGTACTGGGCGGCGAGCCGGAAGTGGGACCCGTGGCGCTTCCAGGTCTGGAAGCGGACGGTGTCGGCGGGGTCTCCGGAGAGGGCGTACTCCATGGACGCGACCAGGGTGCGGCCGTCGGGGAGCAGGGTCAGGCCCTCGAAGGTGCCGTTGGGCCGGCCGCGGCCCGCGGGGCTCACCCGCAGGTCGTCCGGGACCGGGAGGCGGTCGAGGATGCGGCCGTCGCGGGAGTACCGGCGTACGGACGGCTCGGTCTCGGAGGTGACGAGGTAGGTGCCGTCTCGGCTTACGGCCAGGCCCTCGGAGTCGAGCGCGGTTCCGCTCTCGTCGGCGAGGGGGAGCACCGACCGGGGCTTCAGCGTCCTCGCGTCCAGGCGGAAGAGCGAGGAGCGGTCGGAGAGGGCGGCCAAGGAGCCGTCCCGGTCCACGGCCAGCGCGGAGAAGTTGCCGACGAAGGTGTGGTCGAACGTCGTCTTGTCGAGCGCGTCGGAGAAGCGGTCGATGGAGACCGACGGCGAGCAGGCGTGGGACGTTTGCGCCTGGGCGGGGCCTGCGGCGGTCAGGCACGTGGCCGCCGCCAGGCCCGCCGTGAGGAGGGCGAGGTGGGTTCTCAGGGGCATGGGCGTCACCGTAGGACGGGCCGGTGACGCCGGGTGGGCGGCGGGGTGAAGATCGGCTGTTCGGTGAGCCGGCCGACGGGCGGCCACTCGCCGGACTCGGGGCTGTCCGCCCGGATGTGGAACTTGCCCTTCCCCCCTCGCCCTCTTCACCCTCCCGTCCTTCATCAGGAGTTCCTGGATCCCGGCCAGGACCGTCAGCTCGCCGCCAGGTCCCTGTGGATGACCTTGGCCACGGCCTGGATGGTCGCGATGCCGTAGTTCATCGTGCTGTTGCCGTGGCTCAGCACGGTCATCGCGTAGTCGTGGCCGCCGCCCTTGAACGCGCCGACGCTGTGCACCCGCCAGCCGTACGTGGAGCGCTGCAGCCAGCCGTTCTTCACGGCGACGGTGACACCCGAGGGCACTCCGTACGGGGTGCCCCAGCGCTGGGACGACACGACCTGGCCCATCAGCTTGAGGATGTAGGCGCGGGAGTTGTCGCTCAGGACCGCGTTCCTGCCGGTGATGAGCTTGAGCAGCTTCTGCTCGTCGGTGACGGTGATCTGGGTCAGGCCCCAGTAGCCGTTCGCGCCGGGCTTGGTCTGGGTCATTCCGGCCGCGGCGAGGAAGCCCTTGATCCTCGTCATGCCGAGCTGCTTCCACAAGGTGGAGGTCGCGGCGTTGTCCGACTTGGTGATCATGGCCTTGGCGAGGGTGTTCTCGCGGTCGGTGAGGTACCGGCCGGTCTTCTTCGCGTCCCACAGCAGCGTAGCGAGGACGGTGACCTTGACGACGCTCGCCGAGTCGTAGGCGGAGCCCGCGCGCAGGGTGCAGGTGGTGTTGGTGCTGCGGTCGTAGAGGCCGACGGCGACGGTGCCCTTGCGGGTGGCGAGCGCGGCGGTGATGTCGTTCTTCAGCTTGGTCGCCAGGCCGGCCTTGGCCGAGGTGCACGTCACGGCCGGGGTGGCAGCGGCGGCGGGCGTGGCGGCGGCGACGAGCGGCACGAGCACACCCGTACCCACGGCCGCCGCCAGCACTCTCGCGCGGCGGGATATCCCAGGAGTCATGCACGTCTTGACTCACGGACGCGGGGCAATGGTTGTAGGCGTTGGCTAAAGCTTGTGCGAGTCGTTACCGGGCGCTGTGCGGTTCACAGGCGGCGGCCAGCTTCGGCACAGCGGCCACCCAACAGGACTGTCCACGATGCTGGGGTGACATCTGCCACCGAAACCCAGCCCCGCACCGCCGAGCCCCCTCCGGCCCCGCCCCGTGACACCGCCGCCGCTCCGCGCTGGTCGCTGCCCGTGCTGCTCGCGATCCTCGCCCTGGCCGCGGTGCTGTACTCCTGGAACCTGTCCGGGTCCGGCCTCAACAACTTCTACAGCGCCGCCGTGCTGAGCGGCACGGAGAGCTGGAAGGCCTGGTTCTTCGGCTCGCTGGACGCCGGGAACTTCCTCACCGTCGACAAGCCGCCGCTCGCGCTGATGGTCATGGGCCTGTCCTGCCGGGTCCTCGGGTACGGCACCTGGCAGATGATGGCGCCGATGATCGTGGCCGCTCTGGCCACCATCTGGATCCTGCACGCCAGCGTGAAGCGGGTGTTCGGGCACGCGGCGGCGGCCGTCGCGGCCCTGGTCCTGGCCCTCACCCCGATCACGGTGGCCATCAACCGGGACAACAACCCCGACACGCTGCTGGTGTTCCTGATGGTGGCGGGTGCGGCCCTCGCCCTGCGCGCGACGCGCGACGGGCGGCTGCTGCCCCTGCTCGGCTCGGCGGCCTGCTTCGGGCTCGCCTTCAACACCAAGATGCTGCAGGGCTACATCGCGCTGCCGGCCGTGTTCGTGGTCTGTCTGTACGCGGCCGGGCCGACGTTGGTGAAGCGGATCCGCAACCTGCTTCTGGCCGGTGTGGTGCTGGCGGTGTCCAGCTTCTGGTGGGCCGCGGCCGTGTCGCTGGTGCCGGCCTCCGAGCGGCCGTACATCGGCGGCTCGACCGACGGCACCGCCTGGAACCTGATCATGGGCTACAACGGCCTCGGCCGGATCCTCGGCGGCGAGGGCAACGGCGGTGGCGGCGGGGGCGGCGGCTTCTCCGGCACCGCGGGCCTCGGCCGGATGTTCAACGACATCCTCGGCGGCCAGATCTCCTGGCTGATCCCCTTCGCCGGCATCGCCCTCGTCGGCGGACTCGTGCTGTGCGGACGCGCCCCGCGCACCGACCTCACCCGGGCCGCGCTCGTCCTGTGGGGCGGCTGGACCGTCCTGCACTACCTGACCTTCGCCCTGGCCGAGGGCACGATGCACCCGTACTACACGACCGCGCTCGCGCCGGGCATCGCGGCGCTGTGCGGAGGCGGCGGTGTACTGCTCCTGCGGGCCTTCCGGACTGACCGGCGGTGGGTGTGGGTGCTGCCCCTCGGGCTGGGCGTCACCGCCGTGTGGGCCGCGGTGCTGCTGCGGCGGGCCTCCGGCTGGAACACGTGGCTGTGGCCTTCCGTCCTGGTCGTCATGGCGGTGGCCGTCGCGGGCCTGTTCGTCTTCCGCTCCGGCGGCTCGGGGCTTCGGCCGCGGCTGCTGGCGGTGTCGGTGGCGGCCGCGGTCGTCGCGGCGGCGGCGGGACCGGCGGCGTACGCCTGGTCGGTGCCGTCCGGGTCGGGCGGCGGGGGCATGGGCGGCACGAATCCGACGGCCGGACCGTCCACGGGCAGCGGCTTCGGCGGGCCCGGGGGTGGCGGCACTGCCGGCCGGGGCGCCCCGGGCGGTGGTTCGGGTGGTCCCAATGGCGGCCTTCAGCAGGGCGGGAACAACCAGAACGGCGGTGACGACGCCCAGGCCGGTGGCGGTCTTCCGGGAGGTGGGATGCCCTCCGGCGGGCAGAACGGGCAGGCCCCTGAAGGGGCCTCCGGCGGACAGAGCGGACAGGCCCCCGGAGGAGCGGGCGGCACGTCTGCGAACGGCACCGGCGACGGTTCCGGGGCCGAATCCGGCACCGGTCGGCCCGGCGGCATGGGCGGCGGCCCCGGCGGCGGCGCGAGCAGCGAGCTGGTGTCGTACCTGAAGAAGCACCAGGACGGCGCCGAGTGGCTGCTGGCGGTGTCGACTTCGCAGGGGGCGGCCCAGCTCATCCTGAGCAGCGGAGAGCCTGTCATCTCCATGTGGGGCTGGTCCGGCAGCGACAAGGCGATGACCCTCGCCAAGCTCAAGGAGCTGGTGAAGAAGGGCGAACTGCACTACATCCAGCTCGGCGGCGGCATGGGCGGCGGCCCCGGCGGCGGCTCCAGCGTCAGCTCCGAGGTCACGGCGTGGGTGCGGAAGCACGGCACAGCGGTCAAGGAGAGCGACTACAGCAAGAGCGCGGGCTCCGGCTCCGGCTCCGGCTCCGGCTCCGGCTCCGGCTCCGGCTCCGGCTCCGGCTCCGGCTCCGGCTCCGGCACATCGTCGCAGTCGAGCGAGTCGGCGATCTACCGTCTGGACCGCTCCGACGTCAGCTGAACCGGCGCAACCACCCACGAACGAACGGCCCCCGACCCCTCGGTTCGGGGCCGTTCCCCCGTCCCCGATCATGGACAGCGGTGTCCGGCGAACGGGTGAAGGGAAACGCAGCGGTGGGCTACTGCCTCGAGATGAGCACCGGCGACATGAGAACGGTGGTACGTCTGCTCACCGCGGTGGAGCGGACCGAGCACCAGGAGCGCACACTCGCCCGGATCCGCACGGAGTGCGAGCGCACGGACGCCCGCTTCCAGGAGCAGGGCATCGACCTCGAAGTCCCCATCAGCCAGGCTCTGGAGGAGCTGATCGACGGCACCCCGAGCACCGACCTCTGCCCGTCGTACAGCTACGCCTTCTACCAGGCCGTCGCGGCCCACTTCTCCGACCCCACCGACCTCGGCGCCTGGCGGCGCCCGACCTGGTTCTACGCCATGGACGACGAGCTCGCCCGGCACGGCGTACCGTCCGGCCTGCTCCCCGGCACGTTCCTGTTCAGCGGCCCCCCGCTGCGCCTTCCCCACCCCGGCGACGCCGTACCCGCCATCGGCACCCTGCCGGCCCAGCGGGCCGCCGCCCTCGCCGACGCCTACGCGTCCGTACTCGACCGGCTGGATCCCGAATTCCGGGCCGTGGCCCGCCGGTTCGCCGAGGTCATGCGCTTCGAGTCGGAGGAGTGGGAGAGCGCGCGCAGGCTCGGGACGAACCCGGACACGCTGCTCTTCTGGTTCCACTGACCTCTACCGGAACCCTTGGCGCCGCCTTTCCCGCCGGGGTTTTTGCGGTCGACAGCGCGCCGACTGCCGTGCCACCGACGGGCTTTCGCCTTCTCCGACGTGGACTCGACAGGGGGCACCGCTTGCACCAGATCCCGAACGCCGTGCGAAGTTCGTCGGCCGGTCAGGAACGCGGCGGTGAGAGGTCCCGGCGCTCAGCCGGCGCTCACCCCAGGTGCGTCGGCGCGAACATCCGCAGCACGGCGGGGAGCAGGACCACCGAGGGCCCGGGCGACGCGAGCGCCCCGGCCAGGTCCTGCTCCAGGTTGTCCGGGGTCGTCCGGACCCCGGGGACGCCGAAGGACTCCGCCAGCGCCACGAAGTCCGGCCGGGTCAGCTCCGTCCCGGTCGCCTCACCGAACGCGTCGGTCATGTACTCGCGCAGGACGCCGTAGCCGCCGTCGTCGACGATCAGCCAGGTGACGTTCAGGTCGTACTGGCGGGCCGTCGCCAGCTCGGCGATCGAGTACAGGGCCCCGCCGTCGCCGGAGACCGCGAGGACCGGCCGGGTCGGGTCGGCCACCGCCGCGCCGAGTGCGGCCGGGAAGGCGTAGCCGAGGCCGCCCGCACCCTGCGCGGAGTGCATGTGGTTGGGGCCCTTGGCGTCGAAGGCCGACCAGGCCCAGTAGGCCAGGATGGTCATGTCCCAGAAGGACGGGGAGTCGGCGGGCAGCGCCCTGCGCACGGACGCCAGCACCTCCTGCTCCAGGGTGAGTTCCTGGGCGGCGATGCGGTCGGCCACCTTCGCGAGCAGCTCCCGGACACGCTCCGCCGCCGTCGCGTCCTCGCGCGGCGACACCGTCTCCAGCAGTGCCTGCAAGGCGAGCCGGGCGTCCGCGTGGATGCCCAGCGCCGGATGGTTGGATTCCAGCTTGCCGAGGTCGGCCTCGATCTGGACGACCCGGCCGCGGGGCTTGAACGTGTGGTAGTTGGAGGAGAGTTCGCCCAGGCCCGAGCCGACGACCAGGAGGACGTCCGCGTCCTCCAGGAAGTCGGTGGTGTGCCGGTCCTCGATCCAGGACTGGAGGGACAGGGGGTGTGCCCAGGGGAACGCGCCCTTGCCGCCGGGGGTCGTGACGACCGGCGCCCGGAGCCTCTCGGCCAGCTGCTTCAGCTTGCCGGAGGCGTCCGCCCGTACCACTCCCCCGCCCGCGATGATCGCCGGGCGGGCCGCCTTCGACAGCAGGTCGGCGGCCACGGCGGTCAGTTCGGGACGCGGCACCAGCTCCTCGGGGAAGGCGTCGCCGCCGGTCACCACCGGGATGGCCGTCTGGGCGAGCAGCACGTCCTGCGGGATCTCCACCCACACCGGGCCGTGCGGGGCGCTCAGCGCCGACTTCCAGGCCGCCTCGATCGCGGAGGGGATCTGGGACTGGGCGCGGACCGTGTGCACGGACTTCACCACGCCCCTGAAGGACGCCGCCTGGTCGGGCAGTTCGTGCAGATAGCCGTGGCGGCCGCCGCCGAGACCCGCCGTGGGGACCTGGCCGCTGATCGCCAGCACGGGCGCGGAGGCCGCCGCCGCCTCCTGGAGGGCGGCCAGTGAGGTCAGGGCGCCCGGGCCCGTCGACAGCAGCAGCGGCGCGGCCTCCCCGGTGATCCGGCCGTACGCGTCCGCCGCGAACCCGGCGTTGTTCTCCACCCGCAGGCCGATGTACCTCAGGTCGGAGCGGCGCAGCGCGTCGAACATGCCGAGCGCGTGCTGGCCGGGCAGGCCGAAGACGGTCGTCGCGCCCAGCCCGGCCAGTGTCTCCACGACCAGGTCTCCGCCGCCTCGGCCGGGAGGAGGGTTCAGGGCGGCCTCCGTCTGGGCGGGCGTCGGGCGGAGCACCAGGTCGTGGTCGTGGGTCACTTCGCGCGGGCCTCGGCAATCTGGCGGGACATGATCGTGGTCAGCTCGTACGCCGTGTGGGACGCGGCCACCGACGTGATCTCCGCGTGATCGTACGCGGGGGCCACCTCGACGACGTCCGCGGAGACCAGGTTGCAGGACGCCAGGCCGCGCAGGATCTCCAGCAGCTCGCGCGAGGTCATGCCCCCGGCCTCGGGCGTGCCCGTGCCGGGCGCGTGGGCCGGGTCGAGGCAGTCGATGTCGATGGAGATGTACAGCGGCCGGTCCCCGATGCGCTGCCGGAGCTGGTCGGCGACCTCGTCGGCACCGCGCCGGTAGACGTCCGCCGAGGTGACGATGCCGAAGCCCATCTTCTCGTCGTCGGTCAGGTCCTGCTTGCCGTACAGCGGACCGCGGGTGCCGACGTGGGACAGGGCGGAGGTGTCCAGGATGCCCTCCTCGACCGCGCGGCGGAACGGCGTGCCGTGCGTGTACTCGGCGCCGAAGTACGTGTCCCAGGTGTCGAGGTGGGCGTCGAAGTGGAGCAGGGCCACCGGGCCGTGCTTCTTCGCCACCGACCGCAGCAGGGGCAGCGCGATGGTGTGGTCGCCGCCGAGGGTCATCAGGCGGGCGCCCGTGCCGAGCAGGTCGTCCGCCGCCGCCTCGACGGTCTCGACGGCCTCGTTGATGTCGAACGGGTTCACGGCGATGTCGCCGCCGTCCGCGACCTGCGCGAGGGCGAAGGGCGAGGCGTCCTGCGCCGGGTTGTACGGGCGCAGCAGCCGGGACGCCTCACGGATGGCGTTGCCGCCGAAGCGGGCGCCCGGCCGGTACGAGACGCCCGAGTCGAACGGCACGCCCACCACCGCGACGTCGGCCCGGCCGACCTCGTCCAGCCGGGGCAGCCGGGCGAAGGTCGCGGGACCGGCGTACCGCGGGATGCGGGAGGAGTCGACGGGCCCGCGCGGAGTCTCGTTGCTGCTCATGAAGAAATGCCTTCTTTCCTACGCTTCATCGCGTATGTACTGCTTGCCCTAGACGGACGGGGCGAGTACGCCGAGGCCGATGGTGAAGACCATCCAGGCGCCGTAGAGGCCGTACCGGTAGCCCAGCCCCACGCCACCGATGGCGGTGGCACCGCCGAGGACGATCGCCGCCGTCGCGCCGGGGTACAGGGCCGGGCCGGGCCGGCGATCGGCCGCCGGGAACCCGCTTCCGGGCGGAGCGCGGCGCATGCCCCACCAGCCCACGGCCGGCTTGCCGGCCGGTGGACGACGATCACGAGGTGGCCGACGGCCATGGGGCTCCTTCGCGCAGGCTCGGGGCGCACGGCTCGCTCACGGGGGACGAGGTGGACGAGGACTGAGCCTAGGTGGCCGGAATGCGACTGCGAAGTGTACGTTTCATCCATTCATGAGGAACCGTCTGGAGGGAACGCACACCATGCCCGGCCCGTCGGTCCCTCCGACACCCCCCGTTTCTCTCAGGTCGCTCCTGGCCCGCGAGGACCTCGCCCTGCGCCGGCTCGCCGGTCCGGACGATCACGGGACCGCCGTCCACTGGGTGCACACCTCCGAGTTGACGGACCCCTATCCGTACCTGCTGGGCGGGGAACTGCTGCTCACGGCCGGCGTGCACGTCCCGCGGGCGGCCGAGGACCTGGGGAACTACTTCGACGACTACGTCTCCCGGATCGTGGCGGCGGGCGGCGCGGCCCTCGGCTTCGGGGTCACGCCGGTGCACGACACGGTGCCCGGTGCGCTGGTCACGGCCTGTGACAGGCACGGCCTGCCGCTGCTGGAGGTTCCGGAGCAAACCACCTTCTCGGGCGTGGCCCGGGCCGTCTGGCAACTGATGACCCGGGCCCGCCTGGCCGAACTCCGCCGGGTGACCGAGGCCCAGCAGAGCCTCGCCTCGGCCGCGTCCCGCCCCGACCCGGTTCCGTCGGTGCTCCGGCAGGTGGCGCAGCGGCTGGGCGGGTGGGCCGTGCTGTACGGGCCGGAGGGGGCGGAGATCGCGTCGGCGGGGCGCGGGCCGGCAGGTGAGGCGGCGTCCGCACTGGCGGGGCTGACGGGGGTGGTCCGGCCGGCCGACGGTCCGGGTGAGCGTCCCGCTCCCACCTCCGCCACCGACACCGTCGCCGGCACCCGTCTCGCCGTCTACGCCCTCGGCGCGAGGCACGGCTTCGTGCTCGGGGTCGCAGCGCCACAGCGTGCGCCCGGGGACCACACCATCGCCTCCGTCGCCGCCGTCCTGCTGTCACTCCTCACCGGCGAGCGGCAGAGCGGTACGGGCGCGGCCCGTACCTCCGCACTGGTGCGGCTGCTGCTGGGCGCGCCGCCCGAGGAGGTCGCCCCGCTGCTCGGCGACGGGCCGTGGGTCCTCGTGCACGCCCGCCCGGACGGGGACGGCACGCCCGACCCCGTCGCGGCCTCGGCGCTGGGTGCCGCGCTCGGCTCCGCCCTGGTCGACCCGGCGGGCGACGTCGTGCGGGTCCTGGTGCCGGCCGACCGCGTACCGGCACCGCTGCCCGGCTGGACCCTGGGTGTCAGCGCCGCCGTGACCCCGCAGGACTGGCCCGCCGCCGACACCCAGGCCGCCCGCGCTCTGGCCCGGGCCCGCGCCACCCGGGCCCCGCTGCTGCGGCACGGCCCGCGCCCCGCCCTGGCCGCCCTCGTCCCGCCCGACGAGGCGGTGGCCCACGCCCGCACCCTCCTCGCCCCCGTCACGGCACACCCCGCGCTCACCGAGACCCTGCGCACCTGGCTCTCCCTGCACGGCAGTTGGGACCGCACGGCCGTCGCCCTGTCCGTGCACCGCAACACCGTCCGGCAGCGCGTCGCCCGCTGCGCGGCCCTGCTGGAGACGGACCTCGACGACCCGGACGTCCGGATGGAACTCTGGTTCGCGCTGCGGCAGCTGTGAGTACGTGACCGGGGTCCTTCCGAGTAGGTGACCGGTGTCCTTCTGAGTACGTGACGCACATCCCAGCGTCCGATACGCCAGGGACGCCCGCCGGGGGCTGCCTCACAATGGGAGTCATGCCGATACCCGGGACCCCCAGCCGCGCCGAACTCGTCGACCACCTCGTCAGGACGCGCATCGCGGGCGACGTCGCCACCCCGCGCGAGAACAACCTCTCCCACTACCGCAAGCTGGCGAACGGCGACCGCCACTACTGGCTCGGCCTGGAACTCGGCGACCGCTGGACCGACGAGCAGGACGTCCTCGCGGTGATGGCGGAACGCGTCGGCGTGAACGACGACCCCGAGCACCGGTACGGCCAGGACACCATCGACCCGGAGCTGACCGTCTCCGGTCTCGAGCGGATGGCCGGGCGGCTGCGCAAGGCTGCGGACGGGCAGCAGCGGGTCCTGTTCGCCACCGGCCACCCCGGCGGCCTGCTCGACGTGCACCGGGCGACCGCGGCGGCCCTGCGCGCGGCCGGCTGCGAGATCGTGGTCGTCCCGGACGGGCTGACCACGGAGGAGGGCTACGTCATGCAGTTCGCGGACGTGGCGGTGCTGGAGCACGGCGCCACCCTGTGGCACACCCACTCGGGCGAACCCATGAGGGCCATCCTGACGGGCCTGGAGCGCGAGGGCCGCCCGCTGCCCGACCTCGTCGTCGCCGACCACGGCTGGGCCGGCTACGCGGGACAGCACGGCGTCGACTCCGTCGGCTACGCCGACTCCAACGACCCGGCGCTCTTCCTCGCCGAGGCGGAGGGCACCGTACAGGTGACGGTGCCCCTGGACGACCACGTGGTCAGCCCCCGCCACTACGACCCGATGACGGCGTACCTGCTGGCGGAGGCGGGCCTCAGCTAGCGCCCGGCTCGCGCGGGACGCGGACCACGCCCTCCTGGATCACGGTGATGGCGAGCCGCCCGTCCTGCGTGTAGATCCGGGCCTGTCCCAGTCCCCGGCCGCCGTACGCGGACGGGGACTCCTGGTCGTACAGCAGCCACTCGTCCGCGCGGAACGGCCGGTGGAACCACATCGCGTGGTCCAGCGAGGCCCCGACGACGTCCCCGACGGCCCAGCCGCCCCGCCCGTGCGCGAGCAGGACGGAGTCGAGCAGCGTCATGTCGGAGACGTAGGTGGCGAGGACGACGTGCAGCAGCGGTTCGTCGACATCGCTGTCGAGCTTGCCGTTGGTCCGGAACCACACCTGCGAGTGCGGCTCACGGGGCTCGCCGAACTTCCCGTACGGCGGCTCTTCGACGTACCGCAGATCGACGGCGGCCCGGGCCTCCAGGAACTTCTCCACCACCACGGGGTCGATGTGCCCGTAGCCGCGCAGCCGCTCCTCACCGGTCGGCAACGTGGCCGGATCGGGCGACGCGGGCATCGGCTCCTGGTGATCCAGCCCGTCCTCGTGGACCTGGAACGACGCCGAGAGGTGGAAGATCGGCTTGCCGTGCTGGACGGCGACCACCCGGCGGGTGGTGAAGGAGCGGCCGTCGCGGATCCGGTCGACGGTGTAGACGATGGGTGCGCCGGGGTCGCCGGGGCGCAGGAAGTACGCGTGGAGGGAGTGCGCGGGCCGGTCCTCGGGGACCGTCCGCCCTGCGGCGACGAGCGCCTGAGCCGCGACCTGCCCGCCGAAGACCCGCGGGACGACGGCGGACCGGGACCGGCCGCGGAATATGTCCTCCTCGATCTGCTCCAGGTCGAGCAGATCGAGGAGGTCCTGAAGTGCCTGGCTCATGGGGTAGTTGTACCGGCCAGTGATCGCGTGCCGGTGTCGGGGGCCTTACAGGCCCATGTCCTTGGCGATGATCGACTTCATGATCTCGCTGGTGCCGCCGTAGATGCGGTTGACGCGGTTGTCCGCGTACAGGCGGGCGATCGGGTACTCGTTCATGTAGCCGTAGCCGCCGTGCAGCTGGAGGCAGCGGTCGATGACGCGGTGGGCGACCTCGGTGCAGAACAGCTTCGCGGAGGCGGCCTCGGCGGGAGTGAGCTCACCGGCGTCGAGGGCCTCGGTCGCGCGGTCGGCGACGGCCTCGGCGGCGTCCACCTCGGCCTGGCAGGCGGCCAGCTCGAACTTGGTGTTCTGGAAGTGCGCGACCGGCTTGCCGAAGACCGTGCGCTCCTGCACGTACTGCTTGGCGAACCGGACGGCGGCCTTGGCCTGCGCGTAGGCGCCGAAGGCGATGCCCCAGCGCTCGGAGGCCAGGTTGTGGCCGAGGTAGTAGAAGCCCTTGTTCTCCTCGCCGAGGAGGTCCTCGACGGGCACCTTGACGTCGACGAACGCCAGCTCGGCGGTGTCGGAGGTCTTCAGGCCGAGCTTGTCGAGCTTGCGGCCGACCGAGTAGCCCTCCGACTTGGTGTCCACGGCGAAGAGGGAGATGCCGTGACGGCGGTCCTCGGCGGTCGGGGCGGCGGTCCGGGCGCAGACGATCACGCGGTCGGCGTGCACGCCGCCGGTGATGAAGGTCTTGGCGCCGTTGAGGACGTAGTGCGTGCCGTCCTCACTCAGCTTGGCGGTGGACTTCATGCCCGCGAGGTCGGAACCGGTGCCCGGCTCCGTCATCGCGATGGCCCACATCTCCTCGCCGGTGACGAACTTCGGCAGGTAGCGCTTCTTCTGCTCGTCGGTGGCGAGCATCTTGATGTAAGGCAGGGCGAGCAGCACGTGCACGCCGGAGCCGCCGAACTGGACGCCGGCGCGAGCGGTCTCCTCGTACAGCACGGCCTCGAACTTGTGCGAGTCGATTCCGGCGCCGCCGAACTCCTCGGGCACGTTGATGCCGAAGATTCCCAGCTCGCCGAGCTTGTAGTAGAAGTCGCGGGGCGCCTGGCCCGCCGCGAACCACTCGTCGTACACGGGTACGACCTCGGCCTCGATGAAGGCGCGAAGGGTCTCCCGGAACGCCTCGTGATCCTCGTTGAACACCGTACGGCGCACGCCGCCACCTCCACGACTACATGTCTAAGCGCTTGCTCAGCCAAAGATACCGGCGAGTATCGAGACGCGTCCAGGGTGAGGAGGGGGTAACGCTCGTCACGCTGCCGGGTCACTCCGTGCGGCGAACCGGTGGCGACGTCCGAGGGGTCGGGTCAGACCGGCGGAGCCATCGTCGGTACGAGAACCCACTTCGGCCGCGGCGAGGCGCGGTGCCAGGCCGCACACCCCGGGCGGGCACAGTGCGAGGACCCCTTGGTCCGCGCCCCACGCGGTGAGGCGGACGCGGGGTTCCCGCTGCCCCTACGCACCCACCGCCGCGAACGCCCCCCGGGCCATCCGGTGCAGCAACTCCGCCGTAGCCCCACGCCCGGGCAACGACCCGCCCCTCCCCAGATGCGGCGTCGAGTTCAGCAACCCGAACACCGAGTGCACGGCCGACCGAGCCGCAGGCTCCCCGAGCCCCGGGTACACCTCCCGCACCACCCCGACCCACAACTCCACGTACTGCCGCTGCAGCTGCCGCACCATCTTCCGGTCGCTGTCCCGGAGGCGATCCAGCTCCCGGTCGTGCAGGGTGATCAGAGGCCGGTCATCGAGCGCGAAGTCGATGTGCCCCTCGATGAGCGAGTCGAGCACCCCGTCCGCCCCACCCCCGTCCGCCTCGGCCAACCTCCGCTTCGCCCCGGTCAGCAACTGCCCGCTGATCCCCACCAGCAACTCCGCGAGCATCGCGTCCTTGCCCGGGAAGTGCCGGTACAGCCCGGGCCCGCTGATCCCGACAGCGGCGCCTATCTCGTCGACTCCGACCCCGTGGAAGCCCCGCTCGGCGAACAGCCGCGCGGCCTCCTTGAGGATCTGCTCGCGGCGGGTGGGGGCGTCGGTTCTGGTGGCCATGGAATCGATTCTAGACAGGGAGGTTAGCGGTCGTTAACCTGAAGGAAATGCGTTAACGCTCATTAACAAGTGAGGGGACCCGCAGGATGCACGAGGCACCGGAGCTCACGAGCGCGGCAGACCCCGCGTCGGAGGCCTTTCGGGCCAACGAGGAGGCGCACCACGCCCTCGTCGAGGAGCTGCGCACCAAGCTGGCCGCAGCCGCACAGGGCGGCGGCGAGAAGGCCCGCGCCCGCCACACCGCGCGCGGCAAGCTGCTCCCCCGCGACCGGGTGGACACCCTCCTCGACCCGGGCTCGCCCTTCCTGGAGCTGGCTCCGCTCGCGGCCGACGGGATGTACGAGGACCAGGCACCGGCCGCCGGTGTCATCGCCGGCATCGGCCGGGTCAGCGGCCGCGAAACGGTGGTCATCGCCAACGACGCCACGGTCAAGGGCGGCACGTACTACCCCATGACGGTGAAGAAGCACCTCCGCGCCCAGGAGGTCGCCCTCGACAACCGCCTCCCCTGCGTCTACCTGGTGGACTCCGGCGGCGCGTTCCTCCCCATGCAGGACGAGGTCTTCCCCGACCGCGACCACTTCGGCCGGATCTTCTACAACCAGGCCCGCATGTCCGGCGCCGGCATCCCGCAGATCGCCGCCGTCCTCGGCTCCTGCACGGCGGGCGGCGCGTACGTCCCGGCGATGAGCGACGAGGCGGTGATCGTCCGCGACCAGGGCACCATCTTCCTGGGCGGCCCGCCCCTGGTGAAGGCGGCCACGGGCGAGGTGGTCACGGCGGAGGAGCTGGGCGGCGGCGAGGTCCACTCCCGCGTCTCGGGTGTCACCGACCACCTCGCGGAGAACGACGCGCACGCGCTGCGCATCGTCCGCACCATCGTCTCCACCCTCCCCGCGCGCGGGACGCTCCCTTGGGAGGTCACGGCGGCGACGGAGCCCAAGGTCGACCCGCACAGCCTCTACGGCGCCGTCCCGGTCGACTCCCGCACCCCCTACGACGTACGCGAGATCATCGCCCGGGTCGTCGACGGCTCCCGCTTCGCCGAGTTCAAGTCCGAGTTCGGTCAGACCCTGGTCACCGGCTTCGCCCGGATCCACGGCCACCCGGTGGGCATCGTCGCCAACAACGGCATCCTGTTCTCCGAGTCCGCCCAGAAGGGCGCCCACTTCATCGAGCTGTGCGACCAGCGCGGCATCCCGCTGGTGTTCCTGCAGAACATCTCGGGCTTCATGGTCGGCAAGGACTACGAGGCGGGCGGCATCGCCAAGCACGGCGCCAAGATGGTCACGGCCGTGGCGTGCACGCGCGTACCGAAGCTCACGGTCGTGGTCGGCGGCTCGTACGGCGCGGGCAACTACTCCATGTGCGGCCGGGCGTACTCCCCCCGCTTCCTGTGGATGTGGCCGAACGCCAAGATCTCGGTCATGGGCGGCGAGCAGGCCGCCTCGGTCCTCGCCACCGTCAAGCGCGACCAGTTGGAGGCCCGCGGCGAGTCCTGGCCGGCGGAGGACGAGGACGCCTTCAAGGCTCCGATCCGCGCGCAGTACGAGCGCCAGGGCAGCGCCTACTACGCGACGGCCCGCCTCTGGGACGACGGTGTGATCGACCCGATGGACACCCGTCAGGTCCTGGGCCTGGCCCTGACCGCGTGCGCCAACGCGCCCCTGGGTGACCCCCAGTTCGGCGTCTTCCGGATGTGAGGGGACGGACGACGATGTTCGAGACAGTGCTGGTGGCCAACCGGGGCGAGATCGCCGTACGCGTCATCCGGACGCTGCGGTCGATGGGCGTGCGCTCGGTGGCCGTCTTCTCCGACGCGGACGCCGACGCCCGGCACGTCCGCGAGGCGGACACGGCGGTGCGGATCGGCCCGGCCCCGGCGTCCGAGAGCTACCTGTCGGTGGAGCGCCTGCTTCAGGCCGCGGCCCGTACGGGCGCGCAGGCCGTCCACCCGGGTTACGGCTTCCTAGCGGAGAACGCCGCTTTCGCCCGCGCCTGCGCCGAGGCGGGCCTGGTCTTCATCGGCCCTCCGGCGGACGCGATCGCGCTGATGGGCGACAAGATCCGCGCCAAGGAGACGGTCCAGGAGGCCGGCGTACCGGTGGTGCCCGGTGGCCGTGACCCGGATCTGGCCGAGGCGGCCCGCGCGCTGGGCGCACCCGTGCTGCTGAAGCCGAGCGCCGGCGGCGGCGGCAAGGGCATGCGCCTGGTGCGGGACCTGACCCGTCTGGAGGACGAGATCGCCTCGGCCCGCCGCGAGGCCAACGCCTCCTTCGGCGATGACACCCTCCTCGTCGAACGCTGGATCGACCGCCCCCGCCACATCGAGATTCAGGTCCTGGCGGACGGCCACGGCAGCGTGGTCCATCTGGGCGAGCGCGAGTGCTCCCTCCAGCGCCGCCACCAGAAGATCATCGAGGAGGCGCCGAGCGTCCTGCTCGACGAGGAGACGCGTTCGGCGATGGGCGAGGCGGCGGTCCAGGCGGCCCGGTCCTGCGGCTACCGGGGCGCGGGCACGGTGGAGTTCATCGTCCCCGGCAGCGACCCGTCGTCGTACTACTTCATGGAGATGAACACCCGGCTGCAGGTGGAGCACCCGGTCACCGAGCTGATCACGGGCCTGGACCTCGTCGAGTGGCAGCTGCGGGTCGCAGCGGGCGAGCCCCTCGGCTTCACGCAGCAGGACGTACGGCTGACGGGCCATGCGGTGGAGGCCCGCATCTGTGCCGAGGACCCCGCCCGCGGTTTCCTCCCCTCCGGCGGCACGGTGCTGAGGCTGCGCGAGCCGCAGGGCGACGGCATCCGCACCGACTCCGGCCTCACCGAGGGCACGGAGGTCGGCAGCCTCTACGACCCGATGCTCTCCAAGGTCATCGCCTACGGCCCGGACCGCGCGACGGCCCTGCGCAAGCTCCGCGCGGCTCTGGCCGAGACGGTCACGCTCGGCGTGCAGACCAACGCCGGTTTCCTGCGCCGCCTGCTGGCCCACCCGGCGGTGGTCTCCGGCGACATGGACACCGGCCTGGTCGAGCGCGAGGTGGAGACCCTGGTCCCCACGGACGTACCGGAGGAGGTGTACGAGGCGGCGGCGGCCGTACGCCTGGAGAGCCTGAAGCCCGAGCCGGGCGGCTGGACGGACCCCTTCTCGGTCCCCAGCGGCTGGCGGCTGGGCGGAGCCCGGAAGCCACCCGCGTTCCACCTGAAGGCGCGGGAGCCGCTGGAGTACACCCCGCGCGGCACGGCGGCGGTCACCGACGACCGGGTCGCGGTGACCCTGGACGGCGTCCGGCACACCTTCCACCGCGCCGTCGACTGGCTCGGCCGTGACGGTGACGCCTGGCACGTCCGCGATCACGACCCGGTGGCCGCGTCCCTCACCCGGGCGGCCCACGGGGGCGCCGACTCGCTGACCGCGCCCATGCCCGGCACGGTGACGGTGGTGAAGGTCGCCGTCGGCGACGAGGTGAGCGCCGGGCAGAGTCTGCTGGTGGTGGAGGCGATGAAGATGGAGCACGTCATCTCCGCCCCGCACGCCGGCACGGTCGCCGAACTGGACGTCTCGCCGGGCACCACGGTCGCCATGGACCAGGTCCTGGCGGTCATCGCACCGCACGAGGAGGCGGCGGAATGACAGTTCCAGGACTCCCGATGGTCGTGCCGACCCGGGACTTGCCCAGCCGGATCCGCATCCACGAGGTGGGTGCGCGCGACGGCCTGCAGAACGAGAAGGCCACGGTCCCCACGGAGGTCAAGGCGGAGTTCATCCGCCGCCTGGCCGACGCCGGCCTCACCACGATCGAGGCGACGAGCTTCGTCCACCCCATGTGGGTCCCCCAACTGGCCGACGCCGAGGCACTGTTCCCGATGGTCGGCGACCTGCCGGTGGCGCTCCCCGTCCTGGTCCCGAACGAACGCGGCCTGGACCGCGCCCTGGCGCTGGGCGCCCGGCGGGTCGCCGTCTTCGCCAGCGCCACGGAGTCCTTCGCCAAGGCCAACCTCAACCGCACGGTGGACGAGGCGCTGGCCATGTTCGAGCCGGTGGTGAGCCGGGCGAAGTCCGAGGACGTCCACGTCCGGGGTTACCTCTCCATGTGCTTCGGCGACCCCTGGGAGGGCGAGGTCCCGGTCCCGCAGGTGGTGAAGGTCTGCCGCGCGCTGCTGGACATGGGCTGCGACGAGCTGAGCCTGGGCGACACCATCGGCGTCGCGACCCCCGGCCATGTGGTCGCGCTCCTCGCCGCCCTGGACGAGGCGGGCGTGCGGCCGTCCGTCCTCGGCGTCCACTTCCACGACACCTACGGCCAGGCCCTCGCCAACACCCTCGCGGCGCTCCAGCAGGGCGTCACGACGGTCGACGCCTCGGCGGGCGGCCTGGGCGGCTGCCCCTACGCGAAGTCCGCGACGGGCAACCTGGCCACCGAAGACCTCGTGTGGATGCTGCGGGGCCTCGGCATCGAAACCGGCATCGACCTCGGCCGCCTCGTCGCCACGAGCGCGTGGATGGCCACCCACCTGGGCCGACCGAGCCCGTCCCGCACCGTCCGAGCTCTGTCCCACGAGGACACCGAGGAGCAGTGATCACCATGGACTACCGCCTCTCCGCCGAACTGGAGGAACTCCGGCGCACGGTCGAGGAGTTCGCGCACGAAGTGGTGGCGCCGAAGATCGGCGACTTCTACGAGCGGCACGAGTTCCCGTACGAGATCGTCCGGGAGATGGGCCGCATGGGCCTGTTCGGCCTGCCGTTCCCCGAGGAGTACGGCGGCATGGGCGGCGACTACCTGGCGCTGGGCGTTGCACTGGAGGAACTGGCGCGGGTCGACTCCTCGGTCGCCATCACACTCGAAGCCGGCGTCTCCCTCGGCGCGATGCCGGTCTACCGCTACGGCACGCAGGAGCAGAAGCGGGAATGGCTCCCCCGCCTCTGCTCGGGCGAACTCCTCGGCGCGTTCGGCCTCACGGAGCCGGACGGGGGCAGCGACGCGGGCGCGACCCGCACGACGGCGCGTCTGGACCCGTCGACGAACGAGTGGGTCATCAACGGCACGAAGTGCTTCATCACCAACTCGGGCACGGACATCACGGGCCTGGTGACGGTCACCGCGGTCACGGGCCGCACCCCGGAGGGCAAGCCGCAGATCTCCTCGATCATCGTCCCGTCCGGCACCCCGGGCTTCACGTTCGCGGCCCCCTACTCGAAGGTCGGCTGGAACGCCTCGGACACCCGCGAGTTGTCCTTCACGGACGTCCGGGTCCCGGCGGCGAACCTGCTGGGCGAGGAGGGCCGCGGATACGCCCAGTTCCTCCGCATCCTCGACGAGGGCCGCATCGCGATCGCGGCGCTGGCGACGGGCCTGGCACAGGGCTGCGTGGACGAATCCGTCAAGTACGCCAAGGAACGCCACGCGTTCGGCAAGCCGATCGCCGCGAACCAGGCCATCCAGTTCAAGATCGCCGACATGGAGATGAAGGCCCACACGGCCCGCCTCGCCTGGCGCGACGCGGCGGCCCGCCTGGTGTCCGGCGACCCCTTCAAGAAGGAAGCGGCCCTCGCCAAGCTCCACTCCTCCACGGTGGCGGTGGACAACGCCCGCGAGGCCACCCAGATCCACGGCGGCTACGGCTTCATGAACGAGTACCCGGTCGCCCGCATGTGGCGCGATTCCAAGATCCTGGAGATCGGCGAGGGCACGAGCGAGGTCCAGCGGATGCTGATCGCGCGGGAACTGGGGTTGGTGGGCTGACCTGGCGGATACCCGGAAGATGACGGTGCGGCTTTGCAGACGTCACTGGCCGACAACCGACCTCGCGTACCGGTACCCGTAACCGGACGCATGTGAGGTCCGAATGAGTCGCACCGTCACCGAATCGGACGACGACGTTCTGCTGCCTGCCGGACGGTGGACGGGACGACTTCGGCTCGGATCCTGGGCGTTGCCCCTGCCGCCGCTTCCCGCGGACCTCGCGCCCGCCAAGTGGCGCCGCCGCGGTCTCCCCTGGTACGCGAAACCTGTACCGGACCACGACCAGGGTTTCGCCCTTCAGGTCGCCCGTACCGACCTGATCCGGGCCGTATCGCGCCGCCTCAAGTCGTAGGCGGGCTCGCCGCCGAGAAGCCTCGGCGCACTCGTGATCCGGATCACTGCTTCGACGGCCATCCCCGCTCCTCCCCGGGCACAGACACCAGGGCCCCCTGGACATCAACCGAGGTTAGGCTAACCTAAGCTTGATTCCAGCCGAACGGCTGTCGGCCGTGCCAGCAGTGGCTCCGTACGCACGAAAGCAGAACCAGTCATGTCGAACGCCACAACCGCCCGCTTCTCCCGCCGCGGCCTGCTCGCCGCCGGTGGCACCCTCGGGCTCGGCGCCCTCGTGACCGCCTGTGGCAGCGAAGACTCCAAGGACGGCGGCTCGGGCTCGAAGGGTGCCGCCAAGTCCGGCCCGTGGTCCTTCAAGGACGACCGCGGCAAGACCGTGAGCCTGGACCACGTCCCCACGAAGATCGTCGCATTCACCGGCGTCGCCGCCGCCCTGTACGACTACGGCATCGAGGTCAAGGGCGTCTTCGGCCCCACCAAGACCAAGGACGGCAAGGCCGACGTCCAGGCCGGCGACATGGACGTCAGCAAGCTGACCGTCTTCGGCAACAGCTTCGACCAGTTCAACGTCGAGCAGTACGCGGCCTTCCAGCCCGAAGTCCTCATCTCCACGACCTTCGACGCCGCCGGCACCCTCTGGTACGTCCCGGAGACCTCCAAGGACAAGATCGCCAAGCTCGCCCCCAGCGTGGCCGTCTCGGTCTTCGACCGGCAGATGCCGAAGCCGCTGCAGCGCATGGCCGAACTCGCCCAGTCGCTGGGCGCGGACATGAAGGCGGCGAAGGTCGTCGAGGCGAAGAAGCGGTTCGAGGCGGCGTCGGAGCGGCTGCGCAAGGCGGCGAAGGCCCGGCCCGAGATCAAGGTGCTGGCAGGCTCCGCCTCCGACGCCATCTTCTACGTCTCCGGTTCCAACTACTCCATCGACCTGGAGTACTTCAAGGCGCTCGGCGTGAACCTCGTCGAGCCTCCCGAGAAGGCGAAGGAAGCCAACGGCGGGTGGTTCGAGAACCTCAGCTGGGAGAACGTCGACAAGTACCCGGCGGACATCATCATGATGGACGACCGTGCGTCGACGATTCAGCCGGCGGACATCACCGAGGCGACCTGGAAGAAGCTGCCGGCGGTCAAGGCCGGGCAGGTCATCTCGCGTTCGCCGGAGCCGATTCTGTCGTACGACAAGTGCGTGCCGTTGGTCGAGAACCTCGCGAAGGCCATCGAGACCGCGAAGAAGGTCGCCTGACGCCCACCGCGTGGCGTGCTCGGGCAGCGGTGGCCGTGCGGGCGGCTGCTCGCGCTCACGCGGCGGAGCCGCACGTCGTACAGCCCCGCACCCCTCAGGCACCTCGCCACGCCCCCTGACCATGATTCAGGGGTCGTTGCACGATGCCCGCCCGGGTCGGACGCTCATAGTGCAAGGACCCCTCAGGAGCCCCTCATGACCACCGCCGTGGCCGCACCGTTCCGCTTCTTCTCGCTCCAGGTCGTGCGGACGAGGCGACTCGGGCCGTCTCTGGTCCGGGTCACCTTCGCAGGACCCGACCTGCACGCCTTCCACTCCGACGGGCGCGACCAGTCCCTGTCCCTGTTCCTGCCCCACCCCGGACAGCCCGAGCCGGTCGTGCCGCTCGAGCTCGGGGACGGGTGGTGGCAGGGGTGGCGTGAACTGCCGGACGACGTACAGGCCGTGATGCGGTCGTACACCCTGCGCGCCCTGCGCCGGGACCCGGACGAGATCGACGTCGACTTCGCCCTGCACGGCATCGAGCCGGGCGCCGATGTCCAGGCGGGTCCCGCCTCCCGCTGGGCCGCCGGGGCCGCCGCCGGCGACCGGGTGCTGTTGCTCGGCCCGGCCGTCGCCGACAACCGGGCGATCCGCTTCCGGCCTCCCGAGGACACCGACCTCGTGGTCGTCTGGGGCGACGAGACCGCCCTACCGGCCGCCTCGGCCATCGTCGAGTCGCTGCCCGCCGGCACCCGCGCCCGGGTCTGGCTGGAAGTGCCCCACGCCGGGGACATCCAGGACCTGCCGACCGAAGCCGACGCCGAGATCACCTGGCTCGTGCGGGAGGAGAGGGGCGCCGCAGGGTCGCCCATGACCCTCGACGCCCTCCGCGAGGCCCGGTTTCCAGCCGCCGAGCGGCCGTACGTCTGGATCGCCGGTGAGTCCGGGTGCGTGAAGGAACTGCGGCGGCACTTCGTGCGGGAGCGCGGGATCGACCGCCGCCGGGTCACGTTCGTCGGCTACTGGCGCCGCGGCGTGAGCGAGGAGCAGTTGCGCGCGGAGAGCTGAGGGGTCCTTGCACTATGAGCGTCCGATCAGGTCGCGTGGTCCGGTGCCGTGCATCGCAAGGCGCCTAAGTGCCCTGGCAGCGGAGCTGCCTGGGCGCTTCAACAACGCGGCGAGGCGCGGTGCCAGGCTGCGCGACCCGGACGGGCACAGTGCAAGGACCCCTAAAGGCGCCTCGACCGAAGTGGCACGAGTGATCACAGTCACGGCGAGGTCTCACCCTCGGGCAATGAAGTTAGGTTAGCCTTACCTAAGCAGAATCCGCGGTTCAGCCCGCCCCTGTTCCGCACCGGACTGTCCCCACCGGAGGACCCCCACATGCGTTCGCACCTGCTCAACGACACCACCGCGGAGCAGTACCGCCGCTCCGTGACCGACGGAGTCGAGCGGGTGGCCGCCAAACTCGCTGCCACCGACCGGCCGTTCAGCGGCGTCACCGTCGACGCCCTCTCGCCCCGCCTCGACGGGATCGACCTCGACCAGCCGCTGCACGACACCACCGCGGTGCTCGACGAACTCGAGGACGTCTATCTCCGGGACGCGATCTACTTCCACCACCCCCGGTACCTGGCCCACCTCAACTGCCCGGTCGTCATCCCGGCGGTGCTCGGCGAGGCCGTCCTGTCCGCCGTGAACTCCTCCCTCGACACCTGGGACCAGTCCGCCGGCGGCACCCTCATCGAGCGCAAGCTCATCGACTGGACGACGGCCCGCATCGGCCTGGGCGAGAACGCCGACGGCGTGTTCACCTCCGGCGGCACCCAGTCCAACCTCCAGGCGCTGCTGCTCGCCCGGGAGGAGGCCAAGGCCGACACTCTCGCCGAACTGCGCATCTTCGCCTCCGAGGTCAGCCACTTCAGCGTGAAGAAGTCCGCGAAGCTCCTCGGACTCGGCCAGGACGCCGTGGTCTCCATACCCGTCGACCACGACAAGCGCATGCAGACCGTCGCCCTCGCCCGAGAACTGGAGCGCTGCAAGCAGGACGGCCTCGTCCCCATGGCCGTCGTCGCCACCGCGGGCACCACCGACTTCGGCTCCATCGACCCGCTCCCGGAGATCGCCGAACTGTGCGAGCAGTTCGCCACCTGGCTGCACGTGGACGCCGCTTATGGCTGCGGCCTGCTCGCCTCCCTGAAGCACCGGGACCGCGTCAGCGGCATCGAGCGCGCCGACTCGGTCACCGTCGACTACCACAAGTCCTTCTTCCAACCGGTGAGTTCCTCGGCCGTGCTGGTACGGGACGCGTCCACGCTCCGGCACGCCACCTACCACGCCGAGTACCTCAACCCGCGCCGCATGGTGGAGGAGCGCATCCCCAACCAGGTGGACAAGTCCCTGCAGACCACCCGCCGCTTCGACGCCCTCAAGCTGTGGATGACCCTGCGGACCATGGGCGCCGACGGCATCGGGCAGCTCTTCGACGAGGTGTGCGACCTGGCGCAGGAGGGCTGGCGGCTGCTCGCCGCCGACCCGCGTTTCGACGTCGTCGTCCGGCCGAGTCTGTCCACCCTGGTGTTCCGCTACATCCCGGCGGCCGTCACCGACCCCGCCGAGATCGACCGCGCCAACCTCCATGCCCGCAAGGCCCTGTTCGCCTCCGGTGACGCCATCGTCGCGGGCACCAAGGTCGGCGGCCGCCACTACCTGAAGTTCACCCTGCTCAACCCCGAGACGAAGGCGTCCGACATCGCCGCCGTCCTCGATCTGATCGCCGGCCACGCCGAGCAGTACCTGGGAGAGTCCCTTGACCGCGCGTCCTGAAAGCCCCGCCACCCATGACTTCGTGGGGATCGGGCTCGGCCCCTTCAACCTCGGCCTGGCCTGCCTCACCGAGCCGATCGACCAGCTCGACGGCGTCTTCCTGGAGTCGAAGCCGGACTTCGAGTGGCACGCGGGGATGTTCCTCGACGGCGCCCACCTCCAGACGCCGTTCCTGTCGGACCTGGTCACCCTCGCCGACCCCACGTCCCCGTACTCCTTCCTCAACTACCTGAAGGAGAAGGGCCGGCTGTACTCGTTCTACATCCGGGAGAACTTCTACCCGCTGCGGGTCGAGTACGACGACTACTGCCGCTGGGCCGCGAACAAACTGAGCAGCATCCGCTTCGGCACGACCGTGACGGAGGTGACGTACGAGGACGACCTCTACGTCGTCAGGACCACCGCCGGTGACACCTACCGGGCCCGTCACCTCGTCCTCGGCACCGGCACCCCGCCCCACATACCCGAGGCCTGCCGGGGCCTGGGCGGCGACTTCATCCACAACTCCCGCTACCTGAGCCACAAGGCGGAGCTGCGGAAGAAGGACTCGATCACGCTGGTCGGCTCGGGCCAGTCGGCCGCCGAGATCTACTACGACCTGCTCAGCGAGATCGACGTCCACGGCTACCGGCTGAACTGGGTCACCCGCTCCCCGCGCTTCTTCCCGCTGGAGTACACCAAGCTCACGCTGGAGATGACCTCCCCGGAGTACGTCGACTACTTCCGCGAGCTGCCCGAGGCGACCCGCTACCGCCTCACGGCCGAGCAGAAGGGCCTGTTCAAGGGCATCGACGGCGACCTGATCAACGAGATCTTCGACCTGCTCTACCAGAAGAACCTCGGCGGGCCCGTCCCCACCCGGCTGCTCACCAACTCCTCGCTGAACAGCGCCCGGTACGAGAACGGCACGTACGCGCTGGGCTTCCGACAGGAGGAGCAGGGCAAGGACTTCGAGCTGACCTCCGAGGGCCTGATCCTCGCCACGGGCTACAAGTACGCCGAGCCCGAGTTCCTGGCGCCGGTCAAGGACCGCCTGGTCTACGACTCCCAGGGCAACTTCGACGTCGCCCGCAACTACGCCGTCGACGTCACCGGCCGGGGCGTCTTCCTGCAGAACGCCGGCGTCCACACCCACAGCATCACCAGCCCCGACCTGGGCATGGGCCCGTACCGGAACGCGTACATCATCCGCGAGCTGCTCGGCTCCGAGTACTACCCGGTGGAGAAGACGATCGCGTTCCAGGAGTTCTCGGTATGAGCATCGGCACTCTCACCGTCCGGCCGCTCGAGCCGCTGAAGGACGCCGGGCTGCTGCACTCCTGGGTCACCCACCCCAAGGCGGCCTACTGGATGATGCAGGACGCCGAACTCCAGGACGTCGAGCGCGAGTACACGCGGATCGCCGCGCACGAGCACCACCACGCCTACCTCGGCCTGCACGAGGGCCGGCCGGCCTTCCTGATGGAGAAGTACGACCCCCGGTACGTCGAGCTGGTCGGGCTGTACGACCCGCAACCCGGCGACGTCGGCATGCACTTCCTGGTCGCGCCGACCGACCGGCCGATCCACGGCTTCACCCGGGCCGTCATCACGGCCGTGATGGACGAGTTGTTCGCCGACCCGCGCACCCGCCGGGTCGTGGTGGAGCCCGACGTGAGCAACAAGGCCGTGCACGCGCTGAACCAGGCCGTCGGGTTCGTGCCCGTCCGTGAGATCGACAAGCCGGAGAAGCGCGCGCTGCTGAGTTTCTGCACGCGCGATCAGTTCCTGGCCGCCCGAGGAGTAGCCGTATGACCCTGTCCGACGCCGTAGCGCATCTGTCCCCCCACCGCTGGGCGCGGGCCAACCGCCTCCTGATCCGCAAGGCCCTCGCCGAGTTCACGCACGAGCGCCTCATCACGCCGGAGGCCACCGGCGACGGGGCGTACGTCGTCCGCAGCGACGACGGCCTGACCCGGTACACCTTCACGGCGACCATTCGCGCCCTCGACCACTGGCAGGTCGACGCCGAGTCGATCACCCGCCACCGGGACGGCGCCGAACTCCCCCTCGCCGCACTGGACTTCTTCATCGAACTGCGGAAGTCCCTGGGCCTGAGCGACGACATCCTGCCGGTCTACCTGGAGGAGATCTCCTCCACCCTCTCCGGCACCTGCTACAAACTCACCAAGCCGAACACCACGGCGGCCGAGCTCGCGCGCAGCGACTTCCAGACCATCGAGACCTCGATGACCGAGGGCCACCCCTGCTTCGTGGCCAACAACGGGCGGCTCGGCTTCGGCATCCACGAGTACCTGTCGTACGCGCCGGAGACGGCGAGCCCGGTCCGCCTGGTGTGGCTGGCCGCGCACCGGTCGCGGGCGGCGTTCACGGCCGGTGTCGGCGTCGAGTACGAGTCGTTCCTGCGCGAGGAGCTGGGCGCCGAGACCGTCGAGCGTTTCCACGGCGTCCTGCGCGACCAGGACCTGGACCCCGCCGACTACCTGCTCATCCCGGTCCACCCCTGGCAGTGGTGGAACAAGCTCACCGTCACCTTCGCGGCCGAGGTCGCCAGGAAGCACCTGGTGTGCCTGGGCGAGGGCGACGACGAGTACCTGGCCCAGCAGTCCATCCGGACCTTCTTCAACCGGACCAGCCCCGAGAAGCACTACGTGAAGACGGCTCTGTCCGTCATCAACATGGGCTTCATGCGCGGTCTGTCGGCGGCCTACATGGAGGCCACCCCGGCGATCAACGACTGGCTGGCCCAGCTCATCGAGGGCGACCCGGTGCTGAAGTCCACGGGCCTGTCGATCATCCGCGAGCGGGCGGCCGTCGGCTACCGGCACCTGGAGTACGAGAAGGCGACCGACCGCTACTCGCCGTACCGCAAGATGCTCGCCGCGCTGTGGCGGGAGAGCCCGGTGCCCGCCCTCCAGGAGGACGAGTCGCTGGCGACGATGGCGTCCCTGGTCCATGTCGACCACGAGGGGGCGTCCGTCGCGGGCGCGCTGATCGAGCGGTCGGGCCTCACGCCGAAGGAGTGGCTGCGCCGCTACCTCCGCGCCTACTTCACCCCCCTCCTGCACAGCTTCTACGCCTACGACCTGGTCTTCATGCCGCACGGCGAGAACGTCATCCTCGTGCTGAGGGACGGCGTCGTGCAGCGCGCGATCTACAAGGACATCGCCGAGGAGATCGCGGTCATGGACCCGGACGCGGTGCTGCCGCCGACGGTCGAGCGGCTGCGGGTGGAGGTCCCGGAGGACAAGAAACTCCTGTCGATCTTCACGGACGTCTTCGACTGCTTCTTCCGCTTCCTCGCGGGGAACCTCGCCGCCGAGGGGATCCTGGAGGAGGACGACTTCTGGCGCACGGTCGCGGAGGTCACCCGCGCCTACCAGGACTCGATGCCCGAGCTCTCCGAGAAGTTCAAGCAGTACGACATGTTCGCCCCCGAGTTCGCACTGTCCTGCCTCAACCGCCTCCAGCTCCGCAACAACGAGCAGATGGTGGACCTGTCGGACCCGTCGGGCGCCCTCCAACTGGTCGGCACCCTGAAGAACCCCATCGCGCAGTTCTGACCCCCAAGCGGACGGGCACCCCGGAGTACGGTCCTCCGGGGTGCCCGTCAGCGCCTTTGGCGCGAGCTCGGCGGGCCGCACCGCAACGTTTCCCCCGAAGAAGCCCTCCATCCCCCTGCCCGAAACCGGGCAGAATTCTTGCGAAAGTGCCGCCGGTGCCCCAAGATCTAGCAAGTGCACGACGAACTCGTTGATCATCTGACGCGGTCCACCCCCCTCAGCCGGGGTGAGGCGCTGCGTGTGATCCAGGACGTGCTCGCCTACTTCGACGAGACGACCGAGGAGTACGTCCGTCGCCGCCACCGCGAGCTCCAGGCCCAGGGCCTGGTCAACGTGGCGATCTTCGAGCGGATCGAGGCGGATCTCAAATACCGCGCGGTGGCCCCGCCGGAGCTCTCGCTCCGGCAGCTGCGGCGCATCGTCTACGGCTAGGAATACGTATCTATGTGCGGAATCGTCGGTTACATCGGGAAGCGTGACGTCGCTCCCCTGCTGCTGGAGGGCCTCCAGCGCCTGGAGTACCGCGGCTACGACTCCGCGGGCATCGTCGTCACGTCACCGAAGACGTCCGGCCTGAAGATGGTCAAGGCCAAGGGCCGCGTCCGCGACCTGGAGGCCAAGGTCCCGGCCCGCTTCAAGGGCACGACCGGCATAGCCCACACCCGCTGGGCCACCCACGGCGCCCCCTCCGACGTGAACGCCCACCCGCACCTGGACGCCGAGGGCAAGGTCGCCGTCGTCCACAACGGCATCATCGACAACGCCTCCGACCTGCGCCGCAAGCTGGAGGCGGACGGCGTCGAGTTCCTCTCCGAGACCGACACCGAGGTCCTCGTCCACCTCATCGCCCGCTCGCAGGCCACCAAGCTGGAGGACAAGGTCCGCGAGACCCTCCGGCTGATCGAGGGCACGTACGGCATCGCCGTCATGCACGCCGATTTCCCCGACCGCGTCGTCGTCGCCCGCAACGGCTCGCCGGTCGTCCTCGGCATCGGCGAGAAGGAGATGTTCGTCGCCTCCGACATCGCCGCGCTGGTCGCCCACACGCGGCAGATCGTCACCCTCGACGACGGCGAGATGGCCACCCTCAAGGCCGACGACTTCCGCACGTACACCACCGAGGGCACCCGCACCACCGCCGAGCCCACCACCGTCGAGTGGGAGGCCGCCTCCTACGACATGGGCGGCCATGACACCTACATGCACAAGGAGATCCACGAGCAGGCCGACGCCGTGGACCGCGTGCTGCGCGGCCGCATCGACGACCGCTTCTCCACCGTGCACCTGGGCGGCCTGAACCTGGACGCCCGCGAGGCACGCCGGATCCGCCGCGTGAAGATCCTCGGCTGCGGCACCTCGTACCACGCGGGCATGATCGGCGCCCAGATGATCGAGGAACTGGCCCGCATCCCGGCCGACGCCGAGCCGGCCTCGGAGTTCCGCTACCGCAACGCGGTCGTCGACCCCGACACCCTCTACGTCGCGGTCTCCCAGTCCGGCGAGACCTACGACGTGCTGGCGGCCGTGCAGGAGCTGAAGCGCAAGGGCGCCCGGGTCCTGGGCGTGGTGAACGTGGTCGGCTCGGCGATCGCCCGCGAGGCGGACGGCGGCATCTACGTGCACGCCGGCCCCGAGGTCTGCGTGGTTTCCACCAAGTGCTTCACCAACACCACGGTCGCCTTCGCCCTGCTCGCCCTCCACCTGGGCCGCACCCGCGACCTGTCGGTCCGCGACGGCAAGCGGATCATCGAGGGCCTGCGCAAGCTGCCCGCCCAGATCGCCGAGATCATGGAGCACGAGGAGGACGTCAAGAAGCTGGCCCTGCAGTTCGCCGAGGCCCGCTCGATGCTCTTCATCGGCCGCGTGCGGGGCTACCCGGTGGCCCGCGAGGCCTCCCTGAAGCTCAAGGAGGTCTCCTACATCCACGCAGAGGCCTACCCCGCCTCCGAGCTCAAGCACGGCCCGCTGGCCCTGATCGAACCGGCCCTCCCCACGGTCGCGATCGTCCCCGACGACGACCTGCTCGAGAAGAACCGCGCCGCCATGGAGGAGATCAAGGCCCGCAGCGGCAGGATCCTCGCGGTGGCCCACCAGCACCAGGAGAAGGCCGACGAGACGATCGTCGTCCCGAAGAACGAGGACGAGCTGGACCCGATCCTGATGGGCATCCCGCTCCAGCTCCTGGCGTATCACACGGCGTTGGCGCTGGGCCGGGACATCGACAAGCCCCGCAACCTGGCCAAGTCGGTGACGGTGGAGTAACCGCTCCGATCACCGAAGGGACCACCGCGGCGAGCAACCACGTCCGCGTCAGCGGCGCCGGTCCAGGCGCAAAGAGGACGGACCCCCACGTGCTGCCACCTCGCACAGGGGGTCCGTTTTCATCGCCGGGAAGCCGCCCGCCTCCCCGGCCCGCGCAGCTAACCGGTGGCCGTCACTCCCCGGCCGGCAGCGCGTCGCGGAAGTGCCGTGGGCCAGTGTGCGAGCGCCGCGGTGGCCGCGTACCAGGCCACAGCCCCCGCGGCCACCGCGAACCACCCACCGACCTTCGCCGGCCCCTCGTTCCCGGCGAACAGGGCGATCGCGAGAAGCACCAACGACACGAAGAACAACCCGTACACGCCCTGCCCGAGTCGGTCCCCGCCGGCCAGCGTGAGGGACAGCGCCACGAGAGCGAACAACAGCAGGAACAACCCGGCCCCGTTGCCGGCGGCGTCCGCGGACACGGCCCAGGTGAACCACAGCGCCCCGAGCACCGAGAACGCCGCACCACCGACGGAGTCACCCTCGCGCAGGGCCACGAGTCCGGTGACGAAGAGGGCGATCCCGCCCACGTACTGTGCGATTGACACGGTGTCAGCGGCCGACACACCGTCGATCACGGCGGTATGCCCCATCCCGAAGGCCAACAGGGTGATTCCGAGGGCGAGTCGGCCGACCACGACCGTGATTCCACTTCCCGCGGAGACGTCTTTGTCCACGGCGGGCTCCCTTCGTGCATGTGCAGTTGTGCGGTGTCCCGTATATGCCCTTCACAAGGGCACAAACACCTCTACGCGCAAGTAAATTGCGCGGCACAAAGGGAGTTGCACTCAGGGGATGACGACAACGGGCCGCTGCGCCCGCTTGGCGAGCCGCCCCGCGACGGAGCCGAAGATCCGCCCGACGATGCCGTGGGTCGACCCCACGACGATCGCGTCGGCCTCGTACTCACGGCCGACCTCTTCGAGCTCGTGGCAGATGTCACCGCCACGCTCGACCAGGATCCAGGGCACCTCGGCGAGGTAGTCCGCACAGGCCAGTTCGAGCCCGAGCACCTCGGTCCGGTGGTCCGGCACGTCCACGAAGACGGGCGGCTCGCAGCCGGCCCACACCGTGGTCGGCAGCCGGTTGGCGACGTGGACGATGATCAGGCCCGAGCCGGAACGATGGGCCATGCCGATCGCGTACGCCAGGGCGCGCTCACTGGACGTGGAGCCGTCGAAGCCGACGACGACCCCGTGCTTGAAGGCGGGATCGCAGGAACGGCGTGACTCTTCCGCCGCCAGGGGCTCGGCCGCCGTGGGATCGGCGACGGGCCGCTTGCGGTCCGCGGGTTCGAAGAATTCGTGACCGGCCATGGCTGTCTCGGCGTCGTGATCCTTTATGGGTGGGACAACAGTGTGCGGCGGAGCTGTGTCCGGAATGGTCTTCCCGATCCCATACCCCCAAGGGTACGGCGGCACGCCTCCTTGGCCCAGCTCCCGCCCGTCGTGCGTGCGGGTTCCAGGGAGCATGCACGAGGCGACGCCCGTAACGCAATGGTTGCTGCGCTGTACAGGCGGTTCGCACAGGATTCACTTACCTGTGGGGGGCGATCCGGCCGCACGGTGACCGACGCCGCGGCCGCGCGTTGAACCCCGTGAGCCACGCCCCAGGGAGTACACATGTCCGGACCACGCTCCGCCTCCGAGGCGGACCGCGCGACCCCGCCGCAGCGGGGCACCGCGACGGACGTGATCCGCTGGGCGGCTTTCAGCTGCCTGCTCGTCCCCGTCGTACTCCTCTCCTGCGGCACCTCCCTGGCCGGTGCCGTGGGCACGGCTCTCGGGCTCGCCGTCGGCACGGGCGCCTGCCGGATCCTGCTGCGCCAGTCCGAGCGGGGCGCGGCCCGTATCGCGGCCGAGGACCGGGCGCCCCACCGGGGCAGGCACCACCGCACCGGAACGGGGTCGCACCGTGGCGCACGGCACACCGGGGGAGATACACCGGTCGGCTGACCGGTTTCCGCGCACGGGCACGCTGCTTTTCAGCCAACTTCTCGCACCTGTGCATCACCCTGCCCCACCACCCCCCGACCCCCGTTCGACCTGCACGGAAAGGGCCTCAAGGGCCCTGCGCACCCTACGTGGATTGGCCACCGCGACAAGGCGCACTTCCCTGCGCGCCCCACGAGTGCAACGCTTCGTGATCGAATGCTTCACGCCAAGTTGCCAAGTCGACAATGTGCCGAGTGCCGAACCGGCCACCTCGGCGCGACGCGACACAGTAGATTCGATCTTGACTGTCTACGGCGGGGGACTCGTGCAGGACCGAGGGGAAACGTGCAGGAGCGACACAACCGAGGAGCCGCGACCACCGAGGGGGGCTTAGCAGTATGAGCCACGACTCCACTGCCGCGCCGGAAGCCGCGGCCCGGAAGCTTTCCGGGCGACGCCGCAAGGAGATCGTCGCGGTGCTGCTGTTCAGCGGCGGCCCCATCTTCGAAAGTTCCATACCGCTGTCGGTGTTCGGGGTTGACCGCCAGGACGCCGGCGTACCGCGCTACCGCCTTCTGGTGTGCGGGGGCGAGGACGGCCCGCTGCGGACCACAGGGGGACTCGAACTCACCGCACCGCATGGCCTGGAAGCGATCTCGCGCGCGGGCACGGTCGTCGTACCGGCCTGGCGTTCGATCACTTCTCCGCCACCGGAGGAGGCGCTCGACGCGTTGCGTCGCGCCCACGAAGAGGGCGCCCGCATCGTCGGGCTGTGCACCGGCGCCTTCGTCCTCGCGGCGGCGGGCCTGCTGGACGGCCGCCCCGCGACGACACACTGGATGTACGCACCGACGCTGGCCAAGCGCTACCCGTCGGTACACGTGGACCCGCGTGAGCTGTTCGTCGACGACGGCGACGTGCTGACGTCGGCGGGCACCGCCGCGGGCATCGACCTGTGCCTGCACATCGTGCGCACGGACCACGGCAACGAGGCGGCCGGGGCCCTGGCCAGACGGCTCGTCGTGCCGCCCCGCCGCAGCGGTGGGCAGGAGCGCTACCTCGACAGGTCTTTACCGGAGGAGATCGGCGCCGACCCGCTGGCCGAGGTCGTCGCCTGGGCGCTGGAGCACCTCCACGAGCAGTTCGACGTGGAGACCCTGGCGGCACGCGCGTACATGAGCCGGCGTACGTTCGACCGCCGCTTCCGCTCGCTGACCGGGAGCGCTCCGCTGCAGTGGCTGATCACGCAGCGGGTGCTCCAGGCGCAGCGCCTGCTGGAGACGTCGGACTACTCGGTGGACGAGGTGGCGGGGCGCTGCGGCTTCCGGTCGCCGGTCGCCCTGCGCGGGCACTTCCGCCGCCAGCTGGGCTCGTCCCCGGCCGCGTACCGGGCGGCGTACCGGGCCCGGCGCCCGCAGGGCGAGCGGCCCCAGGACACCGAGGCCGCCCAGGGCGGTCCCGGGTCCGGCGTACCGGGCCATCCGGGCCACGCCGGGCAGCCGCCCGCCGCCCTGCACCCGGAGCACCCGATGCCGCACCAGTCCCGCCGTGCGGCGGCGGCGAGCGCGGTCGGAGCGCCTCAGGCCCTGTCGGCGAGCCTTCCGGGGCAGCGCAACGCGACGTGACCTCGTAGTGCCGGGCGGGCAGCCAGACCAGGCCGGCCCGCCCGGCACCTGAGCACGCCGACGCGCCACACCCCGGCGGCGACCGGCGACATCTCGGCCGTCCGGCTTTCGAGAACGACGGCGACCGGTCAACGGCGGCGCCTGACGACGACGGCGACCGGCCACACCCCGGCCCGCCCGACGCCTGAGGACGAGGCCGTTCAGGCCGAAGCGGGGGCCGGGGCGGCAGCCCCCGGCAGGCCGGGCACCCACGCCGGGCTCCCGGCAAGCCACGGCACCCGCACGCACGGCCGACCCGCGGAGCGACCCCGCGCCGTAAGGTTAGACACATGAACGATCGCATGGTGTGGATCGACTGCGAGATGACCGGCCTCTCGCTGTCGGACGACGCGCTCATCGAGGTGGCCGCCCTCGTCACGGACTCCGAGCTGAACGTGCTCGGCGAGGGCGTGGACATTGTCATCCGGCCGCCGGAGCGTGCGCTGGAGACGATGCCGGATGTGGTGCGTCAGATGCACACCGCGTCCGGACTGCTAGCCGAGCTGCCGAACGGCACGACGCTGAAAGACGCCGAGGAGCAGGTCCTGGCGTATGTGAGGGAGTTCGTCAAGGAGCCGGGCAAGGCCCCGCTGTGCGGCAACTCCGTCGGCACGGACCGCGGCTTCCTGCTGCGTGACATGCCGACGCTGGAGGACTACCTGCACTACCGGATCGTCGACGTGTCGTCGATCAAGGAGCTGGCCCGCCGCTGGTACCCGCGGGCGTACTTCAACAGTCCGCAGAAGAACGGCAACCACCGCGCGCTCGCCGACATCCGCGAGTCGATCGCGGAGCTGCGGTACTACCGGGAGGCCGTGTTCGTCCCGCAGCCCGGGCCCGACTCGGACGCCGCGAAGAAGATCGCCGCGAAGCACGTCCTGCCCGCTCAGTAGGCAGAACAGGGGTCCGACGAGGGGCGCCTCGAAAGCCGGGCGCGAGCACCCCTTCGGACCCTGTACACTTTTTCTCGGCCGGTCGGGGACATCACTGATCTCCAAGCCGGTCATGGTGGGTGTAGCTCAGCTGGTAGAGCACCTGGTTGTGGTCCAGGATGCCGCGGGTTCGAGTCCCGTCACTCACCCTGACGAACGAGGGGCTGCTCCGGGAAACCGGGGCAGCCCCTCGTTCGTGTTCTGGACGGCTCGTGGCCCCGTGCGATGGTGACGTGCATCAATGAGCCGGTGGAGTGCGACGCTACCCGGGCCTCAGCGCCCCCTCGCCCGCCACATCTCCGTCAACTTTCCCACCCCCGTGAACCGTTCGGCCGCATCGGCTCGCGTGGCGCGTTCCGCCATCGCCGGTTGCGCCACTGTCCTCCGCCCGAACCGCCGGAGCGGGCCTCGAAGCGGTGGAGCCGGGGGACGTCGCCGGGTGGCGTACGACCCGGTGGACGGCCCCGGGCCCGGTTCAGCGACGAACCGGCCTGGACCGTCGTGGCCTCCTTCGCGAACCCGCGTCGCCGTTCGCGAGCCGGACTCCGTACGGGACACAGCCGGAGTTCTGATCGGGGAAGGCGCGGAAGATTCCGCCCGCCGTGCGCAGGTGCGGCTCGGTCCGATCGGCATCGGTCGTGTCCAGCAGGGGATGGTCCGTCAGGAGGACGACCGGTGAACCAGCTCCGTGGCCAGCACCATCTGGCGTCTTTCCGGGGCGCGGGACGCGAGGGGGCGGCGGTCGGCGACCTCCGAGAGGAGGAGGTGGATCATCCGGCGGCCCATCTCCTCGATGGGCTGGCGGACGCTGGTGAGGGGCGGGTCCATGTGGCGGGCTATGGCGGAGTCGTCGTAGCCGACGAGCGCCACGTCGTCGGGGATGCGGCGGCCGGCCTCACGCAGGGCCTGACGGGCGCCGGCCGCGGTGACGTCGGAGGCCGCGAAGACCGCGTCGAGGTCGGGCCGGCGCTCCAGCAGCGCGGTCATCGCGCGCCGACCGCCCTCCTCGGTGAAGTCGCCCGGCTCGATCAGCGCCTCGTCCACCGCGTGGCCCGCGTCGCGCAGGGCGTCGCGGTAGCCGTCGATGCGGCGCTGGGCACCGTAGACGTCGAGGCGGCCGGTGATGTGGGCCGTCCGGCGGCGGCCGCGGGACAGCAGGTGCTCGACGGCCTGGCGCGCACCGCCGTAGTTGTCGGAGTCCACCGAGGCCAGCGTCTCCCCGGCCGACCGCGGACCGCTGATGACCGCCGGGATCTCCAGCTGTGCGAGCAGGTCCGGCAGCGGATCGTGCGCGTGCACCGAGACCAGCAGGACGCCGTCCACCCGGTGGGCCGCCAGGTACTGGGCGAGGCGCTGACGTTCACGGTCGCTGCCCGCGAAGATCAGCAACAGCTGCATCTCCGTCTCGGCCAGCTCCGCTCCGACGCCCTTGAGCATGTCCGAGAAGTACGGCTCCGCGAAGAACCGCGTCTCCGGCTCGGGCACGACCAGCGCGATCGCGTCCGTACGGTTGGCGGCCAAGGCCCGGGCCGCGGTGTTCGGGACGTAGCCGAGCTCGGCGACCGCCGCCTCGACGGCCGCGCGGGTCGCGTCGCTGACCCGGGGTGAACCGTTGATCACCCGGGAGACGGTGCCGCGGCCCACACCGGCGCGCGCCGCCACCTCTTCGAGGGTGGGCCGGCCCCCGCTCCGGCCCCGCGCTCCGTGGCTTGCCATGGGCTTCCGCCTTCCGTCGTGTGTCACGCTGGCTGGAATCTAACAGCCCCGTCAGAGCCGGTGACCGCCCCTGGGAGCCGGGCGTTCCGGGACCTCCGCTTCGGCCCGTACGCATCCTTCGCGAACGGCCCGGCGGCTGAAACCAGTCGGACGCGTCGGCGTGCGAACGCTCCCGCGGGTCCAGTTAACAGCCCGATAACTGAACGCACTTCTCGGCGCTCGGTCCCTTGACACCCTCGCTCCGACCGGCAACCCTTCAACACATCACTGGTGGGAGCGCTCCCACGGTACCTGACACATACACATCCCGCACGTTCCCCGCCCGAGCCGCAGCGAGTGAGAAATGGGCCCGACCAAGCAGTTGGCCCGGGGGGTCGGCACGTCAGGGCAACAGGAGGACCTCAGATGCGAGCACGTAGGGCGGTAGTGCTGGCGGCCGTCGCGTCGCTGGGCGCCGGGCTGCTGGCCGGTTGTGCCGACGACGGCGGCAACGGCTCGGGATCGTCGGGCGGCAGTGATGGCAAGACCGTCATCACCATGGGCCTCTTCGGCACCTTCGGCTTCAAGGAGGCCGGTCTCTACGCCGAGTACGAGAAGCTCCACCCGAACATCAAGATCCAGGAGAACGTCACCGAGCGGAACGAGAACTACTACCCGGCGCTCGTCAACCACCTCACGACCAACAGCGGCCTGATGGACATCCAGGGCATCGAAGTCGGCAACATCGCCGAGGTGGTCGCGACGCAGGCGGGCAAGCTCGAGGACCTCTCGAAGGCGCCGGGCGTGAAGAAGGACGACTACCTGGACTGGAAGTGGCAGCAGGCCACCACCAAGGACGGCCAGACGATAGGTCTCGGCACCGACGTCGGCCCGATGGCGATCTGCTACCGCAAGGACCTCTTCGAGAAGGCCGGTCTGCCCACCGACCGCGAGGAGCTCGCGAAGAGGTGGGCGGGTGACTGGAAGAAGCTGATCGACGTCGGCCAGGAGTACAAGAAGAAGGCGCCCGAGGGCACCACGTTCATGGACTCCCCCGGCGGCCTGATGAGCGCCGTCCTCAGCAGTGAGAAGGTCCGCTTCTACGACGAGTCCGGCAAGGTCATCTACAAGGACAACCCGGTCGTCAAGGACGCGTTCATGATGACCGCGAAGGCGGCCGAGGACGGTCTGGTCGGTGCGCAGAGCCAGTTCCAGCCGGCCTGGGACACCACGATCGCCAACGGCAAGTTCGCGGCGATGTCCTGCCCGCCGTGGATGCTCGGCTACATCGAGAGCAAGTCGAAGCCCGAGGCGCAGGGCAAGTGGGACGTGGCGCCCGCGCCCAAGTCCGGCAACTGGGGCGGTTCCTTCCTCAGCGTGCCGAAGAGCGGCAAGCACGTGAAGGAGGCCACCGAGCTGGCCGCCTGGCTGACCGCGCCCGAGCAGCAGGCGAAGCTGTTCGAGAAGCGCGGCAGCTTCCCCAGCACGCCGTCCGCGTACGACACTCCGGCCGTGCAGAACGCGAAGAACAAGATGACCGGTGACGCCCCGATCGGCAAGATCTTCGCCGAGGCCGCCGAGACCAGCCCGGTCCAGGTCATCGGACCGAAGGACCAGATCATCGGGTCCAGCCTGAACGACAACGGTCTCGTCCTCGTCACCAAGGGCAAGTCGCCCGAGGAGGCCTGGAACACGGCCGTGAAGACCATCGACAACAACCTGGACAAGTGACCGGTATGGCCACCCGCCCCGACACCGCCGCGCTCCCCTCCAAGGAGGGGGGCGCGGCCCCGGCCGGTCCGGACTCGGGCAGGACGCCCGCGCCGGCGGACGAGCGCCGCCGGGCCCGGCTGTCCCGCCGCTGGCAGCGGGACGTGCGCTGGAGCCCGTACGCCTTCGTCTCGCCGTTCTTCCTGCTGTTCGTCGCGTTCGGCCTGTTCCCGCTGATCTACACGGGCTGGGCCTCGCTGCACCAGGTGGAACTCACGGCGCCCACCGACATGAACTGGGTGGGGCTGCGCAACTACACCCGGATCTTCGACGACGACTTCTTCTGGAACGCGGCGAAGAACACCCTGACCATCGGCATCATCTCCACCGTTCCGCAGCTGCTGATGGCGATGGGCATCGCTCACATCCTGAACTACAAGCTGCGCGGCTCGACCTTCTACCGGGTCGTGATGCTCGCGCCGTACGCGACCTCGATCGCCGCCGCCTCGCTGGTGTTCGTGCTGCTCTTCGGCCGCGACTACGGCATGATCAACTGGGTTCTGAACATGGTCGGCATCGACCACGTCGACTGGCAGAACGACAGGTGGCCCTCCCAGATCGCCGTCTCGACGATCATCATCTGGCGCTGGACCGGCTACAACGCGCTGATCTACCTGGCGGCGATGCAGGCCATCCCGAACGACCTGTACGAGTCGGCGGCGCTGGACGGGGCCAACCGCTGGCAGCAGTTCTTCCATGTGACGCTGCCGTCGCTGCGGCCGACGATCCTGTTCACGGTCGTCGTGTCGACCATCGGCGCCAGCCAGGTCTTCGGCGAGCCGCTGCTGTTCGACGCGAACAAGGGCGCCTCGGGCGGTGCCGAGCACCAGTTCCAGACGCTCGGCCTGTACCTGTACGAGCAGGGCTGGGTGAACCAGCACCTCGGGCGGGCCTCCGCGATCGCCTGGACGATGTTCCTCATCCTGATCGTCGTCGGCATCGTCAACTACGTCATCTCGCGCCGGCTGCGCGCCAGTAGCTAAGGAGTGTGGCCGTGACGACGACTGTGACGCCCCCCGAGACGAAGACACCCGCCCAGGAGCAGAAGCGCTCGCGCCTGCCCAAGTCCGCGCGGGCGGGCGGGACCCTGCACGCCGGCCCGATCGCCTACGCGGTCCTGGGCCTGTTCACCATCGTCTCGCTGTTCCCGCTGGTGTGGACGGCGATCGCCGCCTCCCGTGACAACCAGCGGCTGGCCGAGACGCCTCCGCCGTTCTGGTTCGGCGCCAACCTGTTCAACAACCTGGAGATCGCCTGGCGGGACGCCAACCTGGGTGAGGCGTTCCTCAACACCACGATCGTCGCGGGCGTGTCGTCGGCGACCATCGTGTTCCTCTCGACGATCGCCGGGTTCGCCTTCGCCAAGCTGCGGTTCAAGGGCCGGGGCGCGCTGATGCTGATCGTGATCGGCACGATGATGGTGCCGCCGCAACTCAGCGTGATCCCGCTCTACATGATGGTCGCCAAGCTGGACTGGACCGACCAGCTGCAGGCGGTCATCTTCCCCTCGCTGGTCAGCGCGTTCGGAGTGTTCTTCATGCGGCAGTACCTGATCCAGGCGCTGCCGGACGAGATCATCGAGGCGGCCCGGGTGGACGGCGCGAGCAGCTGGCGCGTGGTGTGGCACGTGGTGTTCCCCACCGCCCGGCCCGCGATGGCCGTGCTCGGCATGCTGATGTTCGTGCAAGCCTGGAACGACTTCCTGTGGCCGTTCCTGGTGCTGACCCAGACCGGCAACCCGACCGTGCAGGTCGCGATCGCGGGTCTCGGCCGCGGCTACACGCCCGACCAGTCGCTGATCATGGCGGGCGCGCTGCTCGGCACGCTGCCGCTGCTGCTGGTCTTCGCGATCTTCGGCAAGCAGATCGTGGGCGGCATCATGCAGGGCGCCGTCAAGGGCTGACCTGTTCCCGGGGCCGGGTCAGCGCCGCTCCGGCCCCTGTCCTTCCCTCCCCTCCCCCCTCCACCGTCGGTCTCACGACCCCCTTTGGGAGCGCTTCCATGCCTGAATCCGAGAACCCGGCCACCTTCCCCCCCGCCTTTCTCTGGGGCGCGGCGACCTCCGCGTACCAGATCGAGGGCGCGGTGCGGGAGGACGGCCGGACGCCGTCGATCTGGGACACCTTCAGCCATACGCCCGGCAAGACGGCCGGTGGCGAGCACGGTGACATCGCCGTCGACCACTACCACCGCTACCGCGAGGACGTGGCGCTGATGGCGGAGCTGGGCCTGGGCGCCTACCGCTTCTCCGTCTCGTGGTCGCGGGTGCAGCCGACCGGGCGGGGCCCGGCCGTGCAGAAGGGCCTGGACTTCTACCGCCGGCTGGTGGACGAGCTGCTGGCCAAGGGCATCAAGCCGGCCGTCACCCTCTACCACTGGGACCTGCCGCAGGAACTGGAGGACGCGGGCGGCTGGCCGGAGCGGGACACGGCGTACCGGTTCGCCGAGTACGCGCATATCGTCGGCGAGGCGCTCGGCGACCGCGTGGAGCACTGGATGACGCTCAACGAGCCGTGGTGCGCCGCGTTCCTCGGGTACGCCTCGGGTGTTCACGCCCCGGGCCGTACGGACCCGCTCGCCTCGCTGCGTGCCGCGCACCACCTGAACCTGGCGCACGGCCTGGGCGCTTCGGCGCTGCGGTCGGTGATGCCGGCCCGCAACCAGGTGGCGATCGCCCTCAACTCGGCGGCCGTGCGCCCGCTGTCGCAGGACCCGGCGGACCTGGCCGCGGCCCGCAAGATCGACGACCTGGCCAGCGGCGTCTTCCACGGCCCGATCCTGCACGGCGCCTACCCGGAGTCGCTGTATGTGGCGACAGCCGGCGTCACGGACTGGGACTTCGTCCTCGACGGCGACCTGGCGCTGATCAACCAGCCGCTGGACGCGCTGGGCCTCAACTACTACACGCCCTCGCTGGTGTCGGCGGCGGACCCGGCCGCCCAGGGGCCGCGGGCGGACGGGCACGGGGCGAGCGAGCACTCGCCGTGGCCGGGCGTGGACGACGTGGCCTTCCACCAGACGCCGGGCGACCGCACGGAGATGGGCTGGACGATCGACCCGACCGGCCTGCACGAGCTGATCATGCGCTACTCCCGGGAGGCACCGGGCCTGCCGCTGTACATCACCGAGAACGGCGCGGCCTACGACGACAAGATCGACTCCGACGGCCGGGTGCACGACCCGGAGCGGGTCGCCTACCTGCACGGCCACCTGTCGGCGGTCCGCCGGGCGATCGCCGACGGGGCGGACGTCCGCGGCTACTTCCTGTGGTCCCTGCTGGACAACTTCGAGTGGGCGTACGGCTACGGCAAGCGCTTCGGCGCCGTGTACGTGGACTACGCGACGCTGGAGCGCACACCGAAGACGAGCGCCCACTGGTACGGACAGGCGGCCCGGACGGGCGCGCTGCCGGAGGTGGAGGCGGTCTGACCGACGGGGGGCGGGGCGCGGCACGTTCAGGGGGGTGCCGCGCCCCGCCGCGTCTCAGCCGCGGGTGCCCGACAGGATGCGGCGGGTCGTCTCCACGCCCCATGCGTCCAGGGACAGCAACCGGTCGCTGGAGGCCATCAGGCCACCCGTCGACTCCACGTGTGCCGCCCACTGTTCGCGGGTCTCGACCGCGGGGCGGGCCATCAGACAGTCGGGGTCGTTGGTCCAGAGGCGGCCGTGCTGCCACTGGCGGGCCGCGCCGGTGAACTCGGCGGGATCCTGGCCGGGTTGGCTGTAGTCGCCGGCCTCGGGGCTGCGGTGCGGGGCGGTGTCGGGGCTGACGCGCATCGCGTCGAACAGGCCGATGGAGGGGAGCATCGGGGCGCCGCAGCCGAGCAGGTACGCCTCGCTTCCTATCGCCTCGCGGATCAGGCGGATGCCGGAGCGGTAGGCCGTGAGGGCGTCGACGTCCGCGTGGCGTACGCCGTCCAGGGAACCCGCGTAGAGGAAGTCGGTCTTGAAGTAGTCGTAGCCCTCGGCGCGCAGGGTCGTGAAGACCTCCGTCAGGCAGGCCGCCGCGTCCGGGTGGGTGGTGTCCAGGACGCGCAGGTCGTGGCCCCAGTTGCGGCCGGCGTGCGCGAAGCCGCCGGCGGTGTCGCGGACCAGCCAGTCGGGGTGCTCGGCGGCCAGGTCGCTCGCCGGGTCGACGAGGAACGGGGCCGTCCAGATGCCGGCGCGGCGTCCGCGGGAGCGGATCTTCTCGGCGATTGCGGCGTGGGAGCGGAAGCGTCCGGAGAGGGTGAGCCAGTCGCCGAGGGCCTGCTGGTAGCCGTCGTCGATCTGGACGACGTCGACGGGCAGGTCGAGGGTGTCCATCGCGCGGAGGTTCTCGTGGATGTCGTCCTCGGTGACGTCCGTGAAGTACTCGTACCAGGAGCACCAGGCCGTCGGCGCCGGGCGGGGTGCCGCGAGTCCGAGACCGGCGGCCCAGTCGCCCAGCACCGACTGGATGTCCGGGCCCGTCCACTCCTTCACCGGGCCGTCGGCGCCGACCTCGGCGACCCCGTCCCGTACGGCGAGCCGGATCGACGGCACCTCGCGCGTCGGCTCGGCCGCCGCCCACAGCCGGGCCGGTGAGCCGTCGCCCGGGTCGAGCGCCAGCAGGCCCTCGCCCTGGAAGGTGCCGGCGGGGACGGTGACGCCGGGGCGGTAACAGACGGTCGCCCAGTTGCCGTTCGTCGGACGGTACCGCGTCGCGTCGAGGGCGTAGGCGCCGCTGGGGCTCCAGGACTGCCAGCCCTCCTCGTGGACCCGGGCGTGACGGGAATCCACGGGGACGGCGGCGACGGGGGTGAAGGGGTGGGGCACGGTGAGTCTCTTTCGGCGGAAGCGGTCAGCCCTTGTTGGCGCCGAGCGTCAAGCCGCTGACGAACTGGCGCTGGAGCGCGAAGTACACGATCAGGGTCGGGATCGCGGTGAGCAGGGCGCCGGCGGCGACCAGGTTGGGGTCGGTGAAGTACTGCCCGGACAGGTTGTTCAGCGCCGAGGTGATCGGCATGTTCTCGCCGGTGGAGATCAGGACGATGGCCCAGAAGAAGTCGTTGTAGATCCAGATGGACAGCAGGGTGGCGAGGGCGGCCATCGCCGGCTTGCACAGGGGCAGCACGATCTGCCAGTACAGCCGCCAGACGGAGGCCCCGTCGACCAGGGCGGCCTCGGTCAGCTCGTGCGGCAGCGAGCGCATGTAGTTGCTGAGCACGAACGCGCAGAAGCCGGACTGGAACGCCACATGGATGAGCACCAGGCCGAGCGCGGAGTCGTAGAGCTTGCCGCTCATGGTGATGCCGGGCAGGTCGATCAGCAGGTACAGCCGGTACAGCGGGGTGATGATGACCTGCTGGGGCAGCAGGTTGCCCGCTGTGAAGAGCAGCAGCAGCGACAGGTTGAGCCGGAAGTCGAAGCGACTGACGTAGAAGGCGACCATCGACGACAGCAGCAGCGTCAGCAGCACGGCCGGGACCGCGATGATCAGCGTGTTGCCGAAGTAGTGCAGCATGTCCGACTGCTGGAAGGCGTTCGTGAAGTTGTCGAAGGTGAGCTTGTCGGGCCAGGAGACATAGCCCCTGGCGCTGGTCTCCGCGTATGGCCGCATCGCCGCGAGCAGCGCCCACAGCAGGGGCGCCAGCCAGGCCAGCGCCGTGACGACCAGGAAGGTGTGCAGCAGGATCCGGGCGGGGCGGACGGGGGTGCGCTGCTTGTGAGCGCCGGCGACGGTGCTCATGCGCGCCGCTCCTTCCGGAAGGTGGCGATCAGGTAGGGGATGATCACCGCGAGCGAGATCACCAGCAGGACGACGGCGATCGCGGAGCCGTATCCGATGCGGCTGGACTCGCCGATGATGTTGTTGGTCACCAGGATCGACAGCAGTTCGGTGCCCTGGGCGCCCTTGTTGAAGACGAAGACCAGGTCGAAGGCGCGCAGCGCCTCGATGATGGTGACGACCAGGACGACGGTGTTCGTCGGGCGCAGGGTCGGGAAGATGACGTTCTTGAACGTCTGCCACTCGTTGGCGCCGTCCAGCGCCGAGGCCTCGCGCAGAGCGGGGTCGACGCTCTTCAGGCCGGCCAGGTACAGGATCATCATGTATCCGGCGTGCCGCCAGGAGGCGGCGACGAGCACGGCCCACAGGTTGAGGTCCGGGTCACCGATCCAGTCGATGTAGTGGCCGGGCTTGTTGGCGCCGATGATGCTGTTGATCAGGCCCGTGTCGGGGTTGTAGACCAACTGCCAGACGAAGCCGATGACCGCCAGGGACATCACGACCGGCAGGAAGAACGCGGTCTGGTAGACGCGGCTGAAGCGGATCTTCTTGTCCAGCTGCACGGCGAGGAACAGGCCGAACGGCGTGGGCAGCAGGATGAGCACCACGAACCAGACGACGTTGTGCTCGACGGCGGGCCAGAACTGCGGGTTGCTGGTGAACAGTTCCTTGAAGTTCTGCAGGCCGACCCACCGGATGGTGTCGAAGCCGATGCCGTCCCAGGTGGTGAAGGCCAGCGCGATCGAGGCGAGGGCCGTCAGCCACACCAGGACGACGTGCAGGATGGTCGGCACGCCGGCCATCAGGCCGAGCGTGATCCGGTCGCGGCGGGTGAGCAGCCGCCGGTGTCCGTAGGGCGCCTTGGCGGGCTTGGGCGCGGGGCGGGGCCCCGGAGACGGCGGGGTGGCCGGCTCCGGAGCCTTCGCGGGGGTGGCAGTCATGTCGGATCCGAGTCGTCGAGTCTCCGTTTCCAGGTCAGGAGGAGGCGAAGATCGTCTTCTTCTGGCGCTCGATCGACGAGAGGATGCTGTCGATGTTCTTCGGGTTGCGGACGAAGTTCTGCAGCGCGGGCTGCATCACCGTGGACGTGAAGTCCGGGCGGGAGTCGCGGTCCATGAACTGGGTGAGGCTCTTCGCGCTCGAGATCATCTCGTACGACTTCTTCTGCAGCGCGGTGTAGGAGGAGGTGTCGGCCTTGGTGGAGGCTGCCACCACGCTTGAGTCGGCCTTGAGGTAGATCTGCTCCGCCTCGGGCGTGCCCAGGTACTCGAGGAGCTTGACGGCGCCCGCGTGGTTCTTCGGGTCCTTGGAGAGCATGAAGCCGTCGGTCGGCGCCTCGACGGTGTCCTGCCCGAACTGCGGGTCGATCTCGGGGAAGGCGAAGAAGTCGAGGTCGTCCAGGTCGGCCTTGTTCGTGAACTGCTGACCGACGAACGTGCCCAGCAGGTACATGCCGGCCTTCTTCGCCACCAGCGTCTGTGCCGCGTCCTGCCAGGTGCGGCCCACCGCGCCCTCCTGGTGGTAGGGCAGGATCTCCGTCCAGTGGTCGAAGACCTTGCGCACCTTGGCGTCGGTCCAGGAGGCCTTGCCCGCCATCAGCTCGACGTGGAAGTCGTAGCCGTTGGTGCGGAAGTTGATCTGGTCGAAGGTGCCCATCGCGGGCCAGGCGTCCTTGTCGCCGAACGCGATCGGGACCAGCCCGTCCTTCTTCATCTGCTTGCACAGGGCGACGAAGTCGTCCCAGGTGGTGGGGACCTTGTAGCCGTGCTGGGCGAAGACGCTCTTGCGGTAGAAGACCGCCCACGGGTACGTGTACAGCGGCACGAAGTAGTACTTGCCGTCCTCGCCCTTGCTGAGCTTCTTCATCGCGTCGGGGAAGCCGGAGCCGATCTTCTGCCACACGTCGTCGATGGGGGTGGCGAGCTTCTTCGACGCGAAGAACTGCATGCGGTAGCCGGCGAACCAGGTGAACACGTCGTCGGGGGTGCCCTGGAGGTAGGAGTTGATCTGCTCCTGGAACGTGTTGTGGTCCTTGGTGTTCACGTCGACCTTGATGCCGGACTTCTTCGTGAAGGCGGCGTAGATCTCGGCGAACGCCTTCTTCGGCACGGCGTCGGACGCGTTGGAGCCGAGGCTGACCGTCTTCGGGTCGGCGGCCGAGCCGCTGCCGCCGCAGGCGCTCAGCAGGGGTATGCCGGCGCCGAGCAGGGCCGCGCCACCCATGCCGCGCAACACGGTGCGGCGGCCGGGAGCGGAGGAGGAGAGTCCGGAGAGGGAGAGGTCGTGCATGAACGGCTCCTGAGGGCAGGGTTCGGCCAGGAGGGTGTGACGTGAAGTCCAGTCGTAATCGACCAGAAATCAACTTGACCGAACACGGTGGCGCAATGACAGCCGTATGTCAGGTCATGCGTCAAGAGTCGTAGGCTTCATTTGTCGAAACGTGACCGACCCGTGAGGGCGACCCACAGCGGTGATCGGCGGGAGCGGTTGTATACAGTGGCCGGCCTGCCGGGCCGCGGGCGCCTCATCCGCCGGTGCCCCCAGCCCACGGGCGCCCGCCCGGCCGGCCGGCCGGCCGGATCCGGAGACCTCGGTTCCGCCGAACACCGAGGAGCCGAAGCGGCCCGCCGGTCGACTCCGCGAGCTTGCGCACGCTGCCGGGCCGAGTCCGGTCGAGCCGTCGTTTCCCGAGCCGAGGACCAGCGACCCCGACCGCTGCGAGAACCGCCCGGGCCGTGCCCACGCCGTCGGGTGACCTCCGGCACCGAGGGCGGCCGGGTGGTCCTCTCCCTCGGGGAGGCCTCCGCCGCCCCCGTCTCCGCCGCTCCCGGCGCCGGCTGGTCGACGCAGGTGTCGAAGACGGAGTCGTGGATCCGGGTGGAGTTCTCCTCGGGCGCGGGCCTGATGTGGGTGTTCCGCCCTTGGCACGACGGGCCGCCGCGCGTGGAGATCGGGACCTGCCGCGTGCCGGGACGGTCAGCCCGCCGGCAAGGTCACCTGAAGACCGACGCGGGCGGTGCGGGTGAGGCCATCGCCGCGTTGTCCGTCACGGGTAGCGCCCCGCCGGTGAAGTCGGTGAGCGTCCTGCCGTGCTCGACCCGGCCGGGGTGCGGGTCGCAGGCGGCGCGGCGGGTCAGTTCGGCGACGGGCAGCGGGTGGTCGGAGGCGACCAGGACGGCGTTCCCGAAGCGCTTGCCGCGCAGCACCGTCGGGTCGGCGACCAGCGCGAGCTGCTCGAAACGGACGGCCGCGGTGGCGATCTGGCCGCGCAGGTGGGCGAGCGGCGGCCCGTCGGCGAGGTTGGCGGCGTAGACACCGCCGGGTTTGAGGGCCCTGCGGACATCGTCGAGGAACTCGGTCGAGGTCAGGTGGGCCGGTGTCCGGGCCCCGCTGAACACATCGGTGATGACGAGGTCGGCCCAGCCGTCCGGCACCTTGGCGAGTCCTGCTCGGGCGTCGGCGGACCGCACCCGGATGCGCGCGTTCGCCGCCAACGGCAGTTCACGGCGGACCAGTCGGACCAGGGCCGCGTCCCGTTCGACGACCTGCTGGGTGGAGCGGGGCCGGCTGGCGGCGACGTAGCGGGCGAGGGTGAGGGCGCCGCCGCCGAGGTGCACGGCGTGCACGGGCCGGCCCGGCGGGGCCACGAGGTCGATCACGTGCCCGAGCCGGCGCTGGTACTCGAAGGACAGGTACGCCGGATCGTCCAGGTCGACGTGCGACTGCGGGGCTCCGTCGATCACCAGGGTCCAGGCCCGGGCCCGCTCGCGGTCGGGGATCAGCTCGGCGAGCCCTCCGTCGACGCTCTCGACGACGGCCTCCGCACCGGCCTGCCCGCGCCGCCCGCTCCTGGACTTTCCCATGAGCTCATTATCGGGGTGGGCTGTTAAACAGGACGTACGCTCCCCCGGCACCGGAGGCCGCCGCGCTGGTGGACCGTCGGTCACGGCGCACGCTCGCCCCGCCCGGCACCGAAGCCCCGGGTCTCAGCGGCAACCGTCCGCCGCCCGGATCGTCCGGGCCGCCTCGCCCAGGGCCTTGCGCAGTACGGCCGGGTCCGTCGCGAGGTCCGCCTCCCCGGGCGGCAGCAGCCAGTCGGAGCCCTCCACCGGAGGTTCGGGCGCCAGGGTCGGTCCACTGCCGTCGGTCCGCGTGCATGTGCTCCCGGGCACGTCCCACGCGGCTGCCGTGCCGGGCGGGACGAGGAAGCCGAGCGTGTCGCCCCCGTCGTCGTGCAGCACCGGTCCGACGGCTTCCCCGGGTCCGCGCCGCAGGATGTCGACCGCCTCCAACCCCTGCCGCGCCGGCACCGTCACCACTTCGCAACCGGCCGCCGGTCTGCCCGGCGGCGTACGAGGATCGTTGATCCGGCTGGTATCCATCCCGGCCTCCACCACGAAAACCCCTGTTCGGACGAGCGGTCGGGAGACGGGGGCGTCCTCCCGGTCCACCGAATTCAACGCGGCGGACCGTCAACGGCTACGGCGAAAGTCAGTCACAAAGGATGGCACTTCATGGCAGATCACGGATGACATATCCGGTTTGTAGCCAAACCCAGCGTGAGGACTCCGACACAGCAGGTACGTTCTTGCCCGCCGGACACAGGGCAGCCGTACGGACAACACGCCCGAGCCGCCCCGGGTTCCGGCATGGTTCGACGGTTCGCACGAGAGGACCCGGCCATGGCGTCGTCAACGCTGACCCCGTCTCAACCCGATCGGCCGGCACGGCCGAACCTCGCCTTCCGGCACCTGCGCGGACAGCTCTCGCCGGCCGAGTTCGCCGCGGCGATCCGCCGGGCCGGCCTCGAGATCGGCGAACAGGTCAGCTGTGACGCGCGGTACATCGGCCGGGTCGAGGCGGGCGAGATCCGCTGCCCCAACTACGCGTACGAACGGGTGTTCTTGCATATGTTCCCAGGCCGCACGCTCACCGACCTGGGCTTCGCACCCCGCTCATCGGTACGCGGACGCCGGGCGCGCGACACCGAGGACGCGCCCCTGACGCGCACCACGAACCCGGCGAACGCCACGAGTGACCCCAGCAGGGCGTGCGAGCCGTATGCAACGCGGAACCCGTACGACCCGTACCACCCGCACGACACCTACGAGGAGAGCGACGTGCTGCGTCGCGCATTCATGACCAGCGGGGGCGCCACGGTGGCCGCCGCCTCGCTGGGGCCTGCCGGCCTCGCCCTCGACGCCGCGGCGGCACAGCGCCCCGTGCGCCGCGCCGGGGCGAGTGACGCGGGTGCTCTGGAAGAAGCCGTCCGCCGGATCCGGCTGCTCGACGACCGGCACGGGGCCGACGGCCTCTATCGCCGCGCCGCCGCCCCGCTGCGCGCCGCCTACGCCCTGCTGGACGCCGGCACGACCCGGCAGGCGACCGCGGACCGCCTGTACTCGGGCGCCGGTGAACTGGCCATCTCCGTGGGCTGGCTGGCCCACGACTCGGGCCGCTTCGACGACGCCCGCTCCCACTACGCCGAGGCCCTGGCGACCGCCCGGATGACCGGCGACCCGGGCCTGGAGGCGCACGCCTTCTGCAACACGGCGTTCCTCGCACGCGACACGGGCCGGCCGCGCGAGGCGGTCCGGGCGGCCCAGGCAGCACAGCGCGTCGCCCGGCCCGTGGGCTCCGCCCGGCTGATGTCACTGCTCGCGCTGCGCGAGGCGGGCGGCTGGGCGGGCCTCGCCGACCGCGTCGGCTGCGAACAGGCGTTGACCCGGGCCCAGACCCTCTTCGAACGCGGCCCCTCGGACTCCGACCCCGAGTGGATGAGTTTCTACGGGGAGGCCGAACTGGAGGGCCTGGAGGCGCAGTGCTGGTCCACGCTCGGCGACTGGCCCCGGGCGGCCCGGCACGCGCGCCGGGCGGCGGAGCTGCAGGATCCGCACTTCACGCGCAACATCGCGCTGTACACGGCGGAACTGGCGGACGACCTCGCGCGGGGCGGCCGGCCGGACGAGGCGGCGGTGGCGGGGATGCGGGTGCTGGATCTGCTGGAGGAGGTCCAGTCGTCCCGCGTCCAGACGATGCTGGCCGCCACGGCGCGGGTGCTGCTGCCGCATCGGAGGGCTTCGGGGGTGTCGGCGTTCCTGGACCGGCACGCCTCTTCGCCCTCTTCGCCGCGAACGTCCTAGACCAGGTGCCCCAGGTCGTTCCAGCTCTCGATCGCCGGCTCCCCGTACGCCCACCCCAGGACCGACAACGACGTCGGGTTCAGCCGTATCCGTGCCGCGAAGTCGATCGGCAGGCCCAGCCAGCGCGCCCCGATGGACCGCAGGATGTGCCCGTGGGCGAAGACCAGGACGTCCCGGTCCTCGGAGCGCGCCCAGGAGACCACCTCGTCCGCCCGGGCCGTCACCTCGGCGAGCGACTCCCCCTCCGGGACACCGTCGCGCCAGATCAGCCAGCCGGGCCGGACGGCCTGGATGTCCGCCGGGGTCATGCCCTCGTACGCCCCGTAGTCCCACTCCAGCAGCGCGTCCCAGGTACGCGCGCGTTCGCCGAAGCCGGCCAGTTCGCAGGTCTCACGCGCGCGTGCCAGCGGGCTGGTGCGCACCTCCACGCCGGGCAGCCCGTCGTACGGCGCCCGGTGCAGGCGCTCGCCGAGCAGCTTGGCGCCGCGCCTGCCCTCCTCCAGCAGCGGCACGTCGGTCCTGCCCGTGTGCTTGCCGGACAGGGACCACTCGGTCTGTCCGTGTCGGGCCAGCAGGATGCGCGCAGCCATGGGGCACCTTTCCGGAAGTGAAACGCAAGCGGAACTCCTCCATCATCGCGCACCCTGGTCGCGGGCAACCCGGGGGGCGATCTCAGCGTCTTTGTGGTCCGGAGGGCGCCCCCGGGGCGGGCACCCACGCCGTAAAGTGGCACGGCCGACCGGGCTACGCGTGATGACCGAGGGGGAGGGCGATCGGATGCCGCACACCGAGACACCGGGCAACGAGGCGGTCCCCTCGCCCAAACTGCGCTGGTGGACCGAGCTGCCGCTGATCCTTCTGGTGTACGCGTGCTACTCGGCGGGCCGGCTCCTCGCCCGCGGCGACGTCTCCAGTGCGGTCGACCACGGTCTGGCGATCCTGCGCGTGGAGAAGGCGCTGTTCCTCAACGCCGAGCATCCGCTGAACCGTCTCTTCACCCGCGAACCCTGGATAGGCATACCCGCCGACTTCTGGTACGCGTCGCTGCACTACCTGGTGACGCCCGCGATCCTGGTGTGGCTCTTCCGTTCCCGGACCGTGCGCTACCGCGCCGCGCGCACCTGGCTGATGACGTCCACCTTCATCGGCCTGATCGGCTTCACACTCCTGCCGACCTGCCCGCCCCGGCTCCTCGACGCGAGCCACGGCTTCGTGGACACGATGGCGCACTACAGCTCGTACGGCTGGTGGGGCGGCGAGGCGAGCGCGCCGCGCGGCCTGGGCGGCATGACCAACCAGTACGCGGCGATGCCGAGTCTGCACGTGGGCTGGGCCCTGTGGTGCGGAGTGATGCTGTGGCGCCACGGCGGTACGCGCCTGGCGAAGGCGGCCGGTGTCGCCTATCCCCTGATCACCACGATCGTGGTGCTGGGCACCGCCAACCACTACTTCCTCGACGCGGCCGCGGGCGCGGCCGTCATGGGTGCCGGGCTGCTGCTGGCGCCGGTCGTGATGCGGACGGCGGACCGGGTGAAGGCTCGGTTCGTGCCGCTCGTCGCACCGGTCGCGGCGGACTCCTCCGCCGCGGGTTCCCCGATTGTCAGTGCCGGATGCCAGACTTCCGCGGGTGAGCGAATTCCACGGCAGCGCGAGTCGCGGTTCGGAGCGGGAGCCGAGCCGAGTGCCTCCCCCCAGGACGCGGGGGACGGCGCTCCGGCAGCAGCTCGCTGAGCTGCGCGGCCCCGACGTACCCGCGAAGGCACTGGACGCGCGCGCTCTTGCGGCGCTGGCCGCCAACCCCGGTTGTGCGCGGCGCGCGATCCTCGACGGCGCCGGGGTGGACAAGGCGGCGCTGGCGGACGCGCTGGGTTCGCCGTCGGCCTTCGGGCAGTCGCAGTTCGCGCTCACGCGGGGCAACGCGTTCGAGGCGCGGGTCAAGGCCGACGGCGGCGCGGAGCTGCTGCGGCTGGTGCACGAGAAGCTCGACCGCTGCGCCGAACCGCCCGCCGACGCGCGCGTGCCCGACCTGACGGCGACCGGCCACCAGGGGCGTACGGCCCGTACGGCGCTCGAGCTGCGGGAGGCCGTCGCGCACCCGGGTGAGTGGACGCTGCTCGCCCATCCGATGCTCGCTCTGGACGTGGCGGGCTCCCCCGCGTTCCTGGAGCCGGACGCGGTCGTGGTGCACCCGGACGGCAGCTGGACGGTGGTGGAGATCAAGTCCTTCCCGCTGCTGGACGGTTCGGCGGACCCGGCGAAGGTCGGGGCCGCGGCCCGGCAGGCGGCGGTGTACGTGCTGGCCCTGGAGGAGGTCGCCGCGCGTCTGGATCCCGCTCCGCGCGTGCGGCACCGGATCCTGCTCGTCTGCCCCAGGGACTTCTCCAACCTGCCGGCCGCCTCCGCCGTCGACATCCGCAAGCAGCGCGCGGTGACAGCTCGCCAACTGGCCCGGCTGGCCCGCGTCGAGGACATCGCCGACGCCCTCCCCGAGGGCACGTGCTTCTCGCCCGACCTGCCCGCCGAGGAGCTGACGGCGGCCGTCGAGTCCGTCCCGGCGGCATACGCGCCCGAGTGCCTGTCGGCGTGCGAGCTGGCCTTCCACTGCCGGGCCCGGTCCCGCGAGTCGGGCGCGGTGACCTCGCTCGGGCGTCCGGTGCGGGCGGAGCTCGGCGGTCTGACGACGGTCGCGGACGTCCTGGCGGCGGCCCGCGGTGAGGCGGGCGACCCCGGCGACCCGGCGGTGGCGGCCCTGCGGCGGGCGGCGGCCCTGCGCGCCGAGGCACTGGAGGCGGCGTGTCGCTGATCTCCACCCTGGCCCGCCTCGAAGCCGTCAGCACGGGCCGCGCCCAGCCGGCCGCCACCGTCCGGCACCGGCACCTCGGCGACCGCCCGCTGGTGTTCGTGCCGCTCACCACCGCCGGTGAGGCCGGCGCCCCGCTGGGCGCGCTGGTCGGCACCGACCGGGACGCGCCGCGCCTGCTGGTCGTCCCGCAGCCCCGCGACCGCGACCTGCGGTTCGCGTTCCTGGCCGCACTGGCCGACGAGGTCCTGCCCTACGTCGAGGCGTTCGCCGAGGCCGTGGAGGCCGCCGAGCGCACCGAGGCCGACCCGGAGACCGGCAAGCGGGTCAAGGTCGAGGTCGATCTGTGCGCGGACGCGCCGCAGCTGATCGTGCCGAGCCGGGCGGGCATCGACCTGGTGCGGCTGCTCGGGCGTTCCACGCGCTTCCGACGCACGGCGGAGCAGGAGCCTGAGGCCCCGTACCCGGCACCGCCGCGGGTGCCGTTGCTCGGGCGGTGGCTGACGCACTTCGGGGAGCGCGCCCGGGTGCCCGGCTCCTCCCTGCTGCTGGCGATGACCGACGTCCTCGGCCGGCACTGGGCGACCGGGCAGTCCACCCTGGAGGACCAGCACCTGGGGGCGCTGCTCGCCTGGATCGAACCGCCCGAGGGCGTCACCGGGGCCGAGGCCGCGTCGCGGGCCGAGCTGGAGCGGGACGCGAAGGGCCAGCTGACGTGCCCCCCAGCCGGTCCGGCCACCGACCCGGCCTTCGACAACAAGCTGCTCGCCCCGGCCATCGAGCGCTACGACCGCGCCCGCACGGCCCTGGCCGCCGCCGCGGACGGCCTGGAGGCCGACGACCGGTTCGGGGCGCTGACCGCCGCCGAGCGGGAGATCCGCGACCTGGTGCTCAGCCGCACCCGGCCCACCTGGGACGCGGTCTGGCGGGGCCTGGACCTGCTGCGGGAGCTGCCCGAGGGGGCGCACGTCGAGGAGCGGTGGACGCGCGACCGCTGGTCGTTCACCGGCCACCGCGACCGGGTGCTGGCCGGCGAGCCGCCACAGCCGCGCCGCGACGACGCGGTCACCGCGGCCGGCAAGCTGGCCACGCGCGAGCGTGAACAGGCCCGGTTGGAGGCGCAGGAGGCCCTGGACGACCCGCTGGTCATGGCGGGCCGGCGGCTGTCCGGGGAGGCGTTCGCGGGTGAGGTCACCGATGTCGTGATGGCGTACAGCGAGGGCAAGCGGCCCAGCCCGCGCCCCCTGGTCACGGTCCGCACGGACGACCGGCCGCATCTGGGGGAGCGGACGAAGGTGTACCGGTCGCTGGGCGGGAAGCCGCAGTCGGCGGAGTTCGTCGCCGTCGAGGAGGACGGCGCGTACGTGGTGCTGCGGATCCTCGACAAGATGGGCCGCGGCAAGGAGCCCGAGCCGGGCTCCTTGCCCGAGAAGGGCGACCGGGTCTGCTTCACGCTCTTCGAGCACGAGCAGCGGGGCGGCGCGAAGCTGCCCGACCCGGAGCAGACGCCGTGGACGCACGGTGGCCCGCCGGGCGAGGCGACCCTGGAGGCGGCCGACCCGGTGACCGAGGAGGATGTGCTGTGACCACGGTGTTCGACCCCTCGGCCGCCGCCACGCAGGCCACCGGCGCGATCCTCCACGACACGCTGCACGGCACCGCGCGCGGTGTCGTCGTGGATTCCCCGCCCGGCGCGGGCAAGTCCACGCTGGTGGTCCGCGCGGCGCTCGAACTGGCCGAGGCGGGCCACCCGTTGATGGTGGTCGCGCAGACCAACGCCCAGGTCGACGACCTGGTCCTGCGGCTCGCCGAGAAGAACCCCGAACTGCCGGTGGGCCGGCTGCACAGCAGTGACGCCGACCCGTACGACAAGGCGCTCGACGACCTGCACAACGTCCGCAAGTCGGCCAGGGCGGCCGACCTCGCCGGGCTGGCCGTGGTGATCTCCACGGCGGCGAAGTGGGGGCATGTGAAGGTCGACGAGCCGTGGCGGCACGCGATCGTAGACGAGGCGTACCAGATGCGCTCGGACGCGCTGCTGGCGGTGGCCGGGTTGTTCGAGCGGGCGCTGTTCGTGGGCGACCCGGGGCAGCTGGACCCCTTCGCGATCGTGGGCAGCGAGCAGTGGGCGGGGCTCACCCACGACCCGTCGGCCTCGGCGGTGACGACCCTGCTCGCGCACAACCCGGACCTGCCCCAGCACCGCCTGCCGGTCTCCTGGCGGCTCCCGGCCTCGGCCGCGCCTCTGGTCTCGGACGCCTTCTACCCGTTCACCCCGTTCCGCAGCGGCACGAGCCACGGCGACCGCGCCCTGGCCTTCGCCGTGCCGTCGGACGGCTCGGGCCCCGACCGGGTGATCGACGAGGCGGCCGCGTCGGGCTGGGGCCTGCTGGAGCTGCCCGCCCGGCACACTCCGCGCACGGACCCGGAGGCGGTACGGGCGGTGGCGACGGTCGTGCGCCGCCTGCTGGACCGCGGCGGCGCGGCGACCTCGGAACGCTCACCGGCCCCCTCCCCCCTCACCGCCGACCGGATCGCCGTGGGCACGGCACACCGGGACCAGGCGGCGGCGGTCCGAGCGGCCCTGGCCGACCTCGGCGTCACCGAGGTGGTCGTGGACACGGCGAACCGGCTGCAGGGCCGCGAGTACGACGTCACGGTGGTCCTGCACCCCCTCTCCGGCCGCCCGGACGCCACGGCCTTCCACCTGGAGACCGGCCGCCTCTGCGTCCTGGCCTCCCGCCACCGGCACGCCTGCATCGTGGTCTGCCGCGCGGGGGTGACCGACCTGCTGGACGACTATCCGTCGACGGAGCCGGTGCAGCTGGGGACGGTGGTGAAGTTTCCGGACGGCTGGGAGGCGAATCACGCGGTGCTGGCGCATCTGTCGGAGCACCGGGTGGTGTGGCGACCGTGAGCGGCACGGTCACAGACACCGTGCTCGCGCGTCTGGCCGGAACCTCACCTGTCCCGCAGCCATGACGAACGCCGGGGGGCTCGTGGCCGTACCCACCACCGCGATGCCCCCTTGCGCGCCCGCGAGACAATGGACGGTGGCCCGATCCACCGGGCGGGTCATGCGCGACGTACGAGGAGGAGAAGACATGGCGGAGCCAACGCCGCGTCGGAACGAACCGCGGCTACGCCCCGCGCCCCTGCTCTTCGAGCCCGCGGAGGCGGCCTCCGACCCTGAGCATTTCTTCGACCTCGAGTCGATCGACGACCCCCGGGCGCTGCTGGCACGGGCGACGGAGCTGACGCTGGCGTTCCGGGCCGCGGCGGACCGGGCGGTGGAGTTTCAGGCGATGGCGGCGGCGCAGCTGGCCGATCCACGGCGGTTCGACCGGCTGACGACGGCGGACATCGCCGAGCGGGCCGAGTGGACCGAGGACTACGCCAAGAAGATGGTCGAGTTCGGGCGGGACCTGATGCGGGGCGGCGAGGGCCAGGGGGCAGGCGACCCCCCGTGAGGTCGGGCAACCCGCCCGTGCGACCTCCATGGCATATGCCAGGCGGGCAAGATACCCCCTCCCCCTCCCTCCTGTCCCGATTTCCCGCAACCCTCTGGAAGCGTCCGCTCACGGCCGGTACACCTGAATGCCATGAGCAGCGCACGGAACGCCTTTGATGTCACCCCGGACGGGGCTGCCTGGCTCGCCTCGGCAGGAACGTATCCGCGAAGCACGCTCGCCCTCTGGGAGGAGCGGCCGGACGCGCCGGTCGTGCTGCCCTGCGGGGCGGTCTTCGACGTGGTCAGCGCGCCCGCGATGTTCGGGCGGCGGATGCTCGACCGGCTGTGGGACGACGGCCCCGGTTCGGGGCCGGTCGCGGAGTTCCGGGGCCGGATGCTGCTGTTCGCCGCTCCGGGCACGGCCCAGCGGCTGCCGGCGCTGCTGGACTGGGAGGAGTGGGGCACCCGCCCTCACGACGCAACGGAGACCCGCCGCACCGCAGCCGTCCCCCCGCTCCTCTGCCACGGCACCGGCGACGCCGTGACGGTCCCGGCCCCCGCGGACAACGCCTCACCGGCCCCCGCCGAGGCCACAGCTCCCGCACGCTCCGGCTCCCGCTGGCTGGTCGCCCCCGACACCCGTCAGCCCTGGCTGCCCGGCCCCGAGGTGCTGCTCTGGGCGGCCGTGCGGGCAGCCCGCTCGGCCGTGCGGATTTCGATTTTTCCTCCCGCCGAGCAGGGTGCTAAGGTCTACGACGTCAGCAGGCGCCGCTAGCTCAGTTGGTTAGAGCAGCTGACTCTTAATCAGCGGGTCCGGGGTTCGAGTCCCTGGCGGCGCACGATGCCGGTGGCGGCTTGTGTTCGCGGACAACGCGAACGCGAGCCGCCATCGTCGTTTCTGCGCGGCTTTGCCGCGCGGTGGGCACCCCTCCACTCGGCGTCGCAGCGCCCCTTCAGTGACCCACGACGATCTTCACCGTCCAGGCCCCCGAAGCCGTACGCCCCTCCGCCTCGACCCGCACGTCCTCCCCCGGGACCGTGAAGCTCTCCCCCAGGGCGATCGGCGCGTCCGCGAGGGGTGGGTAGACGGAGTCCTCCCAGCACGCCTCGGTGCGCGGATGGGCGTCGATCACCTCGATGGGCCCGCCCCCGGACTGCGCCCCGCCCCGCACCCGGTACACGAGCACTCCCGTCCGGCAGGCGGCCGCGTCGTTGCCCACCGGCCCGCGCGCCTCGATGGCGAGCACGCTGTCGGGCCCCGTCCGCACCACCGCGAGCTTGGTGCCCCGCCCGAGCCCGAAGGCCTGCGCACCCGCGGTCCCGGCCGTCGCCGCTCCGGGCCCCGCCGCCAGCGGCTCCAGGGTCAGCCGGGCGGGCGCGGCGTCCTGCACGCACCGCACCTGCCGCGCATCCAGCCAGCCCAGCTTCCACTTGTGCCAGGCGAACAGGTCGGGTGCGAGTCCGAACTGGCTGCCCATCAGGTCCCAGTCGCCGACGTGCGTGTCCCAGTCGCCCTTGCCGTCCACGGGTCGGTGGTACAGGTCGGGCAGGTCGAACACGTGCCCGGTCTCATGCGCGAGGACGAGCCGGTCCGGCGGGTGCTGCTCGAACACCGTGACGATCCGGCGCAGGTCCGTGCCGTCGGCCCGCAGCGGAGTCGTCAGGTTCACCACCTTGGTGGCATCGGAGTCCACGCCGGGCGCGTCCGGGTCGGCCACGAAGTACACGACGTCGTAGCGGGCGAAGTCGACCTGCGGATCGGTCACGGCGAGCGCGTCACGCAGATACGCGGCCCGGCGCTCGGGGCTCCAGTCACGCTGTATGTCGTAGGCCGTGGACGGCTGCGGCATCTGGATCCAGCGCCCGAGCGGGTGCGGGCGCAGGGTGAAGCGGCCGTAGGAGGCGCGTTCGAAGAAGCGGGTGGTCGCCGGGAAGTGGTCGGCGGTCAGCTCCTGCGGAGTGGTCAGCGGGTGGGCGTCCGGGAAGGACAGGAACACCATGACCGCGTCCAGAGGCCGGGACGGGCGCGGATAGGCGGCGTTCCAGGTGTCCAGGCCCTCCGAGTGGTGGGCCTCGGTGCGGGTCAGGGCACACGGCGAGGCCGAGTCGGCCTCGGCGAGCGAGGGACCGGTGCCGAGGGAGGTCGCGGCGAGCGCCGACATGGTGGTGAACACGGCCGCGGTGCTGCGCAGTCGGGCGCGCGGAAACGGACGCGGCACGGGTACCTCCGGGTACGGTTCGCGGGACACCGCACCCAGCCTGTGGCGATTTGTCGTACTGCGCCCTGTTTGCCTGCACCAGTTGGGTGAAGGGGCCGAAAAATCCCGGATACCGACCACCGCGAAGCACTCACGGAACGTCACAACTGGTCGGGGGCCTGAAGAAGCCGTACAAGGGCGAGCAGAAACGATCTGGCAGAAGGGCGGGCCGGTCCGGAACACTGGACACCGGCTGGAAGGCCCTGGGGCCAGCCTCTATGATCGGCACACTTTCCTGACCTTTCCTGCACGGACAAGATCGAGTACATGCGGGAGCGAGCGGTGAGCGGAACCTCCGAAGGGCCGGCGCCCGCGGCAGACCTCGACCGGCCGGCCGTCACAGAGAGTGAGATCGACACGTCTCCCTGTCCCGAGCCCCCGTCCCGGCCGCCCTACCGCGCCGTCTTCACGGCCGCCCCGCTCGCCATGGCCGTGGTCGACCGCGAGGGCTCGGTCGTCAGCGCCAACGACGCGCTGGCCGCGCTGCTGGGCGGCAGCCCCGACCAGCTCGCCGGGTCGGTGGCCGCGGACCTGGTCGACCTCACCTCCGACGCCCGCACCTGGCACGCCTACCGCGAGGTGCTGCGCGGCCGGCGGTCCCGGCTGCGCTGCACGCGCCGCCTGAAGCATCCCGACGGGCACTCGCTGTGGGTGCAGGTGACGGTCGCCCCGCTGCCCGCCGAGGACGAGGGCGTGCTGCTGTCCGTCGCCGACATCAGCGCCCGCCGTGAACTCCAGGCCCGGCTACGGCACTTGCAGATGCACGACCCGGTGACCCGGCTGCCCAACCGCACGCTGTTCTTCGAACGCCTGTCGGCGGCGCTGGAGGCGGAGTCGTACGAGCGGAGCGGCACGGGCCGGATCGGGCTGTGCTGCCTGGACCTGGACGGCTTCAAGGCCATCAACGACACCCTCGGCCACCGCGTGGGCGACCGGCTGCTGGCCGCCGTCGCCGAGCGGCTCACGCGCTGCGCGGACGAGGCCGGCCACTCCCGGACCAGCACCCCGCTGGTGGCCCGGCTCGGCGGCGACGAGTTCGCGCTGCTCGTCGAGGACTCCACGGGCACCGAGCAACTGGCCGAGCTGGCCGAGTCGGCACTGCGGGCGGTCCAGGACCCGTTCGACATCTCCGGGCAGCGGTTGTCGGTCTCGGCGTCGATCGGCGTCGTCGAACGGCACGCGGCCGGGACGACCCCCACCGCCCTGATGCAGGCGGCGGACACGACGCTGTACTGGGCGAAGGCCGACGGCAAGGCACGCTGGACGCTGTTCGACCCGGAGCGCAACGCCCACCGCATGACCCGCCAGGCCCTCGCCTCCACGCTCCGCCCGGCCATCGACCGGGGCGAGTTCCGGCTGGAGTACCAGCCGCTGGTGGGCATGGAGGACGACCGGTTGCACGGGGTCGAGGCGCTCATCCGCTGGAACCATCCCCAGTTCGGCGTACTGACGCCGAACCGGTTCATCGGGCTCGCGGAGGAGGACGGTTCGATCGTCCCGCTGGGCCGCTGGGTGCTGCGCACGGCCTGCCGGCAGGCCCGCCGCTGGCAGCTGGACCACCCCGACGAGCCGCCGATCTTCGTCAGCGTGAACGTGGCGGTGCGCCAGATCTGGGACTCCGACCTGGTGGCGGACGTGGCGGAGACCCTGGCCGAGACGGGACTCGCGCCGCACCTGCTCCAGCTGGAGCTGACGGAGTCGGCGGTGATGGGCTCGGCCGGCCGTCCGCTGCAGACCCTGAAGGCCCTCAGCGACATGGGCGTCCGCATCGCCATCGACGACTTCGGCACCGGCTACTCGAATCTCGCGTACCTGAGCCGGCTGCCGGTGTCGGTGCTGAAGCTGGACGGATCGTTCGTGCGGGGGTTCCAGTACGACGACCGGGAGGCGGCCGCCCGGGCGAACCCGGCCGACGAGGTCGTCGTCGAGGCGATGATCCAGCTCGCCCACCGGCTCGGACTGACCGTCACGGCCGAATGCGTGGAGACATCGGCACAGGCGACCCGGCTGCGCAGCATCGGCTGCGACACCGGACAGGGCTGGCTCTACTCCCGTCCGGTCCCGCCGGATCGTATCTCCGAGCTGCTGGGGACGCCGGGTGTTCAGGCGGAGGCGGGCGTCGGCAAGCCGTAGGCGTCGGCGATGAGTTCGTAGGACCGCACGCGGAGGTCTCCGCCGTGCCCGTTGGCCGTGATCATCAACTCGTCGGCGCCGGTGCGCTTGCGCAGGTCGTCCAGGCCCGAGCGGACTTCGTCCGGGGTGCCGTGGATGACGTTGGCGCTCCAGGAGTCGACGAAATCGCGCTCCACGGGGCTGAACTCGTGGGCCTCGGCCTCCTGCGGGGTGGGCACGAGGCCGGGGCGGCCGGTGCGCAGCCGGACCATGCTGAGGGCGGCGGCCAGGACCTGCCTGCGGGCCTCCCTCTCCTCCTCGGCGGCGAACGCGGAGACGCCGATGAGGGCGTAGGGCTCCTCCAGCACGGCGGACGGCTGGAAGGACTCGCGGTACAGGTCGAGGGCCGGGATGGTGTTCTGTGCCGAGAAGTGGTGGGCGAAGGCGAACGGCAGCCCGAGCTCCCCCGCCAGACGGGCACTGAAGCCGGACGACCCGAGCAGCCAGACCGGGGGCCGGTGCGGGGACTGCACGCCGCCCGGGGACGTGGCCTGGATGGGGCCCGGTACGGCGTGGATGCGGCGGTAGGGGTGCCCCTCGGGGAAGTCGTCGTCGAGGAAGCGGGTCAGCTCGGCCAGCTGCTGCGGGAAGTCGTCGGCGCCCTCGCGGAGCCGGTCCGTGCGGCGAAGAGCCGCGGCCGTGGCCCCGTCCGTGCCGGGGGCGCGACCGAGGCCGAGGTCGACCCGGCCCGGGGCCAGGGCCTCCAGCGTCCCGAACTGCTCGGCGATCACCAGCGGGGCGTGGTTGGGCAGCATCACACCGCCCGAGCCGAGGCGGATGCGGTCGGTGTGGGCGGCGAGGTGGGCAAGGATCACGGCCGGGGACGACGAGGCCACGCCCGGCATGGAGTGGTGCTCGGCGACCCAGTACCGGTGGAAGCCACGCCTCTCCGCGAGCCGGGCCAGGTCGACGCTGGTGCGCAGCGCGTCGGAGGCGGTACGGCCGGCCCCCACGGTGACCAGGTCCAGTACGGAGAGGGGGACGGGGGCGCTGCCCCGCGCTGCGCCGCGTATCTCGTCTGCCGCCACGGTGGGGTGCCTCCTGCTGTGGGCCGTGTGCTGTCGTTCCGGCTCCAACAGGGGACCGTCCCCGGTCATTCCCGCAGGCGGGCGGGCGGCAGTGCCGACGGTGTCAGGCGGCTTGCTCCCAGTCGCTCCGCAACGTGTCGTGCGGAGGCCGGCGGTCGGCCTTCTCGCGGGCCCGCAGGGCGCCCCACACGAGGGCGGTCGCGCCGAAGAGCCACCACGGCAACGACCACGCCGCAGCCCACCAGCCGGCCTGCGGATCGAGGACGGCGTCCACGGCGGCGGTGATCATGGCAGCGGCGAGGCTCCAGCAGAGGAGACGCCCGGTGACTCGGACAGCGCTTGCCTCGGATCTGGGCAGGTCCGGTTCGGCCATCGGGGACCGTCCTTCACAGGGGTGCGGGGGCACGAATGACTGCGGACGTGGCCAGTGTGCCCGGGGTGGACGCCTGGAGGGGAACGCGCTTTCGGTCAAGTGAAGGGCCGTGCGGTACGGCGGAGTTGAGGACTCCTCACGTCTCGGCGGCCGTTCTGCCCGAGTCCGCCCTGATACGCACCGATTAAGAGGTGGGACCGATTCCGGCCCGCGTGGAAGGAGCGTTCGAGGGCAGGGCAGGCCGGTTTGTGCGGTTCGCGGGTCAGTTTGTGTCGGCAGGTTCCGTACGGGAGGGTCGGAGCACCATGAAGCGGGAGTCGGGCAGCGCGCCCCGGCGTAGCGGGTGGCCCGATGCTGCCACCTGCCTCAAAGGAGCGTTCGCAGGGGCCGTCGGGCACGATTCCGGTCGAGGCCGTGCGGGACCCGTGTGGCACCCCTGGTGGGCGGCTCGGCCGGGCCGTCGGCGTCGTGGCCTTCTCCGTCGCCCTCGTCTCCTGTGTGGTGCTGCGCGTGCCTCGGTGGCGTCGCGCGAGGACCGGGCGAATGCCGAACCGAGGGCTCACCCCGGTGCGATCGGTCGCAGGCCGGCCCTCGCCGCCTGCGGCAGCTGCCGCAGGCGGCGACGACCAACCCGGCCTCACGCCTGGACGATCGGCTCCCGCGTGAACAGCGCCCCGAGTTCCGGCGCGTTCACCCGCCGGTCCGCCAGGCGGAGGGCCTCCCAGACCGTGACCTGGTTGGCGGTGAGGACCGGCTTGCCGATCTCCTTCTCCAGGGCCGGGATGTGGGCCGCCGTGTGGAGGGCCGTGTCGGGGAGGAGGAGTGCTTCGGCGTCGGGGTGGTCGGAGTTCCGGGCCAGGGCGAGGAGTTCGGCCTCGCCCCACGTGCCGACCTCGGCGGCCGTGATGATGCCGGAGCTGTTGACCGAGACGACCTCGACACCGTCCGAGCGGAGGAACGCGGCGAAGAGGCCGGCCACGTCCTCCGGGTACGTCGCACCGATCGCGACCCGCCGCACGCCCAGTTCCCGTACGGCGTGCACGAAGGCGAAGGACGTCGAGGAGGCGGGCATGCCGGCCGTCTGGGCCAGCGCGCGGACCTGCTCCTGCGCGCCCTCCCAGCCGTAGACGAAGCTGCCGCTCGTGCAGGCCCACACCACGGCGTCCGCACCGGCGTGCCGCAGTTCCTGGACGCCCTCCGCCAGCCGTCCGGCCGAGCCCATCTCGAGCAGCGCGTCCACCCGGTGCGCGTCCTCACCGATGTCGGTGTGCACCAGGTCCACCCGGATGTCGCTGCCCAGCAACTGCTCGATGCGTGGATAGTCGTCCTCGGCGGAGTGGCCCGGGTAGAGGAATCCCAGTGCTGTCATGTCCAGCCTTCCTGCTGCTGCTCTTTTTCCGGCACGACGGGACCGTGGTTCGCCCCCGGCGATCCGAGACCAGCCCGGGCTTCCGGATTGATCAGCGCTTGATACGGTCCCACCGCACGGGTACCCAGTCGGCGCAGCGCCGCCCACATCGTCACTTGGTTGGCCGAGATCACCGGGATGCGCAGCTCGGCCTCCAGTTGGGGGATGACGTCGTAGGTGGGCAGGTTGGTGCAGCTGATGAACAGGGCGTCGGCGTCGTCGCGTACGGCTTGCCGCGCCATGTCCACGACCTCCCGGTAGGGGACCTTCCAGATGTGCCGGGTCAGGCCCATGAAGGCGCAGCCGGAGATCGTGACGCCCGCCTGGGCCACATAGGCCTCCAGCGACTGCGTCACCGACACCGTGTACGGCGTGACCAGCGCCACCCGCCGTACGTCCAGTTCCACCAGGGCTTCCAGCAGGGCGCCCGAGGTGGTGATCGCCGGTACGGCGCCCGCCCGGCTCATCGCCTCGCACATCGCGCGTTCGCCCATGACGCCGCCGACGAAGCTGCCCGACGTACAGGCGTAGGCGATGACCTCCGGGGCGATCGCGTTGAGCGTGCGGACCGCCTCGCCCAGCGTCTGGTGTTCGCTGACCATGCGGGCGAGATCGAGGCTGACCTCGACCGGCACGAACGGTGTTCGTGTCATGTGCAGGGAGACCTCGTCCGGCACCCAGCGCCACAGCTCGCGGTCGAGTGCGAAGTCGAAGGGGGCGACAACGCCGACCCCGCGCTGCGGGCTGGGCCCGCCGAGAAATGAGACGTCCATGGCAGGGCACCGGCCTCACACTGGGCAACGAGTGTGCAACGGATCGTGGGAACGCCCGTGTTGACGACGGTAGGTTCGGGTGCGAGCGTGGTCAATCCGTCCGGATCATTCCTTGGTCAACACCGTGTTAACTCGTCGTCACCGGCCGCCTCCCGAAGGCAGGCCGCCCCCGCCGCACGGCTGGAGAAACGGCTGCTCATGCCCACCCCCACCCTGCTCGTCCTGGACGCCGAGCCTCTCCCCCGCCTCGGCCGCCTCACCGGCCACGCCCGTATCGAACACACCGACGCGGCAGGTCTCGCCGCACGCCTCCCGCGCGCGGACGTACTGCTGGTGTGGGATTTCACCTCGCGCGCCGTGCGGGACGCCTGGCCCGGCGAGGGCCCACGGCCACGCTGGGTGCACACGGCGAGCGCCGGTGTGGACCATCTGATGTGCCCGGAACTCGCCGCCTCCGACACGGTGGTGACGAACGCGCGCGGCATCTTCGACCAGCCCATCGCCGAGTACGTCGCCGCGCTCGTGCTGGCGATGGCCAAGGACCTGCCGCGCACGCTGGAGCTGCAACGGGAGCGGACCTGGCGGCACCGCGAGTCGCACAAGGTCGCCGGGAGCCGGGCCGTCGTGGTCGGCACCGGGCCGATCGGCCGGGCGATCGCCCGCACGCTGGGCGCGCTCGACATCACGCCGGCGCTCGTCGGGCGCGCCCCGCGCGCCGGCGTGCACGGCCCGGAGGACCTGGACCGGCTGCTGGCGCGCGCCGACTGGGTGATCGCGGCGGCGCCGCTCACCGATCAGACGCACGGCATGTTCGACGCCCGCCGCTTCGGCGTGATGCAGCCGTCCGCCCGGTTCGTCAACGTCGGACGCGGCCAGTTGGTCGTGGAGGACGCGCTCGCCGAGGCCCTGGCCAAGCACTTGATCGCGGGCGCCGCCCTGGACGTCTTCGAGTCCGAGCCCCTGACCCCCGACAGCCCGTTGTGGCAGGCCCGGGGCCTGATCGTGTCCCCGCACATGAGCGGTGACATCGTCGGCTGGCGCGACGAACTCGGCGCCCAGTTCGTGGATCTGTACGAACGGTGGGCAGCCGGCGAGCCGCTGAAGAACGTGGTCGACAAGCAGCGCGGGTACGTACCCGGACACTGACGTTCCTGGGAGGGTGGATGACCGAGCTCACCGAGCTGACCGCCGTAGGACTGCTCGAGGGATACCGCAAGGGCGAGTGGAGTCCCGTGGAGGCGACCCGGGCTGCGCTGGAGCGGGCCGGGGCGATCCAGCCGGAGGTGAACGCCTTCGTCCGGCTGACCGCCGAGGACGCGCTGGAGCGGGCCCGGGAATCGGAGGAGCGCTGGCGGCGCGGTGAGCCACAGGGGCTGCTGGACGGGGTGCCGGTCACCGTGAAGGACATCCTGCTGCTGCGCGGGGCGCCGACCCTGCGCGGGTCGAAGGCGGTGGATCCGGCGGGGCGCTGGGACGAGGACGCCCCGTCCGTGGCCCGGCTGCGGGAGCACGGGGCGGTCTTCATCGGCAAGACGACGACGCCCGAGTACGGCTGGAAGGGCGTGACGGACTCACCGCTCAGCGGTGTGACCCGCAATCCGTACGACCACTCGCGCACCGCGGGCGGGTCGAGCGGCGGCAGCGCGGCGGCCGTGGCGCTCGGCGCGGGGCCGCTGTCGCTGGGCACGGACGGCGGCGGCAGTGTGCGGATCCCGGCGTCGTTCTGCGGGATCTTCGCGCTGAAACCGACCTACGGGCGGGTGCCGCTGTACCCGGCGAGCGCCTTCGGCACTTTGGCGCACGTCGGGCCGATGACCCGGGACGCTGCGGACGCGGCGCTGCTGATGGACGTCATCGGCCGTCCGGACTCGCGCGACTGGTCGGCGCTCGCCCCGCCGCCCGGAGCGTACGCGGAGGGCCTGGCCGGCGGGGTGCGCGGGCTGCGGGTGGCGTACTCACCGTCGCTGGGCGGGCAGGTGGCGGTGCAGCCGGCGGTCGCGAGGGCGGTGCGCAAGGCCGTGGAACGGCTGGCGGAGCTCGGCGCGTACGTCACGGAGACCGACCCGGACCTCACCGACCCGGTGGAGGCCTTCCACACCCTGTGGTTCAGCGGGGCCGCCCGGGTGACCCAGCATCTGGGCCCGCACCAGCGGGAGTTGCTGGACCCGGGCCTGCGGGAGATCTGCGCGCGGGGGGCCCGCTACTCGGCGCTGGACTATCTGGCCGCGGTGGACGTCCGGATGGACCTGGGCCGCCGGATGGGCCGCTTCCACGACGCCTGCGACCTGCTCGTCACGCCGACCGTGCCCATCACGGCGTTCGAGGCGGGCGCCGAGGTGCCGAAGGGATCCGGCCACCGGCGATGGACGGGCTGGACCCCGTTCACCTACCCCTTCAACATGACGCAGCAGCCCGCGGCGAGCGTGCCGGTCGGCACCGACGGGGACGGGCTGCCGATCGGTCTGCAGCTCGTGGCCGCCCGGCACCGGGACGATCTGGTGCTGCGGGCGGCTCACGCGCTGTACGAGGCCGGGGTGGCGTCAGCCGGCCGGTTCACGCCCTCCGGAAGCTGAGCGTCTCCCCCGCCGCTCCCGACCTCCACAGGTCGTTGCACGCCTCGGCCATGTTCTCCAGGCCGTCGACGACCTGGCCCCAGACGATGCCGGGGACCCAGCCGACATCGCCGTTCAGCAGCAGGTTGTTGCGCTCGTAGAACAGGGCCAGGTCGACGAGCGTGGTCCCGGCGCGGACCTCGCGGTCGTAGCCGTACGCCTTCGTCCCCAACTCCGCCCCGGCGAAGGCGAAATAGCACAGGTCGCCAGGAATGGGGGTGACGGTCGGGTTCTCCAGTGGCGGCTCGGTTGCGGCGAAGGGCGGGAAAAGGGCGTAGATCTCGTTGCGTGCGTACTTCGCGTGGTAGACGTCACCGGCCAGCGGCAGGGCATCCCAGACGGCCGCGCAGGTGATCGGCGCGCGGTCGTCCAGCAGCCTTGCCGTGCAGGTCACGTCGCGCTTGACCAGCGAGACTTCGATGTAGCGATCAGCCATGCCCTCCATGGGAGTGCCCGCCGCGCCTGCGGTCAAGGGCGCACGCGATACGTGCGGGGCTTGAAAAGACCGGCATGATTCGGATGCGGTCGGGTAGCCGCGCGCCCATGGCTCCACCACTGAGAAGCCCCATGAGAAGTCCCGAACCGATACCCCGGCCCGGATCCGGGCCCGCACGCCGGTCGCTGCTCGCGGGGGTAGCGGCGCTCGGCGCGCTGGGCGCCGCCGGGTGCAGCCGGGTCGCCACCGCCTCGGACATCAAGGGCGGTGACCTGCTCGACCGGCTCCGGGCGGCGGGCGTGGTCCGCCTCGGCATAGCCGGCGAGATCCCTTTCGGCTTCATCGACAAGAACGGCGAGCTGACCGGAGAGGCACCGGAACTGGCCAAGGTGATCTTCAAGCGTCTCGGCGTCGACCGGGTGCAGCCCGTGCCGACCGAGTTCGGCTCTCTCATCCCGGGCCTGAACTCCCAGCAGTTCGACGTCGTGGCCGCCGGGATGTACGTCAACCCCGAGCGCTGTGAGCAGGTCATCTTCTCCGACCCGGACTACCAGATGCTCGACGCTTTCATCGTCCGCAAGGGCAACCCGAAGGGGCTGCGCAGCTACAAGGACGTCGTCGAGAAGAAGGCGAAGTTCGCCACCGGGACCGGCTACGCCGAGATCCAGTACGCCGTCGAGGCGGGGTACAAGGAGAGCGACATCCTCATCGTCCCGGACCAGGTCGCGGGCCTGAACGCGGTCGAGGCGGGGCGCGTGGACGTGTTCGCCGGTACGGCGCTGACCACCCGTGAGGTGGTGAAGAAGTCGGCCAAGGCGGAGTCGACCGAGCCGTTCGCGCCGCTCGTGGACGGCGAACCGCACGTCGACGGAGGCGCCTTCGCCTTCCGGCGGACCGAGACGAACCTGCGCGATGCCTTCAACGTGGAGCTGCGCGAGCTCAAGAGGAGCGGCGAGCTGTTCCGCATCCTGAAGCCCTTCGGTTTCACCAAGGCCGAGATGACGGATCTGACCGCGAAGGAGCTGTGCGGCGGATGACCTCGGGACTGTGGGAACTGGTACTCAAGGGCGTCTGGGTCACGATCCAGCTGCTCGTCCTCAGCACGCTGCTGGCCACGGCGGTGTCCTTCGTCGTGGGCATCGCGCGCACCCACCGGCTGTGGATCGTCCGCTTCCTCGCGGGCTTCTACACCGAGGTGTTCCGCGGGACCTCGGCGCTGATCATGATCTTCTGGGTGTTCTTCGTGCTGCCGATCACCTTCGGCTGGCAGCTGGTGCCGATGTGGGCGGCCACGCTGGCGCTCGGTCTGACCTACGGGGCGTACGGCTCCGAGATCGTGCGCGGCGCGCTGAACGCGGTCGACCCGGCGCAGAAGGAGGGCGGGATCGCGCTCAGCTTCACGCCCTGGCAGCGGATGCGGCTGGTCCTGCTGCCGCAGGCGGTGCCGGAGATGATCCCGCCCTTCTCCAACCTGCTCATCGAACTGCTCAAGGGCACCGCCCTGGTGTCGATCATCGGCATGGGCGACCTGGCGTTCAGCGGCAACCTGGTGCGCCTGGCACTCCAGGAGAGCGCGGACATCTACACGTACGTCCTGCTCATCTACTTCGTGATCGCCTTCCTGCTCACCCGGGGCATGCGCGGGCTGGAGAAGAAGCTCAAGGCCGGGGTCGGGAAGAAGCCCGACCGCAAGATGCGGGCGCCTGAGCCGGTCGTGGTGGAGGCGGTCCGATGAACTGGGACTGGAGCGCGGTCTCCGACTTCATGCCGCACTTCTGGGACGGCCTGCTGGTCACCCTGCAGGCGCTGGTGCTCGGCTCGCTGATCTCGTTCGCACTGGGCCTGGTGTGGGCGCTGCTGATGCGGGTGCCGGCGCGGTGGGTGCGCTGGCCGGTCGGGGCCGTCACGGAGTTCGTCCGCAACACCCCGTTGCTGGTGCAGCTGTTCTTCCTGTTCTACGTGCTGCCCGAGTGGGGCGTGGCCTTCTCGGCGCTGACCACCGGTGTCATCGGCATCGGTCTGCACTACTCGACGTACACCATGCAGGTCTACCGCGCCGGTATCGAGGCCGTGCCGGTCGGCCAGTGGGAGGCGGCGACGGCGCTGAACCTGCCGCTGCGCCGGACCTGGACGGCCGTGATCCTGCCGCAGGCGATCCGCCGGGTCGTCCCGGCGCTCGGCAACTACGTCATCGCGATGCTCAAGGACACGCCGATCCTGATGGCGATCACGGTGCTGGAGATGCTCGGCGAGGCGCGGCTGTTCGCGCAGGAGAGTTTCCGGTTCACCGAGCCCGTCACCTTGATCGGTGTGGCCTTCATCGTCATTTCCTACCTGGCCTCCCTTCTCCTGCGAGCCCTGGAGCGACGCCTTGTCCACTGACACTCTTCCCAACCCCGAGAAGAACCCCGCCAGGAGCACCGGCGAGCTGATCCGTCTGGAGCAGGTGACCAAGCGGTTCGGCGACCACACGGTCCTGGATCACCTGGACTTCTCCGTGGACGCCGGCAAGCACGTCACGCTGATCGGGCCGTCCGGATCCGGCAAGACCACGATCCTGCGGCTGCTGATGACGCTGACCAAGCCCGACGAGGGCACGATCACCGTGGACGGGGAGCGGCTGTTCCCGGCGCCCGACAAGCAGGTGCGAGAGGTCCGCAAGAAGATCGGGATGGTGTTCCAGCAGTTCAACCTGTTCCCGAACATGACGGTCCTGCGAAACATCACCGAGGCGCCGGTCACGGTCCTCGGCATGTCGAAGGACGCCGCCGAGGAGCGGGCCCGTGAGCTGCTGGAGCTGGTCGGGCTGACCGACCACCTCGACAAGCACCCGGCGCAGCTGTCCGGCGGCCAGCAGCAGCGGGTGGCGATCGCCCGGGCCCTGGCGATGCGCCCGCAGGTGCTGCTCCTGGACGAGGTGACGTCCGCGCTCGACCCGGAGTTGGTGGCGGGCGTGCTGGACGTGCTCAGGGACATCGCACGCTCCACCGACATCACGATGCTGTGTGTGACCCACGAGATGAATTTCGCCCGGGACATCTCCGACCAGGTGCTGATGTTCGACTCGGGCCGGATCATCGAGTCGGGCCCGCCGGAGAAGATCTTCAGCGAGCCGGAGAAGGACCGCACACGAGAGTTCCTCAGCGCAGTGCTGTGACCACCGTGAGCAGGCAGGAACCGGAACCCGAAGACTGGGGCATGCTCCTGACACCAGAGTGCCATTTCCCCAGTTCGGGTGCCCGGGAATCTTGCCAACCCCCGCTCCCCGCACGCCCATTGCCGGTTAACCTGGAACAGGTTCACTGACCTGATCACGGCCCTACAGCAAGCGCAGGGGGAGACCACCGTGGCGCTGAAGCACGAGCCGACGACCCCGTACCACTCGGCCCAGGAAGCCCTGCGCGTCCTGGAGGCGGTGGCCCGGAACAACTCGGGCGTCACCGACACCGAACTCGTCCGGCACACCGGCATCGGACCGGAGCGGCTGACCACGCTCCTGCGCATGCTGCGCCGCGAGGGCTACGTCGAGCAGATCGCCGACGACGCCTACGTCACGGGCGAGAGCCTGGCCCGCCTCGGCTCCGCCCGCCACCGCGAGCAGGCCCTGCGCGACAAGCTCCAGCACACCCTCGACCGGCTGCGCGACTCGGTCGGCGCCGCCGTCTACATGAGCCGCTACGTCGACGGCGAGATCAGCATCACCCAGTACGCGGACAGCCCGGCCACCCCCAAGGTCAACGAGTGGGTCGACTTCCGCGCCTCGGCCCACGCCACCGCCATCGGCAAGAGCCTGCTCACCCAGCTCGACCACGCGGGCCGCCGCGACCACCTCGCCCGGCACAAGATGGCCCGCCTCACCTCCCGCACCATCACCAGCGACCGGCTGCTGCTCTCCCGGCTGGAGGCCCAGCCGCCCACCGTGCCCGTCCTGGACCTCCAGGAGTACGCGGTCGGCACGGTCTGCGCGGCCGTCCCCATCACGGCCGGCTCCTCCGTCGGCTGCCTGGCCCTGTCCCTCCCGGTGGAGCACGCCCACCGCCTGCGCCAGGCCGCGGACGCCCTCAATCGCAACGCCGCACCGGTCCTGCTCTCCATGGCGATCTAGGACCACCGGGTGGTGGTCCGAAGCACCCTTGGGGAACAGGTATTATTTTCTGCGTCGCCCGCCGCGGAACACACTTCCAGCGGCAGGCGAGGGTCATGCGCCGCTAGCTCAGTTGGTTAGAGCAGCTGACTCTTAATCAGCGGGTCCGGGGTTCGAGTCCCTGGCGGCGCACCGGTGAAGGGCCTCTCGTGGGAGCGAGGGGCCCTTCCGCGTGTTCGAGGCCTCGGTGTCGGAATCCGGCGACTCCGAGGCCATCGCCGACACTCGGTCGGGCGCTGCCCGTCGCACATCACGGAGCTGTGTCTCCCCGGCCCGCGCAGAACGCCACCGTCAGGTCCTTCACCAGTACCTTCCGCTCGTAGTCGTCGAGTTCGACCAGCCCCCGCGTGGTCAGCCGGGTCACCGTGTCCTCCACCGAGTCCACGACCGAGGTGAGCACGCTCGCCCGGTGCTGGGCGTCCAGCGCCGCGATCCGACGGCGGTGCATCGCTGCGGCGACCTCGGGGGCGTACTCCACGCGGAGCGGCTGCACCGAGAACACCTCCAGGCCGACCGGGGCCGCGTCCGCCCCCACCAGCCGGGTCAGCGCCTCCGCCGCCGCGTCCCCGGCCCCCTTCGCCCCGCCCGGCGTCTCGACCGGCACCCGCACCAGTGCCGCCTCGACGCACGCGCGCAGATAGACCTCGTGATCCTCCACACCCAGCGTGGCCCGGGCGGTGTCCCGCACCCGCCAGACCACCAGGACGACCACGCACACCGCGACCCCGTTCGCGTCCGCCGCGGGCACCGGCTCGCTGCGCCAGTGCCGCAGCCGCACGTCCACCCGGCGGCGCAGCAGCAGCGGATTGATCCACAGCAGGCCGGAGCGCCGTACGGTCCCCCGGTAGCGGCCGAACAGATCCAGCACCCAGGCCCGCCCGGTGCGGCCCCGGGCCAGTCCGCCGAACCCGAACAGGCCGAGCGCGCCGGCTGCCGCGTACGCCGCCCACTGCACCGGACCGAGCCCGGCCCCGGCCTGGGCTGGCAGCCGCAGCGCCTCCTGAACGAGCGACGGCAGCACCCCGGCCCACCAGGAGGTGACCGCGCACCCGGCCGCCCCGCACGCCCCGGCCAGCGCACCGGCCGCGCCGGGCAGCACCCGCGCGGGCCGTTCCACCAGGTCGGGGTCGACCTGCGGCACCGGGCGCGGCGGCACGGCGGCCGGGCGACGGAGGCGGGGCTGTTCCCCAGTGCCCTGTCTGCGGCCCACGACCGCGGGCTTCAGCGGTACCGGCCCCGGGTGGGGGTCGTCGCGGAAGAGCAGATGGACGGGGATCTCGGTGGTGGCCTCGTTCTGGATGAGCCGGGCGGGCCGGACCGGCCCCTCGGCCGGTCCGTCGTCGGGCCCGGACGTGTGGGAAGTGGTCGTACTCACGCGTGCCTCCAGCCTCCGCGCCAGATGCGTCACAACGGTGACCCCCGCTCGGGGCCCGTCGGCGAGGCCCGGCCGGGGTTCAGGGCCCTTCGGCAGGGCCTACGAGAAGAGCCGCCGCCAGGTCTCCGGACCCGGGTAGCCGTCCGCCGCTCCACCCCGCCAGCCCTGGGTGCGTTGGAAGGCCTCGACCGCCCGCCGGTCCGCCTCCCCCCAGCGCGGCCCCGGCCCGACCCGGTAGAACCTGCCGAACCCCTTCCGAACGAGCTGCTTCCCGAGTCGGGTGACGTACGTGTTGCTCGCGCCAGGGCGGAACATCGCCCGCCCGGGGTAGCCCGGGACGCCGTGCGAGGCGGGCGGCGTCCCCACCGCCCCGTCCTTCACGTCCTTGCCGCTGCCCGTGACCAGCAGGTCCCAGGTGCGCGGACCGGGCAGCCCGTCGGCATCCGCGCCCGTCCAGCCCTGGGCACGCTGGAACGCCCGGGTCGCGTGCCGGTCGGCGTCCGTCCAGCGCGGCCCCGGGCCCGAGGCGTAGGAGCCCCCCGCGCCGCGGGCGACGAGCATGCGGCCGAGCAGCGTCACGTACCTGTTGTTCGCGCCGGGGCCGAAATACGCCGCCCCCGGATAGGGCGTCGCGGCCGGGGCGCCCGGCTCCCCTCCGTCCGGCTCCGGAGCGTGCTCCTCGGGCGTGACGCCGCGGTAGCGGTAGGGCACGAACCGGTCGGAGTCGCTCCGGTAGGCGTACGGGGTGGACTGCCGGCGGGTGTGCGGGCGGGTCTGCTCGTAGGCGACGTAGTAGCTTTGCGTGTCGTCCGTCCAGCCGCCGAAAATGACGACGTGCGAGCCCTTCTCGGGGTCGGACACATTGTGGAACAGCAGAATGTCGCCCGACTGGAGTTCCTCCTTGGAAATCCGCTCCCCGTACTGGGCGAGGCCGCCGGTCCATTCGTTTCCGGGCAGCTGCCAGGCCATCGAGACATAGCTGGAGCAGTCCTGCCGGTATCCGTCGGACCAGTACGCGGTCATGCTGTACGGCACCTTCACGGCGACCCAGCTCTTGGCCCGGTCGATGATCTCCGTACGGGTGATGGCGGTGGGCTTGCCGGTGGTGGACGGCTGGGCCGGTCGCCCGCCGGGGCCGTGCAGCGGGGCCTTCCCGCCCTGTGGGGTGTCATGCTCCTCACCTGCGGGAACGCCGGGCCGGACGGGTGCGTGCGGGGCGGCCGCGGCGGGTACGGCATGGCTCGCGCCGAGTGCGGCGGAGGCCACGGCGGCCAGAGCGGAAGCCCGGTGCGCGGCCGGATGGGCGGCGCTGCGGCCGGCCCGGGAATGCGGCAGGACGCGGCGCCAGTGGAGACAGCCGGGGCAGTCGCAGTCGCTCGCGGGGTCGAATTCCTCGAATACCGGAGACTCCATGCGATTCCCCTCACACTTCCGGCGGAAAATGCGGTGCCCGTGCACGTCCGGGCGCGCGTGGCCAGTTTCGCAACTGTCTTCCGTGCGCGCATGCTGACGGTCCGAATGATGTACGCCGGGGCCTTGGGGAGGACCGCCCGGGGCAGGGCCGGTGGTCCGGAGCACCCCGGGAGGTCCTGTAGAGTTACGCCGTCAGCGCGCGCCGCTAGCTCAGTTGGTTAGAGCAGCTGACTCTTAATCAGCGGGTCCGGGGTTCGAGTCCCTGGCGGCGCACGATGCCGGTGGCGGCTTGTG